>JBGPLG010000117.1:0-11613 GCA_041486305.1 Gemmatimonadota bacterium
ACATCCAACGAGATGCACTCCTCGTTCGGCGGAGGCGTCTGGCTCTCGTTCCTGAGCCGGGGGAATGTGCTCTTCGTCGGGGCCGGCGCGCCGGACCGCTCGAAGGAGGGCTCCCGGATCATCGCAGGGTTCGGGTTCCCCTTCTAGGGGAGCCCGAACCGGCCTGAAATCGGCCAGGTTGTGCCTCAAAATCGCTTCAAAGCGTCGTAATAATCGGCAGGCTCCGACTCGAGGATGGCCGATGGAATTCTTCCGCAAGATGATCGATGTCCTTACGCTCGGCTCCGACCGGCCGGTACGGAGGCTGGTGGCCTACTACGTGTTGCTGGGCGGGATCATCGTGGCGCTGGTTCGTTTCTTTCCGGTGGTGGACCGGGTGTTCGGCGGCCAGAACGCCTCGGAGCTCGTCCTGGCGCCCCAGCTGATGCAGGATGGGCTGGCCGCCGAGCGCGCCGGCAATTCGGCAACCGACCTGCCGCCGCGCCTCGAGCTCACCATCCGCACGACGATCATCCTGCTGGGAACCCTGGCCCTGATGCTCCCGGTTTCCTGGGTCTACATGTCGACCCGGCCCAGCAAGACCCACAACCAGTCGGTCGCGCAGACGCTGTTGTTCCTGCCTCTGGTCGTGGCCGGCATCGTGCTGATCGTCCAGAACAGCCTCGCCCTGGCGTTCAGTCTGGCCGGCGTGGTGGCGGCGGTGCGCTACCGGACCACGCTGCGTGATTCGCGGGATGTGGTGTTCGTCTTCCTGGCGATCGCGGTGGGATTCGCGGCGGGTGTGGAGACCCTCATCGTCGCGACGCTGGTTTCGGTCATCTTCAATTTCCTGCTGATTCTCACCTGGCGGTACGACTTCGGCCGCAACGTGCTGGAGCCGAGCACCACATCGCATTGGGCCGAGCCCTTGACCCAGCTGGCCAACTCGGGCACCAACGGCTCGGTTCCCGACCGAGACCTGGTGCTGGCCCTGGACCAGAAGCAGGCCCTGGCCCTGGCCCAGCGGTTCGAGCGGATCCGCAAGATTCTCGGGCCCGAGAAGAAGAAGGCCCGCTACAACGCCATCCTCTCGGTCACCACCGAAAAGCTCCCCGAGGCGCAGGAGCGGGTCGCGGCGACGCTGGACGAGATCGTGGGACGCTGGCGGCTCGACGAGGTCGTCACCAACAGCGGCAAGCCGTCCGAGCTGTATTACCTGGTCAAGCTGCGCAAGTCCACCACCCGTGACATCCTGCTGACGGCGGTCCGGGCCAAGGCGCATGACACGATTCTGAGCGCCGACGCCGAGCTGGATGCCACGTTCCTCGAGGCGGCGGAAGCGGCGGACCAGTGACCCGAAGCCGCGCCGCCACCGGGCTCCTCGTGGCCGCGCTCGCCGGGCTGGGTTGCCGCCCCGCGCCGGGCCAGGTTGCCAACAGCGCCGACAGCGCGCGGATCGCGGAGCGCGAGGCCCGCCTGGCCCATGCCATGGCGGAGCCGGACTCCCTCGCCGATCACGACAAGCCGTTGGCGCGCTGGATCATGCCGGTCGGCCTGTCCGAGATCTCCGGGCTCGCGCTGACGCCCGACCAGCG
This sequence comes from Gemmatimonadota bacterium, assembly GCA_041486305.1. Lineage (GTDB taxonomy): Bacteria > Gemmatimonadota > Gemmatimonadetes > Gemmatimonadales > GWC2-71-9 > JABFSM01. Next base: position 1,575 of record JBGPLG010000117.1, read on the forward strand.
GCTGCTGGCCCACGACGACGAGCGCGGCGCGGTGTCGGAAATCGACTATCGCCGGGGCCGGGTGGTGAAGCAATTCCTGCTGGGCAAGCACCACACCGTCCACGCCGATTTCGAATCGATCACCGTGGCCGGCGAGCGGATCTTCCTGCTGGCCAGCAACGGCAACCTCTACGAATTCAAGGAAGGCGCCGCGGGGGAGCGGGTCGACTACACCATTCACGACACCCATCTCGGCAAGGAATGCGAATTCGAGGGAATGGCCTTCGATCCGGCCATCGGCTCACTCCTGCTCGCCTGCAAACATGTCCTGTCGAAACAGCTCAAGGGTTTCCTGGTGATCTACCGCTGGAAGCTCGAGAAGGGCGACAGCGCCAGGCTCTCGACGCTCACCGTGCCGCTCGATCAGGCCGCCGGCTCCAACGGCTGGACCGCGATTCACCCCTCCGACCTTACGATCGACCCCGCGACCGGGAACTACGTGCTGATCGCATCCCAGCAGCGGGCCCTGATCGTGATCACCCCCGCGGGGGTGGTACTCCAGTCCCGGCCCCTCCCGGGAATCCACGACATGGCCGAAGGAGTGGCCATCACCAGGGACAGCATCCTGATCATCAGTGACGAGGCGGTCAAGCGACCCGCCGTCGTCTCCTTGTATCGCTGGCCCTGATCACGCCGCGCGTTCCCTCCCCCCGGATGAAGTCCTGGCTCGCGGCCGCGCTCCTGGTCCTGCTGCCGGCGGTCGCACCGGCCCAGGGCGGCCCGCCGGCCGCCGCGGGACGTGATTCGGTCGCCCTGGCTCCGGGGCTGCGCTACAAGGGAAGTGGGCTGCACCGGTTTCTCTACGGCTCCACCTATCGTGATCTCTGGGCCACCCCGATCAAGGTGCCGGTGCTGGAGCTGGATCGGTTTGCCGGCGGATTGCGGCCGCTCAAGCGCGGGGGCGGGAATCAGACCAAGTCGCTCCGGTTTGCCGCCGGGGACGGGAATGAGTACGTGTTCCGCCTGGTCGACAAGGACAAGGTCACCATTCCGGCGGGGTTCGAGAATACCTTCGTGGAACAGATCACCCGCAATCAGGTGAGCGCCCAGCATCCGGCTGCCGCCGAGGTGGCCGCGAGCCTCCTGGACGCCGCCGGCGTGCTGCATGTCACGCCGATCCTCGCCGCGATGCCCGACGATTCGCTGTTGGGGGAGTTTCGCGCGGAATTCGCCGGCAAGCTCGGCATGATCGAGATCTATCCCCACAAGCCGGACAGCGCCGCCGGGTTTGCCGGCGCCGCCGAGATCATCGACAGCGACTCGCTCCTCAAGCAGCTCGACCGGGATCCGGTCCGGCGTATCGACGCCCGTGCCTATCTCAAGGCGCGATTGATGGACATGTTCATGAACGACTGGGATCGTCACCCCGGCCAGTGGAAATGGGCCCGGTTCGACACCGGCGCCACCGGTTGGGTGCCCATCCCGCGGGACCGGGACAAGCCGTTCATTTCCCACGGCGGGATCGTCAAGGCGATCGGCCTGGTGGCGCCCAACGTGATGACCTTCCGGGCCACCTACCCCAGCATTCATGGGCTGACCTGGAATGCCCTGGAATTCGACCGGCGGCTCCTGGCCGGGCTCGAGAAGCCGGTCTGGGATTCGGTGGCCGAGGACCTGAAGCGCCGCCTCACCGACCGGGCGATCGATGGCGCGGTGGGCGCCATGCTGGTCGAGTTCCGGGACGAGGCGCCCGAGCTCGCCGAGATCCTGAAGGCGCGCCGGGAGCAGATTCCCGACGTCGCGACCCGGTTCTACCGCTACCTCGCCGAGGTGCAGGACATCCACGCCACCGATGCCGCCGATCATGCCTCCGTCACCCGCCGGGACGACGGGTCGGTCGAGGTCGAGCTCCGGTCGGGGGACCATGACCCTTACTTCCGCCGCCGCTTCAACCCGGAAGAGACCGACCAGATCCGGCTCTACCTTCACGGAGGGGACGACAGCGCGCGGATCACCGGCCGCGCCGACCGGAGCATTCCGGTCTGGATCATCGGCGGCAACGGCACCAACCGCCTGGTCGACTCATCCACCGTACGCGGCAAGCCGGGCCCGACGCATTTGTACGATGCCGGCGTGGTCGGCGGAGTCGGGTATGGGCCGGATTCGGCCTGGAACCGCCGGCCCTGGGTCAAACGCAGCGGCACCCTGGTGCCGCCGCCCCGGGATCGCGGGGACCGGTTCGTTCCCGGCCTGGCGATCACCTCCGACCGCAACATCGGCCTGCTCCTCGGCGCGGCGCTGAACAAGTACTACTATGGCTTTCGCAAGCGGCCCTACGGGAGCCGGTTCGGCGTGAGCGGAGAGTATGCCACCCGGTACCGGGGGTACCGGGTCTCGGCCATCGTTGACCAGCGGCGAGAGGAGTCCCGGCTGCATTTCACCGGGCAGGCCCGGATGTCGGAAATCGAAGTCATCAACTTCCACGGTCTGGGCAATAATTCGCCCGATTCCGGATCCGACTTCTACCAGGTTCGGCAGCGGCAGTGGCTGCTTCACCCCAGCATAGGCCTGGCGCTCGGTGCGCGGAGCGATATCTCCCTGGGGCCGGTGATCCAGTACGCCAGCACCGACAGCGTGGCCGGCCGCTACGTCTCGGCCCAGCGCCCGTACGGGTTCGGCGGGTTCGGTCAGGCCGGGCTCCAGTTCCACCTGACCCACGACGGGAGAGACCGGTCCAAGGATCCCCATCGCGGGGTTCTCATCGAGGCGGGCGCAAGCTGGTTCCCCGCCATCTGGGACGTGAAGCAAGGGTTCGGCTCGCTTGCCGCGGCCGCGTTGACCTACTTTACTCTTCCGGTCCCCGCCCACCCGAAGCTGGTGCTCCGGGGCGCGGCCAAGAAGGTGTTGGGCGACTTTCCCTTTCACGAGGCGGCCTTCATCGGCGGGCGGATGGCGGTGCGATCCCTCGACCCCCAGCGCTTCGCGGGAGACGCCGCCCTGACCGGAACCGCCGAGCTCCAGCTTTCCCTGGCCCGGTTTGCCTATGTGCTTCCGCTCAACGTCGGGGTCTTCGGGTTCGCGGAGGCGGGGCGGGTGTACCTGAACGGCGAGTCGCCGGGCGGCTGGCACACCGCCACCGGGGTCGGCTTGTGGCTCGGCATCCTGAACTCGGCCACGGCGCTCAGCGTCGAGGTCGGCGGAGGCCAGGGGCTCACCGGCGCGCGACTCCGCACCGGGATGATATTCTAGATTCAGCACCGGCAGGGCAGGGCGTCCTACACGATGGGGGTATCCGGAGTGCGGCTTTCCTTATTCTGGTTGCCCGCTGGTTTCCTGCTGGTCCTGATCGCCTGCAAGCCCAAGGTCAACACGACGCCTCCTCCCGCCGACGCGCCCGCGGAGGCGGTCGCCCTGACCGGCGCCTCGGTCATGATCGGCGCCGGCGACATCGCCAGCTGCACCTCCGAGGGCGACGAGTTCACCGCCGCGCTGGTGGACAGCGTGCTCAAGGCCGACAGCGCCGCCGGCGTCGAGGACGCGGTCTTCTCCCTGGGAGACAACGCCTACCCCGACGGCTCCGACCGGGACTTCGCGCTCTGCTTCACCCCGTCCTGGGGCGACACCGCCAAGCGGATCATCAAGCGGATCTACCCCGCGCCGGGAAACCACGAGCATTCCATCTTCGGCGCGGCACCGTACTACGAATACTTCGGGAAGCGCGCCGGGGAGCCGAGAAAGGGCTTCTACAGCTACAATTTCGGCGAGTGGCACGTGATCGTGCTCAACAGCGAGATCGTGGTGAATTCGGTCTTCACCCCGGAAGAGCGGAAGGCCCAGGAGGACTGGCTCAACGACGACCTGAAGTTCAACACCCGTAAGTGCACCCTGGCCTACTGGCACAACCCCCGGTTCAGCTCGGGGTGGCATGGCAGCGATCGGCTGCTTGCCGGACTCTGGACCCAGCTCTACAACAGCGACGTCGACCTGATCCTGAACGGGCACGACCACGACTACGAGCGGTTCAAGCCGATGACGCCGGCCGGTCTGGCCGATTCCACCCGCGGCATCGTCGAGATCGTGGTGGGAACCGGGGGCGGGGAGCTCCGGGGCATGCGCAACACCGTGGTGCCCAACAGCGCCGTCCGGGTCCAGGGCCACTTCGGGGTGCTCAAGCTCACCCTTGGCAAGGAGGAGTGGCGCTCGGCGTTTCTGTCGGTCAACGGCCGGGTGTACGATCCGAGCGGCGGGAAGTGCCACTGAGCTAGGAAGAGGGAGGAGGGCCCTCCTACTCCCTGCCCGCTTCGGAGCTATCTTATTGGGCAGCCCGTCTTTCCCCCTCCCGACGACCCCACGAGAGGACCGCGATGGAGTCCAGCCGCTCGAACTCGCCGTCCTGGTTCTCGCTTCACCCCGTCATGCAGATTCTCGCCTACTACCTGGCGCTCGCCGCGGCGATCCTGGTTCTCTACCAGGTCGCCCCAAACCTCCAGGGCGTCTTCACGATGGAGCGCTTCGCCGAGGCGGTGGCCACCGGCAAGAAGGACCTGCTCCAGAACTCCGAGAGCATGGTCAACACGACACCGGCCCGGGTCGCGCTCGAATCGACCGTCGCGATGATGGGTGCGGTGATCATGATGATCCCGGTGGCCTGGGTGTACATCCTCACCCGGGCCAAGAAGGGATTCAACCAGTCCACGGTCCAGACCCTGATCTTCCTGCCGATCGTGGTCGCCGGACTGATCATGCTGGTGCGCTCCAGCGTCGCCCTGGCCTTCGGGTTGGGCGGCGTGGTGGGCGCGGTCAGCTTCCGGAACCGGCTCGAGGATCCCAAGGACGCGATCTACATCTTCCTCGCCATCGCGGTCGGGCTCGCGTCCGGGGTGCAGGTGGCGTCGGCCGCGCTGGCGATCTCGATGTTCTACAACTTCGTGGTCCTGCTGGCCTGGAAGTTCGACTTCGGCCGGATGCCGGCCGCGCTGGAGCAGAGCGTCATCCAGAAGCGGCTGGACCGGGTCAAGCAGACCGCCCAGCCCCAGGAGTTCCTGAGCCTGGTGGACAAGCAGTTGCTCCGGTCGATGACCCCCGACCAGCTCCAGGCCATCTCGGAGCGGGCCGCCGAGCGGAGCCGGAAGGCCTCCGCGAGCATCGACATGGACACCGGCCCCTCGGCGGAGGAGGCGGAGGCCGCCAAGCCCAAGTTCGATTCGCTGCTCCGGGTCATGATGCAGCCCGACGATGCCACGGCCATTCGCGCCGCCATCGAGCAGGTGCTGGAGGGCCAGACCAAGCGCTGGGAATTCGAGAAGGCCGGCGCCGGCGACGGGGGCCGGGCGATGGCCCAGTACAAGGTGAAATTCAAGCGGAGCATTCCCAGCACGCTGGTGGTGGAGTCGATGCGGCGGACCGTCCTTCCCAAGGTGGTGACGATCGACGTGCGTGATGCCTGATGGCCGCAGAGTCCCAGTTTCGCTGCGATGTCTCCGGACCGGAGGCGCTGGCAGCCCTGCGTGACGCCCCGTTGCCGGCCCGGCTCCGGGGGCCTCCGCCCAGCAAGAGTTTCCACCGCGACATCTACCTCGACACCAACGAAGCCACCCTCCAGTCGCGCGGGGTCTCCTGCCGGATTCGGATCCAGGCCGACGATCGGCGCATCCTCACCCTGTTCATCGCGGGCGGGCCGTCGCTCCCGGTCGAGCGGTACGAGGCCCAGGTCTCGGCCCACGATCCGCGCCAGGCGCTGCAGGAAGACACCGAGCCGGCCCGCCGGCTCCGGGGCCTCATCGATCCCGGACAGCTCAAGCCCCGGATCGAGCTCGAGGTGGAACGCTGGAGCCGGATCGGCTCGAGCGGCTGGTTCCGGAAGACCCCCCGCATGGTCTTTCTCTACGATGCCTGCACCGTGCGGCACGCGGGGCTGACCCGGAGCTTCGAGGAGCTGCAGGTGCGGCGCATCGCGCCGGGCGGCCCGCACCTCGAGGCGATCGCCGGCTCGCTGGAGCGGGCCCACGGCCTCCGTCCTCTCATCGTGCCGCGGCACCAGCGGGCCGCGGGGCAGGTGGAGGTGATGGCCGCCGAGGCGGCCACCCGGAAGTTCGGGGCGGAGACCGCCGTGGTCATGCTGGCCCTGGACGAGGGTGACGTGGGCTTCCTGCCTCACGACGGCGGGCACGCGCTTCCGGTCTCGCGGGGCAGCGGAGAGGAGGCGGTGCGCCACCTGCTCCGGAAGGTCACCGGCAGCAGCGTGGGCACCCTGTCCATGCTGACCACGCTTCCCCCCACCGAGGACCGCGACGCCCTCGAGGTGTGGGTGGTGCGGAGGATCCGCGGCGCCGGCGACGGCCTCACCTGGCTCTCGGCGGGGGAGGCGGTGGCCCGGATCGGCACCCCGGACATCCGGACGCCGGAAACCCTCGCCGCGCTCGCGGTGGCCACCCGCGCCAGCCTGCTCGCCCCGGCGCCCCGGGACCCGGTCGAACGGTTCGCGCCGCCGCCGGCGACGTCCGTCCGTCCGTCGGTCTGTCCGTCCGCACCGTCCGCCCATTTCGCCGCCACGCCCCGGGCGACGACCGATCTGCCCCAGGACCGGTTCTTCAACGTGGAGCTGGCCCAGCTCGCCTTCAACGAGCGGGTGCTCGAGCTGGCCGAGGATCCCGGCATGCCGCTGGCCGAGCGGCTGCGCTTTCTCTCCATCGTGAGCGCGAACCTCGACGAGTTCTTCTCGGTCCGGGTGGGCGCGCTCAAGGCGGCGCTCCTGGAGGGTTCCACCTCGCGCAGCTTCGACGGCCTCTCGGCGCGGGAGCAGCTGGAGGCGATCGCGGCGCGGACCGCCCCGCTGCTGGTTCGGCAGACCGGTTGCGCCGCCGATTGCCTGGCCGCGTCGGCGGCGGCGGGGGCGCGGCTCCGGGGCTGGGACCGGCTCGACGAGACCGAGCGCGCGGCCCTCACCGCCCACTTCGAGTCGGAGCTCTTTCCGGTGCTCACGCCCCGCGCCATGACCATGTCGCCGGGACATCCCTTCCCGGTGATCCCCCAGTTCGTGCTCACGTTCGGGGTGGTGGTGCTCGACGTTCGCACCGGGCCGATCCACTTTGCCACCCTTCCGCTCAAGGCGCGGCTCGACCGGTTCGTGAAGATCCCGGGCGGCGACGACCTGATCCTGCTCGAGGAGGTCGTGCGAGCCAACATCCAGGCCTTCTACCGGGATCGTCCGGTGGAGGGCGCCTGGCTGTTCCGGATCACCCGGGGCGCCGACCTCGAAGTCGACGACGAGGAGGCCGGCGACCTGCTCCAGGCCATCGAGGAGGAGGTCAAGCGGCGGCCCGGCAACGCGCCGGTCCGGATCGAGCTGGAGCGCAACATGCCCCGGGAGGTGCGGGAGATGCTCCTCCGCGAGCTGCGCTTCGAGCGCCGGGGCGCGGCGGCCTCGCTGGGCCCCGAGGACTTCTACGAGCTCGATTCGCCGCTCGACCTGAGCGCATTGCGGGACCTGGCCGGCCGGTTGCCCCCGGCGTACTCGTTCGCCCCGTTCCAGCCCAAGCGGCCGCTCGCCCTGGACCGCACGGTGTTCGAGCAGATCGACCAGGGAGACATCCTGGTCCACCACCCCTATGAGGACTTCGGCGCCACCGTGGGGCGGTTCCTCGAGGAGGCCTCGGTCGACCCGGACGTGATGGCGCTCAAGATGACCCTCTACCGGCTGGGCGACCGGTCGCTGGTGGCGGACGCGCTGCTCGCGGCGGCGCAACGGGGCAAGGACGTGACGGTGCTGGTGGAGCTCAAGGCCCGGTTCGACGAGGCCCGGAACGTGGGGTGGGTTCGAAAGCTGGAGGAGGCCGGCGCGCAGGTGATCTACGGCATGGTCGGGCTCAAGACCCACGCAAAGGTGGCGCTGGTGATCCGGAAGACGCCCCAGGGCCTCAAGCGCTACGCCCACATCGGCACCGGGAACTACAATGCGGCCACGTCGCGATTCTACACCGACCTGGGGCTGCTCACCGCGGACCCCGAGATCACCGCCGACCTGACCGATTTGTTCAACCAGCTCACCGGGTCGTCCCGGGAGCCGGGGTCGAGCTACCGGCGGCTCCTGGTGGCGCCGGGCACCATGCTCAAGGGGTTCCTGGAGCGGATCGACCGGGAAATCGCCCACGCCCGGGCGGGGAAGGGCGGCCGGATCCGGGCTCAGATCAACGGGCTGGAGGACCCCGAGATCACCGGGGCGCTCTACCGCGCCTCGGAGGCGGGGGTGGATGTCTCCCTCATGGTGCGGAGCCTGTCGGTGCTCCGGCCGGGCCTCCCGGGGGTGTCGGACCGGATCCGGGTCCTCTGCGTCCTGGGCCGGTTCCTGGAACACGAGCGGATCTACCACTTCGGCAATGGCGGGGCGGACGAGTATCTTATCGGATCGGCTGACTGGCGGCCGCGGAACCTCCGGCGCCGGGTAGAGGTGGTTACCCCGGTGTCGTCGCCTCCGCTGGTGGCCCGGCTCGACGCCCTGCTCACCGCGCTGTTTGCCGAACCGTCGGCCTGGACCCTGGGGCCGGATGGCGCCTACGTGCGGGGCGCCCGGCCCTCGGCGGAGCACCCACACCTTCACGACCGGCTGCTCGCGTGAGCGATCCACTGCTCCAACGATTCCAGACGATGCTCCAGGGCCGCTACGCCATCGAGCGGGAGCTGGGGCGCGGGGCCATGGCGACGGTCTACCTGGCCAAGGATCTGCGGCACGACCGGGAAGTCGCCATCAAGCTGCTCCAGCCGGAAATCACCACCTCGCTCACGGCGGAGCGCTTCCTCCGGGAAATCCAGATCACCGCCCGGCTCCAGCACCCCAACATCCTGGGACTGTTCGACTCGGGCGCGGAAGACGGGCTGTGCTACTACGTCATGCCGCACGTCGAGGGCGAGAGCCTGCGGGACCGGCTGCTGTGGGAAAAGACCCTCTCGGTGGACGGCGCGGTCCAGGTGGCCATCGAGGTGCTCTCGGCCCTGGCGTACGCCCACTCCCGGGGGGTGGTGCACCGGGACATCAAGCCGGAGAACATCCTGTTCTCGGCCGGCCACGCCATCGTGGCGGACTTCGGGATCGCGCGGGCGGTGAGCGAGGGACAGCGCTCGATCACCGCCATCGGGATCCCGCTGGGCACCCCGCCCTACATGAGCCCGGAGCAGGCCCAGGGCCTCGAGAACATCGACCACCGGAGCGACATCTACGCGGTGGGGTGCATGATCTTCGAGATGATCTCGGGGCGGCCCCCGTTCGTGGGGACCTCGGTGGGCAAGGTCATCCAGCAGCACCTCCAGGCGGCGCCCCCCAAGGTGCGGGACTTCCGCGCCGACGCGCCCGAGGCGCTGGATGAGATTCTCGGCAAGGCCCTGGTCAAGGACCGCGCCGGCCGGTTCCAGACCGCCGAGGCGATGACCGAGGCGCTCCGGCTGGTGGCGGCGGCGGAGACGCTGGAGCGGGCGCTCCCGACCGGGACCCGGCACAAGGTGGTGTCCGCCGCCGAGGTGGCGGGGCCGGGCGCGCCCGCGGTGCCGGTGGTGGTGGCCGAGACGCCGGCGGCGAGCCGCGACCGCCGTCTGGTCATCGCGATGGGGGCGCTGGCGCTGGTGGCGATCGCGGCGCTGGTGTTCGTGCTGCTCAGCCGCCGGTAGCTCGGCCCTCCGGGCCGGCTGCTCGCTCTCCCGAGCGGGTCGCTCCCCGCTCCGAGTCGGCTCCCAGCCGTTCGGTGCCTGCCGCCCGCTCCTGCGTGCCTCGCTTTCGCTATTCCGCGTCTTCCGGTCCCTGCTCCGGGCCTCCTCCTCCCTCCTCCTCACCTCTCCCCCGCTCCTTGGAACCGCGCTCCGCCTCCGTCTCACCTCGCCCCCGCTCCTTGGAACCTCGCTCCCCCTCCTTGGAACCTCGCTCCGCCTCCATCTCACCTCGCCCCCGCTCCTTGGCACCGCGCTCCCCCTCCGTCTCACCTCGCCCCCGCTCCTTGGAAGCTCGATCCCCCTCCTAGGCACCTCGCTCCCCCTCCTTGGAACCGCGCACCCGGACCATGGAACCGCGCACCGC
>JBGPLG010000118.1:0-11409 GCA_041486305.1 Gemmatimonadota bacterium
AACGAACCAGCGCCACGATGATCCCGCCCAGCAACACGTAGTAGGCCACCAGCCTCCGTACCGGCCGGTCGGAGCCGAGCGTAAGGACATCGATCATCTTGCGGAAGAATTCCATCTGCCATCCTCGAGTCGGAGCCTGCCGATTATTACGACGCTTTGAAGCGATTTTGAGGCACAGCCAGACCGATTTCAGGCCAGATCGGGCTCCCTAGAAGGGAAACCCGAACCCTGCAATGATCCGGGAGCCCTCCTTCGAGCGGTCCGGCGCGCCGGCCCCGACGAAGAGCACATTCCCCCGGCTCAGGAACGAGAGCCAGACGCCTCCGCCGAACGAGGAGTGCATCTCGTTGGATGTCTCGCCATCCTGGTAGACCCGCCCGGCATCCGCGAAGCCGAAGACTCCCTGCTCGCCCGGGATGATGATCTGCAGCCTGGTGAGGGGCAGCCGCAGCTCCGCCGAGCCGTAGACCGCCGCGTCGCCGGCGAACCGGTCGGGGCGATAGCCCCGAAGGGTGCGCAGGCCGCCCAGCCGCGCGGTCTCGAAGAACGGAGTGCTGCCGAAGGTCTTGATGCCGCCGGCAAACAGGGTGAGGGAGGGGCGCCAGGAGCCCTGGGGAGCCAGGGCCAGGGACGCCTCCCCCTGCACCCGGCCAAACGTCTCCTTCACGTCCCACGCCTTGGGGAACCCGCTCGCCTTGAGGGACAGGTACACCCCTTTGGTGGCGAATCCGGGGAAATCCCGCCCGTCGATGACCAGCTCGGTCGAGAGGCCCACCATCCCGAATTCGCCGAAGCCGTAGGGCCGGTCCGCGCCGATGAACCGGTCGCGGTTGGGTTGCTTGGCCAGGTCGGTGCTGGACCAGCGCGCCTCGGGGCCGATGCTGAACCAGTTCCTGGTGCCGAATCGGGAGCCGATCCGGATGCCCACCGCGAACTGATTCTGGTTCACCTTGAAGAATTCCAGCGGGTGGCCGGTCTGCGAGGTCTCGTTCCCCACGCCGTACCAGCGGAGCGTCTCGATACCGCTGGCGAGACCGTCGATGCGCCAGAAGCCCCGGGAGTTCTCGAACTGCCGGGTGATGCCGCCGACGAAGCGGAGCGATTTCTTCCCGCTGGCGAATTGAAGCTTGTAGTCCAGCCGGGTGGAGTAGGGCACCCGCCGGAATTCGTAGAATTCGGTGTACCCGCCGTAGTCGATCAGGGCCCCGATGTCGCTGCCGTACCCGCCGGTCAGGCGGTGGTACACCTTCACGCCCCAGTCGCGGGGCGGGAGCGCCTTGGGGTTCGTGCTGTCGGTCCTGGGCTCCCACGCCTTGGTGTTGATGCCGGCGCCCACGGCGTGATTGGCGCCCTTGTCGTCGTAGAGGTGCACTCCACCCGACCGGGTGACGGTGAACTGGTCGTCGCCGTGGCCGCCGATGACCCGCACCGTGGGCGAGCCACTCCCGCCTCCCTCCACCGTCAGCTTGTCGTCGGCGCCGTGCAGGTAGACCCTGATGTCCTTGGTCTCGTTCCGCTTGAAGGTCCGGCGGAAATACTGGTTGCCGGCGTGGGCCAGCGTCACCGTGGTGGTGCCGTCGGAATTGCGGGTGACTCTCGCGTCATCGCTCTTGTCGCTCGCGTGAACGTCCACGTCTTCCGCGAGCAGACGGTAGTATTTGCCCACCATCCGGTCGATATGGTCCCGGCGGTCCCGGAGCGCGCGCTCCATCCGGGCCGCGTCGAGGGGCTGGAACTCGCGGGGCAGCCGCCGCACCGCGGTCGCGATGGCGTTGTCGCTGAGGCGGCGCTTGAGCACCGCGGCGACGGAATCCCAGACCGGCCGCTCCAGGCTGGACAGGAAGCGCCGGTCCAGATCGCGCCCGTTCCAGGTGGCGCCGACGATCTCGCCGTAGCCGGAGCCGAAGTCGAGGAGCTGCGGGGCGGTCCGCCGGGCGTAGCCGGGCATGATGCCGTCGAATCGCACGAACGCCTGGTCCCGATCGCGGGGGATCGGAAGCCAGCGCTCCCCGCCCGGTCCGGCGACCCGGGCCCAGCGCCACTGGTCGGCGTGGCGGTCCCAGTCACCCAGGAAGACGTCGGTGAGCCGGGCCAGGAGGAACTGCCGGGCATCCACCTGAACCTCGGGGTGCTCCTCGACCCTGACGAGCAGGTTGTCGGTCCCCTCGATGGCCGAGGCCCCGGCAAAGGTGAAGCCTCCCCCGGCCAGCTCGCCGGGCCGCTCCTCGATGGTGCCCAGCAGGTTCCCGAACTCCTTGCGGTACTCCCCCAGGGCCGGATCGTCGGGCATCTGCACCAGGATGGGCCGGGTGTGCAGCACGCCGACGGAGTCCAGGATCTCCGGGACCACCACCATGCCCGCGGGATGTCCGGCGCTCATCTGGTCCTGGATGATCCGGTCGGCGACGGTGCCCCGCAGCTCCGGGGGCAGGACCACGCTGGGATCCTTGGACACCGAGCGGAACTGGTACTCCCGCCCGTCGGCGCCCTGGAGCCGGAGCGACTTGGTCTGCTGCCCGCCGCCGGGCTTCAGAGGCCTGAGCCCCCCGGCGAACTCCGAGAGCTTGAGCACCGGCACCCGGATCGCCGTGGTCCAGAGCGGCCGGTAGTGGGTGCCGAAGAACAGCCGGTGAATCCCCCCGGCCTTGAACCGGGCGCCGGGAACCACCGTGACCGACTCCGCGGGGGCGTATTGCTGGGCCGCGGCCGGCGCGGCGAACGCAACGACGCACAATGCCGTCAGGGACCGGACTCGCATCATTCCTCCCTCATGGCTCGGTAAGCCGGATCGCGAACTGCTCCCGGGGGCCCCCGGACTCCCGCGCATCAATGAATCCGGGCGCCGCGGACCGTGGGAGCGCAGCGAGTGATCAGCGCGTCCTCGAGTGTTTCCGGCTCGGCCCCCTTGCCCATGCGAATCAGGTACTTGAGCACCCCTTTGCCCTTGGCGCTGGTCTCGATCTCGGCGAGGTGGAAACGCCGGACCTCGGTGCCCAGCACCGTCTCCACCGCCGCGCGGGCCTTGTCGGCGTCGGTGGCGCGGACCAGCAGGACGTGATTGAAGTCCTTGGCCTTCTTCTCGGACGGCGCCGACCCCACCAGTAACCCGCGCGGGTTGTTGCCCAGGGCGCAGGAGCCGTAGTTCATCCGCTCCATGGCCAGGACGATGAAATTGAAGACCGCCGACAGCACCAGCGCCGCGGTCAGCGCGTCGACCCCGGCCGCGAGTCCCACCCCGATCGCGAGAAAGACATAGAGGCTGTCTCGGGTTTCCGGCAACGTGTTCCGGAACCGGACCGCGCCCACCACCCCCGCCAGGCTGAAGGCCAGTGCCACGCTGTTCCGGGCGATGATGATCACCCCCGCCACCGCCACGGCAAGGATGATGAAGGTCTGCACGACCTGCTGGTCGAACCCCTTCTTCTGCCGGGTGGCCATGTAGACCCACGAGCTCGGCAGCATGAGGAGAAACGCGCCGACCATCGAGAGCGCCATGGAAACGCTGATGTTCCAGACGAACCAGGGTGTGCTGACCGGATCGGTGAGCCCCTTGGCCTGGCCCAGCTCGGCCAGTCGCTTGCCGGAAATCATGTCGGCCGCGCCCGGGATATAGCGAACAATGGCGGTTCCGACGATGAGGAGCAGCGCGTAGTAGATGAGCAGGGTGATGACGGGCTGCTCGGCCGGATAGGTGAATCGGTCGACCAGTCGGCGGACCGTGTGAGAGTATACGGTGTGACCGAATCCGCCCGGGTGACCGGCCCGGGCCGGCGCCGCTGGCAGCTCGTTGGATTTCATGGCGTTAGGACCTCGGTGCCGATCTGGAATACCACTCCTCCCCGGGTCTCGGGGGGCGTGACCTAGTATTACGACAAGCAATACGTCCGGGGAAGGGGCGTGGATGGATTGCCTCCACGGGCGCCCCAACGGCCCCGCCTCGCCATACGTAGAATGGGGCAATCACCTTCACCCCGGAGACCGTATGTCCGCACGAATCCTGACCGTGGCCGCACTCCTGGCGAGCGTCGCGCTCCGCCCGGCGGCCGCGCAGGGCACGACCAATTTCAGTGGCAGCTGGAAGATCAACATGGAGAAGAGCGACCCGATGATGGGTGGCGGTGGTGGCGGCGGAGGGGGCGGGGGCGGCGGGATGGGCACGGCGGTCACCACGATCACCCAGAGCGCCACCCAGCTGGTGATCGAGACCAAGTTCGGCGATCAGACCCGCACCACCACCTACAATCTGGACGGCAAGGAGAGCGTCAACGCCGGCCGGAATGGTGACACCAAGAGCACGATCCGTTGGGACGGGGCCACGCTCGTCATCGAGAGCACCAGCGCCAGCGGCTCGGCCTCGAAGGAGGTCCGCTCCCTCAGCGCCGACGGGAAGGCCATGACGGTGGTTCGTACCAGTCAGACCCCGAACGGCGAGATGACGCGGAAGACGGTGTACGACAAGCAGTAGGAAGACGCTACGACGCTACGACGCTAGAAAAGAGACGGGCCGGCAAAAGCCGGCCCGTTTTTCTGTCAACGTAGCGTCTTACCGTCGTAGCGCCTGTGCAGAGCCACTGGTCGGATTTGAACCGACGACCGCTCGATTACGAATCGAGAGCTCTACCCCTGAGCTACAGTGGCGGAAGTCGTCTCGGATGCCCTGGCGCGGATTCGAACCGCGACGCCTTACGGCACTACCCCCTCAAGATAGCGTGTCTACCAGTTTCACCACCAGGGCGAGTGCAAGAGAATAGCGGGAAACAGGTTAGGGGTCAACGCTCGGGACGGCCCGCACCGGTCAACAGAGCGGCTGATCTGGACGTATCTTGAGCACTGTCCCGAGCCAATCAGACAACCCGGTCCCCCGAGCCCTCCATGATCCGTCGCCTTCGCCGGAGCTCAGTCGGCCTGTTGAGCCTTCTGGCGGCCCCCACCCTGCTCGCAGCCCAGATCCCCACGTCCCGCGTCGACTCGTCCATCATCGCCGGCCTGCGCTGGCGCAACATCGGCCCCGCCAACATGGGCGGCCGGGTCGCGGATGTCGCCGGCCTCCCCAGCCCCTCGCGGACGTTCTACGTCGCCGCGGCGGCCGGCGGGGTGTGGAAGACCACGAATGCCGGCACCACGTTTCGGCTGGTCTTCGGGGGCACTGGCGACGAGGGCGTCATCTCGGGCGGCATGCTGGCGATCGCCCCCAGCGACACCAACCAGGTGTGGTTCGGGAGCGGCGAGGTCAATTCCCGCAACTCCCTGTCGCCCGGGCGGGGCATCTTCAAGTCCCTGGACGGCGGCTCCACCTGGAAGCCGATGGGGCTGGAAAAGACCCAGACCATCGGCCGTATCGTGGTCCACCCCACCAATCCCAACATCGTCTATGTGGCCGCCCTGGGTGCGGTCTGGAATACCAATCCGGAGCGCGGTCTCTACAAGACCACCGACGGCGGCCAGACCTGGACCCTGATCAAGGCGATCAGTGACAAGGCCGGGGTCGTGGACGTGGCGATGGATCCGTCCAACCCAGAGACCCTCTACGCGGCCAGCTGGGAGCGGATCCGGGGGCCCTACTTCCTCCAGAGCGGCGGCCCCGGGAGCGCGCTGTGGAAGAGCACCGACGGCGGCGCCACCTGGAGCGAAGTCAAAGGCAACGGCTTCCCCGAGTCGATGAAGGGCCGGATCGGGCTGGCCATCGCGGCCAGCAACCCGCAGATCGTCTATGCGATGGTCGAGGCCGACACCAACCCCAACCCCAAGCCGGAAAAGGGCGCCAAGGCCCAGACCTCGCCGAGCGGCCTGTACCGCAGCGCCGACGCGGGGAAGACCTGGACCAGGATGGCCCGGCAGAATGTCCGGCCCTTCTACTACTCCCAGGTGCGGGTCGATCCCAAGGACCCGGACCGGGTGTACTTCTCCTCCACGCCGAGGGTCTTCTCCACCGACGGCGGCAAGACGGTGCGGTCGGGCAGCCAGGGCATTCACGTGGATTCGCACGCCCACTGGATCGACCCGGCGGACCCCAACCACCAGGTCGAAGGCAATGACGGCGGCGTCTGGCAGACCTGGGACCGGGGCGGCAACTGGATCGCGCTCAACCAGATCCCCATCGGGCAGTTCTACAATGTGAGCTACGACTTCGGAGTGCCCTACCGGGTCTGCGGCGGCCTCCAGGACAACGGCAGCTGGTGCGGGCCCACCCGTCGGCGCACCCCGATCACCAATTCGCAGTGGCAGTACATCAGCGGCGGCGACGGGTTCGTGACGGCGCAGGACTGGAGCAACCCGAACATCGTCTATTCCGAGTCGCAGGGCGGCAACATGCAGCGCCGCAACCTGGCCACTGGAGAACAGACCCAGCTCGCCAAGCCGCAATGGAGGCCCCTGTATCTCAAGTGGCAGGACTCCATCCTCATCGTGCGAGGCGATACCAGCAAGCCGGAAACCAAGGAGATGAAGGCCCGCCTGGCCGAGCTGCGCGCCCGGGCCACCCGGGATTCGGCCGACCTGCAGCTGCGGTGGAACTGGAACACCCCGTTCTTCCTCTCGGTGCACAACCCGGCGGTGTTCTACGCCGGCTCCAACCGGGTGATGAAGTCGGTCAAGCGGGGCGACGAGATGTACCCGATCTCGCCCGACCTCAGCAACAACGACACCATGAAGGTCCGGATCAGCACCCGGACCACCGGCGGCATCACCAACGACGCGACCGGCGCCGAGACCTACGCCAATATCGTGTCGCTCAACGAATCGCCGATCCGTCCGGGGCTCCTGTACGCCGGCACCGACGACGGCAACGTGTGGATCAGCCGGAACGACGGCGGCAGCTGGGACAACCTGACCGGCCGGTTCCCCGGGGTTCCCAAGCTCACCTACGTGAGCCGGATCGAGCCGTCCTACGCCGACTCGGCCACCTTCTACGTGACCTTCGACGGCCATCGGAGTGGCGACTTCACGCCCTACGTGTACGCCACCAACGACTACGGCAAGACCTTCCACTCCATCGTGAACAACCTGCCGAGCGGCGGACTCGACTTCGTGCACGTGATCCGGGAGGACCCGGTCAATCCGGATCTCCTCTTCCTCGGAAAGGAAACCGGACTCTACGTCTCCACCGACCGGGGTGCCTCGTGGCGGAGATTCATGTCGGGCTTCCCCACCGTCCCGGTGCACGATCTCAGGATCCAGCCCCGCGACCACGACCTCATCGCTGCGACGCACGGTCGTTCGCTGTGGGTCGTGAACATCGCGCCGCTGGAGCAGCTCAACGACGCGGCGCTCAGCGCCCAGGCCTATCTGTTCCAGCCGGTGACGGCGTGGCAGTACAGCTCCAGCCCCGACGACGCGATGATCGGCGGCGGCGGCGGCGGCGGCCAGATGCGCTTCCAGTCGAACTCGGTTCCCTACGGCGCGGAGATCGTCTGGCGCGTCGCGCCGGGGGCCGGCGGCAAGGCGGCCCGCATTTCGATCGTCGACGCGACCGGCGACACCCTGCGGAGCCTCACGGGGTCCGCCGGCACCGGGCTGCAGCGGATCTACTGGACCTTCAACGGCAAGGTTCCCCCGCGAGCCCTTCTCTCTCCGGCGCAGAAGCGTGACAGCGCCGCGCTGATCGGCAAGATCGACAAGGCGATCGATTCGATGGTTGCCGCGGGAGGCAACAAGGCCGCTCTCGACTCGGCCAAGACCCAGCTGCTCACCCTGGGCGGCGGCGGATTCGGTGGCGGCGGGTTCGGCGGGGGCGGCGGCACACCAGGGCTTCCGGCCTTCATCCCCCGTCCCGGTGAAGGGCCGGTTCAGGGTGCGGGCGGCGGCGGAGGTGGCGGAGGTGGCGGAGGTGGGGGGTTTGGCGGCAATCCGCTGATCCAGGCCCTGGGCGGGTTCCAGGCCATCCAGGCCCTCACCGGCGGCGGTGGGGGTTTCGGGGGCGGTGGCGGCGCGCCGACGGTCGAGCCGGGTGACTATCTGGTTGTGGTGGAGGTGGCGGGCCAGAAGCTTACCCGGAAGCTCCGGGTAGAGAAGTCGACGGTGATCTGGTAGACGCTACGACGCTAAGACGCTACGACGCTAAGAAGCCCTTGTGCGAAAGCAGCCCGCCTGCGCTCGAGCGCGGGGGGCTGCTTTGCAAGGGAACAACTTGCCGTCGTGGCGTCGTAGCGTCCTAGCGTCGTAGCGTCTTCATCTACCGCCCCGGCTGGAACGTCAGCCCCACGCCGAACGACACCACCCGTTCGTGGAGCGTGCCGAGCGGATCGGCGCTCCGGTTGCCCTGATTGGAACGGTGGTTCATCACGCTCACCAGCGGCGTGATGAAGAAGTTGCGGCCCAGCTTCACCTCATAGCCCGCGCCATAGAGGTAGGCAAAGCCGACTTCCCCGGGGCCGTAGCCGCCGCCGGACACATCGGCGCCGCTTCGGCTGATGCCAAGGCCGCCTTTGACGAACAGGCCGAGGTCCCTGACGGGATAGACCTGGCCCGTGAGCAGGCCGCCAACCAGGGATTCCGTGATGTTGTAGCCACTGGCGTCGGTGTACTCGTTGACCCACGCGTTGATCTCGCCCCCGAGCCTGAGGTGGGGATTGACCGTGCCGCCCGCGGCAATGAAGAACGAGGGCTTGGTGAGCGAGTGCCCGAACTTCGAATCGACGTCGTAGCGGTACGAGTCGGTGCCGGCACCCAGCCCGAAGCTCAGCCAGGCACCGTGCCGCTCATGCGGCTGGGAGACGTCGACCAGTCCGCGACGGCGCTGGGCCATCGCGTCGGAGGCCGGGACGAGAATGAAGACGGCGATTGCGGCGGCGAGGAATCTCAATGTGGTCCGCATGCGCACCCTCTCGGACGGCGTGATTGGAAGATGTGGTTCACCGGCTGACCGGCACTTCCCCGGAAGCAAGGGGCGGGCCGCGCCGCGGAAGCGACACTATCTTCATACGGGGAAGATACTTAACTCTGAGCGTGGGGATACTCGCGAGTGAAGCGAGTGTCCTCGAAAGCAGACACCGGGAGCCCGGATGCGTCGCCTGGTACTCTTGACCATCACGGTCCTGATCGGAGCCGCCTGCCTTTCGCTCGGGGTCTGGCAGCTGGGTCGGCTCACGGTTCGCCGGGCCGCCAACGGCCAGGCCCTCATCGGA
The DNA here is from genome assembly GCA_041486305.1 of Gemmatimonadota bacterium. Lineage (GTDB taxonomy): Bacteria > Gemmatimonadota > Gemmatimonadetes > Gemmatimonadales > GWC2-71-9 > JABFSM01. Next base: position 9,123 of record JBGPLG010000118.1, read on the forward strand.
CGCACGCTGCCCCCGCTGGTGGCGGATTCGATGTCCGCACACCCGCTGCTCTCAAACCGCCGCGCAATCCTGACCGGCGAGCTCGATCCGACGCATGAATTCGTGCTGCGGAACCACCTGATCCGCGGGGTCCCGGCGGTGCAGATCGTCACCCCGCTGCGGATCCCGGGCCGCGACAGCGCGGTCCTGGTGAACCGGGGCTACGTGCCGGCCCCCGACGCGGTCGATCCCGGCCCGGCCGAGTGGGCTGAACCAGGCACCCGGGTCTTTCACGGCACCCTGTTGCCGGTACCCGACCGGGGAGATGGGACCCCGATCGCGCGAGACGGGCGGGAGACCTGGAAGAGCCTCGACCTTCGCGCCGTTCGAGCCCGGCTCCCCTACCCCGTCGTGGGGGTGTACCTGGTGGCCCAGCCGGTTCCGGCGGATGGAGTGGCCCACACCATCAACGGAACGGTCTACCCGTTCCGCGCGGAGCTGCCCCCATTGGACGAGGGGCCGCACCTCATGTACGCGATCCAGTGGTTCGGAATTGCCGCGGCGGTGCTGGCGTTCGGTGGGTTGTTCATCCTCAAGGGCGGCCCCCGAGGCCGCGCGACTCAACATTCAACGGTCGACGGTACATGGTGACTACCCGCACGAGCCTTCTGCTGGCCGCCTTGATGCTGTTACCCGCCGCCGAAGTCGCGGCTCAGGACACCTTCGAGATCCAGGTGTACGAATACGCCACGGTGCCGAAGGGTCGCTGGAATCTGGAGACCCATTTCAACTATACGACCCGCGGGACCCGGCTGATGGAAGGCGCCACGGCGCCGAGCGAAGGGCAGAGCCATCTCACCTTCGAGCTGACCCGGGGCATTACCGATCTATTCGAAATGGCCGGCTATGTGGTGCTGGCCAAGCGCTCCGGGCACGGTCCCGATTTCGCGGCGGTGCGGCTGCGGCCCCGGGTGCGGGCCCCCGATACCTGGAAACTGCCGGTCAAGCTGAGCCTGAGTCTCGAGGCGGGGTTTCCCCGGGATCTCTACGAAGAGGCCGACGTGACGCTGGAGGTGCGCCCCATCATCGAGCGGCAGTTCGGAAGGCTCCAGGTCGATTTCAACCCGGTCCTGGGGCGTTCGATCAAGGGACCGGGGTCCGATGCCGGCTGGGACTTCGAGCCGGGAGCGCGGGTGGCCTTCGCGGCGACTGCTGCGGTGGACCTGAGTCTCGAGTACTACGGCGCGCCCGGGGAGGTGGGGAACTTCCTGCCCCGGAGCGAGCAGGTCCATCAGTTCTTCGGAGGCGGAGATATTCAGGTGAGCCCGAACGTCGTGATCAACGTCGGTGTGGGCCTCGGCGCCACCGACGCGGGCAACCGCACCGTGCTCAAGGCGCGGCTGGGCTGGATGTTCTGAAGGGGTTGATCTGGTACAGCTCGGGCCGGAGCGCGAACTCCGGGCAGATGTCGCGCTCGAACTCGTACGGTCCACCGGTTTCCGCGTCGACGAACGGAAATCCGTGACAGACCGCCGGGTAGTACGGCTGGCCGTAAATCGAGCAGGCGTTGTTGCGGAGGAAGACGCAGCGGCCTTTCACCACCCGGGTCCGCCACTCTCCCCAGCGGGTCTGGTACGCCTTCCCCGCTCCCTGGACCGCGCGAATCGCCTCCGCCTCTTCCTCCGAGAGCGTGGCCCCAAAGGCGCAGCAGGCCGAGCCGTGGGGGCAAGGATAGCAGGGAAGCGCGGCGGCTGGAGCGGTCTGCATGGGGGAATTCTAGCGCGGCCCGTCGATCGGTGCGATGTTTCGGCGCGGCGCCCTTAGCTCAATTGGATAGAGCATCAGACTTCGGATCTGAGGGTTGGGGGTTCGAGTCCCTCAGGGCGCATCGCAGGTTCGTTTCGCCTCCACGCTGAACGCCGGCATTCCGGGAGACCTGTATGTGGGCCGGTGTTGCACTCGGTTATCACCTCGCGAGTCGGCTCGCCTACGTCGTCGGGATCGGCGTGGCATTGACCCGGCAGCGTCGCGATCAGATCTTCACCCGCCGTGCCGGCGGGGAAGCGGGATTCCGCCGGTTCCGCCGGATTGCTGCGTTCCTCCTCAACAACGACGCGGTGAGTTTTGTGGCGCTCTGCCTCGTCACCCGGAAGACCCTGTCCCCCACCCTGTCCGAGCCGGTTCGCCTCGGGCTCGGCGCCCTCCTGGTGGTCCTGGGCGTTTCGGTCAAGCTGTGGGCCGCCCGTACCCTCGGACCGGGGGCCTACTACTGGAAGAACTTCTTCGTCCCGGAGCCGATCCGAGCCCT
>JBGPLG010000119.1:0-11115 GCA_041486305.1 Gemmatimonadota bacterium
CAACCTCGAGGCCGGAACCGGGCAGCCGGAACCGAATGACGTAGCCGCCGCAACGACTTCCCCGACCGAATCTACCCAGGATAGCCCCCGAGGGCACGCCGAAACACCCCCCGAAAGAGCACCGGATACGGCACCAGGAAAAACCCGTTCACGTGAAACGGGGAAGCCGTGACCGACGACGCGGTGGTGCTCAGCCCACTGGCGGCATTTCTCCTCGTGCTCTGCGAGGCGGGGCTCCTGGGCGACAAGTACGGCCCGGCTTCCCGCCCCGTCCCGCAAACCCTGCGCTGCCGCTGCTGCCACAGTCCCAGGACCCGGATCAAGGCCCTTCGGGTCATTCCTGACGGCCTGGGCCCCATCACCGGATTCGAAGGCCGCTGCCGGGTCTGTGGCGCAGAGAGCCGGTATGAGCTGCCGGCGGTGTTCAGGGAGGCCGCGTGACAGCCCCCCTCCCCGGCAACGGCAAGTCGCCGCACTCGTTTGGGATACCTCTTCTCGCCTTGATTCCCGCCGGTGTGTTCGCCCCGCAGTTCCAGATCATTGCGGTCTGGCATACCGGGACCGGCATCCAGTGTCCGCCGCGCGAGGTCCCCACCTCGCCGCTCCCCCCGGAAATGGTCGTGGAGCTCTTCGTCGCCCTGGTGAATGAAGGCCTCGTGCGGCACCTCGTCGAGGAGGATGGCGTTCTCGTCGAAGCCCCCTTTCCGCCCCTCCAGCTGGTCTTCGGCGCTCCGCCGGCGGACCCAAACGCCCCGCCTGAGCCCGACACGGCGCCTCAGCCTGGTCAACCCGGTCTCATCGTTCCCCCCTGACGCAAGGAGCAGCACATGGAATACCGTCTTTGGCTGGAAGGCACGGGTCCGATCCAGGGCCAAGATCAGGATCCGGACGCGCTCGCCGCGGCGCGAGATACGATCGATGCCCTGCGCGTCGCTGGGCACACTGTTACCAAAGCGTTGCTGCTCCGGATGCCTGCGGGCGATGCAGAAGTGGATTTGCTCGCTCCCTCGCCGGCCGCTAAACCGAACGAAGGCGAGGAGATCTGAGCAGGCATCGCGCGCAGCAGAAGCCGGCCTCGCCGTCTGTCGCCGCAGAGTCGACGGCTGAAACCCACACCGAGCCGCCGGACTACGAAGGGGTCGCACCCGATGCGAACCCGACGGAGTGGAAGACCTACGGCCCGGGCGAGGTCGTGCGCTGCCCATGGTGTCAGATGGGTCAGTTCACGCTGCTGCCCCGCACCCGGGCACGCATCCGATTGATGCCGGTCGATGGTGACCGGCATTCCTGGGGCGGGATCGCGCAGAACTGTCAGCGTCGTAAGTGCTTTGCGCGACTTGAATACCAGATCTTTCAGGATCCGCTCTGATGCCACGCGCTGCCCTGCGGCCCTGTCGAGCCCATGGTTGCCCTGCCCTGGTGGAGCGCGGCTACTGCGCGGCGCATGCCCACACTGGAGCGGATGAGGATGCGGCTCGACGCGCAGCAGCGGATGAGCGGAAGGGGGAAGGACGGCAGTTCTATTCCACGCCAGCATGGCGGAAGCTACGGGCGAAGGTGTTGAAGGAGCAGCCGATCTGTTTGGATTGCCCGGCGCCCTCAGAGGAGGTCGACCACATCATTCCGCGACGCCTGCGCCCTGACCTCGCCCTCGTGCGATCCAACCTGCACGCGCGCTGTAAGTCCTGTCACAGCAGACGCACCGCGACCGAGCATGGCGGCCTGGGCAATCCCCGCCGCACGCCGGGGGGTGGGGGTAGGGGGGTCGCTTCCTTCGGCGATGGCCGCCAAGCCGTGCGCCCAAATTCCGATACACGCCCGCAGGTTTCCGATGGTGGGGGGTTGGCCCATGGGTAAGCGCGGCCCGCCCCCCAAGCCTGCCTACCTCAAACTGCTCGCCGGCAACCCCGGGAAGCGGAAGATCAACCGCCGGGAGCCTCGGCCGGCGCCGGGTCAGCCCTCGATCCCGTCCTGGCTCAGCGGCGCGGCCAAGTCGGAATGGCGCCGGGTCTGGAAGGCGGTCCCCCCGGGGCTCATCACGAAGCTCGATCGGTACGTCTTCGCGCAATACTGCCAGAACGTGGCGCGGATGGCGGAGCTCGAGAAGATCCTGACCGAGGTCGGCTACACCTTCGTCACGGACAAGGGGTATGTCGTCCAGCGGCCCGAACTCGGGATGCTCAAAGGACTGCAGTCGCTGACGACTCGGCTCTGCGGGGAGTTGGGGCTCACCCCCTCGAGCCGCGGGCGCATCGAGTTGCCGCCGGACGCGGAGAAGGAGGGCACCGAGGACTTCCTCTTCGGCCGCCGTGCGCGTCCCCCGGCCTGAACGGCCCACCGGCCAGCTCGAGGAGCTCGCCTATCGACGCGCCGAGGCGCTCTTTGCCGCAGCCTATCCGGATGGTGATGTCGGGCGCTGGGGCGCCTCGAAGAAGTCGAAGCACCCGCTCGGCTATTGGTACGATCCCGTCTCCGCCGAGCGTCCGGTCATCTTCATCGAGACGCTCTGCTGCCACGCGAAAGGGGAATGGGCTGGGAAGGCCTTCACCCTCGAAGAGTGGCAGAAATTCTCCCTCCGCCAGGTGTTTGGCTGGCTCCGGCCCGATGGAACCCGGCTCTATCGGGTGGTGTTCATCGAAATCCCGCGCAAAAACGGCAAGACTTTGGAGGCCGCCGGCGTCGGGCTCTACCTGCTCGTGGCAGATGGGGAGCACGGGGCGGAGATCTATTCCGCCGCCACCAAGAAGGACCAGGCCAAGCTGGTCCACGACGCCGCGATCGCCATGGTCCGCGCCTCGGCGCAGCTCAAGCGCTACGTCCGGATCTACCGGAACAACCTCCACTGTAGCCGGATGGGCTCGAAATTCGAGCCCCTCGGCGCCGATTCCAATACCCTGGACGGCCTCAATCCCTCAGCGGCGATCGTCGACGAGCTCCATGCCCATAAGGATCGGAGCGTGCTCGACGTCCTGGACACCGGCATGGGGGCCCGCCGGCAGCCGCTGCTCTGGGAGATCACGACGGCCGGCCTCTACGACCCCGAGTCGATCGGCTGGCTGCAGCATGAGCACGCGCGCCAGGTCCTGCAGGGGGCACTCGAGGACGATGCGTTCTTCGCCTTCGTGGCGGCCGCGGATCCGGGCGATGACTGGTCGAAGCCGGCGACGTGGCAGAAGGCGAACCCGAACCTCGGGATCTCGGTCAAGGCGGACTATCTCGCCCGGCAATGCCGGAAGGCGGAGCAGCAGGCGAGCTTCCGGAACACCTTCCTGCGCTATCACCTCAACCTCTGGACCGAGCAGAAGGACACCTGGCTCCCGATCGAGACCTGGAACGCGGGGGACGTGGTGTGCAGCCGTCTGCAAATGGCCGAGCGGGAGGCGGCACTCGCCGGCGAGGTCTGTTACGCCGGGCTCGACCTGGCGTCGAAGGTGGATATCGCCGCCCTGGTCCTGGCCTTCGTCCGACCCGACACCTCGATCGACCTGGTCTGCCGGTTCTGGGTGCCGGAGGAGCGGATCTTGGAGCGCGCTCGCAAGGACCGGGTCCCCTACGATGCCTGGCGCCGCGACGGCTGGCTCCTCGCCACCTCGGGCAACGTGATCGACTACGACGTCATCAAGACGGAAGCTCTGGCCCTCGCCGGCATGCACAAGTTGCAGGAGATCGCCTTCGACCCCTGGAATGCGACCCAGATCGCCACGCAGCTGGCCGGCGAGGGCTTGACGATGGTCGAGACGCGCCAGGGATTCCGCACCCTGTCGGAGCCGAGCAAGAATTTCGAGGGCCTGGTGCGGGAGAAGAAGCTCCGCCATGGAGGGCATCCGGTGCTGCGGTGGATGGTCGCGAACGCCGCCATCCGCGCGGACGAGAACGACAACATCGCACCGAGCAAACGGTCGAGCGCGGACCGGATCGATGGCGTCGTGGCGACGATCATGGCGCTCTCCCGGGCCCTCGTGCACGGGGCGCGGCCGAGTATCTACGAGACGCGAGGCGCGATCGAGCTCGGCTAAAACTTGACCTGCCTGCCGGTTCTGTGTACTGTGCAGACGAACCGAAGCATCTCGGCCGGCGCGGCCCGAACTCCCTCCATGGGGGTCCGGGCCGCGTCTCTTTTTGATGCCCGGAGGCCGCCTGAAGGCTGGACGATTCGACCTAACGGACGGGCTCGCGGTGCTCGGCTTCGCCGCGGCGCTCTACGGTGTCGCGCAGATCTACCCGCCTGCGGCGTGGATCCTCGGCGGCGCCGGCTCTTTGACATTCGCTCTGCTGCGGGCCCGGGCAGAGCGTCGATCGACTGAATCGACGTCTGGATCGAGCGAGGGCGCGGCGTGAGTCTGCTGGCGCAAGTCTTCCGGCCGCAGGCTGGCTCGGTGAGCTCTTCCCCGGAGCTCCTGCGCGAACTTCGCGGCCCCGCCTTTCTGTCGGAGAGCGGCGCCATCGTCTCGCCCGACGCCGCGATGCGGCTGGCCACGGTCTATGCCTGCGTCAAGGTGCTCGCGGAGACCGTGGCCCAGGTCCCGCTCAACGTCTTCCGAAGGAAGGGCGAAGACCGGGAGCTCGCCGCCGATCACTGGCTCTATCCCCTGCTCCACGACACGCCGAACACCTGGCAGACCTCCTTCGAATGGCGCGAGATGATGCAGGCCCACCTGGCGCTGGCCGGGAACGCCTACTCGCTGATCACCCAGGTCCGGGGCGAGGTCCGCGAGCTCCTGCCGCTGATCCCGGACCGCGTGCTGGTGCTGCAGGATCCGACCTGGAAGTTCCGCTACCTCGTCACCCTGCCCTTCGGCCAGCAACTCGAGGTGCCCCCCGACCGGATCCTCCATCTCCGCGGGATGAGCTTGAACGGGGTGACCGGGTTGTCGCCCGTGGGGTATCAGCGCGAAGCCATCGGCATCGGGATCCAGCTCACGCGGTTCCAGGCCAAGATCTTCACGAACGGCACCCGCCTCTCCGGCGTGATCGAGCACCCGGGCGCGCTCACGAAGCAGGCAGCCGACCGGCTCAAGGATCAGTTCGAGGAGCAGTATGCCGGCGTCGGGAACGCCCACAAGACGCTGCTCCTGGAGGAGGGCTCCAAATACACGACCACCGGGATGTCGAACGCCGACGCCCAGTTCCTGGAGTCTCGGCAACTCTCGGCGACGGAGATCTGCTCCATCTTCCGGGTCCCGCCGCACATGATCGGCCACCTGGAGCGGTCGACGAACAACAACATCGAGCAGCAGGCGCTCGAGTTCGTGATGTACACGATGCAGCCCTGGTTCGAGCGCTGGGAGGACCGGCTCGGGATGAGCCTGGTGCCGCAGGGCAGTCTGTTCGTCGAGTTCATGGTCGATGGCCTGCTGCGCGGCGACTTCAAGACGCGGATGGACGGCTACCAGAAGGCTGTCTTGACCGGCTGGCTCAGTCGGAACGAAGTCCGCCGTCGCGAAGGCTACAACGCCGGACCGCCAGAATTGGATGAATACATGGCGCCCATCAACGAGCAGCTCGCGCAGCTGCTCGGCGCCCAACCGAAGACCCCGGCCGCTGGGGAAGGAGCCGCTGCATGAGCATCCGCGATCCGTTCCGCCGGCGCGGCCCCCTGCGGGCCAGCCTGCGCGCCAGCGGCGATGACGAGATGACGCTGTTCATCTACGACGACATCGCCCCCTGGGGGATCATGGCCAAGGACCTGGTCCCCGAGATCGCGGCGCTCACGGCCGGCACGATCCACGTCCGGATCAACAGCCAGGGCGGCGACGTCATGGACGGGGTCGCGATCTACAACGCGCTCCGGAGCCAGGCCGCCAAGGTGGTGGCCCACGTCGATGCGCTCGCGGCCTCGATCGCGAGCCTGATCGCGATGGCCGGCGATGAGATCCTGATCGCCGAAAACGCGATGCTGATGATTCACGACCCCTGGGGCATCACGATCGGCAATGCGGCGGACCACCGGAAGACGGCGGATCTCCTGGACAAGACCTCCGAGGCGACCCTGATCCGCGCCTACATGGCGCAGACCGAGCAGCCGGAGGCGGAGATCAAGCAGTGGATGGCGGACGAAACCTGGTTCACCGCGGAGGAAGCGGTCGAGGCCGGGTTCGCCGACGCGATCGAGGCCGCGGCGGGAGTCGCCGCGCATGTTGACGCTGGTCGTTTTCGCAACGCCCCGGCCCGCCTCACGGCGCCGGCCGGGGAGCCCACCCTTCGCGAGCTCGAGCGGGCCCTGCGGGATGCAGGGCTCAGCCGGAGTCGCGCGGCCGCGGGAGCGGTCGCTGCGCTCGAGGCGCTCGGCGGTCAGCGGGACGCTGATCATGCTCTGCTGGAAGGACTCGGGCAACTCACTCTCCTCGTGCGGAGTTAGGCCATGGACGCCGAAATCAAGAAGGCCCTCGACGGGCTCGGGATCGCGGTCACCGAGATGCGCGCCGCGAACGACAAGCGGCTCGCCGAGATCGAGGCCAAGGGCGCGGCAAGCGCCGAGCTCGTGGCGAAGGTGGAGGCCGCGAACGCGGACATCACCAAGTTCCAGAAGCAGATCGCCGACATCGAGAAGGCCCAGAAGGAACATGAGACCGTCACGGCCCGGCTCGAGGCCACGGCGGGCGCCGGCAAGGGCGGCGGCAAGCGGGCCCGGGCGCTGGCCAAGGCCGTCTCCACCTTCTACGCCCAGGTCAAGCCCCGCGCGCAGGGAGACTTCACGCCCCGTCCGGAGCCCTCGGCCGATGAGGTGAAGGCCTACCAGGATTTCCGGAGCGTCTTCGCACGCTACGTCCGGGAGCCCGGCGATCGCTACGGCACCCCGAACGCGCCGATCCGGGCCGCCATGACCACCGGCACCGACCCCGAAGGCGGCTACGCCGTGCCCCCGGATCTCGGTGGCCGGATCGTGCAGCTGATGTACGTCACTTCGCCGATGCGGCAGTTCGCCAACATCCGGCAGACCTCGCGGCGTGAGGTGATCGGCCGGAACGATCTCGCCGAGTCGGGTGGCGGGTGGGTCGGCGAGCAGACCGGCATCACCGAGACTGCGGCACCGGGTCTCGGCCAGTGGAAGATCCCGGTTCTCGATCTCTATGCCGAGCCCCGGGTTACCCAGGACGAGCTCGACGACGCCGACTTCGACGTGGAGACCTGGCTGGTCTCCAAGATCGCCAACAAGCTGGGTCGGCTGGAAAACACCGCCTTCGTCGTTGGCAACGGCATTGCCAAGCCCCGCGGCTTCCTCGACTACGCCTCCGGCACGCCGAGCGCGACCGGCTGGAACGTGATCGAGCGCGTCGGAACGGGCGTGAGCGGCGACTTCGCCGCAGCCCCGAACGGTGGCGACGTCTTCATCGACCTGATCGGCAAGATGAAGGTGCCCTACCGCCAGGGGTCGGTGTTCTTCATGAACCGTGGGACCCAGGCGAGGGCCCGGAAGCTCAAGGACTCGCAGGGGCATTACGTCTGGCAGCCGAGCTTCGTGGCGGCTGTGCCGGACACCATCGCCGGCTACCCCAACGCGATCTTCGAGGACATGCCGGACGTCGCGGCGGCCTCGCTCTCGGTGGCCTTGGCCAACTTCGGCGAAGGCTATCAGATCGTCGATCGGCGGGGGATCACCCTCCTTCGCGACCCCTACACCGCGAAGCCGTTCATCAAGTTCTACACCACGAAGCGCACCGGCGGCGACGTCGTGAACTTCGAGGCGATCAAGCTGGCCCTGTTCTCGTAACCGACGCTCTGGGGTCCGTGAGCGTGCTGTCTTCCTGCAGTTGACCTACAACGGGGCCGCCTCGGCGGCCCCATGGAGAGAGCCCCATGCGGGACATGCTGAACAACATCCACCCGGTCGGGCCGGCGGTCTCCGCGCTGTCCGACAACACGGCGGTCGTCTCGGGCATCGTCGACATCAAGGGCTTCGATGCGCTGACCTTCCTCATCGGCATGGGGACGCTGGTGGATGTCGACGCCACGTTCGCCGTGACGGTCGACGAGGGCGATGCGGCGAACCTGAGCGACGCGGCGTCGGTCGCCACGGCGGACCTCATCGGGACGTTGGCGCTGGCCAGCTTCACCTTCGCCGCCGACGGCCTCTGCCGGAAGATCGGCTACAAGGGCACGAAGCGGTACGTCCGCTGCACGGTGACGCCGAGCGCCAACACCGGTGCGGCGCCGATCGCGATCATCCCGCTGCTCGGGAAGCCGGCGCAGGCGCCGACGCCCAACCCGCCGCAGTAAGGACGGGCGATGGCCGATCTGGTCTCCGTCACCCAGGCAGCCGACTTCATCGGCGGGCTCGATGCCGTCGATGAGACCCTGAAGCTCTTGGTGGATGCGGCGGAGGCCATGTTCGAGGCCGAATGCGGCCGGCAGGACGTGCCGTTCCAGTTGGCACAAGCAGGACGGGTCGAGCGGCTTGATGGGACGGTCCGGGACCAGCTCTTCCTGGACTATCCCGTCAAGGTGCTGACCTCAGTGAAGTTGGGGTATGACCTGGCCAATCCGGATGAGACGCTGGTCGTAAACGACCAGACGGTCCTGGTCTGGTCGGTGGGGAGTCCCCGGCTGGTGCGGAACGATCATCGGTCCTTCGCACCGCTCGTGGATCCGGCCGGATCGTCGATCATCGGGTCGCTCAGGGATCCGCGCCGGCTCCGGTTCCCGGGGTATGTAACGGTGACCTACGACACCGCAGACGATCTGCCGGCGGATGCCGGCCTGGCGGTGCTGCGCGGGGTGGCCGCGATCCATCGGCAGCGAGGGGCCGAGGATGTCAGCATGGAGGCGATCGGCGGCTACCGCGCCGATCTCCTTCCGGCCCTGGAGGGGGATCCGGTCTGGCAGCGGGCGGTGGCGGCCCACCGACGGATCCGGCTGTGAGCTTGGCCGGGCACTGCGCGCGACGCGGGTCGGTCGTGACGGTCTATCGCTCGGTGGAAGCGGATACCGGAGATGCCGGTCGCAAGGTCGCTTCCTGGACGGTGATCGCGACCGGGATCGCATGTTCGATCGAAGGAGTGAGTGATCAGATCATGCAGAAAGTGTTCGGCACGCCGCCGGCCGTACGTGACCGGGCGCTCATTCCGGGGCTTCCGGACGTCAAGCTGATGGACGCTCTGGTGGTCACGGCGGGCAAGCGGCTGGGGGCGAAATGGCGGGTCGAAGACGTGCGTCCATTCGATCACGGCGCTCGCAGTGCCCACCTCGAGGTGGCACTGGTGGCCTCGGTGGAGACGATCCCGTGAATGGCTTCGATCTGACGAAAGAACTCTCCGGGCTCAACCGCACGGTGCGGCAGAGTCTGGCGGCGGTCGGGGGAGCCACCTCGCCGGAGATGACGGCCTGCGGAAAGATCCTCCGGCGGACGATGGCCCGAGTGCTGGCCGTCCCCGGTGGGGCGGCGATCGCGAGTTCGATCAAGAGTCGTCGGCTCCGGGTGATCGGGGGCACCCCGTCGGCCCCCGGCGAGCCGCCCCATGCCCAGACCCGGCAGCTGATGAAGTCGGTCAAGGCGGGCGTGGTTGGGACGGGGATCCGGGTGGGGCCGCTCCGATTCACGTCGCTGATGTTGGAGCAGGGGGTCAGTGCCACTGCCGGGGATCGGAAGCAGCGGAATCGGCCCACAACCCGGAGCAGGTTCCGGGGGCGACGTCAACTCGCGGGGAAGGTGCAGCGGACGCTGACGGTTCCGGCCCGGCCCTACCTCGAGCGCGCGGTCGAGCTGGCCAAGGATGAGATGGCGACCGCATTCGGTGACCTGGCAGGCCTCTCGATCATCCCGAGCACCCGATGACGATCACGGATATCGAGCAACTCGTCCGAGAGGCCTGCGACACGATTTTGACCGCGGATCCGACGCTCCAGGGGCTCTGTGGCCGCGTCACTGGGATCGTGATCGAGCGGGAGGCCTTCGCCGTGCAGACGATCCTCCCGATCGTCGCCATGGAGATCCAGAGTTACGTCGAGGCCACCGGAAGGATCGACACCGTGTTCACCGGGGTCGCGGATGGCCCCGACAGCGGATGGAAGGCGCGCCAGTTGGTCGAAGCGGTGGTGCTCGCCCTGACGACGTCGGCCTTCAAAGCGCAGGGCCTCGATATCTGCCCCTTGGCGGTGACACGCCTCACGCCGCTGGAAGACGACCGCCGCCTGCTCCGCTATGAGCGCGAGGCCCAACCGACGATCAATGAAGCCGATTGCCTCTTGCCCCTGCTCTATCTCGAATGACCTGTCACTAGGAGCGCACCATGCCTCGCCAGAATGATTCCGGGGAACTGTTCAAGAAGATCACGGCGCTGACGCTGTTCAAGCTGCAGCCCACCACGCCCGGTGATACGACGACCACGGCGCCGGTGCTGGGCACGGGTGCCGAGACCACGGTGGCGGTCACGGCCATCACCAACTTCACTTCGGGCGAGCCGGTCTTCATCATCGGGGACGGCGGCACCGAGCTGGTGACCATCGGCACGCCCAACGTCACCATGCCCGTGGTGACGCCGCCCAAGATCGCGCAGTCGACGGGCGCGCGGTTCGTGGAAGCGATCGCGGTCTCCCTGGGCAAGATCCAGCAGGGGAGCGTCAAATGGACCGCGAACCGGGCCCTGACGGCGGTCTTCGAAGAGGTGGGCGATGCCCCGGTGGTCTACATCCCGGGCTCGATCGAGTTCGCCCTGGCCTTCAGTCTCTACGGCTACAACGGGCCGAACGTGCAGCTGCTCACGGGCTATCTCGAGAACGAGACCGGCTCCGGGGCGGCCCTCGCGACCGCCTATCAGTCGCTGGTCGGCGGGGTCGGCCAGTTGCTGCAGACGGTCCAGTGCTTCCGGGTCCAGGCGCTGCGGTACGATGCCAAGAACGTCCAGATCGACTTCCTCAATGTGCAGATCGAGGCGGCGATCAGCTCGGATCTCTCGCGGTTGAACCCGTCGGTGCTCAACGGGACCGCGAAGTGCAGCGCGCTCATCTTCCGGCAGTACCTCTAGGAGGCATGACCGCCAAGGATGGCTGGGGCATCGACGACGTCCGCCAGCGCTGCCGGGATCTTCGGGCCGTGCTGGCGGAGTCGCCGGAGCTGGCGACGGCCGAGGACCTGGCGGCGTACTGGCCGGGCGGGGCCCAGAACACCGTCGTAGGTCG
>JBGPLG010000120.1:0-11011 GCA_041486305.1 Gemmatimonadota bacterium
CGCGAGCTGCCAGGTGGCCGCGATGAGCGAATACGGCCGGATGCCGCCGAGGGACTTCGCCGCCTCGGGGGCAAATGCCGAGGAGACCACCGGCGTGCAGGAGGGACATTCCACCCAGACGCGGAGCGTGTCGGGGATGTACACCGGGCTCGAGAGCTTCCCGTACTTGCTGCGCAGCTCGTAGGCGGGAAACTCGGCGTCGCCGATGGTCTTGGTCTGCACCTGGTGATAGCTCGAGAGTATGACCCCCGGCGATACGAAGGCGGCCAGCGTGCTCGTCACCGCCGTGGTCGCGCTGTACCCGGTGATGTACTGACTCGCCGGCATGGTGTACTGGGCCATGCCGGTGGGGCGGAAATCGAGGAATTCGTTGGCCGCTTCACGGTGCTCGGCGCGATGGCCATCACCTCGGCGACCTCCTCGATGGTGAGCCCGCCGAAGTAGCGCAATTCCACGATGCGGGCTTGCCGCTGGTCCAACTCCGCCAGGCGGTTGAGCGCCTCGTTGAGGTCTTCATAGTCCATCTCGCTTGCGCCCCCGACCAGGTTGACGTCCAGGGGAACCCGCTGCTCCGCGCCGCCCCGCTTCTGGGTCCGCCGCCGGCGCGAATGGTCCACCAGGATCCGGCGCATCGCCTGCGCGGCCACGCCGAAGAACTGGGCCCGGTTCTGCCAGGTGAAGGAGTTCGAGGCGGTCAGCCGGAGAAAGGCCTCGTTGACCAGCAGGGTGGGCTGCAACGTGTGGTCGGGGCGCTCGCCGCGCATCTGTCGCTCGGCGATCTCGTGCAGCTCCTCGTAGATGAGCCCGATGAGCTGTTCCAGGGCGGCCGGATCGCCCGCGTCCAGGCTGCCCAGGAGCCGGGTAACCTGGTGGGTGCGCGGGCTGGTTGGTGCAGAATCCACGGACCGTCCGATGGGGAGAAGATTCCGGCCTTGAGATTGTAGAGCCTGACGCCGACTGCTGTCAATCAAAGTACCTCGACCGCTCCGGGCTCGGCGTTACGAGATTCTTACCCATGTTCCGATTGGCGGGCTAGATTGGAAGTCGAACCCTCCTCTCCGCCAATCGATGGAGTTCGGTATGGCTCGTCGAACCTCCTGCGCCGGGCTCGCGGCCGCCCTGCTGGCCCTGGGCTGCAACCCACAGACTCCCGGGCCGCCCCGAGGCGGTGACGACCTCGCGGCCCAGCCGCACCGCCTTCCCACCGGCGCGCAGCTCGATCCGGCCGGTCGCACCACGCCGGTGGGCCAGTTTCCCCTCGCGATGGTGCCTGCCCCCGAGGGCGACCGCGTCGTCCTCCTGCTGGACGGCTACGGAGACAACGGCATCCAGGTCGTGGAACCCTCGAGCGGCAAGGTGCTGCAGACCCTGATCCAGCCCGCCAGCTTCATCGGGCTGGCGTTCGACCATGCGGGCAAGCGGCTCTTCGCGTCGGGCGGAAACCAGGACGTGATCTACCGCTACGACTGGCGGAACGGCCGCGCCACCCTGCTCGACAGCCTGGTGCTGGCTCGCAAGGCTCCCCGGCGGCCCGGGACCCGCTATCCCGCGGGGCTCGCGCTGTCCGGCGATGATCGCTTCCTGTATGTGGCGGAGAACCTGGTCGATTCGCTGGCGGTGATCGACGTGGCCGGCGGCAACATCGTGCAGCGGCTCCCCGCCGGGCGCTATCCCTGCGCGGTGGCGGTCGGGCCCGATGGGACGGTGTACGTCTCCGCCTGGGGCGGATCCGAGGTTCGTACCTTCAGGCCGTCCATGGGATGGCTCGAGCCGGGCCGGACGATTCCGGCGGGGCGGCATCCGTCGGCGCTCCTGCTCAATAAGGCGGGAACCCGCCTCTTCGTCACCTCCGCCAGCACCGACCGGATCAGCGTGGTGGACCCCGCTACCGGCCGGAGCGTCGCGACCCTGGCGGACACGGTCCCCGGCGGAACCGGCGAAGGGAGCACACCCAACGCGCTGGCGCTCTCGCGCAACGAAGACCGGCTCTTCGTGGCCGAGGCGGACAACAACGCCGTGGCGGTATTCGATCTGTCGGTCGACGGTGGCCGTCTGGCCGGGCGGGTCCCGGTGGGATGGTACCCCACCGCCATCCTCGAGCATCACGACACCGTGCTGGTCGTGAACGGGAAGGGCACCGGCTCCGCGCCCAACGCGCTGAACGGGCCCGGCCCGGAACGGGGTCGGGGAGAGGGTGGCTACACCCTCTCCCAGCTTACCGGCACCCTCACCGTGCTGCCGCCCTCGACCCTCGATCCTTCGGCCCTGGGCGCGCTCTCCGCCGGTGTGGCGCGACTCAACGGCTGGAACCAGCCCCGCACGCCGGGCGCCTATCCTCCTTTCGCGCACGTGATCTACATCATCAAGGAGAACCGTACCTACGACCAGGTGCTGGGCGACTTGCGCCAGGGCGACGGCGATACGTCGTTGACGTTCTTTCCCCGCGCCGTGTCGCCCAACCATCATGCGCTGGCCGAGCGGTTCGGGATCTTCGACCGGTTCCTGACCAACGCGGAGGTGAGCGCCCAGGGCCACAACTGGTCCACCGCGGCCTACACCACCGACTACACCGAGAAGACCACCCAGCTCCAGTACTCGAGCCGGGGGCGCAGCTACGACTACGAGGGACAGAATCGCGGCGTGAGGCCGGAGCCGGGAGAGGACGCGGCGGAGCCCGCGAATGGATACCTCTGGGACCTGGCCCGGCGGCGGGGCATCAGCTTCCGGAATTTCGGCGAGTTCGTCACCGGGTCCGAAGCCCGGGACCAGGACGGGCTGCCCGCCGCCTACCTCGGGCTCAAGCCGTTTCTCGAGCAGCACACCGATTCGGCCTTCCCGGGGTTCGATCTCAAGATCCCGGATCAGCGGCGCGCCGACGTCTGGATTCAGGCGCTGGAGCGCTTTGCCCGTGAGGGCGCCATGCCTGCGCTCCAGATCGTCCGGCTGCCCAACGATCACACCAGTGGGGCCAAGGCCGGAGAGCTGACGCCCCGCTCGCTCATGGCGGACAACGATCTGGCCCTGGGGCGCATGATCGAGGCGCTCTCCCGGAGCCCGTTCTGGCGCTCGACCGTGGTGTTCGTCGTGGAGGACGACGCGCAGAACGGTCCCGATCACGTGGATTCACACCGGGCTCCCTTCCTGGTCATTTCGGCCTGGAACCGCCCCCGGGTCTGGCATCGCTTCGCGAACACCACCGACGTCATCGCCACGATCGAGGAGATCCTGCGTCTCGATCACCTCTCGCAATTCGATGCCTTCGGGCGACCGCTGCGCGGCGTCTTTGCCGGATCGCCCGACCTGACGCCCTATGCGGTCCTGACGCCCGGAGTCTCCCTGACCGACCGGAACCCCGCGACCGGGCCCGGAGCGCGGGAATCGGAGCGGCTCGACCTGCGGCTGGAGGATCTCGCGGACGACGAAGCGTTCAACCACGCGTTGTGGCTCGCCATCAAGGGACCGGGGCGGCCCTATCCACGCGCGCGGGCCCTGACTTCACCGGTGGGGCCGCCTCCCCGCTGATCACGGCGAGGCGGCGCCGGCGAAATCGATGAACCCGCGCTCCGGGTTGGTGCCCACCAGCTTGACCGTCACCCGGTCGCCCACATCCATCCCGTGCTGGCCCTGGACCACCATGCCTTCGGCGTGGGGCGTAAGGGTCCGCACGAAGGTGCCTTTGGGTGACGCACCGGTGACGATGGCCTGGAAGATCTCGCCGATGCGGCCGGCCAGCAGCTCCGCCGCGGCCTGCTTCCGGGCGGTGCGCTCCACCTTCCGCGCGGCATCCTCCATCGTGGTGCAGCGGTTCGCGATGGAGGCGAGCTCCGCGTCGACATAGGCCGGCTTCCCGCCGCCGAGCACGCCCTTGAGCAGCCGCTGGGTGACCAGGTCGGCGTAGCGACGGTTCGGCGCGGTCGAATGGCTGTAGTTCTGCACCGCCAGGCCGAAGTGGCCCGCGCCCGCCTGGCCCGGTTTCTCGAGGACGTACTCGCCCGGCCCCATGAGCTTCACGATCGTGAGGGACAGATCGGGAAAGTGGTCCGGGTCGGCCGCCCGCCGCTTGGTCAGGAACAGTCCCAGCGACTCCGAGCTCGGCTCGGCGGGAAGCTTCTCCCCCAGATTGTCGGCGACCGCCACGATCCGGTCCCACCGCTCCGGCACCTTCACGATGCGCCGGATCGAGGAGGAGCCCTTCCCGCCGAGGAACGTGGCCATCGTCACATTGGCCGCGATCATGAAGTCTTCGATCAGCTCGGTGGCGCGGTTCTTCTTGTGGAGCGCGAGATCGGTGACCCGGCCGTTCTCCGCGACCGGCGTCACCTCGATCGTTTCGAAGTCCAGGGCCCCGGCGGCCTGGCGGGCCTGCCGGAGCGCGCGGGCGGCCTCGTCCTGCATCCGGAGCTGCGGCCGGAGCTCCGCCGTCGCGGCGACCTTGGCCGGCTCGTCGCTCCTGCCCTCCAGCCATCCTCCGACGCCGGGATAGTCGAGCTGGGCCTTGTTCCGGACCATGGCGCGGTAGACGTCCCGCGAGTCGACCGTGCCGTCCGCCTCCACCACGAACTCGATCACCACCGCCTGCCGGTCCTCGTTCTCGTTGAGCGACGTCAGCCCGGTCGAGAGCCGCTCGGGCAGCATCGGGTAGATGACCACCCCGCAGTACACCGAGGTGGTATTGCGCGCCGCGTGGCGGTCGGTGGCCGAGCCCGCCGGGACCAGGGCATCCACATCGGCGATCCCGACCAGTACCTTGAGCCCGCCATCCGGGAGCCGCTCGACGAATTCCACCTGGTCGAGATCGCGGGACTCGGGATTGTCCACCGAGGACCAGAGCAAGGCGCGCAGATCGCGAATGCCGGCGCCCGATCCGGAGGCGGGGGTCTTGATCGCGCCCACCTCGCGAACGACGTCCGCCGGATAGTCCGGCTCGAAACCCTCGCGAATCATCTCCTGATGGGCGGCCTTACGAAGGTCGATGAGAACGGGCATGCATGTCTCCGATTGCGTATCCGACGGTCCGGCTATACGATCCGGACGTACGCTTCAACCAAGGATACCGACATGGCAAAATCGGCGGGCAGGACCACCGCGCGGAAGGTCGTGAGGAAGGCGAAACGGGCGGTGAAGTCGGCCAAAGCCGCTTCGACGGGCGATGCGGTCAGCAGGGCGCTGCATCGGCTGGCCGCGGTGGCCGGCCGCGTCGCCAAGCAGGCCGCGGCGGCCGCGAAGCAGGCGGCCCGGAAGGCGTCCCATTCGCGCGCGGTCAAGGTGGCCGCCGGCGCGCTCGCGGTGGCCGCGGCGGGCCTGGCGGTCCGGAAGGCAACCAAGCGGAAGAAGCGCCGCTGGTAGCGCGGCGGCTCAGGCCGGCTTCTTCCGTCTCCTGAGCTCCGACGCCACGACGCCGGCGGCCGCGAGGCCGCCGGCGATCAGCGCCTTCTTCGCCGCCCGCTTGGCCACCGCTTTCACCCCCTTCACCTTGCTCCTGACCGCCTTCCGTCCCAGCGCGGCCATCACCTTGCTCTCCAGCTTGTCGTAGGCCTTCCGGGCGGCGTTCTTGCCGCGCCTGGCGAGCCGCTTGGTCATCTTTCCCATTGGTTCCTCCTGGTAATTACGGAGACGGCGGCGGGTCCGGACCCGAGTACACCTTCCCGGATACGACCAGCCCGGCTCCGTACCGAAGCCGGGCTGGTCCCTTCACAGGACGACGACTCCTTACGGGTTCTTGGTGCCGTCCATCCGGAGGTGCACCACCGAGTCGGGCTTGGTCGTGGCGTAGTGCGCGATGGTGGTGCCCACGAGCTTGCCGCCCACCAGGTGCATGACACCGTTGGTCGAGACCTTCTGGCCCTTGCGCAGGGCACTCTCATAGGACGGGACGGTGGTCATGATGCTGTCGCCCATCGTCATGATCTGTACCGCCATCGGCTTGCGGCCCGGGAGGGTCATCGTCCAGCCGGTGTCCGCGGCCGTCGCGTGCAGGGTGTAAGTGAGCAGGACGCTGTCGCTTGCCTCCGGCATGGCCTTGACCGTCCAGTTGCCGGCGACATCCGCCAGGTTGATGGGGGCCGGGGCCGGGGGTGGCGGGAGGGGCGCCGGTTCGGGAGCGGGCTTTTCCTTCGCGCATCCCGCGAGAAGCGCCACACCCAATACGTAGGTGAGGGATCGCATGGTTCAGACTCCGAGGTTGTGGGTAGTCCGGGGTGGAAACACCGCTCCCGAACGGGTGAACATACGCCGCGGCGTCACCGCTGGCAAACCGGCCCCCCGGCCCCGGGCCTGTGGGAGGGTCCGGGTTAGCCGTCGTCTACCATACGGCGCATGACGGCCAACCCTCATTCCGGTCGCGGTAGCCTTGGTTCAGTCGTTGCTCGCGCACCCGTTCGTGCTTCCGGTCATCATCTTCCTCACCCTCTGGGGGCTCTTCTACCTCCCCCTGGCGGGCGTCGCGAAGCTGGGCAGGGGAGTCGGAGGAAGGCTGTTGAACCTGGCGGGGCGGACTCGCCTGGGCCAGTGGACCACCGGGCGCCCCGGCTGGCACGGGCTGCGGAGCTACGCCCCGCTGATCGTGCTGCTGCTGCTGGGCGCCATCGCGGCGGCCGTCGCGGCCGAGCTGTTCGTGGATCTCGCGGAGCGGTTCGGCCAGTCCACGTCGCTGGTCTACCGGGCGGACCGGACCGTCCACGACTGGTTCGTGAGAGAACGCAGCGCGCCGCTCACCTCCACGCTCAAGGCCGTCACCTTTTTCGGGGGGAGCTCGGGGATCGCGCTGGTGGTCGGGATCGTGACGGCACTGCTGCTGCTGTTCAAGGAGCGCGCCAACGCCGTGTACCTGGTCTCGACCGCGGTCGGTGGCATAGTGCTCAATGCCGGGCTCAAGCTGCTCTTCGCCCGGACCCGCCCCGACCTCGCCTCCGCGGCCGCCGTGGCGAGCTGGTACTCATTCCCCAGCGGCCATGCGATGGAATCCTTCATCGTCTACGGAGCCCTCGCATTCGTCACCCTTCGTCAGCCATGGCCCTGGAAGGTGGACTCCGCGGTGCTCGCGCTGGGTGTGACGATGGTGATCCTGATCGGGCTGTCGCGGGTGTACCTCGGGGTGCACTGGCTCTCCGATATCGCCGGAGGCTGGAGCGCCGGCGCGGTATGCCTGCTTGCCGCCTCGATGGGGTTCGACATGCTGCTCCGGCTCCGGGAGCGCCGCAGAAGGTCGCTAAATCGGTAAGTCGGTAGGTCGGTACATCGGTACCTGATGCCTGCTTACCTGCCGACCTTACTGCCGGCAGCCCAGCGACGCTCTCCACGCCAGGTCGATCGCCGCAAGATCGCGCCCGTAGCTCTCCCGCATGACGTCCTCGTTCCGGCGCAGCTCGGCCTCATCGGTGGTGCCCGAGAGCCGCGCGTACACATCGCGGAATCGCTCGATGCCCCGCTGCTCGATCAGAAAGCCGGTGATCGAGGCCGCTTCCGGATAGGCGATGCCGGGGAAGGTCGAATCGGATCCGATGTCGGTGAACCGAAACAATCGAGCCAGCGGGATGAGTTCGTTCGACCGCAGGTATCCGCACACCACCTCCGTGATGGTCTTGCCGGGCGCGCCGAGATACTTGAGCGCATCGGCGCCCAGCGACTGCGAGATGTAGACGGCAAACCCTTCGTCCAGCATGGCGGGCGGGGAGCCCCGCAGGCCCCCGACGATATGGGCGACCTCGTGATACGGGTCGAGCTGCACCGAGTCGTTGAAGATCTCGATGATGGTGCGGCCGCTGGCGAAGCCCGCGCCGATGTGGCCGGTCTGGGTGGTCTTGGTCGCGGAGTCCGGGTAGAGCACCAGCCGGATGCGCCCGGTGAAATTCACATCGAGGACCTCGGCGATGCGCCGGAGGGCGCGCTCCCGATCCGCCGCGATGGCCGGGAGCTGCCGGTCACCGGCCGAGCCTCGCCAGGCGAAGACGTCGAAATGCTCGGTGTGGAGGGAGTTGAAGGCGAGGCGCGGGTCGGATGCCGCGGGATTCTCCACCCCGACGGCGAGGGTCGTATCGTAGAGCGTTTCCGCGATCTCCACCTCATTCCCGGTGTCGCGCGGGATTCCCACGACCACCCGAAGCGCCGCTTCCGGCGTCAGCCGGCGGAAGACGTAGAACGCCTCGATCAGCCGCCGGGACCGCGCCGGGATCTCGAACCGGTAACCCCGCTGCCAGTTCGCCCGAACCCAGAGGCCGGGCATGGCCCGGAGATTGACCGCCACGATCCAGGGGGAGTCGCCCCGGTTGGTGACCAGCGCCGTGAAGCGGTTGGTGTCGAGTCCGACCCGGCCCAGGTCCATCTCCGCGATGATTCCCTGGTTGATCTCGACCACCCGGCGCTTCAGCTCCACCGTCGCGGCGCGATAGTCGAGAGCGGGCACCTGGGCGGCGATTTGGGAACCGCCCAGCAGCAGCGCCACTCCGACGGCCAGGGAGCATGCTTCGGAGCGCATCACTCCTCCCTGAGCGCCACCGTGGGGTCGAGGCCGGCCGCCCGCCGGGCCGGCAGCCAGCAGGCGGTGGCCGCGATGCCCACGAAGAGCACGGCAATGGCGCCGAACGTCAGCGGGTCGGTGGGCTTGACTCCGACCAGCATGGACGACATGACCCGGGTCAGCGCCAGCGCACCGGCCCCGCCCACCAGAATGCCGGCCCCGGAGAGCCTGAGTCCGTGGCCGATGACCAGCTGGAAGATGTTCCGCTTCTGCGCGCCCAGCGCCATCCGGACCCCGATCTCCGAGGTCCGCTGGCGGACCACGCTGGACAGGACCCCGTACAGGCCCACCGTCGCCAGGATCACGGCGATCACCGCGAAGACGCCGATCAGCACCAGTGCGAACCGGGTCGGTCCCTTGGCCCGGTCCACCAGCGCGCTCATCGGCTGCACCTCCGCGATGGCCAGCAGCGGATCGATGTCCTTGACCGCCTGGCGCATGGCCGGGACGAGCTGGGTGGGATCGCCGTTGGTCCGCAGCACCCAGCGGCCCGCGTTTCCGTATTGCATGTAGCCGTCGGAGAAGTATCCCGCCTCCGGGCCGTCGGCGGTGAGCGACACGTGCCGCTCGTTTCCCACCACCCCGATCACCTCGAACAGCTCCGGCTCCGGCGTGCGGGGCCGGAACAGCAGGTGCTTGCCGATCACCGCCTGCGCCGGCTGGTTGGGGAACGCCTTGGCGGCCAGCCGCTGGTCGATGATCACCGTCTTGGCATTGGGATTGTTATCCGCGTCCGTGAACGTTCGGCCGGCGATGAGCTTCGCGCGCATCACCTCGAAGTAGCCCGGCAGCACGATGTGGATGTTGGCTTGCTTGAACTGGGTGGGATCCGACATGGCCGCCTCGGTGCCCCACCGGGCGGTCCCGAACTGACCGTCGAGCGGCAGGGGAGAAGCCGCGGTCACCGCCTGTACACCGGGAATCGCGCTGAGCCGCTCCTTCATGACCTGCATGAACGCCGCCCGGGCCGTGTCGCCCCGGACCCTGGGATTGACCAGGAAGGTCAGCAACCCGGTGGGATCGTAGCCGGGGTCGGTGCGCTCCAGCGCCAGGAAGCTCCGCAGCATGAGGCCGGAGCCCACCAGCAGCACGAACGACAGCGCCACCTCCGCGATCACCACGCCGCTCCGTAGCGTGCGTCCCGAGGCCCGGGCCAGGGACCGGCTCCCGGCGCGCAACACGTCCATGGCGTCGGGCCGCGAGGCGCGCAGCGCCGGGACCAGGCCGAACAGCAGCGCCGCGATCACCGTGGCGACGCCGGTGAACGCCAGCACCATCGGGTCGATCCCCACGGTATCGAGCCTCGGCAGGTTGGGCGGCTGCAGCTTGACCAGCAGCCTGATGCCGAGCTGGGCCAGCCCGGTGCCCAGCGTGGCGCCGGCCAGGGCGAGCACCATGCTCTCGGCCAGCATCTGCCGGACCAGCCGCCACCACGATCCGCCCAGGGCCGCCCGGAGCGCCAGCTCCCGTTCCCGCCAGGACGCGCGGACCAGCAGCAAATTGGCCACGTTGGCGCAGGCGATCAGCAGCACGAAAATCACCGCGCCCATGAGCGCGAGCAGGGCCGGCTTCACGTCCGCCACCAGGTCGCTGCCCATCGGCTCGAGCCGGAACGCCACGTCGGCGGTCTTCTTCACCGCAAACCGCTCCCGGATGTCGGCGCTGATCAAGTCCATCTGGGACTGGGCCTGCTGCACGGTCACGTTGGGTTTCAGCCGGCCGATGACCCGGAGGAACACGTTGGTTCGGGGGGTGTTGGCCAGGTCGATCCGGAACGCCTCCCAGATATCCGGGTCGCGCTCGACGCTCACCTTGGGCGGGAACAGCAGCTCGGCGCCGGGCGCCAGGACCCCCACCACGTGGGCCTGACCCCCGCCCAGGGTGATGGTCTTGCCGATGATGTTCCTGTCCGCGCCATAGCGCCGCCGCCAGAAGGCGTCGCTCAGGATGATGTTGTCGGGCAGCTGGGGGGGAGGAACCACGTCCGCCGCGGGAGGTGGCGCACCGGGCGCCGGCCGGGGCGGCCGCTGGTTGGGCGTGCCGTCCTCCTCGACGAAGCTGCGGCCCAACGCCACCGGCACGCCCAGCAGCGAGAAGATGTTCGGGGTCACTCCGGCCACCCGGACCTGCTCCGGCTCCACGTTGTCTTCGGTGAGCGGCTGGCGGAAGGTGCCGACCCCCGCGAATCCCTCGAACAGCGTTCCCCCGCTTCGCAGGTCGGGCAGGTCGCCGGGCGAGATGGGAAAGTCCTTGACGTTGCGGGCCCGCAGATCACTCCAGACCAGCACCAGCCGGTCCGCCTCGCGATAGGGCAGGGGCCGGAGCAGCACCGCGTTCACCACACTGAAAATTGCGGTAGAGGCGCCGATCCCCAGCGCGATGGTGACGATCGCCGTGAGCGCGAACGCCGGGCTCGTGAGCAGGCTGCGAATGGCGTAGGCGACGTCTTTGCCGATCATGGTCTCCGTCTCCTTCCGACTGTCATTGCGAGCCGCC
>JBGPLG010000121.1:0-10906 GCA_041486305.1 Gemmatimonadota bacterium
CCCGGAGAGTTACCGCATCGCCACGGTTCGCAACATTGACGCTTGGTACGATGCGTTCGACGTGCAGCCGGGCCAGCGGCTCTACCTGGAGCCCAAGGCGCGGGTGCGGATCTGGTAGCGTCTAACAAAGGACACCGTGCGCGTCACTGTCTGTGAACTTCCCCATGAGCCCCAGGCCCTCGCTTCCGCGTGGGCGGGCCTGTGTCAACACACGTCACGGCATCGCTCCGAGCTGGTGCTGCTGCCGGAGTTCGCGCTGGTGGAGGCGGTATGGGAGGAGAAGGCCTTCGATCAGGCACGCTGGGAGGCGGCTTTGTCCGAGAGCGAAGCCCAGTGTGAGCGCCTGTCCGAATTGCACGCCGAGTACGTGGTGGGCACCCGACCGGCGAGCATCGATGGGCGGCCCTTCAATGAGGGATACCTCTGGTCTGGCAGTGGAGGCGTGACGCCGTTGCGCCGCAAGTTCTTTCTGCCCGATGAACCCGGCGGCTGGGAAGCGCGCTGGTTCGACCGGGGCGACCCGGAGTTCCCGGCATTCCGGTCCGGCGCCCTGACCTTCGGACTCAACATCTGTACCGAGCTGTGGGCACTGGAGACGTATGGAGCCTACGCGGCGCAGGGCGTACAGGTCATCCTGTCGCCGCGCGCGACCGCGGCCGCCACGGTGGCCAAGTGGTTGGCGGTAGGTGTGGTGGCCGCCGCGCGTTCCGGCGCGTTCAGTGTTTCGTCCAACCGGGTGGACCCGACGGGGGCCTGCGGTGGGGTGGGCTGGATCATCAGCCCGGGCGGCCAGATCCTGGCGAGCACATCACCCGAAGCGCCCTTCGCCACGATCGACATCGACCTGGCCGCCTCGGCCGCAGCACGAGTCGGCTATCCCTGCTCTGTGTTCCGCGGTGAAGGTCAAGGGGCGTCGGCAAGTGCTGGTCAGGCGTCATCGACTTGATATAGAATCCGCCAGTACGACAGCCACGCGTGCAACCTCGTCCTCGCCAACAGGAGAGTCAGGAGCCCGACCCCGAGAAAAAAGACGATCCGGAACATCGACAAGGCATGGGTCCGAAGGTAAGCGCCGATGCCCGGGACAGACACCAACCCGACCATCGCGGCGGTCGCGCCGATGATTCCTGCTCCGGCCAGCGCCCACTCGCGCCCTCGATGGGGCTCCTCCAGGGCAAGGCTGTGAATCTCATCGGCTGGAATCCGTCGGACGATGGGGGAGCCTGAGATGCCAACAGTCACGTGCCCTGGCGAGGCGCCGATCAGGGAACCCTCAACGGTAGAGCCGTCCGCGGTCCCGACCCGTATCGTCGCATTGGACTTGCCCCGACAAAGGGCCTCAAGCCCGGTGAGCGCGTGCTGGAGGATTGGCTGCGGGAGGATAGGGAGCATCGGGTCCTGAGTGAAAACCGCTCCGCCTGTCTACTGCGCGTCACCGGGCAGGCGGCGCGCGTCGTGGGCGGCGCGCAACTCTCCGGTGTCGCCGGTGATTACCGATCGCTCGGTCGATGACGAGGGCAGTCGCGCGTCGACGCGACGCAAGGCATCCCGATCGGTGCGAATGAGTCGAATGTACGTGGTCCACGACAAAAGGGCGGTGACGCCGGTCAGCCCGCCCAAGAGGCCGAGGAGCCACGTCGGGGCCCCGACCGCCGCGGCCCCGACCGTACCCGCCACGAAGATGCCCAAGTGCCAAGTCAGGGGCATCATCGCGGATGACTGCGATACGGATGACGCAGGCTGATCCGCTCGCGACTTCGACATCAAGAGTGGGGTCATCGGTACCTCCGGTCAGGGAACGCGGCTGGACCAGGCGCAAGCAGATCCACCGGTGGTCGTACCGACGGACGAACCCTATCGACCCGACTTCTCCTCGGTGTCGCCCCGGGCAAGGGGTACCTCGATCCTACCCTCCCCCAGGCTGCGTGATTCCTCGCCAGGCTTCAGGGTATGCCCGGCTCGTCGGGCAAGGATCAGGATAGCGGCGGCCGATCCACCGCCCAGGAGTGTGAGGATCGCCAGGTTGCCGATGGCGTTCCAGGCGGACCACACCCTGGCCCCGTTTGCGGCGGCAATGAAAAGAAAGTAGAGCAACCCGCCTCCGGCACCCAGGGCGGTAATGTAGCGGAGCGAGAGCCGGTCGAACGTCCGTCCGCGGGCGCCGAGTGCCAGAGCGCCGGAAAACCCCACGCCGACGAGGAATGCGACCACGGATAGCTTGGGCACCATCCTCAGGTCGTCCCACGAGAGCACCCCCAGGAGCAGCCCAACCAGCCCAAGAACCGAACCCACCACGCCGACACCCGCGGCGAAGGTCATCCCCGTACCGATCATCCCACGGATGACCCTCAGCCAGCGCGGCATAATGAGCTCCAGATGTTCTACTTTGCGCCGCAAAGTACACCGGCTGACGGAACCGTGTCAACGGTTCGCGGTCCTACCAGCCAACCCAAACTCCAGATCGAGGTCTGCGCGAGGGTCCCATTCCGCGCCATCGAACGGATCGCGCTTCTCCTGGGGGGCGCGGCGGCCCCTCGGGTACGGTAGTCATCCGGCGATTGGGCGCCGCGGACCGTCAGCAGCAAACCCTGGCTAGGCTTCACCGCGCGCGCGCCAGCGCCGCAGGGCCTCGCGCACGAAAGGCCCCTTGCCCTCGATGTAGGCTCCCCGATCAAGCGGATACCGCGAGGCAAGGTCGCGCTTCAGAGCGCCGTATGCGTCTCGGGTACCGGCATCCGAGCGGAGCAGCTCTCGAAAGTCCAAATGCTCGTGCCAGAAGTCGGTCCCAGCCACTGTGAGATGGAGATGGTATGACCGGGGCTCTCCCCGGCGAAAGAACTCCCGCCCAGGAATCCCTTGATTGCCTCGGTGGACGTACCCGGCTCGGCCTAGCCCCGAGATGATGGCCGCCAAGTCTTCCGTGGCTGCGTAGCCGCCCAGGATGTCGAGAACGGGCTTGGCCGCGAGGCCGGGAATCGCCGTACTCCCGACGTGCTCGAGGCGGAGGGAACGCGGGGCCAGGGCGTTGGCAATGCGCAGGGTCTCGAGGCGAAAGAGTTCGGGCCAGGCGGAGTCGTAATCCACCAGTCGGACGACGCCCGATTCCAAGCCAAGCGGCGACGTCATGTGGTGAAGCCGAAGGAGGTCCGCTTCTGCCGCGGGGCGCGGCGGCCCCGTCGCACCGCCCAAACATACCTCCGGCGGCCGGGCGCTGCGATCAGGACCCCGCCAGCAGCAAGCGCTGGTTAGGCCGCGACCGCGGTGGTGAAACGTCCGACTCGCTGCAGACGTCGGGTAGAGAGCATTCCGATTTATACGGGACAAGGATGCACTATGAAGAGCCTCGCGTGGTCGCTCCTCGTTCTCTTCTGGGCGGCGCCCTCGAATGGGTTGGGGCAAACCAGTCGCCCGACTCGACAAGGGGATTCGACAGTTGTGCCCGCGCTCGAGCGCCGCTCCCAAGCCGCCTATGACAGCACGGGCGGGCGGTGGGGTGGGTTTGTCTTTACCAAGGAGAATTTGACCGGGCTTGCCGGCGCCTACGGAACCGAGATTCGGGTCGCCTACCTCCAGGCAGCGCCGACTCGGCTGGTGCTGGAGCAATGGGCTCCCGACGGAAAGTATGGCGCAGAGTATTACCTGGCCGAGGGGGAGCCGTATCTGATCTTTGCGACCTTCGAGCGATACCAGGAGGTGACCGGAGGCCCGTGGCGCAATTTCAAAGGCTTCGAAGGCTGGGAGCAGCGAATCTATCTCGTAGGAGGCGACATACGGTACGTTGAAACCCAGGGAACCGGCGCACCGACTCCGTCGCCGGAAGGAGTGCGCGCCATCGTCGGCCGCCTGCTGGATGCTCTGCGGGCCCGGCGCCGGCCCTAACAAGCCCGCGGCCTAACGGAGCGCGCTGCGAGGCAGCCCCGTCGTTGTTCATGCCACGCCTGTCACCTGATTGGATCGCTCCGCAGCACTCTTGAGTCGCGCCAGGGCATCCGCGACGCCATCGTGAAGTTGCTGGCTGCCAAAGCGTTCTATGATCCAGGCCCACCATCCAGGTGAGATCGAGACGTCTCAACCGAAGCCAACCCGCGTATGGTGGCTGTCGAGTGAGGTGCAGTTGATGTGATTCAGGATAGTGATACCCAAAGGGAGACGGGTTGCCAGCTCGAGCTGATGCTTTTCTGGCGTGATGGCCTGAATGGTGATGTGAACGTCCCACCGCCTTCCCAAAGCGACCGTCTGGGCGAAGATCTGCTGGCCGAAGTGCGCCGGACCTGCGGGGATGATGGAGCGGGTTTGAGCATCCCACCACTGGGCATAGTGTGCGGGGTCGGCGAGCAAGCGCCACACTTGCTCGATCGGCGCTTCAATCGTGGTAGTGGGACAGGTGCTGAAGCTCATAAGAAGGGCTGGCCGTTTCACGGTTCGAGTGCGACGCATGTCCGCAGTGGTTAGTCTAGTGCTGCCCAACGACTCGCGCTTCTGCTGCGGCGCGCCGCTGGATTCTTACGCCGACATCCAGAACCTGACCGCCCCGTCGGCCGCAGGCGCTGCTTAGGCAGCTCCCGAACGCACCCGTCCGCTTCGAAACACATCGGTCCAGAGCCGGCGGCGCTTCTCACTCAGCACGTCGAGCTCCTCCAAGAGCTTCCCGGCGAACTCCACGTCCGCCAGGCCGCTCGCGGTGATGAGTCCGCGATCTCGCACCGCAGGCACGTCCACATAGTCGGCACCGCCCGCGTAGCCCGGGACGTGCTCCTCCAGGTAGGCGCGAGCGTTACTGGTATGACGACGACCCCGAAGCAGACCTATTCTGGCAATGGCGACGGTCGCGGCGCAGATGGCTGCCACAGGAACACCCGCACCGTCCAACCCCTGCAAAAGCGCCACGAGCTCCGGCTCCATTGGCGCGCGTTCCCAGCGGTCCCCGCCAGGCAGGATGAACGCCGCAACATCGCTCGGATCGACCTCGGCGAGTGTCCGATTGGGTAACACCCTGAGCCCGCCCATGGATTCGACGGGCGCGGAGGTGAGCCCCACGACTTCTACGCGGTATCCGCCGTGGCGGCGCAGCTCAGCGAGCGCGTGGGCAGGCTCCCAATCGGCGAAGCCGGGGACGACGAGTAGATAGACAGCCTTGGAAGGCACTGCCTCCACCTTTCCTTGAGTCTTGCGGAGTTGCCTGACACATCGCGCTTCTGCTGCGGGGCGCGGCGGTCCCGCCAGATAGGCTCGTCATCGGGCGGCCGGCCGCCGGCGGACCGCAAGCGCAGGTCGGGCGGCTGACCGAGTGCCTTTCCACTGGGCCCGGATATGGCCGATGCTCACGGCGCCCAGCACCACTCCCTCCTGGGCAGGCGTTACTTGTCTGCACCCCCACGCGTGGAGATGCCGAACGGCAGGTACGCGGGACACCGTCCGACGAAACTCGTCAGGAGAAACACTCCTGCGAAGACCAGGAGCACGATTCCCAGGATTCCGCTGATTCGCCCTGTGAAGTAGAGGCCGGCGACGATAAGGGCCACCAGGGCCCGGATCACGCGATCGGCGCTACCCATGTTCTTGGCCATAAGTGCCTCTCGTGAAGGATTGGGAATCACCGCCTGAACCGGCGAGCACCATCTTGGCGCTTTTCAGAACGCACCGGCTAGGCGAACTCACAGCTCAGGGTGAAAGGATGCTCCATTCCGTGCCCAACGGCGGAGCTGCCGTCGCCCAGGAGGCCCCGCAGGTCTCCAGTGGCGGAGCCGGGGATAACCGAATAGGACTCCTTCGCCTGCCCGCTTTCGAATACGCCGGTGCGTTGGAGCACGAAGGTCCCGGTCTTGCCGCCAATTCGTCCAACGACCCGCTCCAGGCCTACGAAGGTAGCCGAGCCGTCGCTGCGATACATCATGAGGTACTCGACCTGCCCCTTCCCCTCAATATCGCCAGTATAGGCCTTGGTTACGCTCGCCCGAGTGAGCTTCGGCTGGTCCTGGCCCTCACTAAAGGGC
This sequence comes from Gemmatimonadota bacterium, assembly GCA_041486305.1. Taxonomy (GTDB): domain Bacteria; phylum Gemmatimonadota; class Gemmatimonadetes; order Gemmatimonadales; family GWC2-71-9; genus JABFSM01. The sequence goes on from JBGPLG010000121.1 coordinate 5,994, forward strand.
TTTTCATCCCACGTCTTGATGGCGAACCGAGCATTCGCGCGCTTCCTCATAGGCGCTCTCCCCGTGATTGGGAACTGGTCTCTGGGCGCTCGCAAGAATCCGGTTACTCCTCTCGCAGCGCACGGATCGGATCGATGGTCATCGCCCGCCGCGCGGGGAGGTAGGAGGCCAGGGCTGAGACCCCCAGCAACACGAGGGGCACGCCGGCGAACGTGACCGGGTCGGTGGCGCTCACGCCCACCAGATAGCTGCTCACCACCCGGGTCAGCGCCACCGAGGCGCCGAGGCCCAGCACGATCCCGATCGTCGCCACGAGCATCCCCTGGCCGAGGATCAGCCGGCGCACGTCTCGATCGCTGGCACCCAGCGCGACGCGCACCCCGATTTCGCGGGTGCGCTGCCGCGCCGAGAAGGAAACCACGCCGTACAGGCCGATCGCCGCCAGCACCAGCGCCAGGCCGGCGAACGTACTGGAGAGCGCGAGCAGGAACCTGGTCGGCGACATGGCCTCCGTGACCCAGGAGGCGAGCGTGGACAGGTCGGCGACGGGCACGTCGCGATCCAGCGCGGCGACCTCGCTCCGAATCCGCGGGATCAGGCTGGCCGGGTCGCTGGCGGTGCGCACCACGATGGTGATCGGCAGAAACGCCTGAAAGACATATGGGACATAGATCGTCTCGCGGCCCTCCGCCGCGAGGGACGCCGATCGGACATTCGCCACCACGCCCACGATGGTCACGGGAACCCGCTCGATCGAGAAGGTCTTCTCGTTGAAATGATCCATGAGGATCGAGGCCCCCAGCGGATTCTCTCTGCCGAAGACCCGGGCCGCGAACTTCGCGTCCACGATCGCGACGTCCAGCGCCTGGTCCTCGTTGTCCGAGCGGAGGAAGCTGCGGCCGGAGACCAGCGCGATCTTCATCGCCTCGAAGTATCCCGGCAGCACGGCCTTGTAGTCCGCCTTGTTGGCCCGATACACGTCGTCCGACTCGCCGATCTTGCCGTACGAACCGACGGAATACTGCTCGCCGCCGGCCAGTGGTAATGGAGTGACGCCCCCCACGGATTCGACGCCCGGAATGGTGGCCAGGCGGTCACCCAGCTGGTTGGTGAACGTCGCCCGCAGTTGCGACGACAGGTACTTCAGGAACGGGATCGGCACGTTGAAGGTCACCACGTTCTTCGGGTCGAATCCGGGGTCCACGTTCTGGATCGCGGCGAAACTGCGCACCATGAGGCCGGCCCCGATCAAGAGGACCAGCGACAGCGTCACCTCGCTGACCACGAGCGCCGTGCGGAGCTTGTTCCCCCGGGCCCCGCCGGTGTCGGTGCCGCGGTCCCGGAGACCCTCCGCCAGGTTGCCGCGGACCGCGCGGAGCGCGGGCGCGAGGCCGAACAGGATCGCCGCCACCACGGCGACGGCGGCGGCGAACCCGAAGGCGCGGCCATCGAGGGACACGCTCTCGATCCGCGGCAGGTTGGCCGGGCTGAGGGCCTTGATCACCCGGATCCCCTGCCACGCGAGCCCGAGTCCGAGCGCCATGCCGGCGGCGGCGAGCACCAGGCTCTCGGTAAGCATCTGGGCCACGATGCGGCCCCGCCCGCTCCCCAGCGCCGCGCGGACTGCGATCTCCCGGCCGCGCTCGGAGGCCCGCACCAGGAGGAGGTTCGCAATGTTGGCGCACGCGATCAGCAGCACGAAGCCCACCGCGCCGAGCAGCGCCACCAGCGCAGGCCGCACGTGCTCGACGACGTCGCGATGCATGCCAGCCACCACGATCTGGAGGTTCTGCGTCTTATGGAACGGGTGGACCTCCCGCAGGCGCGCCGCCAGGCGGTCCATGTCTTCCTGGGCCTGCGCCAGGGTCACCCCGTCCTTGAGCCGGGTCACCACGGTGAGCCAGGCGGCTTGCCGCTCGAAGTCGCCGATGTTGCTCGGCAGGACGCCCCAGGCGTCGATATTCGTCGGCATGCCGGCGTCCGGGGGCAGATAGATGCGAAAATCCCGGGGGAGCACACCGATCACCAGCGAGCCCCAGCCATCCAGGCGGATGGTTTTGCCGATGACCGAGGAATCGCCGCCGAAGCGCCGCTGCCATAGCCCGTAGCTCAGGACCACCTTATTGGGCGGAAGCTTGGGATCCGGGTTGCCGAACTGCTTGGGATCGATCGGGAACGCATCCTCCGCGACATGGGTCCGGCCCAGGATCGGCCGGACCCCCAGGAGGTCCAGCATGTTCCAGGTGACGTAGGCGTTCGTGATCCGCTCCGGCGGCCCCTCCCCGGTGATCGTCCCGGGAAGGGCCATCGCCCCGGCGAACCCTTTGAACCGCGTCGCCTCGGTCTGGTAGTCCTTGAAGTCGGGTCCCGAAACGAGCGAGCGCCTGACGTTCGTCTTGGGAAGCCGGGTCCACACGAACGCCAGCTCCTCCGGGTTCTTGAACGGCAGGGCGCGGAACAGGACGGCGTTCGCCACGCTGAAGATCGCCACGTTGCTGCCGATGCCCAGCGCCAGCGTGAGCAGGATGACGCCCGTGAAGAGCGGCCGCCTGGCGAACGAGCGGAGGGCGTACCTCAGGTCACGGAGAACGTCGCGAATCATGGCGAGACCTCACAGGCCGGATACAGTGAACATCGATCCTGAGGAGCGACCTTGATACGTTTGTTTGTCATATGATCAGACCGGTGGCCTCCGCCCAACGGACCGCGTCTCTGTCGCGGGGTCCCGGGGGGCCCCCGCCGCCCAGCCCAAACATAGCCCGGCGGCGGGCCTTTGCCGACCGGCAGCAGAAGCGCCGGTTAGACCGCTGCCTGGTTCCGAATCACCCACGCGCGGGGTGGAAGGTGTACGGTTGCGTAGGTCGGCCCGCCATCGCGCTTCCGCTGCGGCGCGCCATTGGATTCCAGCCCCGACGACCAGAACCTGACCGCACCCGCAGCAGCACACCCTGGTTAGGCGGTACCTGCCAGCCGCTGGCCGAAGCAGAGCGCATGCCCCTGATTGTCCTCGACCCAGAACTCCCTTGTGCCCCACTCCGTGTCGGCAACGCCTTCGCGAAGCACCACTCCGTTCCGCCGGAGCCGCTGGGCTTCAGCATCCACATCATCGGTCGGAAAGTATAGATGGAGGTGGCCTTCTTCGGACACCAAGGCGATGGATGGATCCTTCGAGTCAGCAAGCTTCAAGTGGAAGGACTGGGCGCCGACCTTGATGCCCGCGTAGAAGTCGCTGTACCGGAACTCGAGAACGAAACCCAGCCTGGACACGTAGAAGTCGATCGACTCCTCCAGGCTGGTCGTGCGGAGTTGCGGAACCACACCCAAGACCGTCATGAAGTCTCCTATGGTCAGGACGAAGCGCGGACGCATGCCCATGCTCTGTCGGCCACCGCCGCGGAAGTCGGCGGGTGCCGCCTAACGGATCGCGTTCTGCTGCAAGCGCCGGTTCGCCCGCTGCCAGCGATACGCTCGCAAAGGTGGCGTGTCAGATTATCTCGGGCGATGCTTGAGAAAGCGGCGCTCGTCGGCCTGATACCCAACGCGAGCATAAAAAGCATGGGCCTCGGCGCGCTGGTCTCCGCTGGTAACTTCTATTCTGGCGCAGTCATGAGTCCAGCCAAACTCCTCGGCGGCACCGACCAGGGCACGGCCCACGCCACTGCGCTGAGCAGAGGGGAGCACAGCCAGAACGGTGATCCGACCCGCGTAGCCAGGGGCGTGGAAGAGCGGAATGCGGTGAAAGCTGAGGACCCCGGCGAGGTGGCCGTCGATGTCGGCAACGAAGACTCGGTCGTCCGGTCCGCCAATCAAAACATGGAGCTTGGATCGAAGGAAGTCCTCGGAAGCGGGATACCCGAGACTTGCCAAAACGGGGGCGAGACCAGGGGCGTCCGCCGCCGTTGCTTCGCGGATAACGATTCTCGGCATCAGGCGCGCTTCAGTTCGATACCCGGGGATCGCTGAACCCTGCAACAAGTGGGCCCCGGCAGCGGTAAGCGCCGGGTAGGCGTTGCATCGCATGTGGATTCCACCTCACGTGCGCGCGGCTCCGTATCCTCGGGCCATTCCCGTCGCGGCAAGAACCATCAGGACGACCAACACGGCTTGCACCATGCTGATCGCAGCGAACCGATGAGCTCGACGGGTGTCGAGCGCCTCCCCGCGAGCCGTCGCGATTCGCCAGCGAATCAAATGGATCATGGGGCTGATCTCAAGAACTAGAATCAGCACCAAGAGACCCATCTTGGCCAAGAAGAGGTAGTTGTGCAGATAGTAGCTGGTGCTCTTCTCCAGACCGCCAACGGCGCGCCATAGCCCAGTGACAATCCACATGATGGCGGCAATGCCCCACGAGGAGTCTGCATAGAACACGCGCCGCAACCCAGCGGGATCGAGCAGACCCTTGAGCGCCAGTGCACGAGCCCACACCGCTCCAAGACCTACTCCGAGTCCCAGGAGGTGAACGGCGGATAGGAGCCAGCGCAGGCTCATGCGGGGTTCTCCAAGGACTTGTCACAGGAACGCATAGGCCTAACGCGCTCCGTGGGCGCCTGTCCATGACCTCAGCTCGCACGCGTCCACTGCACGACACCCTGTTAGTGCGGCCACAGCCAGCCGAACGTCCCGCCGGTGATCAGGGCGTAGATGATGCCGTCGAGCGAGTGCGTCACCGTGAATCGCGTGCTCTTGCCCCACCAGATCCAGTTCTGCCAGTGCGCAACGACGTAGCAGCCGAAGGTGACGGCGCCACTCACGCGGAACACTTCGAGGTGCGGCGCGCCCAGTCCGTGCGTGCGGCCCGTGATGTATGCGGCGAGCACGGCGATGAAGAGCGAATAGACGAACCATTGGCCGAACAGCTTGCCCATGTTGATTTCGCCGCTCGGCAGGATCGACATGTTGCCCACCGGACC
>JBGPLG010000122.1:0-10814 GCA_041486305.1 Gemmatimonadota bacterium
GCCGGTGGTTACCGTGGCCTTGATCGCCGCGAACCTCCTCGCCTGGATACTGGTTCAGGGGGCCGGCTCGGAGGGCGTCCTCGAGCAGTCGGTCTGTGGCCTGGGTGTGATCCCGGCCCGGCTCTTCGGCACCGTCGCGGCTGGCGCGCCGATCCGGCTGGGCCAGAACCTGTATTGCGACGCCGGCAGTTTCCCCGCCTGGGCCACCATCCTGACGTCGATGTTCATGCACGGGGGGTGGCTCCATCTCCTCGGCAACATGTGGTTTCTCTGGGTCTTCGGAAACAACATCGAGGACTCCACCGGCCGGTTCCGGTTCGTGGCGTTCTACCTCCTCTGCGGGATCGTCGCGGCGCTGACGCAGTCGGTTCTCAATCCCGGAAGCCGGGTGCCGATGGTCGGGGCCTCCGGGGCGATCAGCGGCGTGATGGGCGCGTACGTGGTGCTCTTCCCCAGGGTCAGAGTCCACATGCTGATCTTCCTGGGATTCTACATCACCACCATCGTCGTCCCGGCGTACCTGATGCTGGGTTACTGGTTTCTGCTGCAGATCCTCGGCGGCGGGCTGGCCAAGGAGATGGGAGGGACGGCCTTCTGGGCGCACGTCGGGGGGTTCGCGGCGGGGATGGTGCTGGTATTCCCGTTCCGGAGCCGCGCCCTGCTGGAGCGGCGGGCCGCCAATTTCTATCCGCCCTAGCGACTCAGCGTGGCGCGCTGCGCTCGGTGCGCCGGATCAGCCCGGGGAGGTTCTGGATCACCATCAGATGGCTGGACGGGCTGCGCCGCAGCATCACGAAGGATTTGCCGTCCGGGGCCACGTCGTAGTTGGAGTGCGGCTGCGCCGATTCGTAGTCCGAGGCGTCGAAGAGCGTGGTCCGTTTGCTCACCGTCGGCTCCGCTCCCAGTCGGAGGGATGCCGACACCAGCTCGATTTTCCCGTTCGAGAAGCCCCGATAGAACAGCTCCTTTCCGTCCCGCGACCAGACCGGCTCGCTTCCGCCATTCAGCGAAATCTGGATCTTGGTCCCTTCCTTCGAGAGGGGATGGAGATACACTTCGGGCCGTCCCGATTCATCGGAGACGAAGGCAACCCATTTGTCATCCGGCGACGGGACGCCGTATCCCTCCGCGAACGTGCTGGCGAACAGCGGCTCGATGGGGTTGGGCCGGCCGAGGTGGATGAGCACGACATCACCGCCGGACGCCCCGTTGGTCCCGTTCGCATCGGTCAGAAGCGCCCGGCCGCCGTCGACGAGATTCCCGGTATACCCCAGTGCTGCATTGGCGTAGAGCGAGTCGGAGGTGCCGGTTGCCCCCGGGGTGATCCGGTAGACTCCGAACACGCCCCTCCGGACTGAGGAATAGAGGATGGACTTCCCGTCCGGGGCCCAGACCGCATCGTGCCCGTCTCGATCGAAGGTGGTGCGGGTAAGCTGACCCTGCTCCCGATCGTAGACCCAGACGTCGCGCCCGTCCTGGGTCACGTTGTCGAGCGCGATCTTCCGGCCGTTGGGAGAGAACCTGGGGCTGTGGTAGTTGAGCCGCGCGCCGGTGAGCGAGGTCGTCACGCCTTCCCGGTTGACCATCACGAGCTCACGGCCGAAGCTCGGGATATACACCACCGTGCCGGTGGCCGACACCGCGAATTGCGCCACCCCCGACCCCGTCAGCGAGACGTCATCGGCGATCTGGGTGGCGCCACCGGTCACCCGTCCACTCCGGACGTCGAAGGGGGCGGCGTGCAGCGTGTTGTCCTGGAGGGCATAGACCAGGTACCCGGAGGTGTACCGAAGCTCGACGACGGGAGAATCGAACAGCAGCCGCATCGTCCCGGTGCGAAGGTCGAGGATCGCCGGCTGCGAGGTGTTGCTGGCCGCGCCGGCGATCACCAGGGCGAGTCGGTCTCCGGGGAGGACCTGCTGGACCGTCGCCTCGGCGACACCCGGACTGGCGAGGAACGGGGTCTCGTCCTTGTCGCTCCCCGGCGGCACCCGGTGGATTCCCCGGATGTAGTCGGGGCTCCACCAGATCGTGCCATCCGATCCCCAGGTCATGAACGGCGTGGCCTGGACTTCCGGCATCGGGATCCACTGCCCTCCACTGAGCGGGAGGCGCTGCATGTTCGGGGCGCCCCGCGGTGAATAAAGAAACTTCACGTCGGGGGACAGGTGCATGTTGCGGACACCGTCCGAGCCGGGGATGGCCGTCACGGTCGTGCCGTCGAGGCGGCGCAGGGCCACGAAATCGCTCGACGGACCGTTGGCGGAAAAGACCACGGTTTCGCCGTCGGCCGAGATGTCGAGGACCCGGGCCAGGCCGGAATTCACCAGGCTGCTGGAGCCGTTCGCCAGAATCGCGAGACGAGAGGGACCTTCCCCGGTCGCGGTCTTCTTCACCCTCCAGACGACCGCGCCCCCCAGCCCGGCGCCGATCAGCGCGGCCATCATCATCCAGGCCAGCAGCGACCGGCGCAGGCTCCGCACCTCAGCCGGCCCCCGATGGCGGGACCCCGCCCCGCTCTTGGAGTCACCGGTGAGGGCATCGGCGAATTCCTGGGCGCTGCCGAACCGATCGGCCGGCAGCTTTTCGAGCGCCGTCAGCACCGCCTCGTCGACATGGGGCGGGATGGTCTTGCGCTGCGCGGTGAGCGGCCGGGGCGCTTCGGTCATGATCCGGGCGACGATCGCCTGGGCCGTGGGGCCGGTGAAAGGCGGCTCTCCCAGCAGCATTTCGTAGGTGACCGCGCCGAGGGCGTAGATGTCGGCGCGGGCGTCCACATGCTTGTCGCCCATGGCTTGCTCGGGCGCCATGTACTGCGGGGTGCCGAGGCTCATGCCGGTCTGGGTCATCCTGGCACCGCCGGCCTGCTGTACCGCCAGCGCGATCCCGAAGTCCGCCACCTGGGGGCGCCCCTCGTGAAGCAGGATGTTTTCGGGCTTGATGTCCCGATGCACCACGCCGCGCTTGTGGGCGTAGTCGAGCGCACCGGCTACGTCGATGGCGATGCGCACCGCGTCGAACACCGGCAGCTGGTGCTCGCGCGTGAGGCGGCTGCGCAGGGTCTCGCCCTCGACGAACGGCATGACGTAGAAGAGCAGCCCTTCGGCGGCGCCCGAATCGAACAGGGGGAGGATGTGGGGGTGCTGGAGATTGGCGGTGAGCTCGATCTCCTTCAGGAACCGATCGGGGCCCAGCACCGCCGACAGCTCGGGATGCAGGACCTTGATGGCCACCTTGCGGTGGTGTTTGAGGTCCTCGGCGAGGTATACCGTGGCCATGCCACCGGACCCGAGCTCGCGCTCGAGCCGGTAGCGGTCGGCCAGTGCGGCACTGAGACGGCCGGGAGCCGTCAAGGCGAGGATTGAGGCACTAGGCGCCCGGAGCGAACCCCGAGAAGGTGAAGCGATAGGTCTGCCCCTTCTCATCGAACTCGGCGTGAAAGACGCGAGGATACGCAGTGGTGAGGCCGGGAATCGTCGGGATGGGAAGGTCGAACGACTTCTTCTCCATCAGCATGGCCTTGGTGAGCATCGGCTCGATGAAGATCGGCTTGCCGGCGTAGTACCCGATCACCATGTCGCCCTGGAAGGTGTCCTTGCGCTCCATCTCCGAGGCGGGGAGGGAGTGCATGCCCATGTTCGGGACGCACACGCCGAAGAGGGTGTCGACGCCGATCATCTTGGCCATATCGGGCGGCAAGGCCTGGTCGGGCAGCACGTAGCCGGCCGGCAGGGTGGCGGGCTTGGTGCGGTCCTTGCAATCGTAGGTCATCTCCTCCCCGGCCGGCACGACGTAGAAATGGAAGTCGAAGTGCGGCGTCATGAATTGTGCGGGAGGGTGTCCTACGCCTTCCCAGAAGATGGAGAGCTGGGTGAGTCCGCCCTTGGCCACGACATCAGCCGGCAGCTTGAGCTTTCGCTCCGCGACCGGGGGCCATGCCGGCATGGTGCCGTCCGTCGCGGCCTCGATGCTTGCGATCGGCACGGTGGCTCCGGCGTCCACCAGGCTGTCTCCCTTGGTATGGGCCCAGGTACAGACCTGGCCCTTGAACGCGTCACCGCATTCGCCCTGGACCTCGACGATGGGCACTTCCTTGGGGGCACAGGCTCCCAACGCCAACACCGCCACCGCCAGACACTTCGCGAAGTCGCGCTGCACCATGGGTCGCCTCTCTGGAGAAGGGTGCCTGCCTGAACCGGAGCGAACTTACCGCCTATTTGGGAAACCCGCTCCGGGAGATCGCCGGGGTGATCTTGAGCGCATTGCCATAGTAGAGCTTCTTGAGCACCGAGTCGGGCAGGCCGAGCCCGTAGAGCTTCCAGAAGGCGTGGTAGTCGCGATAGTAGTCGAAGTACTCGTCGTAAGTCTCGAACACCCTCCAGTAGTACGGGTACTCATCGGGCTGGAAGCTGTCCTTCCCGAAGAGGAGCCGGTCCTGGTACTTGATGAAGAACTCCCGGGCCGCCCGCGGCTGGCGGCCGAGGTCATAGAGGATGGCCCCCACCTCGCTGTAGAGATTCGGCAGGCTGTCGAACATCCGGCCCAGCCGCGCCAGGTCGTTGGCGTGCCATCCCAGGTGCGCAATCACCCAGGTAGTGCGGGGATGCCGGGCCAGCAACCGGTTCCGTTGCGCCATCAGCTCTTCGAAGGCGGGGAACCTGGTACGATCCTGGTAACGCCGGTCGGGATAGAGCGCCAGCTCGAGCCAGCGCTCATTGTGGTAGTCGAGCGGCTCCCAGAACTCGGAGGGGTCGGCCGTATGGATGAAGACCGGGATCTTGAGACGCGCCGCCGTCTCCCATACCGGATCGAGCTCCGGATCGTCCAGCTTGAGCAGAGTGCCATCGGCCTTCCGCGAATACAGCCCGAACCCCTTGTTGATCTCGCCGATGCCCGCGGCGCCGGCTTTGACATCCGCCTCCAGCTGGGCGGCGATCCTCGCCCCCGATCCGGGGCCGACATCCCGGAGGTTGAGCCCGGTGAAGATGACGAACCGGTCCTTGTAGCGGCTCGCCGCGATCGCGGAGAGCTGCTGGGTCAGCCGGTCGCCCGAGCTGCCGTTGGCGCTTACCATCACCCGCAGGTTGAGGGAATCCATGGCCGCGCCGACCAGATTGATCGCGTCCTGGGAGGTCAGGGCCGGCGGGTGCCCGTGGAAGTCCACCGAAGGGAACCGGGAGCGGGGGACCAGGTGCACCGGCACGACCAGGGTCGAGCGCGGCTTGTATTCCCGGATGTTGGGCGGGGGGAATTCGGGGTCGCGGCCTTCCGCCGGCCGGGGGCGGATCTGGCCCGGCGTGGTGGGCTGCTGGGCGGCGGCGAGCCGGGCGCCGGCCAGCAGGAGCGCGGCGAGGACGAGGAATCCGGGCAATCGCAGGCGATGCGCGTCCCGCATCAGTTGAATCTGCATGAGATAAGCAATGTCTGGTTGGGGTGCGGGCGGCTCCGGGGAGACTCGGGCTCGGTATCCAAGGCTCGGGAAGATAGCCGACCCGGAATCACTCCGCCCGATGCGCCGCCAACGCCGGGTGGGTCGATCGCGTATTATTGGGGCCGCACCCCTCCCCACACATACCTCAGGTTGCCACGCCATGACTTCGTCCAGGCCGGCGTTCGTCCTCGTTCTCTGCGGCGCCCTCGCGGCAGGCTCGCTGCCGGCGCAGCAGCGATCGACCGACACCCGGGATCCTTCCCAGAAGCAGGATCCCGTCTTCGCCAGGAACTACAAGGACTGGCTCCCCAACCCGAAACTCGGCAGCCCCCTGGTGGATCACCTCCCGGTAGTGCCCGGCGTCCCGAGCCCGCGCCAGATCCTGGGCTATGACATCGGCGCGCCGAAGAAGCTCACCTACTACGCCGACCAGCTCCGCTACTACCGTGCGTTGGCCGCGGCCACGCCGCGGGTCCGGGTAGAGACCATCGGCCGGTCCGACGAAGGTCGCGAGCTGGTGGTGGTCTGGGTCTCGTCCGAGAAGAACATGGGCGCGCTCGCGGGCAACCGACGGAACCTGGCGAAGATCGCCGACCCGCGGGGGATGAGCGCCGACGAGGTCGCCGCTCTCATCAAGGCGACGAAGCCGCACTACCACCTGATGGGCGGCCTGCACAGCGGCGAGACCGGCCCCTCCGAGATGCTGATGGAGCTGGTCTACCGGCTGGCCACCGAGACCTCGCCGCTGGTCTCGCTGATCCGGGACAACCTCTACGTGTCGGTGACCCCGACGGCCGATGCCGACGGCCGGGACCGCAACGTCGACTGGTTCTACCGCAACCTCGAGCTCGGCCTGGTCGATACGCCGCCGGCCCCTCCGCGCGACAGCACCGCGCGGGACAGCACGGCGCGAATCGCGCGGGACAGCACGGCGCGCACCGCCCGGGACAGCACGGCTCGAACCGCCGGCGCCCCTGCCACGGTGCCGGCTCCCGCCGCCAACCGGAACCTGCCGCCGGTGCCCTACTGGGGCCGCTACGCCTACCACGATAACAATCGGGATATCAATATCGTGCTGCCCCAGATGCGGGCGATCGTCGACTGGTACTTCACCGCCCATCCGCCCATCATGCACGACCTGCACGAGGCCCAGCCGCTGCTCTACACCTACAGCGGCGCGGCGCCCCAGAATCCCAATCTCGATCCGCTGCTCTTTGCCGAGCTGCCCTGGTTCGCCAACTGGGAAATGGCCCAGATGACCAAGTACGGCATGCCCGGGGTGTACACCTATGCCTTCATGGACGGCTGGTCGCCGGGGTACCTGGGTTCGGTGGCGTACAACCACAACGGCATGATGAAGATGTACGAGACCCAGTCCGGCAGGGACCTCGACACCACGACGGTCAAACGCGATACGACCGCGCGCGCGGCGGCCGCGCCGGGGGCCGGCGGAGGCCCGGCCGGCGCCTTCGGACGGGGCGTCACGGTGCCCACCGGACGGGGCGGGGCCCAGGATCGCGAATGGTATCGAGGCATCCCGATCGGCAAGGACGATTCGGCCAAGTTCACCCGGCGGGCCAATACCAACTACATGGAAACCGGCGTGCTCTCGGCGCTCCAGCTCGCCGCGATGTTCCCGGGGACGGTGCTGGAGAATTTCTACATCAAGACCCGGAACTCGATCGAAGAAGGGAAGACCAAGGCGCCCTACGGATTCGTGATCCCGGTCCAGCGCGACATGACCAAGGCGGCCGAGCTGGTGAATATCCTGCGGATCCAGCGGATCGAGGTGGGCCAGGCCACCCAGGCGTTCAAGATCGACAGCACGACCTATCCGGCGGGGTCCTACGTCATCAAGCGGGATCAGCCCTACGGCCGGCTGGCCAAGAACCTGCTCGAGAAGCAGCAATTCCCCGACGCGCGTCTCACCACCTACGACGACAGCGGCTGGACCATCGGCCTCGCGATGATGGTGGACGTGGTCGAGGTGGCGGACTCCTCGATTCTCAAGGTGGCCACGTCCCCGGTGACGACGGTCACGCTCAAGGGGAAGATGTCCGGCAGCGGTACCGCCGGGCTGGCGGTGGCCCATACCGGCTCCAACAACATGATCACCTTCCGCTACCGGCTGAAGGACGTTCCGATGAAGATCGCGGAGCAGCGCTTCACCGCGGAGGGCATCGAGTTCCCGGCCGGCTCCTTCGTGATCGGGGACATGAGCCGTGCCGCCGCGGTCCGGGCCGCCGCCGAGGAGCTGGGGCTCAACGGCGCGGCGCTGACGGCGCTGCCCACGGTACCGATGCACGACGCCGAGGTGCCTCGGGTCGCGATCTACTCGCAATGGACCAACACCCAGAATCTCGGCTGGTACCGAATGACCCTCGACAAGTTCGGGGTGCCCTACGACCTGATCTACAAGGAGCAGGTGGAGCAGGGCGGTCTGCGGTCCAAGTACGACGTGATCCTGGCCGCGGAGCAGAACCTGAGTCGGACCACCGTCCTGCAGAAGGCTAACGCCAAGCCGGTGCCTTACCAGAAGTCCGACAAGTACAAGTTCCTCGGCATGTACGGCGAGACCGCCGACATGACCGGCGGGTTCGGGCAGAAGGGCGTGGACGCCTTCGCGGGCTTCCTCGAGGGAGGCGGAACCCTGATCGCGGTAGGAGACGCGGCGCGGCTGCCCATCGATTTCGGTTGGGCCGGGACGGTGGAGAAGGTCAACGTGGCGGGGCTCACGGCGCAGCGACCCCTGGTCCAGGGCGAGATCGTGCGGCCCGAGCACCCGGTGTTCTATGGCTACGCCAACAAGACCATCCCGATCAAGTACGTGGGCGGGCAGCCGTTCCGGGTCGGTGTGGCGGACGAGGAGCACGTGCTGGCGCGCTACGTGGGCGGGAATGCCTCGGTGCTGTCCGGACTGATGGTGGGCGCCGACTCACTCCGGAGCCGGCCCTTCGCGGTGGACATTCCGCGGGCCTACCACGGGAACGGCCGGGTGATTCTGTTCTCCAACAACCCGATCTACCGCTGGCAGAACCACGGCGAGTTCAACATGATCTTCAACGCCGTGCTCAACTGGAACGATGTGGTGGCCAAGCCGGCCGGCACGGCGGCGGGCGCCGACCGCTAGCGGGAAAACGTCACCGCGGTGGCGCCGAAGGTCCAGGTCGCCGGGTCACCGCAGGCACCGGTCCCGGCCACCTGGATCTTGAGGCTGGTCGCTGAAACCAGCTGGAGGAACACCCGGGTCTGCCCGTTGGTGAACTGATAGCAGTAGATGTTGCCGTCGGCGCTGACCTGGCCGAAGTCGAGATTGGCCCGGCCCGACTGCACCGGATTGAACATCAGGACCGTCGGCGGGGTTCCCGGCAAGGACGTCCCGATCGAGATGGCCCCGATGGCCGGAGCCCAGCTGGTATGCACCAGGGCCAGGTGGGGATCCTCGTGATCCGTCGCGTCGAAGAACCAGCGCCCCTGGGCGCGATTGGCCACGTCCTGCATCACCGTACCGCAGACCGGCTCGATGGTGCGATGGGCGCCATTGACCGCGACCTTCTGCCGCAGCGCGTCCCGGACTCCCGTCACGAAATAGTCCACTGGACACATGGTATGGAGCCCGCTCTGGGTGTACATCCGGGAAGCATTTACATAGGCGAGCGCGGGTGCCTCATCGTCGAAAGCGCCGAGATCGAGGGCTCCCTCCAGCGGCCCGCCCGCCGTCCCGATCGCCGCTCCGGCGGCGAGATCAACACTCACTGTTTTGAAGCACTGCTGGAAGGTGTAGCCCCCGGTCTGATACGGCGCATTGCACGAGCCGCCGAGGGCGCCGACACTCGCGCTGAGCCCGGGCGAGAGCGACGCAATGTGGCCGAACCAGAAGTGCTGGCTCCGACAGGACGAGAAGTCGAGCCCGTAGTCGTCGAACTCCGGCTGGCCGTTACCGGTGCGCTTCTGGAGCGTCACGCTGGTCACCCGGATATTGCCCGGCGCCACGACCGGGAAGGACTGCCCGAACGGCGGATAGAAATACATGTGGTCGGTCGGAAAGGTGTGTCCCGGTGGGTTGAGGTTGCCCAGGGGCGCCAACTCGCGGATGTCGCTGTAGGCAACCGGCGAGACGCTGAGGAGGGAGCCGGCGCTGCACGCGGAGAGTCCGTTGCTGCTGTCCGGGCCCGTCGAGCTGGAGCAGGCTGCCACGAGGGCCACCACGCCGGACCCCGCCATGGTGGCGGCGAGAAACCAGGAACGCTCCGAGACTGGCATGGTACCTCCGCCGGAAGGAGCCGGGTCAATCTTACCGAGAACCCGGCGAATATGCCAAAGCGGGGGCATGACTAGTTTTCGGCGTCGCCTCTCTCGGAGCACGCCCCTGCGCTGCCGGAATTTCCCGGCCGGAATGGCTGGAATTCTCCTGTTCGTCACTCCCCCCGCGAGCGGCGCGGCGCAGGACCTCCCGGGCCTGCCCCCGGCGGCCCTCCGCGAAGCCCCGCCGGCGGTCCGCGGGTATCTCGCGGCGCGGCGTACGCTCCCGATCACGGTGGATGGCCGCCTGGATGATCCAGCATGGAGGCGCGCGGCCTGGACCGCGGCCTTCACCGACATCGAGGGCTCGATCCGGCGGCGGCCGCCGCTCCGGACCCGGGTCAGGATGCTGTGGGACGACGAGTACTGGTACGTCGCGGCCGAGCTCGACGAGCCCGATTTGTGGGCGACGATCCGGCAGCGCGACGCGGTGATCTTCCACGACAACGACTTCGAGCTGTTCGTCGATCCCAGCGGCGGCGCCCACCACTACTTCGAGATCGAGCTCAACGCCCTCGCCACGGTCTGGGATCTCTTCCTGCCCAAGCCGTATCGGGACGGCGGTCAGGCGGTGGACGGCTGGGACGTCGCGGGCCTCCGGGTCGCGGTGGCGCTCCAGGGCACCCTCAACGATCCGGGCGACCGGGACCAGGGGTGGACCGTCGAGCTGGCCATTCCCTGGACTGCGTTCGCGGATTCGGCCGGCATGATGGTCCCCCCGCACGCGGGCGATCAGTGGCGGGTGAACTTCTCCCGGGTCGAATGGGATCGGGATATCGTTGCCGGCGAGTATCGGGCTCGCCGGGATCCCGCCACCGGGAAGGTCCGACCGGAACACAACTGGGTCTGGTCGCCGCAGGGCGTGGTGAACATGCACCTGCCCGAGCTCTGGGGGGTGGTCCAGTTCGGCGGCGCGCGGCTCCGCAGCGACCCGGACAACGACGCGGCGCGCTGGGCGCTGCGGCGGGTGTACTATGCCCAGAGGGAGTTCTACCGGGCCCACGGGGCGTACGCCGCCGACCGGGCCGCCCTGGCCGTACCGCGGTTGCCGGCGGACCTGGAGCTCCGGCTCACCACCGAC
>JBGPLG010000123.1:0-10780 GCA_041486305.1 Gemmatimonadota bacterium
AGCGGGACGCGGGTGATGCAGAACGCCAGCGGCAGCCTGGGAGTGAGCCTGGCGGTGGGCCGTAACACGCTTTATTCCAATTTGTCCACCAGCTTCGAGTCGCCCACCACCACGGAGCTGGTGAACCAGTCCAACGGCACCGTCGGCTTCAACACCACGCTGGGACCGCAGCGCACCCTCTCCGCCGAGGTCGGGTTCAAGGGCGCGGTGGGAAGCACGACGCAGTTCAGCATGACGCTGTTCGCGAGCCGGATCCGGGACGCGATCATCCAGGCCCGGGAGCAGGACGGCCGCGCCTTCTTCGAGAATGCCGGCCGGGTCCGGAATCGCGGGGTGGAGCTGGGCGTCGGCACCGCGCCGTGGCGTTGGCTCAGCCTGTCGGGCGCCTACACCTACGCCGGCTACACCTTCAGCGAGTACCGGATCAGGAACGGGGCCACCACCGACACGCTGGACGGCAAGCGCCTGGCGGGCGTGCCGCGGCACTTCTTTCGGGGTGTGGCGGCAGTCACGGTGCGGAACGTTGTGCTGGAGCTGGACCAGACCACCGCCGGCGAGGTATTCGGGGACGACCGTAACACGCTCAAGGTGGAGGGCTGGGGCGCCGGGATCACCTCGGCGCGGCTGAGCGGGACGTTCACTACCGGCGCGCTCCGGTTGCAGCCGTTCGTGGCGCTCAACAACGCCTTCGACCGGCGCTACGTCGGGTCGGTCAACATCAATGGCGTAGGCGGGCGGGTGCTGGAGCCGGCGCCAGGCCGGAACGCGCTGGTCGGGATGGAGGTGTCCTGGCGGTGAGCCACGCCTACGTCCACGGCTATCACTCCCGGGAGAATGCCCGTCTCGAGGATCAGGCCGGCACCCTGATCGACCTGCTCCACTCCGACACGGCGTACTCGGCAGGAAGCTCGGTCCTCGAGGCCGGATGCGGGGTCGGCGCGCAGACCCTCCCCCTGGCGCAGCGCAGCCCGGGCGCACACTTCACCTGCATCGACGTCTCCGCCGCCTCGATCGCCGAAGCCGGCCGAAAGGCCACGCTGGCGGGCCTCACCAGCGTGGAGTTCCGCCGGGCCGACATCTTCGCGCTGCCCTTCCCGGCCGCGTCCTTCGATCATGTGTTCGTCTGCTTCGTGCTGGAGCACCTCGCCGATCCGGTCGAGGCGCTGCGGATCCTGGGACGGCTGCTCCGGCCGGGGGGTACCATCACCGTCATCGAGGGCGATCACGGATCGACGTATTTCCATCCAGACAGCGCGGCGGCCCACGACGCGATCCAGTGCCAGATCCGGCTCCAGCGGGAGGCCGGCGGCAACGCACTGGTCGGCCGGGAGGTCTACCCGTTGCTGGTCGAGGCGGGTTTCGACCGGGTCCGGGTTTCCCCGCGGATGGTGTATGTCGATGCGAGCCGGCCGGCCCTGGTCGATGGGTTCACCAGGAAGACCTTCACCGCGATGATCGAGGGCGTCCGCGAGGCCTCGATCGCCGCGGGCCTCATCGAACCGGAGCGGTTCGATGCCGGAATCCAGGCGCTTCGACGGACGACCGAAGCGGACGGCGTGTTCTGCTATACCTTCTTCAAGGGGGTGGGAGTGAGGTGACCGGCCCTCGCCGGACTCGCCGTTCGTCTATTATTAGGCCATCCCGCCACACCCGGAGTCCCGTTGACCGATCCCGCGGAGCGGCTGCGCGTCGCGCTGGCCGCCCAGTACCGCATCGAGCGCGAGCTCGGCGCGGGTGGCATGGCGACGGTGTACCTCGCCCACGACCTCAAGCACGACCGCGACGTCGCCATCAAGCTGCTGCATCCAGACCTGGCCGCCGCGCTCGGCGGTGAGCGCTTCCTCAGCGAGATCAAGACCACCGCCCGGCTCCAGCACCCCCACATTCTTCCTCTGCTCGACAGCGGCGCGGCCGACGGACTGCTGTACTACGTGATGCCCTACGTCAGCGGGGAGACCCTGCGGTCCCGGCTGGAACGGGAGAAGCAGCTCCCCGTCGCCGACGCGGTGCGGATCGCCTCGGAGGTGGCCGACGCCCTGGGCGCCGCCCATGCCCTGGGCATCATCCACCGGGATATCAAGCCCGAGAACATCCTGCTCCAGGGCGGGCACGCCCTGGTCGCCGACTTCGGGATTGCCCTGGCGGTGCACCACGCCGGCACCGCCCGGATGACCCAGACCGGCATGAGCCTGGGCACGCCGCAGTACATGAGCCCCGAGCAGGCGATGGGGGAGAAGACCGTCGACGCGCGGGCCGACGTCTATGCGATGGGCGCGGTCACCTACGAAATGCTGTGCGGAGAGCCTCCTTTCACCGGCAACACGGTGCAGGCCATCGTCGCCAAGCTGTTGACCGACCCGCCCCGCCCCCTGACCCAGCTGCGAAAGTCGGTCCCGCTTCACGTGGAGGCGGCGGTGCTGGCGGCACTGGAAAAGTTGCCGGCGGACCGGATCGCGAGCGCGACCGAGTTCGGCCGCGCGTTGGGGGATGCGACGTTCGCCACGCGCGGTACGCCCACGGGAGCCCGGCCCCGAACCCACGCGGCGGGGTCGCGGCGCCCGCTGCTGATCGCGGTGGCGCTCAACCTGCTGCTGGCCGCGGCGGCACTCGCATTGTGGCTCAAGCGGCCGGCGCCTCCTCCCACCAGCCGCCAGCACGTGCTCCTCTGGCAGCACCGGATCCCCTATTCCCTCGCGCCCGGCGCGCGCTTCATCGGAACCCAGGCGGCGATCGCGCCGGACGGGTCGAGCATCGTCTACACCGATTCGACGGCCGCGGGTTATGTGCTGATGCGGAAGCTGCGCGATGCGGCCGAGGCCACGCCGCTCGCGGGGACCGAGGGAGGGGTCTCTCCCTTCTTCTCGCCGGACGGCAAGTGGGTCGGGTACATCACCCTCGACAACAAGCTCAAGAAGGTGCCGGTGACTGGGGGAGGCTCCGTCACCCTGGCCGAGGGATCTACTCCGGACTACAAGGCCGGGGCGTGGCTCGACGACGGCACCATCATCTACTCCGGGACCCTGAGCGCGGCCCTGCGGCGCATCCCCTCCGATGGCGGCGCTTCGGTACCGGTCCCATTGCCGGTCAACCTGAGCTGGGCGGCCAACCTCTGGCCCCTTCCCGACAGCCGGGGCGTTCTCCTCACCTCCTGCCCGGGAAACTGCGCCACCGCCACCAACCTCTACGCCTTCGATTTCAAGACCAACACTGCCCATCTGCTGGTGCCGGGCGCGGCGGGCGTCTGGTACTCGCCGGTGGGGCAGCAGGTGTTGTATACCAGTCGCGAGGGGGGGCTCTACGCGGTCGGGTTCGATGTGGGGCGGATGGAACTCTCTTCGGGCGCCGTTCCCATTCTCGATGACGTCGAGCCGACCAGTTTCACCCTGTCGGCCTCCGGCGCGGTGCTGTACACGACCGGCTCCGCGGCGCGTAGCCAGTCCGAGCTGGTGTGGGTGTCCCGGGACGGACGCGCCGTCCCGCTCGACTCGACCTGGCGCGGCCGCTTCGAGTACCCGTCGCTGTCGCCGGACGGGAAGGAGCTGGCCGTCAGCGTACGCGACAAGAAGACCGACCTGTGGATCCGTCGGTCCGACGGAACCCGCGCCAAGGTCGACGCCGACGGCGCCGCCAACTGGCGCGCCTCCTGGTTTCCCGACGGAAAGTCGCTGACCTTCATCTCGGTCGGGAAGCCCGACGATCAGAACGACGTCGGGGTCTATCAGGTGAAAACCGATGGGAGCGCCCGGCCGGTCCTGCTCCAGAAATACGAGTGGGGAATCTGGGAGGCCGAGGTGTCCCGCGATGCACAATGGCTGGTGCTGCGAGTGGATGAGGCGGGGGCCAATTCCAATTTCAGATTCCGACGCATGACGGGTGACACGACCGTCAAGCCGCTCCTGGTCGACCCCAATTTCACCCTGTCCATCGCCTTGTCCCCCGACGGGCGCTGGCTGGCCTATACCTCCAACGAATCCGCCGGCCAGTACGAGGTGTATGTCGCCTCGTTCCCGGATATGCGGTCCAAGCGGCTGATCTCGAGCGGCGGCGGCACCGAGCCCCGGTGGTCCCGAGACGGCCGGGAACTCTACTTCGTGAGCGGAGGCCGTTTCGTGGCGATTCCGGTGACGCCGGGTCCTTCGCTCCAGGTCGGCAACCCGCATGCGCTGTTCTCGGTGGAGGGATACCGCCGGGCCCGGAACCACCCGCAATACGATGTGGCGCCGGACGGGCGCTTCCTGATGATCCGCGAGGCGCCGGTGTCCCCCGGGGCGATGTATGCCGAGCAGTGGTTCGCGGAGCTGCTGGCCAAGGTGAAGCGGTAGGGACCGGGAGGGCGCGGGTCGACTACCGGTTCGGATCCGGACCTACCGGTCGATGTTGTGGGGGTGGGCCGGGGTTCGTCGTTGCCGGATTGGGCCGCATGCCGTTTGCGCCATAACAAGTTGCCAAGGAGAGCGTCGGTTGAGCCCAAGGTCGTGGGGGGCAATGGCTTCAGCGTCGGCTCGCGGGAAAGGCAGGATTGCTCGGGTTGGGGTTTGCAAGGACGGGAGGAGTGGCGTAGGGTTCTGGGTGCAGGTCCAATTGTCGTTAGGCACACGGCGGTAGTAGATGAGAATCCTCCTGGTGGTGGTCTCTTGCGCTCTGTACGTGGGGTGTGATTCCCAATATCTCCTGGCCTCGCGCGGAATCACTCTCACCCATATGGTCCCATTGACGAGGCCGAGCGCTGGTCAACAAGCGGCGGCAGCGGCCACGCTGGCCTCCTGCCCACGCCCTCTCCAAGTTCTTGCGCCCGGTTCGGCTCGTGCTGCCCTCAAGGTCCATCAGGGCACGCTGCAATTGCCCCTGGGCGTTCAGTCCCTACCTGAACCCGACGCGGAGTCCGAGGTGTGGGCGGCGCCCGATAGTAGCATCATGATCTTGATGCGGATGAGCGAAACCGGTGGAATGGCCGGCATGGCCATCGCCGACCACGAGCTCGTGTCCGAAGGACCTCTCTGCCGCCGCCAAAGCAATGAGTTTCTCGCTGTGGAAGCGCGTCAACAATGGATCAACCGGGCTGCGCCGCACGACACTATTTTCGGGGCGCTCCTGGATGTCATCGCGCCTGGATCGGGCGCGCTGCATTTTACGATACTGGCGCGCGGGGCGCAGCAGCGGGACACCCTGGTCAGCAGCGCGGCGACCTTGCGATAGACGCTCGGGCTTCCAGGACGGCGTTGGCCGGTGCCTAACCAGCGCTTCCTGCCGTCGGCGCGGCCGGGTTCTGGTCGTCGGTGTTAGAATCCAATGGCGCGCCGCAGCAGAAGCGCGATCCGTTGGGCAGACCTAAGCACACTGTCCGAGACAATTGGGCCCCTTCAGTGAACTCAGGAGAAACCATGCTGCCGGAGATCACTCTCCTTCTCGCCCTGCTCGCTTCCGTCGCGGCGAAGGTCGGCCCGTGCGAGTTGATGGATCGCGCCACGGTCATCGCGCTTCTTGGGCCGACGAGTACGCCGGGCACTCCGGCCGGTCCCGAGCGGGATGAAGATTCGGGCGGGACCGTGCGATACTGTACGTTTCGAGCTGGTGCCGCCGCACTGATCCTCTCGCAGGTCACCTTTTCGAATGCCGCGGAAGCGGGCCAGGCCACGACCAAGGAGCTCGTCTCGTCCCGGATGGACGGCGACGAAGCCCGGATTACCGACGAACCCGGCCTCGGCGACAGAGCTTATTGGGCCTATACCACCGAAGGAGCGGAGTTTGTGGTGCTGAAGGGGTCCGTCGTGCTCGCGGTGGCGCTCGGGGGGCAACTGGCGAATCCGCCGGTATCGTATCGAAAAGCACTACGAGCCGCCACGGTCGCCGCACTGCCCAAGCTGTGAACTCTTCGGCTGCCCAACCCTCGCATGAAGCAGCCGGGGCCGTGCTAGCTCCGCCGGCGCGGCCAAGGTAATGTCTGGCTAGGCGGCCACACCCTCGTGGGCCGCGGCCCCGCAGCTCATGGGTGTTCGTCAGGCGGGTGACCGCTGGAAATTACCTAGCCGAACTGAGAACGGCCTTCGTCCCTCCTGAAGGAGTTGCCATGGTCGGCGCCCTCCCTTCCCAAGACCTCCTCGGTATCGGAGTGGCCGGCGCCCTCGTCGCATACGCGGCTTGGGATCTTTGGCGTCGTCGGGGCCCGGCTTGGCCGTTCCGTCTTGGGTTCTTGACCCTTATCCTCAGCATATTCGTTAGTTACCTCACAACAGCACTCGCAGTGCAGAACCCCGCTTGGAGCCATCGGCGGCGAGTGCTCGAGCTGCCACTCCTGGCCGTGAGTTTGGTCTTTATCGCTTGGGCCGCGGCTACCGGGCGGACACCCTCTCACGAACGACGTTCCGGCGGCACCTAAGTCCCCCTCTGCGGAACCTCCCTCCATCCGCCCAACCAGCGCTTGCTGCTGCCGGTCCGCGGCGGCCGGCGGCCGGATGATTAGTTTACCTGGCGGGGCCGCCGCGCCCCGCAGCAGCAGCGCGATTCGTTAGACCGACCACCGACACGACGGAGCGGAGAATCGTCAGGTGTGACGGCAGAACTCATGATGGTCGACGTTCGGAGTCGCCGACAGTGGCGGGCGTGGCTGGCGACGCACCACACGTCAAGTTCCGGAATCTGGCTCGTGTTCTGCAAGCGGCACACGGGGCGGAAGTCGCTGCCGCTCGAGGACGCCGTTCGTGAGGCGCTGTGCTTTGGGTGGATCGACAGTCTCGTCAAGCGACTCGATGCCGACCGCTACGGCGTCAAGGTGACGCCGCGACGGCCCGCCAGCAAGTGGTCGGATATCAATCGAAAGCGGTGGCAGGAACTAAGGGCAGCCGGCTTGCTCACTTCCGCCGGCCTCGCAGCCGCACCGAACCAGAACACATACGGGCCGCGACCCGTCATCCCCGAGCTTCCGACGTACATCGCGAAAGCGATCAAAGCCAATGCCACAACCTGGAAGGTCTTCCGGGCGCTGTCACCAAGGAATCGCCGTGACTTCGTCGTGTGGATTCACATGGCCAAACGATCGGACACGCGGGAAAGGCGTATTCGCGAATCGCTCGCACTATTGGCAGCGGGGAAAAAGCTCGGTGTGAAGTAGGGGGACGCCGCGAGCGGCAAGGCGGGGGATGAGGGTTCGGAGTCAGGAACCACGCCCCTACCTCCACCGCGTCGGATCGACGACCGCACGGGTCCAAGAGGAATCACCAAATGGAAGATGCGCTCGCCTCGCCCAGGACCTCTCGCGTGCTGCTTTCCGTCGCCGCAGCATGGACCCTGTCACTCGGGTTCGACGTGTTCCTGCATGGAGGACTCCTTGCAAGACTCTATCTTCGCCCGATGCCGTTCCTTCTGCCCCCCGAAGAGGCCTTCCGGCGAATTCCACTCGGCTATCTGGCGTTCCTGGTCTTTACCGTCACCTTGTACTGGCTTCTGCGGCGACTTGGCGTCCGCGGAGCGCCTGCCGGATTCCGGCATGGAGCTCTGGCCGGGCTAGTGGTATGGGGTGCATTTGCCGCTGGCCTCTACTCCATCAGCACTATGACAGTGCCACTGGTACTCGGCTGGTGGCTTGGCCAAGCAGTGGAATTGGGACTGGCCGGAGCAGTGCTCGGCGCAGCCGCGAACGGCGTGTCGCTCAAGCGGATTTGGGCCCTTGTCATTGTCGCCATCATCGCGTGCGCCACGGGAACCATTGTTCTGCAGTCCATTGGCATCGCATCGCCAATGAAACTGGTTCCATAGCGCATGCAGGTCAGCCTGACCAGTGGCCCCCACGTAGAGGATCGTCATGTCGCCCCGAACCCGCCGGCTGTCTTCGCGCTGCGTCCTCCTGCTCGCGGCCGCCTTCCCGGCTGACATGGCGGCACAGGCCGGGATGCCGGCAGGCATCCTCGGCACCTGGCGAGGAACGTCGACCTGTGTCGACAAGGTGGCGTTCCCAGCGTGTCATGACGAGGAGGTCATCTATGTTGTGCGGCCCGCCGCGCAATCGCCGGATTCCGTCGTAGTGCGGGCCGACAAGGTAGTGAACGGGTCCCGAGAGTTCATGGGTGAGCTGGGGTACGGGCGAGGGCCGGGCGGAGAATGGTCCAGCGTCCTTCGATCGCCCCGCTACCAGGGCCGCTGGACGCTGCGGGTGGAGGGCGCGCGCATGTCAGGGACACTCATCGATCTGCCGTCGGGCCGTCCGGTCCGTGCGGTGTCGTTGCAGCGCTCGGGCCCATGAGCCTAACGGAGAGAGATTCGCGATGGGCGACGGGGTCAAGGGGAGTTGATAACCCTCGTGTGAGAGCTGGCGCCGGCCCGGCTCCACCCGCTACTACGGGTTGACGCTCACGTTGACGGAAGCCTGGAAGTGCCCGTCGTGGGTGACGGCGGTGATCAGGACCCCATTACCGAGCGCCTTCGCGGTGACCTTGCCGAACGCATCGACCGACACGATGCTGGCGTCCGCGGATTCCCAGACCACGGCCTGGTCCGTCGCATCCGCCGGTGAGATCGTCGCAACCAGTTGCCGGGCTTCGCCGATCGCGACCAGGTTGACCACCTGGGGAGTTACCTTCACGCCCTGTACCGCCACCGTACTCGGCGGGTAGTCGGGCTGATTCGGGTTGTAGCAGGCAATCGCGCCCAGGACCAGCAGGGTGAACGCGACAGTGAAACGAGTGGAACGCATCGGGTGACTCCGGTGAGACGGTCGGCGCGCCTGGTTGGCGCGCACCCAATGTGGTCGGGGTGGGCGGTCCTGGCAATTGACTGATCGTCCCGATTTCCTGCCCCGGCGTGCCGGCCAGGGTCTTGGCGCTTGACCTGCGTTCGCGCCTGACGGGCGGCCAGCCACCGCATGATTAGCTTGCATGGGCGGGCCGCCACAGACCTCCGCGCGGAGCAGCGCGATCCGTCCGGCAGACGCCACACCGGGAGCAACCCATGCGTCGCTATGAGCAAGTGTCGGGAGCGTTCTTCTCCGTCCTCGCCATCGTCCAGCTGACTCGTGTTGTTGCGGGCTGGCCCATTCAGGTTGCGACTGTCACGGTTCCGGCGTGGGTCTCGGTCATCGCCTTCATCATCACTGGATCCTTCGCGACCTGGGCGTTCCGCGCCTCGAGAACCGCACCCTGACGTTTTCCGCGCTCCCACACTCGGCCATCCCGTGAGACGGCCCGCCG
This sequence comes from Gemmatimonadota bacterium, assembly GCA_041486305.1. Lineage (GTDB taxonomy): Bacteria > Gemmatimonadota > Gemmatimonadetes > Gemmatimonadales > GWC2-71-9 > JABFSM01. Next base: position 9,180 of record JBGPLG010000123.1, read on the forward strand.
CGCTACTGCTGACGCTGACCGCGGCTTGTGGCTCGTCCCGGTCCAACCTGCCCTCCGCCGCTGATTCCCTGTTCCGGGCCGAGCTGCTGGCCCGGGTGGCCGTAGACCAGGCGGTTCGGGACAGTTTTTCGCTCGAGATGCAGCAGACCGGGACCCTCAGCGACACCCTCGTCGTTCACATGCACGCGCTCGACTCGGCCAACGGCACCTGGCTCGGTCAACGCCTCCGGGCCCAAGGCCTCCCGACCCGCGCCCGCGTCGGCAGCGACGGAGTCAAGGCTGCACTGCTCCTGATTCAGCACGCCGATTGGAATCCCGCCTTCCAGGCCGAGATGCTGCCCTTGGTGGAGCAGGCCTTTCAGGCTGGAGAGGTCGAGGGACAGGAGCTGGCCATGCTCACGGATCGGGTCCTCAAGACCCAGGGCCGGCCGCAGCGCTATGGCACCCAGATGACGAGCCTGGACGGTGTCGTGCGCATCGACCCGATCGAAGACTCCGCCGGGGCGATGCCCACCGCGCGGCGCTTGGCCTCATGCCGCTGGCCGAGTACAAGCGCATCCTCGACTCACTCTTTGGCAAGCGACCGTGACACCCCACCGCACGGCAGCCGTCCCCCCTTCATCCGAGGATGTTGACATCGATGACCTCCTTCCAGGCCGTCGCAGACCGGCTCCTGCAATCGATTGACTCCGCCCTTCCCGCCCTCGCCGCGATCCACGACACACGGGCGGCGCAGCCCCGGTCTCCCGGCAAGTGGTCACCGAAGCAGGTGCTGGGCCACCTCATCGACTCGGCGGCCAACAACCACCAGCGGTTCGTCCGGGGCCAGCAAGCCGGCGACCTTCACCTGCCCGGGTACGCCCAGGACCACTGGGTCTCGGTGCAGCACTACAACGCGCGAGCCTGGGGCGACCTGGTCGAGCTCTGGTCCTGCTACAACCGGCACCTGGCGCACCTCATCGCCCGGATCCCCGACAGCGCCCAGGGCAAGGCCTGTACCATCGATCCGTACCCGGCCGCGACCCTCGGCTTCATCGCCGAGGACTACGTCGACCACCTGTGGCACCACCTGGCCCAGATCGGCATCGAGCCGCGGCCTGACCCCTGACCGGGAGCGCCATGACCCGTGCCACCCGGGCGGGATCCTGAACCCGGCCCGGCGCGGGAGTATGTTTGTGGGCCGCCAGGTCATCGTGCATGAACCTCACCCGATACCTGCCACCTGAGGAGGGTGCCGTGCATCCCGATCGCGACCAGTCTCTCGACGTTCCCGCCAGCGGGATGGACCGCCGATCCTTCCTCCACGGCGCGGCGACCGGGGCCGCCGCCCTCGCCGTGGGGGGCAGGACCGCCTTCGCGTTCCAGGAGCAGGACCAGAGCGCCGTGGTGGCCCAGATCGCGAAACAGCACGGCGCCACGGTCAAGATGCTGCAGGACTGGATCGCCCTCCCGTCGATCGCCGCTGAGAACAAGGGCTACCCCGAGGGCGCGGACTACATGGCCAGGCTGGCGCGCGACGCCGCCTTCCAGCGGGTGGACCTGGTGCCCACGACCGGCAAGCCCGGTGTCTTCGCCACGCTCGACGCCGGGGCCCGCACCTC
>JBGPLG010000124.1:0-10553 GCA_041486305.1 Gemmatimonadota bacterium
CACCAGGTGGGTGCATCGGGCGGTCTCTTCCGGACTCTTGTGCCGGCACTCTCCGCGGCAGACGACGTCCTGGATCGCGACGGTCTCCGTTTTCAGAAGCAGCCGGGCTGAGAGTTGCGTCATCAGTACTTGAGATTGACCTGGCTCAAGCAGGCGCTTCCCTTGTCGCCGTTGGCACAGACATCGCCTTTGCCGTTCGACAGGATGCCCATCAATGCCTTCACCTCGCCACCGGCCGACACTTCCACTCGGCCACTGGAACCGTCCGTGGCTATTGAAAGCTTCGACATGAAGGTTCCCATACGGCTTGCCACCATCACACTTCCGTGACCATTGTCGTCGACAGACAACTGGGCCACGGGTAGTCCCTGGGCGTTCTTCTGCTGAAGTCCGGCGTCCCCGTGGAGGACCGTCTGGGCCTTGGTCGTGTTGCTGAACAGGGTGAGCAGCCCGGCCTCGCCGGCTCCCGAAATGCCCAGCGCGACCCTGATCTTGCCGCCCGTGTTGATATCCATGGCGCCATCGCCACCGGCGGTCTTGAAGACACTCGCGGCCACTTGTCCGGACTTGTTCATGATGGACACCTTCGCATCCACGCCGCTGACAATCTGGATGCGGTCATCCACGTCATTCCCGACCTGGACCAGCCCGTCGCCTTTGCTGATGCCCAGCCCGACCTTATCGATTCCCTTGTCCATCACCCGAATCGTCGGTAGCTCCGATCCGCTGGCATGGCCGATGATCGCGACTTCCTGTCCCTTGTCATCGAAGAAGATGCCCAGGCCCGCGCCCGAGGCGCTCATCTGGATCTTGAATATGGTGCGGCCCCTGCTGTCCACGACTTCAAACGGCGCGACCACTTTCGAAGGACCTTGAGCCGCGAGGGTGGCCACCAGGCCCACCACGACAATTCCCGCGCCGAGGATTCCCACCGCCGCGAATCCCCCACGACGCCGCGCCAGTGCGGCCTCCAGCTCGGCCACTCGCTCCTGTAACTGCGCCAATTCGCGGTCCATGGAGGTATCCTCCTTCGCAATAGGAGTTTCCCGGGTCCCTCCCAAGCTATGAATCTCGCGGTGGACTGTCTACCTGGCGCCCCAGCTGCCCGATTACAGGCCCAGCGTGTAGGAGTACTTCACCAGGAACGCCCGCTGCCGCATCAGCGGCGGCCGGGGCCCCGGCAGCTCGGGGCGGTCGGTGTTCATCGTCTCATTGTAGACGATCCAGAGGTCCCTGCCCTCCCGGAAGTTGTAGCGGAACCGCGCGTTCACCCCGATCGCGTGATCGGCGTTGTCGTGCTGGAGCAGCGTGGCCAGCGACGCGTGCACGTCCAGCGCCGTCTGCAGCCGGACCCGGATCAGGTGCAGATCGAGCCGCTCGTTCCGCTCGCTGAACCGGATCCGGTTGTAGTCGTAGTCCACCCCGATCTCGAAATGCTTCGACGGATTCCAGGCCGGCCGCGCCGAGAAGCTGACTTCGGTCCCGTCGTAGAAGCTGCCGGCGGAAATCGAGAAGGTCGGGCGGAAGCTCGCCGCTCGCGGCGCCATGACGAAGAGCTCGGCCCGGTGAAACCAGTGGTTGCCCGGAACCACGTGCGCCCCGCCGGCAATCTCGAAGGTATCGCGCACGCTCTCGTAGCTGTTCCGCGCGGTGAGGTTGATGCTGTACCCGCTCTTGAGCTCGCCCAGCAGGGTCGGCGCCACCTCGGCGGACTCGACGGTGCCGTCGCCGTTCCGCCAGTAGGAGTACCCAGGGAGAGACACGCCCATCGTGCGGAACGCGCCCCGGAACCCGACCAGCCGCTGATAGCCGGCCTGACCCGCGAACGACGTGAAGTCGCTCCGGAACGTGAAACCCATGCCGGGATCGTACCCGGGGCCCGCGTGCACCAGCTCGCCGGCGTAGCTGAGCCCGATCTGTCCCCGCCGCTCCCAGCGCAACAGCATCCGGCTCTGCTTCCAGTCCACCGCCGGGTTGTTGAATCCCGTGGTATACGTCTGGGCCCACCGGACGGTGAGGTACTGGTTCCCCACGGTGCGCACCACGGCATCGGCGCCGGCAGCCACGTTGTGATGCCCGTCGCTCGCGATGCGGCTGGTGACCATGGTCCCGATGGTCGAATTGGCGTTGAACACCCCGCGCCGCAGCCGCAGCACCCCGAAGTTTTCGGTGGGGATAGAATCGCGTGACCCGGTCTGCAAGTCGAGGAAGCCCACGTCCAGGCCGCCGGCGCGGCCGACCAGGCGTCCACCGCCGTAGATCCGGAGCGGCGTTCCGTCTTCGCCTAAGCCGATGGTCCGGCTGTGGAACAGCCGGCTCACGCCCCCGGTGTTGAAGTCGAAAATCGCGGCGCGTTCCTGGAAGAACTGCCGCTTCTCGGGGAAGAAGAGCGAGAAGCGGGTCAGGTTCACCTGCTGGTCGTCGGCCTCGACCTGGGCGAAGTCGGTATTCGCGGTGAGGTCGAGCGCGAGATTGCTGGTGGGACTGTACTTAAGATCGATCCCCCCTTCGTGGGTCTCCTCGCGAGGGCGGACGTAGCGACTGCCCGGGGCATCCAGCTCGGAGCGCCAGGACGCACCCCCTAACCCGTACGGCGTGAGGTACACCGGGCGCCGGCTGTGCACCTCGTCCAGCACCACGCGCTGGGCCTGGGACGGCTTGGCAAAGGCGAGGTCGAAGTTCGGCGGGATGGCCGGGAAGATCTGGCGCTCGTTCTTCCGGGCCACCAGACGGTAGGCGATGAGCCCCATGGTCACCTGGCCGCGCACGTCCTGGAATCCCAGGCTCGAAAACGGAATCCGCATCTCGGCGGACCAGCCGGAGTCGCTCTGGGTCGTGGCGGCATCCCAGACCGCGTTCCAGTTGTCGTTCATCGGATCGCCGCCGCCGATGGACTCGGCGTCGTTGGACATGGCGCGGTCGATCCGGTTGCCGGCGGGATTCACCGTGAACCAGGATGCGGTCTGGCGGTCGTTGTAGGTATCCAGCACCAGGGCGACGATGTCGTCGCCGGAATAGCGGTCCCGGTAAAGGGTGTTGGCGCGCACCTTCCGCGGCTCGTCGTCGTGCAGGCGGGCGCCCAGGTAGATGTAGCGGTCGTCATAGGCGACCATGATCTCGGAACGCTCGGTGAGGGGTGCCCGGAACGTCGGGGTATACATCACCAGCGGCAGCGGGGGGACCGTGCTCCAGACCGGCTCATCGAGACGGCCGTCCAGCAGGATGGGGCCGGTGAGCCGGGTCAGGTGTAGAGGCTCCGCTCCTGACTGGCCGGCGGCCGGCCCGGGCAGGGCGAGGCCCAGGAGGGTGAACACCAGCAGATGTTCGGGGGGCACAGGCCTCAAGATAGCGTCGTCTCATACCATCGGCCCATGGTCAACGTGACCGTGGGTCCGGCCAGCCCGAGACCGTCGTTGGTTCAGTTCTTCTTCTCCGCTTTCCCCCGCGCCTTCACCTCCACCGGCACCACGATCCGCTGGCCTCCCGTGACCCACACCTCCAGCTGCATCTCCCCCGGCGCCGTCGGCACATAGGTGTAGTCCGCCGTCTCGCCCGGACCCATCCGCCCCATCGCGAGCCTCGCCCCGCGCATCGCCGCCGGGAGCTCGGCCCCGTCCCGCGCCAGCGGCCTCCACCGCACCACCTGCGTCTCGGTCCCGAACCGGATGTTGAGAATCTCGTCGGCATGAATGCTCACGATGCGGATCCGATTGGTGTCGCCGACCGTCATGGGGATCGCATCGGGGAAGACCCGCCCGTTCACCAGGAGGAAGGTCGGCGCCTCCTTGTGGAACACCGGCAGCCCGCCGCCCCCCGCCACGATCAGGTGATCCCGGGTGGTGTCCCGTGGCGCATCGCTCACGATGATGGCGCCGTACATCCCCGAGCCGATCTGCCGCATCTCGTGCAGGTGGGCGTGATAGGGAAAGGTGCCGCTCCGGGGCGGGGTGAATTCCGCCGCGAAGGTCTGCCCCGGGAGGATGGGAGGCATGATCTTGTCGCCCAGGCCGCTGAATCCCGCCACCCCATCCGGGTAGCTCGCGATTTCCAATCCGTGCCAGTGCACCCCGGTCGGCTCATCCATGTTGTTCTTCACCAGGATGCGGACCGGCTGGCCCCGCTTGAGCTCGAGCACCGGCCCGGGAATCTGGATCGAGTCGGCCGCCGGCACCGCGGCGCCGGTCTGCAGCAGGAAGCCGTAGGCGGTCCGCTCGCCCACCAGACCGCCGGGGCGCTTCTGGATCAGGAGATTGAGGGTCCGGCGGTTGGCGACGTCCGGCTCCTGGTACCCCGGGGCCGGGGTGATGTGCATGCCGATGACCAATCCGCGCATGGTGTGGCCCCCCGGCATGTCGTGCGCCGGTATGGCATGGTCACCCGTGGCGGCCGGCACCGTGTAGGCGTCGGGGGAGTCGTGCAGGCTCACTACTTCGCCCACGTGGGACGCGAAGTGGCAGTGGAAGACCCAGTTGCCCGGCGTGGTCGGCAGGAAGGAGAGGGAGAGCGACCCGCCGATCGGAACGATCCGCATGTTCTGCAGCGGCTGCCGCGCCGCGGGGACCACGGTATCCGCGCGCGCGGTCCCGGAACGAGTGACCCGAAAGTAGAAGCCATGCAGGTGGAGGGGATGCTCCACGGCGGCGGCGTTGATGATCCGGAAATGGATCGAATCTCCCTGAACGAAGGTCAGGCGCTCGTTGTAGGGCCACGCCTTGCCGTTGAAGACCAGCGTCGATTCGAAGACGTTGCTCTTGGGGTAGGGATAGAACCACTCGGTGATTACCCAGATCCGTTCCTGGGCCGAGACCGGCGGGGCGCCCGCCGCATCGATCACGAAGGCACCGTTGAGCTGCGAGTCGATCCAGTTGCGGTCGGCAAAGCTCCCCGTCCCCGCGATCGCCCCCCAGTAGAAGTGGTTGCCGACCTGGTCGAGCCGGAAAGTGACTTCGCGGGTGGCGCCGGCGGCGACCTGGACGGTGTCGCTCCGCCATGGCTGGGTCCGCCGCAGTCCGCCGAGCACCACGGCGGAATCGGAACGGTTGCGCAGAATGAGCCGGACCATGGTCCCGACCGGGGCGCGGAGCAGCGGCCCCGGCACCACGGGCGCCTGCCCCGGCTCGGCGAAGGCGAGGATGCGGACCACGGGATCGTGCTCCCCTTCGGGCTGATAGGCGGCCTCGACAATATCGAGCCGGAGGGTCAGCGTGCCGCCCGACAGGGTGCCGGCCGGGCGCCGGTTGTCGTTGACCTGGGCCAGCGGCGCATTGGCCACCGGACGGGGAAGGGGGAGACGGGGCGCGGGGGGTACCACCGATTCCTGCCTGAGCAACAAACTGGCGAAGAGGATTGCGCCGAGCGCCGGAATGGCCATCGTCTGCTCCTCGAGGGAGGATCGAAGGTGCCTTTTTCCGTGGGGAAGTCAACCACGGGCTTCTCCCGCTCCCTGGGCCCGGTGCTGGGCCTGAAAGGCGCCCTCACCGAGACACAAGAGCTCTCCAGCGGCGGGGCTGCCGGGCCTATGTTCTCCTGCCCCCGATTCAGCGGTCAGGGGTGATCACTGGCGCTCCGGGAGCGCGAACGCCACGTAGCTCCCCCCGCTCGGCGCCCCGTTCTTCCCGCCCCCGCAGGCAATCACGATGTACTGGCGCCCGTTCACCATGTACGTGGCCGGCGTCGTGTTCCCGGCGGCGGGCAGCGGCGCCTCCCACAGCAGCTTGCCGCTGGACTTGTCGAAGGCGCGGATCCGGTTGTCGTAGGTCGTCGCGGCGATGATGAGCAGCCCGTTCCGGGTGACGATCGCCCCGCCGTAATTGTCCGATCCGGTATTCTTGAGCCCCGCTGCCGAAAGCTTGGGATACTCGCCGAACGGGATGGCCCATCGCGTCGCACCGCTGTTGAGATCGATGGCGGTGAGCGTGCCCCAGGGCGGCTTGATGGCCGGATAGCCCTCAGGGTCCAAGAAAATGTCGAACGCCGCGTTCCTGTATCTGACGAAGGTCGGGACGTCGCGCGGGGTCTGCTTCGGCCGGCTGCCGCTCCGGAGATACTCGAACAGCTCGGCAACCGCCGAGTCGTTGAGGGCCGCGGCAAACGCGGGCATCCGGCCGGTGCCGGTCCGAATAGTATTTTCGATCTGCGCGCGGGTTAGCCGCTCCGCCACGCCCGTGAGGGTGGGGGCCAGCGGCGTGGTCTTCGGCCCGTGGCATTCGGCGCAGTAGGCCCCGAACAGGGATTTCTCCTCCCGCGGGACGATCTTGAGCACCCAGCCCATCTCGTTGGCATTCACGTACAGGACGCCGGTCTCCGGATCGAAGGCCGGCCCGCCGTACTCGCCGCCCCCATCCACCCCGGGGAAGATGATGATCCCCTTCTCGTTGGGCGGGGTGAACGGATCGGGCGTAGGGTTCTCCTGGAAGATCTTGAGGGCCGCCGCATGCGCCTCAGGCGTGCGGTCCGTCAGGTCCGCCTCCGTAAGCCGCTGCCGCACGAACGGTTGGGGGAGCGCCGGGAAGCGCTGCGAGTCGGCCGTCACCTCGCCGGGAAGGATCCCCTTGGGCATCGGCCGCCAGGTGCTCGGAAAGAGCTCCCGGCCCGTCTCCCGTTCCAGCAGCCAGACGTGCCCGGTCTTGGTGATCTGGGCGACGGCATCCACCGGCTTGCCGCCCCGCTGTACCGTCACCAGTGCCGGCGCCGCGGGAAAGTCGCGGTCCCAGAGATCGTGCTTCAATCCCTGGAAATGCCAGACGCGCTTGCCGGTGTTGGCGTCCAGGGCGACGATGGAGTTGGCGAAGAGATCGTCCCCCACCCGATTGGCGCCGTAGAAATCGTACGACGCCGACCCGGTGGCGAAAAACACCAGGCCGCGCCGCTGGTCCACGGTCACCCCCGACCACGCGTTCACCCCGCCGGCGATCTTCCACGCATCCTTTGGCCAGGTCTCGTAGCCGAACTCGCCGGGATGCGGAATGGTGTGGAAGGTCCAGCGGATGGCGCCGGTCTTCACGTCGTACGCGCGAATGTCTCCCGGCGCGCTCGGCAGGGCCTCGGGGACCGCGGTGCCGATGATCAGCATGTCTTTGTAGACAACGCCCGGCGTGCTGGCGCTCACCGAGAGGCCGACGACCGGGCGGCCCAGTCCGGCGCGCAAATCCACCCACCCGCTGTCATTGCCCCACCCCGGCGCCTTCCGGCCCGTCCTGGCATCCAGCGCGAAGAGCCGGTAGCGATAGTTGAAGTACACCCGGCCGTCGTGCACCACGATGCCGCGGTAGCGGATCCGGGGGCCGGTGAACGCTCCGTTGGTCGGGTCGAAGCTCCAGAGCTGCTTGCCGGTGGCGGCGTCGAGGGCAAAGGCGTGCTGCCTGGGCGACATCGCGTACAGCACCCCGGCCTGGATCACCGGGTTGGACTGCATCTCCGAGCCGGGGAACGCGTCCTTGGTGTCGTAGGTCCAGGCGACCGTGAGCTGCGACACGTTGGCCGGCGTGATCTGGGACAGCGTCACGTAATGATCGTGATTGTCACTGCCCTGATAGACCGGCCAATCGGCGTTGCGGGGACTCTTGCACGCGCCGAGGGCAATGAGGGAGAGGATGGTCGCGGGGAGCCCGAGATGGGCTCTTTGGCTTACCGTAACGCCCCCTGCGAAAGAATCAGATCGGTCAGCATCTGCCCGCCCCGGATAACGGCGCTGACACCGAGAGTCGGCAGGAACCGATTCGTGATCGTCCGCGGAGGGATTCGGAAGATCATTCGTGAGGCAGCGAGGCGGGAGCCATCGGGCCATATATCGACCGCGCGGAGTTCACCCTGGCTCTCGAAGTAGAAGGTCCGCGAGTCCCGGCTCCAGCCGTGAATGCGCACGCGGCCCCTCTCCGACACCTGGACCGCCTTGTCGAGCGCATTGATCGGCGCCACGACCACCTCGAATCGACCCGATCGATCGGTCCCCCACGCCAGCCACTTCCCATCCGGTGACGGCGTCGTCGTCGCCTCGTAGGCGGCGGTCTGGAGCAGAAGCTCCGGCTTGCCGACCGAGGGCAGGAGCGCCATGCGATAGAGGTCTCCATCCTTGTTCAGGTACAGGGTGCTGCCATCGCCTGAGACCTGATCGGCGTACATCTCCCAGGGCGTATCCACCTGGGTCGGTTCGGAGCCATCCCACTTGAGCCGATAGAGCCAATGGGGGCGATCGGGAGAAATCGCGAAGAAACCCCGGTTGCCCGGTTCCATCACCTCACCGAACCATTCCCTTCCCCGGGTCAGGCGCTGCAGCGCCCCCGTCGCGATGTCCACCCGCCAGAGCGACCGGATCTGCCCGTTCCACTCGGAGAGCATTAGCGATTTCTCGTCCGGCGACGCCGTCATCCCAAGCCAGTTCCCCGCCGGAATCGGGAGCTCGCGATCCCCCCGCGTCGGATCCATGAGGGTCAGGGTCCGATCGGATGTGGTCATCGGTGACAGCGTCACCAGATCGCCCGCCAGGGTCCCCTCGGCGGGGGTCATGGTCGACGGCCCCCGCTGGAGGACTCTCGCGTCGCCGGTGAGCTTCCCGGTCATCGAGTCGAAGGGCTGGACCATGAGGGCGTACTGGTCCTCTTCCTTCCGGGAAAAGAGCAGGGCGCCCGAGGGAGCGTAGCGCGCGGTCACCCCGTCGACCAGGTGGTGGGTGACCCCATCGGACTCCCGGATGACGATGCGCGAGGCGGCGCCGACCTTGAGGGAGAGGAGGAGGCGGCCCCGGGGAATCAGCTCGCCCCGCTCGACCACAGTGTCGGGGCCGAAGGTGACCGAATCGATCGCCCCGCCGGCGGCGCCCACGACGAACAGCACCGGCCCGGGCTGGTCAGTGGTGAACCGGATCCTGTTGTCTGCGCCCCAGGCGGCGGACCAGGGCAACTGAGTCCGCAGCTCCGCCACCCGCACCGGGACGCCGCCCTCCGCCGAGATCGTGGAGAGTCCGTAGTCCTGGAAGAAGCCGACCTGCTTTCCATCGGGGGAAAAGAAGGGTGACCCGCCAATGGCAAGGGAACGGGGTTCGAGAGTGCCGAGCGAGCGGATGAAGACCCGGTCCACGTTGGCCGAGTCCTCGGAGAGAAAGGCCACCTTGTCGCCCTGCCGGGAGACGGCGAATCGGTTGACAATGTGGAGGTAGCCGACGCCGCTGTTCCTGAGCGTCGCCACCACGAAGGTGGAAAGGGGCCGCGGGCTCGGGGCGGTGCCGGCGGGCGCTATGGCGCGGCCGAGGACAAAGGCCCCCCCGGCGATCAGGGCACCCAGACCAGTCACCAGCGTGAGACTGCGCCTGGCGGCGGGCCTCGCGGCGCCGGTGACGGCGGTCAGCGCGGAGGCAAAGGCCGGATTGGCCAGCGCCTGGGAGAACTCGGCCGCGGAGTGGAACCGGTCGGCGGGGAGTTTCTCCAGCGCCTTGGCCACCGCGACGGCAACATTGGGTGGCACCGACCGGCGTAACTCCGACACCAGCCGGGGCGTGTCGGTGACGATCTTCATAATGATCTGCTGGGCCGAGCCGCCGACGTGGGGAGGCTGGCCGGCCAGCATTTCGTAGAGCACGCTGGCCAGGGAGTAGACGTCGCTCCGGGGGGAGATCTCCTTGTCGGCGGTGGCCTGCTCCGGGCTCATGTAGTGCGGGGTGCCGAGGGAGAGGCCGGTCTCGGTCATCCGGCCGCCGGCCGCAGCGCTCACCGCGAGGGCAATCCCGAAGTCCATCACCATCGCCCGGCCGTCGTGGAGCAGGATGTTCTCGGGCTTGATGTCGCGGTGGATCACGCCGTGGCGGTGGGCGTAGTCGAGGGCGTCGGCGACTTCGCGGGTGATTCGGACCGCGTCGGTCACGTCGAGCTGGGTTTCCCGGGTGAGCACGTCGCGGATGGTCTCGCCCTGGATGTACGGCATGACGTAATAGAGGAAGCCGTCCGCGGTGCCGGAGTCGAAGAGCGGAAGGATGTGGGGGTGCTGCAGCCCGGCGGTGGTCTTGATCTCGACGACGAAGCGCTCGGCGCCGAGGACGGCGGCGAGCTCGGGCTTCAGGACCTTGATGGCGACCCTGCGGTCGTGCCGGAGGTCGTGGGCCAGCCAGACGGTGGCCATGCCGCCCTGGCCGAGCTCGCGCTCGATTCGGTAGCGGTCGGCGAGAGCGCTGTCGAGTCGAGCTCGGGCGTCGGTCAGGAGGGCCTTGGGTAGTAGGGGTTCAGCCTCAATAATACCGCCCAAGGCCCGAAGTGCCCCGCGGCCGATTCACGAAGTTACGGCTTCGGTCTCGGCAGCGCCGACGGGGGAAGCATCCCGAGGAGCCGCATGTAATTCGCCAGTTGGCTGTAGTGGTCCGCCAGGTCGAGGGCATGGCCCAGGACCATGCTGATCCGCGGCACGTCGCGGGACCGACCCCCGAAGGTCAAGGTGACCTGATCCGCGAGCTTCCCGTCCTCGAGCTGCCCGATGGCGTCCTGGCAAAACGCAAACGAGGCCTTGAGCTTGGCCACCAGGCTGTCCTTGGGCCAGGTCGCCTTGACCGAATCCGGCGTGGCGGTGTC
>JBGPLG010000125.1:0-10532 GCA_041486305.1 Gemmatimonadota bacterium
CTCTACGGGGAAACCCTGCCGGTGACCCGGCTCTACTTCACCCTGGATTACCTCGGACTGGGAAACCGGGTGTCGGTGATGGACGGCGGGCTGCCGGCCTGGGGGGCCGCCGGCGGTGCCGTGACCCCGGAAGCGACCCCCGTGCCGCCCCGGGCTGTGCTGACCGTGAAGCCCAGCCCCGAGGTGCTTGCCGATGCCCGGTGGGTCGATAGCCACCGCACCGACGCCGGGGTCCTGCTGCTCGACGCGCGTACCAGGGAGGAGTTCGACGGAACCAGACCGGAAGAGGGAGTGTTACGGCCGGGACACATCCCCGGCGCGGTCAACCTCGACTGGACCACGACCATCGCCGACGGCAAGTTCCGCGAGCTGGGCCAGCTCAAGCAGCTCCTGGCCGGTGCCGGCGCCGCGCCCGGCAGGGAGATCGTCACTTACTGCCGGGTCGGCACCCGCGCCAGCGCGCTGTACTTCGTGGCGCGCATGCTGGGTTACCGGGTCCGGATGTACGATGGGTCGATGAACGAATGGGCCGGCCTCACCGCCCTGCCGGTCGCGACCAGGGACCCCGCCAGGCCCTAGGCCGCGGCGGGGTCGCTCTGCATCATGCCGAAGATGTTCCCCTCCGGGTCCTTCGCGTAGGCCAGCCAGCCCATTCCCGGGATCGCCTGCTTCGGCAGCGCCATTTCCCCGCCCATCCCCAGCGCCCGGGCCACCGAATCGTCGAGATTCGCCACGTCGATCGTGCACACGTAGGCGATCACCGGCGCTTCCGGCGACACCTGCCCCCGGCGAGGGAGCAGGCCCCCGTCGATCCCGGGGCCATCCCCCGTCTTGATGACCCAGTAGGGCATCGGGCCTTCCCAGGCCGTGAACTGCCAGCCGAACATCTTCTGATAGAATGCGATGGCGCGCTGTGGATCGGCGGCGTGAATCTCGAAATGGATGGGACGTGGCATGGCGGTCCTCCCGTCTTGGATCGATCAGTGTCGCGCGCTGAACCGGTCGAGGAACTCCCGCTCGCTGGGGGTGAGGCTCGCGATGCCGGACCCGCTGATCTTGTCCAGGATCCGGTCCAGCTCATCCCGGTTCACTTCGTGCAGGCCGTCCCGCTTGATCTTTTTCCAGCGGTCCAGGGCACCCGCCGTGGTCTCGAGCTTCGGGGCGAGCGGCTGCAGCTGGCGCCGGAATCGTTCGTTGCCGGCGTTGCGCTGGAGCAGCTTCAGGTAGATGTACCCGCCCAGGAACCCGCCCAGATGGGCGAAGTGCGCGACCCCGCCGCCCATCCCGCCGAATCCGAAGAACAGCGACGCCCCGGTCAGCAACAGCACCATGTAGCGCGCTTCGATGGGGATGATCCCCCAGATGAGCATCTGGTTGCGGGGCCAGTACCAGGCATAGGCCAACAGCACGCCGAAGATCGCCCCCGAGGCCCCGATGATCGGATAACCGACCGGAATGGACAGCAGGGCGCCCGCGATGCCGCTCGTGAAGTACAACCCCAGGAAGGCCCGCCCTCCCATCCGGTCCTCGACCCGCGGCCCGAAGAAGAACAGCGAGAGCATGTTGAAGAAGATGTGCCCGAATCCCGGGGCGTGGACGAACATGTACGTTATCAGGGTCCACGGCCGCCCCAGCACCAGGTGCGGATCGAAGGCCAGGGCCTCGACGACCCAGGGGCCGTTGCTCTGGAGGAAGAAGACGGCGATGGTGGCGAGCACGATCCGCAGGACCCAGGGTGTCATGACGCCCCGTCCCGGGCCCGCCGCTCGCTCGGATAGTTCGCGATGTGTTCCCACTCCGAGGCGTCGGAGCGCGCCACCACGGCGACCACCGGCTCGGTCTCGCTCAGGTTGTACACCTCGTGCGGCACCCCGGGCTCGATGAAGATGAAGTCCCCCGCTTGGTTGTCCAGCGCCAGCGTCAGTCCTTCCCCGTAGCGATGGCGCACCCGCCCCGAGAGGATGTAGAGCATCACTTCGAAGTCGACGTGGATGTGGGCGTACGCCACCGCGCCGGGCGGGATCGTCGCCACGTTCATCGACAGGCGGGAAGCGCCGGCGTTCGCGCCGGAGAGGCCGCCCAGGTACTGGATGCCGTTCCAGCTCCGGCAGAGGGCGCTTCCCCTGAGAGTCGCGATCCCGTTCAGCCGTTCGGCCGCGGGAATGGAAGCCTGGGTCATGGCGAGAGAACCGGTCAGTAGGGAGGGCGCGCCGCCGGGTGCAAATCCACGGCGCTGTTGATCAGGATGTCCCAGTAGCCCAGGCTGTCGGGATGGGCCGTGAGATCGAGGAAGCTCGCGAACGTCTGCATCAGCTGCACGCTGAGATGTCCCGGCAGGGGCTGCGGAACCGGCCCCGGGTCGGCGCCTCGCCACCCCCGCCCGAACGAGCTCCGTATGATGACGCTGGCCGGAGTCGAGGGAAGCGCGCGGACATTCTCCGCGTAGCGCGGAAAATTCCCCTGGCGGAACAGGTACATCTCCACGTTGGAGACGTAGAACGCCGTGACCGTACGCCCGGTCTCCTTGAGGTACCCGGCGATCGCCTTCATCGCGACCGGCCCGGAGAGGTCTCCCACCACCGGGATCACGCGATTCTGCCGCTCCAGGTCCCGCACCACCCGGAAGCGCCCCTCGCTCGACAGGTAACTCACCTGCTGCCCCTCCAGGTCCGTGGCGGCGTAGAGATCGCGCTGGCTGGGATAGCCGGGACGGGAGGGGCGGCCCAGGCTGGTGTAGCGCAGGTTGAGGCCGGCCGCCGCGAACTCGTCGTGAAAGCGCCGGAGCGTCGTCCGATCGATCTCGGTCAGCGGCACGCCGTACCGGGTCACCCGGTCCATCAAGGCGGTGTGGGTCGCGGCGTGCAGCGCCGAATCGCCGGGCGTGAATTCGAGGTAAAGCAGGATCTCCTCGAGCGGCCGGTTGGTCCATTGGGCGGCGTTGGGCGGGGCGGGCCGGCCGTAGAGGAGGCAGAGAAACTCGATCCGGCTTTCCGTGGTCTCGAACATCGCCTTGAACAGCAGGTGCAGCAGCATGTTGTCGCGGCGGATGTCGATCAGCACCGCGATGTCCGGCCGGATCTCGGCCAGATAGGAAAAATTCTGTTCCGGCCCCACGCCGAGATAGGCTCCGCCCTTCACGCCCATGGCGCGAAAGGCCGGGATCACGTGCAGATAGGACGTCTCGTTGGACACCAGGTTGTCGCTGTCGAAAAAGCCACCCGGCTCCGACAGCCGCGCCACCAGGTCGGCGAACGGCGTCGTCTGCCGGACCGGGACGCGCGCGCCGGTGAAAAACAGAACCTGCAGGACGACGAGGAGCGTACGGGTCACGAGGACTCTCCCAGGGGTACGAACCGGCCACTCGGTAGAGCCTATCAGCGGGAGGCTGTCCGGACAAGGTGAGAACCGGTACGTTCTCTGTATGAAACGCATCCTCGCCGCCGTCACGGCGCTGCTGGCCTGCGGAGCGGGTCGCGCGGCGCCGCGGGCCGACCGTCCCCAGTGCGACCGGGGGAACGGGGGCATCAGCCTCCCCGCCGGCTTCTGCGCGGCGGTGTTCGCCGACGAGGTCGGGGTGGCCCGTCACGCGGTCGTCGGCCCGGAAGGCATCGTCTACATCGCGCTGGAGCCTCCCGATCGGACCAGCGCCGGCACCTCGCGAAGCCGCCAGGCCGGCGGCATTCTCATGCTGCGCGATACCACCGGCGATGGCAGAGCCGACGTCCAGGTGCGCGTGCCCACCGACGGCGGGACCGGCATCGCCCTCCGGGGAGATTGGCTCTACTTCTCCACCCAGACGACGGTCCAGCGGTTTCGCCTCGCGCCGGGCCGGATGGGCGTGGTGGGAGCCCCGGATACCATCGTCTCGGGCATCCCGCCCGGGGGGCACTCCAGCCGGAGCCTCGCCTTCGACGATACCGGCGGACTGTACGTCCACGCCGGCTCCGATTCGAACGTCTGCACCGCGCGCGGCACCCGGCGGGGGCCCGATCCCTGCCCCGAGCTGCCCATCCGTGCCGGAATCTGGCGCTATGCCGCCGAGAAGCTGCGCCAGCGCCACCCGGACAGCGGTGAGCACTGGGCGACCGGCCTCCGCAATGCCGTGGGCCTTGCGTGGGACTCCGCTGGCCGGACCCTCTTCGCGGTGTCCCACGGGCGGGACGGCCTCGCCGCCCTCTGGCCCGACCTCTACACCGCGGCACAGAGCGCGGAGCAGCCCTCCGAGGAGTTTGTGGCGGTGCACAAGGGGGACGACTTCGGCTGGCCCTATTGCTTCCACGACAACGCGCTCGGCCGCAAAGTGCTGGCGCCCGAGTACGGCGGGGACGGAAAATCGGCTGGACGCTGCTCGGGGGTCGGGGTGGCGCTGATCGGGTTCCCGGGCCACTGGGGGCCGGATGGGCTGCTCTTCTATCGCGGCGCCATGTTTCCCGACCATTACCGCGGCGGGGCATTCATTGCCTTCCACGGTTCCTGGAACCGCGCCCCGATGCCCCAGGCCGGGTACAAGGTGGTCTACGTTCCGCGCGGTGGCGCCGGCTTCGGCCCGGCCTACGAGACCTTTGCCGACGGGTTTGCCGGGGGAAACCTCGACCCCGGCGGGGCCGTGCACCGGCCCGTTGGACTGGCCCAGGGACCCGATGGTGCGCTGTACATCACCGACGATCAGCGGGGACGGGTCTGGCGGGTGACTTGGGAAGAAGAGCGCTGAGGGCGCGGCTCAGGCGTCGAGCACGTACTTGGCGCGCGGGTAGGCCACGGTGAACCCGGCCCGCTCGGCGTTGCGGTGGGACGAGGTTCCCGGCTGCGCCACGACCATCGCGGTCTCGCAGCGCAGGGCCCGCGCCGCGGCCAGCCGCGTCTCCAGCAGCGCATGGTGCACCCCGCGGCCCCGCGCCGCGGGAAGCACCGCCGCGGCACACAGCGCACCGACCCGCCGATGCACCATGAGGAGCCCTCCTCCCACCAGTTTTCCCCCGTAGTCGGCGGCAAACGGCGTTGCCGTGGACATCCGGAAGAATCCCTCGATCACGCCCGGAAGGTTCTCCGAGACCGTCGTCGCCCCGATGAACCCCGAAGCCACCACCCGGGCCAGCTCCGCGAGCTCTCCGGGATCGGCGCGGCGAACGGTCACCCCGGCTGGAACCCGGAACGATTCCGGGGCCTCGGCCACCCGGCAGACCATGACGTCGCTTCGCTCGGCGACGCGATACCTCCGCGCCACCAGCGCGCGCTGGAGTGAAGCGTCCGCGAGCGAGCAGAGCTCGACCGCCGCCGCGGCGCCGCGGCTGTGGAAGAACGCCTCCAGCCGGTCCAGCTCCGCCGCCGGCAGCGACCCATGAAGCCCGAGCGCAAACGCCTGGGTCAGCGGTGACCCCGCGCCGGCGAACGTGGCGTAGCCGCCGCCCACGGCCAGCGACGTGGCCTCGGGAAAGGCTCCGGTGCGACGGAGCGTGGCGGCATACTCGACACCGGCGAGCGCCTCGGAGAGCTCGAGCCGGCGCGCCAGCGCGAGCAGATCGGCCTGCGGCGTGGCCGCCGCGACGGGAGTGGGGTTCATAGCACTTTCGCGATCCAGTCGCCCGCCAGGTAGCCGACCCCCGCCACGCCGAGGCCGACCAGGAACATGTCGAGCCCGCTGCGGAAGATGCTCCGGCCGGTGAAGAAGCTGCGGGCCGCGCCGACCCCGAAATGGGACAGCATCGCGACCACGAAGGAGGCCCAGATGGCCCACGGCTCGCGGCTGATCAGGAGCGGGGCCACCGGAATGAAAGCACCGAAGGCCGTGGCGATGCCGGTGACCCAGCCCTCGCGCATCGGCGTGCTGGACGACTCGCCGATCTTGAGCTCCTCGCGCACCTTCTCCTCCAGCGCCCGCGCCGGATCCGACATCACCGCGGTGGCGAGGTCGCTGGCCTGCTCCTCGGGGATTCCCTTGGCCTGGTAGATCAGCGAGAGCTCCTCCCGCTCGAGCTCGGGCATCAGGCGTATCTCTTCCTTCTCCATCGCGATCTCATGCTCGAAAACTTCCCGCTCGCTCTTGGCGGCCAGGTACCCCGAGGAGCCCATCGAGAGCGCATCGGCGGCCATCCCCGCGAGCCCGGCGACGACGACGGCATGGGAAGCGGCGCCAAGCCCCGCCTGTGCGCCCACCATGCCGGCGACCAGTCCGAAGTTGGCGGTGAGCCCGTCGTTGAAGCCGTAGACGACGTTTCGAAGGAAGCCGCCGGCGCCGGTCTTGTGCCACGGCTCGGCGCTGCCACCCTGGACCAGGCCCGAGAGCTCTTCGGCGTGACCCTTGGATTCCCGCGCCAAAGCCAGCGCCGTAGGCCCGGCCGCGCCCTCGGGCGCCTCACGGTAGAGATCGAGGTAGCCCTTCACCTCTCGGCCCTCTTCCTCCAGCAGCATCGGCAGCAGGAAGCCGGACCCGAACCGGCGGGAAAGCCACACCATGGCCCGGGCCCGGAACGAGGGCCTGGGCGCCAGCACCTCGTGGCCCTGCTCCGCCAACAGCCGCCGCCATGCGGCCACGTGGCGATCCTCGACCTCGGAGAGGTGCTGGTAGATCCTGGCCCTGGCCTGATCAGACTCGGCCCGCGCCAGCTCGCGGTACAGAAAGGCGGCATCCGCCTCGTCGGCGAGGTGGTGCAACCAGGTGTGGGGAATGGAGCCGGGCATTAGGGAAATCTAGTCGGTCCGCCCCCAGCTTCCTTACGGACTCCACGAACCCCACCAAGGCCTCGACCAGCGGTTTTCCGGGGCTCGGGAGACCCTCGAGCGAGTAACCACTTTAGGCAATGACTGGTTTATATTAATGAATTGTAATTATCGCCTCAGCGCCGATCCTCCACCAAGGCCGCTCTCGCCGGTTCCTCGACCTCCGCCAGGTGCGACTATCCCCGCTCCCCCCGCATCTTTACGGTCGTGCTGACCAGGACTCTAGTCATGGACGTGTTCCGGCTCGCTGACGCCGATGCCGTGCTCCCTCGAGTCAAGGCGGGAGACCCGGTGGCCCAGGAGGCGCTCTATCGCGCCTTCGAATCGCCGGTGTACAACCTCGCGCGGCGGATCTGCCGCACCACCGAAGACGCGGAGGACGTGCTGCAGGAGACCTTTCTGGAGGTCTTCCGGAGCATCGGCCGTTTCCGGGGAGACGGCAGCCTCTGGGGTTGGGTTCGCACCATTGCCTCGAGCAAGGCGCTGATGCGGCTGCGGCGGAATAAGTACCGGGAAACCGACCAGTTGCAGGACGACGTCACCCCCCTGCGCCGGGAAGACACCGCGCTTCGCATGGACCTCGAGGCGGCGCTGGAGCGGCTCACGGAAACTTCCCGCGCGGTAGTCTGGCTCCACGACGTCGAGGGCTACACCCACGAAGAAATCGCGGACATGATGGATAGAACGGTGAGTTTTTCGAAGTCGCAACTGGCCCGGGCCCACACGCGGCTCCGCCGCTGGCTGGGTGAGGAGGTGCCGGCATGACGCACTTGACGATGGAGCAGCTGCTGGCGGTGCGCGAGCCCGGGCTGGAGCCCGGCGTGGCCGGGTGGCGGGATCACGCCGCGGCCTGTGACCTGTGCCGCGCCGAGCTGGAGCGGCTGGATCAGCGGGTGGCCCGACTTCGGGCCCTTCCCGCGCTCAAGCCGTCCCGCAACCGATTCGCCGAGATTCAGGCCGGCGCCCGGGGCGACCGGCGGCGCAAGCGGTGGGCGGTAGTCTCGGTCGGCGGGCTCGGGTTGGCCGCCTCGATTGCCCTCGCCGTCGTCCTGACCCGGGGGCCCGACCGGTCCACCGACGGCACGGCCCAGCAGATGGCCGAGCAGCAGGAGCTCGATTCGATCATCGCCAGCTCCCGCTCGCTGGAGGGGACCATCCAGGCCTACAACCCCGACCAGCGGGTTACCGATGGCCGGACGGCATCGGTCGCCGCATCACTGGAGGACCGGCTGGCCCGGGTGGACGATCAGCTGCAGCTGGTGGACATGATGGACCGGAGCACGCGGCAGGAAGCCGCGCTCCGGCTCTGGAGGGAGCGCGTTGGGCTGCTCAACGCGCTGGTGGATGTGCACGCGACTCGTGCGAGAGCGGTAGGGTTCTGAGCCTTTTGAGGAGTGATACCATGTCGGTTCGACTGTTCGTATTGAGCGCCCTCGCCGCGGCCTCGGCGGTTCCCGCCGGCCTCGCAGCCCAGGAACGCCAGCCGGTTCCCCGGCCCAAGATCTACATCGACGGCGGCGACGGCCCCGAGGTCATCCGGGACCGGATCCGCACCATCACCCAGCGCCGCTACCGGATCGGCGTGAACGTGGACATGCGCGCCAGCGAGACCGATTCGATCGGCGCCAGTGTTCTGTCGGTCACGCCGGGCGGCCCGGCGGCCAAGGCCGGCATCAAGAGCGGCGACGTGATCACCAGATTCAACGGCACGTCGCTGACCGCCAAGGACAACACGCGGGCCAGCGAAGACGAATCGCTGCCCGGCGTCCGGCTGGTCGAGCTGGCTTCCCAGCTCAAGGCCAACGAGACCGTGTCCATCGAGTACCTCCGCGACGGCGCCCGCAAGACTGTGTCCCTGGTCACCGGAAACGAGCCGGTGTTCACGATGAACGGCTTCGGCGACGGCCAGGAGTTCGAGCGGATCCCCGGCGTTGTGATGAAGCCCGCGCCGTTTGGCGGCGGAACCTTCTCCACCGAAGAGCTCCCCGGCGGGGGCTTCGGATACGCCTTCATGATGGGCGGCCCGCTCGCCGATCTCGAGCTGGCTCCGCTCAACCCCGATCTGGGCGGATACTTCGGCACTACCGAGGGCGTGCTGGTGATCAGCGTGCCCAAGGAGTCGACCCTGGGCCTCAAGGGCGGCGACGTGATCATGGCGGTGGACGGCCGCAAGGCCACCGGCCCCAACAGCGTGCTCCGGATCCTGCGCACCTACGAGCCGGGTGAGAGCTTCAAGCTGGAGATCATGCGGAACAAGGCCCGCACCACGGTGACCGGCCAGATGGAGAAGCGCCGGGAGCAGGAGCAGTAACGCCTCGGGTGGCGTCCCGGCAGAAGCGAACGAGGGCGGCCGACCAGCCGCCCTCGTTCTTTGTGCCGGGTACCTCCGGGGCCTCAGCCGGTCTTTTCCGCGTGCGCGGCGAACTACTTACCGATGGACTGTCAAGATCGAGGGTTATTCGGTACAATCCCTCGTCCTTCGCCGGCCGTCCTCCGCCGAGGCTCTCATGGGCAAGCGTGACCCCCGCATCGATGCCTACATCGCCAAATCGGCCGACTTCGCCAAGCCGATCCTCACCCACCTCCGGGAGGTCGTGCACGCGGCCTGTCCGGACGTGCAGGAGACGATGAAGTGGAGCTTCCCCCACTTCGACTACCGGGACGAAATGATGTGCGCGATGGCCGGGTTCAAGGAGCACTGCACCTTCGGCTTCTGGAAGAGCTCCCTGGTAATCGGCACGTCCGGAAACCGCGGGGCGGACGCCATGGGGCACCTGGGGCGCATCACGACGCTGGGGGACCTGCCCTCGAAGAAGGAGCTGACCGCGCAGATCAGGAAGGCCATGCAGCTCAACGACGCGGGGATCAAGGTGACGCGGAAGAAGGGTCCCCCGAAGAAGGTGCTGCCCACGCCCCCCGATTTCGCCCGCGAGCTCAAGCGCAACCAGGCCGCCGCCGCGGCATGGGAAGGCTTCAGCCCCAGCGCCCGGCGCGAGTACCTGGAATGGCTGCTCGAGGCCAAGACCGATGAGACTCGGGCCCGGCGCCTCGAGACCGCGGTCGGGTGGATCGCCGAGGGCAAGACCCGGAACTGGAAATACCAGAAGTAGCCCCATGGGATTCCCTGCCGCATCCCGATTGGCCGCGCTGGCGTGCGCCGGCTGGCTGACCTCGCCGCTCGCGGCCCAGGGCCTGCCGCCCTATGCCTCCATGAACCCGATGGTCAGCTCCCGCACCGGGCTCGCCACCCAGCCCTACCTCGCCCCGGGTCGCACCTGGCGGGTCACCGCCCTGGTGGACTATGCCAGCCCGATCGAGTACGACGCGCCACCCCATTCCCCCGCAGCGTACTTGCTCGACGCCGAGCTGCTCCGCGCCGAGGTCACCGTCACGCGTGAGATGGGAAAGAAGGCATTCCTGCTGGGACAGACCAGCCTGAATGCGGCCTACAACGGATTTCTGGACGGATTCATCGACTGGTACCACGACCTGTTCGGCTTCCCCACCGGGGCCCGGAAGATCCGGCCTCGGAACCGGTTCGGCGACAGCCTGAGCATCGCGGGAGGGCCGCACTTGGTCCGAAGCAAGCCCGGGGCCTACCTGGGAGACGTCCGCATCGGCGCGGGGTTCCGCCATTCCAGGCACTGGCAGACCCTGGTGTCCGCCACCCTTCCCACGAATACCGGCCCCGAGGGGTTTCGCCGGAGCACTTTTTCGATCAACGCGGTCACCACGATCCGGAGCGACTTCGGCCGGCGCTTCACTTACGAGGGCACCCTCGGCGCGGGAATGACGCCCTCACATGGCGACCTCGC
>JBGPLG010000126.1:0-10127 GCA_041486305.1 Gemmatimonadota bacterium
TGGCCAGCGGGCTCGGCGTGGACAAGATGACCATGGCCAAGGGCACCGTCGGTGGCGACAGCCCGGGGGTGAAGCTGGAAAAGACCACCGCCACTCCGGGGGCGGACCCGGAGTTCGGCAAGATGATGAACAAGATGAAGGGATTGCTCGGAAAGGTCGCCGGCACGCCGGAAATGACGGAGGGCGGCGGCCTGGTGACCGATACGCTGGTGGCCGGCCCCTGGGACGAGGGGGCGATCCTGGCCGGACTGAGCTTCGAGGTGGTCAAGAAGGACGTGATGATCTCGATCGGGATCGGGATCCTGGGACTGGAGCAGGTGAAGAAACTCGCCGCGGCCGCGGTGGCGCGGCTCTGAGCTACCGCCGGGTGTAGGTG
Organism: Gemmatimonadota bacterium; assembly: GCA_041486305.1. Taxonomy (GTDB): domain Bacteria; phylum Gemmatimonadota; class Gemmatimonadetes; order Gemmatimonadales; family GWC2-71-9; genus JABFSM01. Next base: position 377 of record JBGPLG010000126.1, read on the forward strand.
AACTCCGCCTCCCGGCCGTCGCTCAACCCGCTCGGGCACGACCCGCCCATCGAGGCCAGGTCGGTGAGCGCGCCGTCGTCCCGCACCCGGAAGAGCATGTCGTAGGCCCGGCCGGTATTGTCGTCGGGCGTCAGCGTCAGCACGATGCTGGGCCCATCCTTGTAGTATACGGCGTTGTAGTATACGGCGTTCTTTCTCAGGTACCGAGCCCACCTGCCGGTCGCCGTGACGTAGACGCTGCGGATTACCCTCCCATTCTGCAGCGCCTGGGTAACCATGGCGCGGCGCGCCCTGCCGCTCACGCCGAGCGTGACGCTATCCCGCACCGTATGCTGGTAACGCACCCCGTCGCAGGTCTGATCGAAGATCACGATCGGCTCGCCGCTCTGCCGCTCGACCCGGTCCAGCACGAATACCGCCGGTCCGGCCGCCAGGGTACGGGTAAACTCCGCGGGCATCGCCGCGGCGGATTCATCGGGCTGGGCGGGGTTCCCGCACGCCGCCGCCAGGACCATGGCTCCCGCAAGCGCGACCAGCCTCAGCACGGCCATATTTCGCATGGGAACGGAGACTCCTTCCTGGGGCCGGGGCGGAACGGGCCCCTGAACCCATGGATCATAGCCCGGATACCGACGGGCACAAGCCGGTCAAGAAAGGCGAGTCTACCGTGCGCAAGCTGCTTCGATCCCTTCCGGTTCTCGGGCTGGCCTTCGCGGCCACTCCACGGCCGGTCCTGGCCCAGCTCGATCTGACCGGCACCGTGTTCGTGGACCGGAACGCCAACGGATCCCGCGATGCCGGAGAGCCGGGGCTGGCCGGCATCGCGGTGTCGGATCAGAATGAGGTGGTGGTGACCGGAGCGGACGGCTCCTTCCGGATTCCACACTCCCGGGGCTCGGGTCTGCTTTTCGTGAGCGTCCCCGACGGCTATCGCCCGGTGGGCCCGTTCTGGCGCACAGCCGACTCCGCCGCCGCGGCGCGGGGCTTCGCGTTTGCGCTGGCGGCGGCCCCCGCACCGGCGGATTTCGTCTTCATCCACGCCTCCGACACCCACATCAGCCCCGCCAGCCTGGCCCGGACCCAGCGACTCCGCGCCATCGTCGATTCGGTGAAGCCGGCGTTCGTCATCATTACCGGCGATCTGGTGCGGGACGCGCTGCGGGTGGGAGAATCCGAGGCCACCGGCTATTACGAGCTGTTCCGCAGCGAGCGGGACAAGTTCTCGGCGCCGGTCTGGCTGGTGCCCGGCAACCACGAGAACTTCGGCATCGAGCGGCACCTCTCGCTGGTGTCGCCTTCGCATCCGCTGTACGCGCGCGGGATGTTCCATCACTACTTCGGCCCCGACTACTACTCGTTCACCTTCGGCGGGGTGCACTTCGTGGGGCTCAACACCGTGGACATCGACGATCTCTGGTACTACGGCCACGTGGACAGCACCCAGGTCGAATGGCTCTCCCGGGATCTCGCGGCGGTGCCGGCCAACGTGCCGGTGGTCACCTTCAACCACATTCCCTTCTTCACCTCGGTGGAGACGGTGAACGGGTACATGGATACGCCGCCGGCTCCGACCGCCATCACGGTGCGGGGCAAGACCAGCTTCCGGCACGCGGTGTCCAACGCGGGAGAGGTCATCGCCAGGATCTCGGGGCATCCCTACGACCTGGCCCTGGGCGGCCACATGCACGTGCGGGAGCAGCTCCGGTTCGAGGGGACCCCCATCCGGTTCTTCCAGACCGCGGCGGTGGTGGGGCCGAGCGAGGGTGGCGGACTGAAACTGAGTTCCGGCGTGACCGTCTATCACGTGAAGGCCGGCAAGATCGACGACGGCCATTTCCTGCCGTTCTAGGCCGGCCGGCTCCGGGGACTATTATTCGGCATGCCGGGAGTCTTCGAGTTCGAGGGCATTCGCCCCGTAATCCACCAGTCGGCCTTCATTCACCCCAACGCGGTGGTCACCGGTCGGGTGACCATCGGGCGGGACGTCTATGTCGGTCCGGGCGCCGCGTTGCGGGGTGACTGGGGGGAGATCGAAGTCCACGACGGCTGCAACGTGCAGGAGAACTGCACCATCCACATGTTCCCCGGCATCACGGTGGTGCTGGAGGAATCAGCCCACGTGGGGCACGGGGCCATCATCCACGGGGCCCGGATCGGCCGGAACGCGCTCATCGGCATGAACGCCGTCATCATGGACAATGCCGTGGTGGGGGCCGGCGCGATCGTCGGCGCGCTGACCTTCGTGCCCGAAGGCATGCGGATCTCCGACCGAATGGTCGCGGTGGGCAATCCGGCCCGGATGATCAAGGAAGTGAGCGACCAGATGCTGGAGTGGAAGTCGGCGGGCACCCGGCTCTACCAGGAGCTCCCGGCCCGGCTGCACGCCTCGCTCCGCCCCTGCGAGCCGCTTCGCGAACGGCCCGCCGACCGGCCGCCGCTGGACCGGACCTACCGGAGCTGGGGCACGACCCGGCGTCCCAACGATTCGCCCGAGGGTACTACGTGAAGCCGCTGGCGAGCTATTCCCGGGGTGACTGGGTCGAGGGGAAGGGGAAGGCGGTGCCGCTGCTCCACGCGGTGACCGGTGAGCCGGTCGCGGCCGTGTCGAGCGAGGGGCTCGACTTCCGGGGGATGCTGGAGTTCGGCCGCCGGATCGGCGGGCCCGCGCTCCGGCGTATGACCTTCCACGCCCGGGCCCGGATGCTCAAGGCCATGGCCCAGTTTCTCATGGAGCGGAAGGACCGGTTCTACGAGGTCTCCTCGGCCACCGGCGCGACCCGGAACGATTCCTGGGTCGACATCGAGGGTGGGATCGGGACCTTCTTCGCCTACGCCAGCCGGGGCCGGAGAGAATTCCCCGATGAGACGTTCTATCTCGACGGCGAGGTCGAGCCGCTCTCCAAGGGCGGCACCTTTGTCGGGCGGCACATCTGCGTGCCGCTGGAAGGCGTCGCGGTCCACATCAACGCCTTCAATTTTCCGATCTGGGGGATGCTGGAAAAGCTCGCCCCCACCTTCCTCGGCGGCATGCCGGCGATCGTGAAGCCAGCCAGCGCCACGTCCTATCTCACCGAGGCGATGGTGCGGGAGATGATCGCCTCGGACATCCTGCCCGCCGGCGCGCTGCAGCTGATCGTGGGGGGGGTGGGAGATCTGCTGGACCATGTCACCGCGCAGGACGTGGTGACGTTCACCGGCTCCGCCGCGACCGGGCGCAGGCTCAAGGCCAACCCCCGGCTGATCGCCGAGTCGGTGCGGTTCAACATGGAGGCGGATTCGCTCAACTTCTCGATGCTGGGCCCCGATGCGGCGCCGGGCACCGAGGAGTTCGATCTCTTCGTCAAGGAAGTGGCCCGGGAGATGACCACCAAGGCGGGGCAGAAGTGCACCGCCATTCGCCGAACCCTGGTCCCCGCCTCGATGGTGGACGACGTGATCAAGGCGCTGTCCAAGCGGCTCGACTCCACCACGCTGGGGGATCCCGCGGTGGACGGCGTTCGCTGGGGCCCGCTGGCCAGCCGGGGCCAGGTGGACGAGGTGAAGAAGAGCCTGGCCGGCCTCAAGGCCGCTTCCGAGGTGGTCTACGGCAATCCGGACCGGTTTTCAGTGACCGGCGCCGACGCGGCCAAGGGGGCGTTCTTCCCCGCGGTGTTGCTGCACTGCGCCCGGCCGCTGGAGCGAACCGAGCCCCACGACATCGAGGCGTTCGGCCCGGTGAACACCGTCATGGGCTACCACTCGGTGGAAGAGGCCATCGAGCTGGCCAAGCGGGGCCGCGGGTCGCTGGTCGGCTCGGTCTTCACCGCCGATGACGCCGTCGCGCGCCAGATGGTGCTCGGCACAGCGGCGTGGCATGGGCGGCTGATGCTCATGAACCGCCACGCCTCCAAGGAATCCACCGGGCACGGCTCGCCGCTGCCCTCCCTGGTGCACGGAGGGCCGGGGCGGGCCGGCGGCGGCGAAGAAATGGGCGGCACCCGCGGCGTGCTCCACTATATGCAGCGCTGCGCGCTCCAGGGCCATCCTACCACCATCACGCACGTGACCGGCGTGTGGACCAGGGGGGCGGCCACGCCGACCGACGTGGTGCATCCGTTCCGGAAGCATTTCGAGGACCTGCATGTAGGGGACACCCTGTTCACCCACCGACGCACGGTCACCGAGGCCGACGTGGTCAACTTTGCGGGGGTTTCGGGAGACAACTTCTACGCCCACACCGACGAGCTGGCGGCGTCGCGTTCGCTCTTCCAGCGGCGGGTGGCCCACGGCTATTTCGTCCTCTCGGCGGCGGCCGGCTTGTTCGTGGATCCGGGCGAGGGGCCGGTGCTGGCCAATTACGGCCTGGAATCGCTCCGCTTCGTCAAGCCGGTGTACCCCGGGGACACGATCCGGGTGCGGCTCACGGTCAAACAGAAGACCGCCAAGGAGACCCCCAAGGATGGCGTGCCCCAGGGCGTCGTCGCGTGGGACGTGGAAGTCACCAATCAGAACGACGAAGCCGTGGCGGTGTACACCATTCTCACGCTGGTGCGCCGAAACGACGCCTAGATTGCTGCGCCGCTGCGCGGCTCGCAATGACTTTCTGAGGAGCGCCCCATGGAACTCCGGGTCATCGGTCTCAATTTTCTCTACGCGGTGCTCGGCGTCGTGCTCATGTTCGTTGCGTACCGGGTGATCGACCGGCTCACGCCCCAGGTGGATTTTCCCGAGGAGCTCAAGAAGGGCAACGTCGCGGTCGCCATCTTCATCGCCGCCATCTTTCTCTCCATCGCGATGATCGTCGCCGGGGCGCTCAATTGAGCCGAGGTCTCCTGCTGCTGCTTCTGGTCTCGACGCCGGCTTCGGCCGAGGCGCAGCGCGCCTTCGGCACCGGCGACCGGGACGCCCAACAGTTCGACGAGAGCTTCCGGAAGTACGCCAAGCGCTTTTTCGGGGTGGGGTTCGACTGGCAGATGTTCAAGGCCCAGGCCATGGCGGAGAGCCAGCTGGATCCCCACGCCCACAATCCGACCGGCGCTCGCGGCTTGATGCAGCTGATGCCGTCTACCTATCGGCAGATCCAGACCCAGAATCCCGACTTCAAGTCCATCGACGACCCCGAGTGGAACATCGCCGCGGGGATCCAGTACGACCGGACCCTCTGGAATCTCTGGAACGACCACGAGGCGGATCCGGACCGTCAGAGCTTCACGTTCGCGAGCTACAACGCGGGGCGGGGAACCATTCTGCGGGCCCAGGCGATGGCGCGCAGCGACAGCCTGGATCATCTGAAATGGGCCAGCATCGAAGCCGTGGCGCCCCGGGTGCAGCGATGGCGGCACCAGGAGACGCTGAGCTACCTGCGAAAGATCCAGCTCAACCACGACAGCCTGGTCGGCGTAGGGACCGGCGGCAAAACGATGCTCACGCGGCCAGGCCGCCGGCCCTAGCGGGCGTTCGCGCGGCGACCGGCTACTTGAGGCGGCTCACCGCGAGCCGCGCCAGGCGTACCGCGGCGTTCACGTCCACCGCCGCCGTGAGGTACGTGATCTCGAGCATCTGGTCCCCCTTCAGGAAATAGAGACTGCCGGCCGGGCCTCCACCGGCCTGGTCCCACCCTCCGTCCAGGGTATCCGCCCCCGACCCGTTCACGCCCAGAATCGCGGCGATGTTCTGGCCCATTCCTGTGGACATGCCGAAGGTCATCTTGCCTTGTTCCCAGGTGGCATCGATCGTGAAGATCCGGTGCCGCCCCAAGTAGTAGCTGCACCCCTCACCGCCCGGATCCACCGATGCCGACTTCTTGCTGTTCGAGCGATACGGTGGAATGGCCAGCTTCCCCAGCAGCGTTTCGGCCTCCTCCCGGGTGATCAGCTTGCACGGGTCGGGTCCCTCGCCGTGGTCCGAGTATCCCCGCGGCGTGGCCATCGGGACATCGGGTATCCGGTCCCGTACGATGGAGGCCAATCGCGCGACCGAGTCCGCGGGTACTCGCTGGCCGTAGATCCCCACCTGGATCACCATGTGCCCGAGGCGGCCGAGGAACTGGCTGGGAAGCCATCCGACGTAGTCCCAGCCCGCGGACGCGAGGGAATCGGCGGCCAGGACGCCCATCACATCGCCCGCCGTCTTCTTGCCGGCGTCGCTGGACAGCCGGCCCGCCACCAGCGCCACGCCTCCCTCGTAACTAGTCGGATCTTCGGTCACCAGCTCGACCGCGATCTTGTCATCCCCTCCCAGCGGGTACACGCACGCGCGGCCGTTCCGGTCGGCCTCGGGGCCGTCGCTGTGACTGGCGCGCCATGGGGCCCCGGCGAGAGGACCGAGGAGCTTCGCCGCCTCGTCGGCCGAGATCCAGCCGCAGGGATCGGTGTCGGTCGGCAGAGTCTTCATTTCCGCCCCGGCGTCGGCGGGAATAGCACCGTCACCCTGGGGCACCGCCGCGGCATCGTGGCCGCAGGCCGAGAGTCCGAGGCCGGCCAGCAGCGAGGCGGCCAGCGCGCAGCGGATTGGTGCCGTGATCGGTTGCATAGGGCCCCCGGGGCGGTCATCTCTTGCAGCGGGTGAGCTCGACCCGGCGGTTGCGGGCCCGGCCTTCGAGCGTTGCGTTGGACTCGCGAGGGATCGCAGCGCCGAAGCCGGCCGCATGCAGGCGGTCCGGCGCGATGGGATGGTGCTGCACCAGCTCGACTCGCACCGCTTCCGCGCGAGCCATTGACAGCTTCCGATTCGACTCGGGGTCGCCGATGCTATCGGTATGGCCCTCGATGCCGAGGGACCAGTCGGGGTGCCGGGCGAGGAGGTCCGCCACGCCGGTAAGGGCCGGCTCGGACGCGGGCTGCAGCTCGGCGCTGGCGAACGCGAAGTAGATGCCGGGCAGCTCGGCCCGGCAGTCCTGCTCGAGCTCCCGCTCGACCCGCTGTTCCGGAGGATTGTTGTCGACCGGAAACTCGATCCGCACCGTCTGGAACGACCGCACTCCCGCGGCGACCCGGAGGATCAGGGGCTGCACCGAGTCGGCGAGCACCCAGTAGTCGGCCTCGCGGTGGTCGTCCTGGAAGTCGAACCGGCCCCGGAGGTGGAGGGCGGGCAGGCTGGTCCGCTCGCCGTTGACCAGGACCGACACCGATTCGGGGGCGGCGGCGGCCATGGAGAGGGTGCCCTTGAGCGTCACCAGACTGGAGATCAGGACGTTGAGTCCCCCGGAGCCCTTGGGTTGGGCCTTGATGGTGTAGGGGATCTCGCCGGCGTCGTGGACCTGGTTGAAGCTGGCGCGCGAGATCGTCATGGCGGTGTAGCCCGGGGTCTCTTCGACCCCGGCTCCACGGCGGAAGAGGCTGTTGAGTCTCGGCGCGCGGGCCAAGTCGTTGGCGCTGACAACGCGCACCAATTCATCCTCGCCGGTCTCCTCGGTTCCGCGATGGTCCTTGTACTTCCAGGTGTAGGTCACCCCCTGCGGCGAGACCTCCCCGATCATGACGCTGTTTTCCCGGTCTCCATCCTCGGAGTGGAAGGCGGACACAATGGTGAGGCCCCGCGCTTCCGGAATCCGGATTGCCGGGGGCGACAGTGGAATGGGGACGTAGGGAGCGGTGCTGTCCCGGGGTTCCACGGTATCCGGCGGGGACGCCGGTACGGCGGCTACCGGGACCTGACCGTTCATTGTCGTCAGGCCATGCAGATACACGAACATTGCTTTGAGATCCGTGTCGCTGGCGAAGGCGGAAATCGCCTTCCAGGGCATTCCTTCGGCAAGGGTGTGATTGTAGGGATCTATGCCCGTGCGCATGGTATGGATGAAGTCCTCAACAGCCCACTTGGCGAGGATGACCGTGAGGTTTGGCCCGGCGGGGGGACCGGGTCCACCGCGCTTGCCCCCGGTGAGGTTTTCCCCGTGGCAGAGTCGGCAAGCCAGAACCGAGACGAGGTACTTGCCGTGCTCGGCCGAGACGCCTTCTGCCGGCGCGACGATGGGGTGCGTGACCGGCGGCTGCGCACTGGTGGGGGCAATGCCGGCTCCGAGGAGAAACGCGGCGAGCACGTTCAGTCTGGTCGGCGGGGAACTGGCTCCTGCCGCCGGCTGCGAACGCAGGTAGGCTACGATGGCCTCGGCGTCGGCATCGCTCAGATGTCGGAAGACCTCGGACGGCATGATGACCAGGGCACGGCCGCTCTTGTGTACGCCTTCCCGAATGGCGCGGATCACTTCACCATCGGACCAGTGCGCGATCTCACCTGCGGGCGTGAGGTTGGGGGCCCACAGGGTTCCGAACGGCGGGCCGCCTGCCGTGAAGTTCTGCCCAACCAGCGGCGGTTTGCCGCCAGTCGAGTGACATCCGGCACAGAAGGCGCCGAATCGCGCTCCCCGCGCGACCTGGTCGGGAGTGCCGGCAACATGGATGTCCGGGACTATCCCACGGTAGGGAGGGAAGTTGACGCGATAGAAGCCGCGAAGCGCGACGCCGACCGCAACGATACCGGCCAGGGCAATCAGGCTCGACAGGCCAAGACCGACCCACTTCACGACCCGTTTCCGGGCCCGCCGCGCGCGAAGCGCGAGCCACGTTCCCGACGCCGGCAGGACGAGCAAACCGGCCACCCCGAGAATGTCGATCATGACCGGAACGCCCGGGCGGGTGTCGAAAGCCCTCATCCGGGCCGGCCATGATGGGTTCCGGAACCGTTCCGGGCGCTACTTCGAACACCGCACGTGAGGCGCCATGCACGGAGCAGGGAGACTCCTGGTGATCGCATCGTTCCCGCTGCTCGCCGCGGCCGGCCGTACCCCGCCGGCGCGGAGGGCGCCCGGGGGGGACATCCTCGCGCGGGTCAAGGCGACCTATGCGGCGCTCAAGTCCTACGCCGATACCGGCCAGGTGGACGTGGAGTACGGGCAGGCCAGGAATCCTTCCCACGAGCGTCACACGTTCCGGACGCTGTATCGTGCCCCGCGTCTCTTTCGCTTCGAGTACATCAAGCAGCAGGATGCCGACCGGCTCGTTCTATGGAGCGATCTCGACACTTTCAATTCGTGGTGGCGCAGTGCCGGCACCACGGCGACGTACGGTAAGGGCCAGGGCACCATGGCGTTTCTCCTGGCCGAGTCGTCGACCTACCACTCGGTGACGCAGCTCGCCCCGCTCATCTTTGCGGGCTCCGGGCTGACCAGCGCGCTCACCGAGTTCGGCGACGCGACCGACGCCGGGCTGGACACCCTTGCGGGGCATCCCTGTCACAAGCTGGTCGGCGTGGCGCAGTCGACCTATGGAAAGACCGGGCGGGTCGTCAACCGGCGGCGGACCACGGTGTGGGTCGACGCGGAGTCGTACCTGGTGCGCAGGGTGTTCGAGGATTCTCCGGAGGGGACCGCGGTGACGCTGGTGAGCCGGGTGACGACCACCTTTACGCCCCACGCCAACCCGACGCTCGACGACGATCGTTTCCGGTTCACGCCACTCGGCAGGAGCGCCCCATGACCCGATCCATCGAGCGACTAGCCCTGGCCGGCAGCCTCGGCCTGCTGGGTATCCTCGGGCTGACCGGGGCCACCGAGGCCGGCCGTTCGCTCGCCGAGGCGCGCATCGAGGCGCTCACGCTGCGGCTCGATGCGGTGGAGCGGCGGCTGGCGGCCGGCGGCCTGACCGTGAAGGCGCCGTTCACCGTCACCGACGCGGGTGGAAAATCGATCATGACCGTGACGTCAACTCCCCGGGGCATGGCGATTACGGATGCCGGCAAGAAGGTCGTCATCGGCGCCAATGCTCAGGAAGAA
>JBGPLG010000127.1:0-9925 GCA_041486305.1 Gemmatimonadota bacterium
CACCGCTCCGGACGGCACTCGAGATCTTCGACCAGGCCGGGATGACGGCCCTCCGCGCCAAGTCGGAGCGTCTCACCGGGTACCTGGAATTCCTCATCCGCAGGATCCCCCAGGCGGCGTTCGACATCATCACGCCGACGGACCCGGGCGCGCGGGGCTGCCAGCTGTCGATCCGGAACCCCGGAGCCGAGGAGCTCATCGCCTTCCTGAGACGGACCCACAGCATCGTGGGCGACTTCCGCGCCCCCGACGTGATTCGCTTCGCCCCGGTTCCCTCCTACAACACGTTTCACGATGTCTGGCGGGTCGGCCGGGCGCTGGCCCGGATCGCACCCGGAGCATGACCGACTTCGTCGTGGCCGGCGCGGGGCTGGGGGGGTCGCTCATGGCGGCATTACTGGGCCGCGCCGGCCACCGCGTGACGGTCCTGGAGCGCCGGTCCGACCCTCGAACCGGGGCCGCCGAGGCGGGTCGCTCGATCAACCTGGCCATTTCCGAGCGCGGGCTCCACGCGCTGTCCCAGGTGGGACTCTCCGACTCCATTCTCCGGATGGCCACGCCGCTGCACGGCCGGATGATTCATCCGGTGGAAGGGCCGCTCGCGTTCCAGCCCTACGGCCGGAAGGGGCAATCGATCAACTCCATTTCGCGGGCCGCGCTCAACCAGGTGCTGCTCGACGCCTCCGAGCGCTCCGACGCGGTGCGCTTCCGGTTCGGGCGACGCTGCACCGAGCTGGATCTCGACGGCGGCGCGATCGTAAGCGTGGACGCGTCGAGCGGACTCGCTCCGGAGCGTCATTCCGGGGTGATTCTCGGCGCCGACGGGGCCTACTCCGCGGTGCGAGGGCAGCTCCAGCGCCGGGAGCGCTATGACTTCTCCCAGGACTACCTCGGGCACGGCTACAAGGAGCTTTCCATCCCGCCCGGGCCGGGCGGTGCGCACCGGCTCGACCCCAACGCGCTCCACATCTGGCCCCGCGGCGGCTACATGATGATGGCGATGGCCAACCTGGACGGCTCATTCACCGTGACCCTGTACCTGGGGTTCGACGGTCCCGACAGCTTTTCCGAGCTGCTGACCACCGACACGGTGGAGCGGTTCTTCCAGCGGGAGTTTCCCGATGCCGGCCCCCTCATTCCCCGCCTGAGCGAGACCTTTCTGGCAAACCCCACCGGCTCGCTGGTCACCATTCGGACCCGGCCCTGGCACATCGGCGGGGCCGTGGCGCTCCTCGGCGATGCCTGCCATGCCATCGTGCCGTTCTTCGGCCAGGGCGCCAATGCGGCGTTCGAAGACTGCCTGGCGCTCGACACGGCGCTCGCCCGGCACCCCGCGGACCTGGAGCGTGCCTTCCGGGCCTACGAGAGCGAGCGGCGGCCGAACACCGACGCGATCGCCGACCTGGCCCTGGCCAACTTTCACGAGATGCGGGACCGGGTGGCCTCGCCCCTGTTCCGGTTCGAGAAGCGGCTGCAGGCTCTGCTGCACCGTCTCTTTCCCCGGTGGTTCGTCCCGCTGTACACCATGATCTCATTCTCCCGGATTCCCTACGCCGCGGCCCGGCGCCGGGCCCGCTTGCAAGCGCGGGTGGTTCGGGGTGTTCTTGCGCTGGTGGCCGCGCTCGCCTTCGGCGCGGCGCTCTGGCTCCAGTTCCGGTGAGGCCGGTCGGCGGCAGTATCGCTCACTACCCGCGGTGTCCGTCATGGCATTGACCTACTCAGGCTACCTCCATCTTCCCGGACTGCTCGAGCTCCAGCAGCCCCGCTCGACGCCCCCGGAACACGACGAGATGCTGTTCATCGTGATCCACCAGGTATATGAGCTCTGGTTCAAGCTGATCCTGCACGAAACCGAGAAGGTCGCGCGGGACTTTTCCGCCAACGATCTGTACGGCGCCGTCGCCACGTGGAAGCGGCTCCGGACCATCCTCAAGACCCTGGTGGCGCAGGTGGATATCCTGGAGACGATGACGCCGCTCTCGTTTTCCTCGTTCCGGGACCGTCTCGACACCGCGTCGGGCTTCCAGTCCTTCCAGTTCCGGGAGATCGAGTTCCTCTACGGCTACAAGCGGGGCGAGGTGACGGGCGCCATTCCGGAGCGGGAGACCCAGCGTGCCGGAGCCGAGCGCCGGCTGCTCGAGCCCTCGGTGGTGGACGCGTTCTATGCCTTCCTGGCCCAGCGCGGCGTCCGGGTACCGGCGGAGCTCCGAGCCAAGCCGGTCACCGAAGCCACCCGGGCCAGCGAACCCCTGCAGGCGGAGCTGCTTCGGATCTATCACGAGCAGCCCGAGCTGGTGATCCTCTTCGAGCTGATGACCGATTTCGACGAGGGGCTGCAGGAGTGGCGCTACCGGCACATCAAGCTGGTGGAACGGACCATCGGCGCCAAGAAGGGCACCGGCGGCTCGCTGGGCATCGAGTTTCTGAAGCAGTCCCTGTGGAAGCCCCTGTTTCCGGATCTCTGGGCGATTCGCCACGGGATGTAACGGCGATGCTCATCGATATCTCCCCGGCGCTCGGTCCCTCCCTGGCGGTCTGGCCGGGAGACTCGCCGCTGACGCGGGAGGTGCTGCTCGACCTGGCCCGAGGAGACAGCGTCACCCTCTCCACGCTCCGCGCCACGGTCCACCTCGGCGCCCACGCGGATGCACCGAGCCACTACGGCGCGGGTGCGCCCGACATCGCGTCGCGGGCCCTGGAGCCGTATCTCGGACTATGCGAGGTGATACGGGTCGACGTCGGCCCCGGCGAGTGCGTCACCCCGTCCATGCTGTCGGGAATGCCGGGCGCCCCGCGAGTGCTCCTGGCTACCGGCACCTGTCCCGATCCGCGGCAGTTCAATCAGGATTTTGCGGCCCTTTCACCGAGCCTGGTAGACCATCTCCATGGCGCCGGGGTGCGGCTGGTTGGCATCGATACGCCGAGCGTCGATCCATTCGCGTCGAAGGACCTGCCGTCTCACCGGAGATTCCTGGCCCACGACATGGCGATTCTCGAGGGGCTTGTCCTGGATGGCGTGGCGGCCGGGAAGTACGAGCTGATCGCGTTGCCGCTCCGACTCACCGGCTTCGATGCCAGCCCGGTGCGGGCGGTCCTCAGATCGTTGCGATGATCTTGAGCTCGATGGCAATCGGCGTGGGGAGCCGGACCACTTCCACCGTGGTACGGGCCGGCTGGTTGTCGGGGAACGCCTCCGCGTAGAGCCGGTTCAGCGTGGCAAAATCCCGCTTCATGTCGGTCAGGAACACCGTGACGTCCACGATCCGGTTCCACGACGACCCCGCGTCCTCGAGTACCAGCCGCACGTTTTCGAATACCTGGCGGCACTGCCGCTCGAAGTCGTAGGAAATCACGCCGCCTGCGGCATCCAGATTCACCCCCGGCACACCGGGGATACCGCGCACCCGCGGGCCCAGCCCCGAGAGAAAAAGGAGGTTGCCCACTCGGCGGAACGGCGGGTAGGGTCCGACCGGCTCCGGCGCCCGGCTGCTCACAGCTTCAGGCATACGTTCTTGGCCTCGGTGAAGAACCGGAGCGCCTCCTCGCCGCCCTCCCGGCCGACGCCGCTCTGCCGCATCCCGCCGAACGGCACCCTGAGGTCGCGAAGCAGCCAGGTGTTCACCCACACCGTGCCGCAGGCGATCTGCTCCGCGAGGCGATGGGCGCGGGTGACATCCCGGGTCCACAGCGACGCAGCGAGGCCATACGGGCTGTCGTTGGCGAGCTGCACCGCCTCCTCTTCGTCGCGAAACGGGGTCACCGTCACCACCGGGCCGAAAATCTCCTCCTGGTTGACCCGGCAGCCCATCGGCAGTCCGGTGATCACCGTCGGGGCCACGAAGAAACCGTCCCGGCACCTCGCGGGCAGGTCGGCGGGGCGCTCGCCGCCCGTGAGGATGGTTCCTCCTTCGGCCTTCGCCAGCTCGACGTATTCCTCGATCTTGGCGCGGTGGCGGGCCGAGATCACGGCGCCGACGTCGGTCCACTCGTCCCGCGGATCGCCGATGATGAGCGAGCGCGCATTCTCGACGAAGCGGGCCAGGAACCGGTCGAAGACGGACGCCTCCACCAGCACCCGTGAGCCGCAGAGGCAGATCTGTCCCTGATTGGTGAAGGCGGAGCGCAGAATGCCGGGGATCGCCTCGTCGAGGTCGGCGTCCGCGAACAGCAGGGTGGGGTTCTTCCCACCCATCTCCAGCGTCAACTTCTTGAATGCCGGCGCCGCAGTCGCGGCGATACTCCTTCCGGTGCCGGTGCCGCCAGTAAAAGAAATGGTGGATACGTCCGGATGGGCCACCAGCGCCGCGCCCGCTTCGGCTCCCGCGCCGTGCACGATGTTCAGGACTCCCGGCGGCAACCCGGCCCTGGAGCAGAGCTCACCCAGCATGGTTGCGGTCAGGGGGCTCAGCTCCGACGGCTTGGCGACCGCGGTATTTCCGGTGGCGAGCGCCGGCGCGATCTTCCAGGAGAGCAGGTAGAGCGGAAGATTCCAGGGCGAGATCAACCCGGCCACCCCGCGGGGACGCCGGATGGTGTAGTTGAGCGCCGTGCGGTCGGTGAGGTGGGCCTCGGAGGCCGTGTGGAGCACCGCGGTCGCAAAGAACCGGAAATTGGCCGACGCGCGGGGGATGTCGAGCTTGCGGGCCAGGGCCACCGGCTTCCCGGTGTCGAGCGACTCCGCGCCGGCCAGCTCCTCGAGCCCGGCGTCGATCAGGTCGGCGATTCGCAGCAGCACTCCGGAACGAAACGCCGCCGGCGCGGCGGACCATGCTTCGAAGGCGGCGCCGGCGGCCTTGACCGCGCCGGCCACATCCGAAGCGTCGGAGGCGGGGACCCGCGCAAACGCGGCGCCGGTCGCCGGCTCGAGGACATCGAGGTAGCGGCCGGCGCCCGGGGGAACCTGCTCGCCGCCGACGTAGTTGGTGAGGGTCCGCACGGCGTCAGATCGAGGCGAGCCGGCCGCCGTCGACCGGCAGGCTCACCCCGGTGACGTAGCCGGCTGCCGGGGACACCAGGAACGCCACCACGGCCGCGGGTTCCGACGCGTCGGCAAAGCGGCCCATCGGAATGTCGGTCATCATCGCCTGCTCGATCGCCGAGACCGGGGCTCCGGTGGCCTTCACCCGGGCGCTGATCAGGGACTCGAGCCGGGCCGTCCTGGTGGAACCGGGCAGGACGTTGTTGACGGTGATGCCGTCGACCGCCACCTCCTTGGACAGCGTCTTGGCCCAGCCCGCCACCGCGGCCCGGATGGTATTCGACACGCCGAGCCCCTTGATCGGCTCGCGTACCGAGGTCGAGATGATGTTGACGATCCGCCCGTATTTCTCGGCCCGCATTCCCGGGATGAGAAGCTGGGCCAGCGCGTGGTTGGTGAGCAGGTGCATGCCGAACGCGGCGCGGAAGGCTTCGTCGGTCGCGTCCAGCACCGGCCCCGGTGGCGGGCCCCCGGTGTTGTTGACCAGGATGTGGAACGGAGGATGCGCGCCCAGGTACCCGCGCACCGTGGCGCGGACGACGGCGGGATCGGCGAAATCGGCGCTGAGAAACTCGTGGGTCGCGCCATCGGGGGAGGGGAGCGCCGCGCGGACCATGCCGAGCTGATCGGGGTTGCGTGCCAGCAGCACCACGGTGGCGCCGGCCTCGGCGATCGCGATCGCGCTGGCCTTGCCGATGCCTTGGGTACTGCCGCAGACCAAGGCGCGACGACCGCTCAGGGGGAGCATGGCGACCAAGCTACTCCCGGCGCCGCACCGGCGGGAGTGGCGCTCGGCGGTCAGGCGGCGAGTCTGTTCCGGAGGTCGAGCCGGGCGCTGACCTGATTGAGCGCCACCCGGACATCGTGGATTCGGTCGGCCGCGGTTCGGAGTACATCCTCCAGACCGGTGCGCTCGGCGAGCCGATGCTCGGAGGCTTCCGCGTAGCCGCGGCCGCCCAGGTCTTCGTAGTACGACAGATCCGGCCCTCCGCGTCGGATCCGCTGCGCGGCCACCCGCTCGGGGAAGATGCCGGCTACCCAGAGCGCATAGTTCCCGAGATGCACCGAAACCTTGAACTGCCTGGCGCCGGTGGAGGCGGAAAGATCCGCCAGGATGTCCACCAGGTAACGGTGGTCCTGATCGTCGACATCGTCGATCCTGGTGGCGCGCCCCCGGTGGCCGAACTCCCGGAGCATGGCGGCGAAGTAGTCCGCCACGGTGGGGTCTTCCACGCCGATGTCGAGCAGGGAATGGCGGACCAGCACGTAGAAGAGCAGCGATGGCGACGGGCCCGGGATACCGGTGTTCAGGAGAAAGGACGCCACCTCACGCCGATCGAGGACAGCGTCCAGGGAGGCCGGGCGCGAGGACGATCCCAGGCACGAGGCCAGTAAGTCGAGATCGTTCGGGGTGATACGGCTTCTCGCGTCGGCGGCAATCACGTCGGCATACCCTCCTCGGACGCCTCGTGGACACCAGGCTCACGGGAGTCGGTGCAAGGCGCGTACCGGGACGCCGGCCTTGTGCCATCCACGTACAAGCCGTATTGGTAACTATCTATATACACGCCTCCCACGCAGACCTGCGTGGTTCCGTCCGGATCCGCAGCCGACCCGCAGGCCCCGCGGAGAACGCGCATGCCGGTAGATCGCGACGACTTGGTGGCCAATCTCGCCGGGCTCGTACGGATCAACTCGATCAACCCGACGCTGGTTCCCGGCGCCCCGGGCGAACCGGAGATCGCCGGCTACGTCGCGCGCTGGCTCAAGGGTGCGGGCCTCGAGGTTCAGATCCTTGAATCCGCCCCGGGTCGCCCCAGCGTAGTCGCACGGCTGGCTGGCACGGGTGGGGGACGCAGCCTGATGCTCAACGCGCACGTGGACACGGTTGATGTCGCCGGCATGTCCGAGCCCTTTTCCGGCGCGGTGCGGAACGGCCGCCTCTACGGCCGGGGCGCCTACGACATGAAGGGAAGTCTCGCGGCCTGCATGGCCGCCGGGAAGACCCTGGCGGCGGGGTCCCGGCTGCGGGGCGACCTGGTCGTCGCCGCCGTGGCGGACGAGGAGTACGGGAGCCTCGGCACCACGGATCTGGTGACCAGGGTCCGGACCGACGCCGCTATCGTCACCGAGCCGACCTCGCTCCGGGTCTGTCGCTCCCACAAGGGCTATCTCTGGATCGAGGTCGAGGTGCTGGGGAGGGCGGCCCACGGAAGCCGCTTCGAGCAGGGGATCGACGCCAACATGCGGATGGGAAGGTTCCTCGCCGCGCTCGAGGGGCTGGAGCGCGAGTTGCGGGCCCGGCCGCCCCACCCGCTGGTGGGGCCGCCCTCGCTGCACGCCGCGCTGCTCGAGGGAGGCAGCGGGCTCAGCACCTACGCAGCCCGGAGCGTGGTCCGAATCGAGCGGCGCACCATCCCGGGCGAGACCGAACCCGGCGTCATGGCGGAGATCGAGGCCATTCTGGGGCGGCTGCGCGCCGGGGACCCCACCTTCGTGGCCACGGCGCGAGCATTCTTCGTCCGGGAGCCGTTCGAAGTGGAGCGGGATGCGGGCGTCGTGACGGCTCTGGACGGTGCCGCGGCGAAAGTCCTGGGCCGGGTGCCGGAGCATTTCGGGGATACGCCCTGGATGGACTCCGCCCTGCTCGCCGGGGCCGGCATCGAGACCGTGGTCTTCGGTCCCCACGGATTCGGGGCCCACGCCGATGAGGAATGGGTCGACGTGGAGAGCGTGGTGCAGACGGCGGAAGTGCTGGTCGAGACCGCACGAGACTGGTGCGCCTGACCCCGGATCCTGACCTCTAGCCTGGGAGCTCGCGATGCAAGGGCTCATGATGGACTGGTCACTCACGCTGCCCCACTTCCTCGACCGCGCCCGCCGGCTGCACCACCGCCGGGTCCTGGCGAGCCGCCATGCGGGCGGGACGTTCCGGTACACCTATGGCGACTGGGCTCGCCGGGTGGATCGCCTGGCCGCCGCGCTCGCCGGACTGGGGGTCCGCCGGGGCGACCGGGTCGGCACGTTCGCGTGGAACACCCATCGCCACTTCGAGGCCTACTTCGCGATCCCCTGCATGGGGGCGGTGCTGCACACCATCAACATACGGCTCTTCCCCGAGCAGCTCGCCTACGTGATCAACCATGCCGGCGATTCCGTGATCCTGGTGGATGCGTCGTTGCTCCCGGTCCTGCAGAAAGTGCGGTCCGAGCTCACGACGGTGAAGCACATCATCGTGATGGGGGATGACCCGCTTCCGCCCGGAGCGGGGCTGCTGGACTACGAGCAGCTGCTGGCCGGCGCTCCGGACCGTTTCGACTGGCCCGAGCTCGACGAGCAGGAGGCGGCGGCGCTCTGCTACACCTCGGGTACCACCGGCCACCCCAAGGGGGTGCTCTACTCTCACCGGTCCCTGGTGCTCCACACGCTGGGCATCTCGCTCACCGATTCGTTCCAGATTCGGGAGAAGGACGTGCTCCTGTCCATCGTGCCGATGTTTCACGCCAACGCGTGGGGGCTCCCGTTCGCCGCCGCGATGCTCGGGGCGGGAGTGGTGATGCCGGGCCCCCATCTCGGTCCCAAGGACCTGGCGGACATGATCGAGGAAAACCAGGTGACCTTCATCGGCGGCGTGCCGACCATCGTGGCCGCGTTGTATCATTACCTCAAGCAGGAGGGACGCCGGCTGCCCTCGCTCCGCCAGATCATTGTGGGAGGCTCGGCGCTGCCCCGGGTGCTGATGGAAGGGTTCGAGCGGGACCTGGGCATCGAGGTGGTGCATGCCTGGGGCATGACCGAGCTCTCCCCCGCGGGGTCGGTGTCGCGACTTCGAGCCGAGATGGAGGAGTGGCCGGCGGAAGACCGCAACAAGTTTCGCCTGCTGCAGGGGACCCCGTTTCCGCTGGTCGATCTCCGGGTGGTGACCGACGACGGCACCGTGGCCCCCTGGGACGGGGTGACGGCCGGGGAGCTCCAGGCGAGGGGTCCCTGGGTCATCCGCAAGTACTTCGGCGACGAGGACTGCAGCGCGCGGTTCGATGGCAGCTGGTTCCGCACCGGTGACGTGGCCTGCATCGACGAGCGGGGCGCCGTCCGGCTGGTCGACCGGACCAAGGACATGGTCAAGAGCGGCGGTGAGTGGATCTCGAGCGTCGATCTCGAGAACGCCATCATGGGGCATCCCGAAGTGGCCGAGGCCGCGGTCGTGGCCATCGCGCACCCCAAGTGGACCGAGCGACCGCTGGCGTGCGTCGTCCCGAAGCCGGGTGCCGTGAGTGTGACCCGCGAGGGGATCCGCAGCTTCCTCAAGGGCAAGGTGGCGGACTGGTGGCTGCCCGACGACATCGCGGTGATCGAGGTGATCCCCAAGACCAGCGTCGGCAAGTTCGACAAGAAGGTCCTGCGCGACCGATTCAAGGATTACACCTGGCCGGAGGCTTCGTGAACCGATTCGTGCTTGTGCTCCTGTTCGCCGCCGCCGCTCCGCTCTCGGGGCAGGCCCGCGACCCCAACCTCGCGCTCGCCCGGCGGGTGCTTCGCACCACGCCGCTGGTGGACGGACACAACGATCTTCCCTGGCGTATCCGCGAGGACACCGTGGCCCGGGGCGACCCGGAGAGCTACGACCTCCGCAAAACGACCCCCGGCCATACCGATATTGCCCGGCTCAGGAAGGGAATGATCGGCGCGCAGTTCTGGTCGATCTACATCCCGGGCGAGATCAAGGACTCGGGCTATGCCCGGGTGCAACTGGAGGAGTTCGATATCGCCCGGCGGACCATCGCGAAGTATCCCGACGTCCTCCGGTGGACGCCCACCGCGGCCTCGGTACGGCGAGCGTTCGCCGCGAAGAAGATCGGCTCCCTCCTGGGGCTCGAGGGCGGACACGCGATCGAGAATTCGCTGGGCGCGCTGCGGATGTACTACGAGATGGGCGCGCGATACATG
>JBGPLG010000128.1:0-9702 GCA_041486305.1 Gemmatimonadota bacterium
GCTCACGTCGAGGACGGGAAGAGATCGGGGTAGAGCCGGTGCCGCCAAGGGTTCTCCGGGTGAGACTGAGCCCTCAAGTTTACACCCGTCGCAACCCTTGGTAAAGCATTGCGGTGCTTGAGGCTGGGCCCTTGACGCCTATCGCCGGAATAGCGCCAGCGCCCGTTGCAGGGTGCTCGAGACCCCCCAGGCGAGAGGCGTGGCCACGGCGGCCCACGCCAGTGCGAGCAGTGCCGTTCCCCGACCGGGAACCGCCGGCAGGTCGGCGGCGATTCCGTTGGCACCGGGGGCAGGGGTCGGTGCCGGCGCCGCCGCCTGACCGAGGTAGTGCCGTGGATCGACCGCCTTGACCGCCAGGTTGCAGAGCAGTCCGACCACCAGGAGCCCGGCCATCAGGTAGAGGGTGTGGTTGTAGGCCTGGGCGTTCGGGACGCCCCGGTCGATCTCGTATTGCCGGATGTAGTTCACCAGCACCGGCCCGAGCACCCCGGCGGCCGACCAGGCGGTGAGCAGCCGCCCATGGATCGCGCCGACGTACCGGGTGCCGAAGAGATCGGAGAGATACGCCGGAATCGTGGCGAATCCGCCCCCGTACATGGTCAGGATGATCGCGAAGCAGGCTACGAACAGCGCCACGCTGCCGATTCGTCCCGCGAACGGCGCCGCCGTGTAGAGCAGCGCCCCCAGGCTGAAGAACGTCGCGTAGGTTGCCTTGCGGCCGATCCGGTCGGAGAGGGAAGACCAGAAGAATCGCCCTCCCATGTTGAACAGCGAGAGCAGTCCGACGAAACCCGCCGCGGCCGCCGGGTCGATCCGGCCGCGGAACACTTCCTGGATCATCGGGCTGGCCTGCCCGAGCACGCCGATGCCCGCGGTGACGTTGAGGCAGAGAATCGCCCACAGCAGCCAGAACTGTGGAGTGCGGATCGCCTCGGCGGGGTGCACGTCCCGCCGGGACACCAGCGGCTTGGGAACGGCGGGCGCGGCGTACCCGGCCGGGTGCCATCCCGCCGCCGGGAGCCGGAAGGCCAGGGCCCCGAGCGCCATCGCCACGAAATAGATCAGGCCCATGACGACGAACGTCTCCGCTACACCGACGCTGCCGGGCCCGGCAAACCGGCGCATCAAGGCGGTGGAGAGCGGGGCCGCAATCATGGCCCCGCCGCCGAACCCCATGATGGCGAGCCCGGTGGCCATCCCGCGACGATCGGGAAACCACTTGATGAGGGTGGACACCGGCGTGATGTATCCGAGGCCTAACCCGCAACCCCCGATGACGCCGTAGCCGAGCAGCAGCAGCCAGAGCTGGTGGGTCCGCACGCCCAGCGCCCCGACCAGGAATCCCGATCCCCAGCAGATGGCGGCGGCCAGGCCGCTCTTGCGCGGACCGGCGTCCTCCAGCCAGCGCCCGAAGGCCGCGGCGGAAAGGCCCAGGAAGACGATGGCGAGGGTGAACACCCACCCCAGATCGGTGAGCTTCCAGTCCCCCGGCGCCGGAGCGGCCACGCCGATGGCCTTGCTGAGGGGGAGGTTGAACACGCTGAAGGCGTAGGCCTGCCCGATGGAGAGATGGATCGCCAGCGCGGCGGGCGGGATGAGCCAGCGGTTGAAGCCGGATCCGGCCGTCAGCCGGTCCTTCGCCAGGAATCCCGCCATCACGGCTCGCGGAGCAGGCGCTCGATCATCTCCCGGTAGTCGGCGATCTGTCTGGTATGCTGCGCGCCGGTGGCCGGTCCGCGGAACCCGGCATAGACCTCCCGGATCCTGCCGTCTTTCCCCAGGAACAGCGTCGTGGGGTACGCGGTGAACCCGTGGAGCTGGGGCAGGGACGCCGCGGTTTCCTCGACCACGCTCGCGCCTGCATGGAGCAGGATCCAGGGGATCCTGAACTTGTCCCGGAAGCGCCGGATCTGGGGATTGTCGGTGGTCGTATCGCCGGTCACCTCGTAGCCGAGGCCCAGGATCTCGAAGCCGCGCGAGTGATAGTCGCGGTAGAGCCCGAGCAGGTCCGGTGTGGCCTCGTGGCAGGTGACGCACCAGCTCCCGAAGATGTCCACCAGCACGACCTTGCCCTTGAGTCGCGGGTCGTCCTGGGTGATCCGCCGCCCGGTGAGATCGGGAAACCCGAAGCTGAACGGATTGATCGTGTCCGCCGAGGTCAGCGCGGTCGGCGCGGTGAGGTGCGGCGCGCCGCTGGTGCGCACCGCGACGAACGGCGTCTGGGTCCGGAGTCCGGCGTGAAAGACGCCCCGAAGGGTGTCGCCGTCGAGCCGCCCGGCCAGCACGTACACCGACACGCCGTCGAACCGCGCCACCGAGAAGCTGTCGGTGGTGCCGCCGCCCCAGAACATGCCGAGGTCGCCGGTGTTGGAGAGCACCGCGCCCTCCAGGCCCTGGATTCCCTCGACGAACTGCAGCACTCGCGGGCTCCGCCGCTGATCGGTGAGATACCAGGCGTCCCAGCTTCCCAGTATTCCGGCCGGCGCCTTGGTCCTGGCCCAGGACCCGCGGCTGGCCCGGAAGGGAATCGAACGGGGCCCGTTGCGGCCGACGTTGTGATACACACCGACCAGCGAGTCGCCCTTCCGCTCGGCGGTGATCGTCGCGGCATAGTCGGCGATGTCGAAGACGACGGTTGACCCGCTCACCGCCACGGTCGCCTGGTCGGCGCACCTGGGCCCGTTGCAGATCCGGGCCACCAGCCGCCCGCCCTGCGGCGCCACCGAGAGCTCGAATGGCAGCGGCCCGCCGGCCAGATCGAGCACCGAGCGCCAGACCCCCCTGATCGGTGGCGACTGCTGCGGCACGGCGGCGAGGAGGCCGCCCAGGAGAGCCAGGGGAAATCGCATGAATCTCATTGGAGCGGTTTGTCGAGCCCGCCGCCGGCGTAGCGTTCGCCCGCCTTGATCGGCTGGGCGAGCAGGTTGCCCCGCCAGGGGGCGGGGCAGGGGTAGACGGTATTGTAGGCGCAAAACGGGTTTCGCGCCCGATTGAAATCCAGCCAATAGCGGCCGTCGGGCCGGGGGATCAGCGACACGAACCGGCCCGCCGGGTAGGTACCGTGGTCGGCCGTGGCGTCCCGGAAGTAGATCTCGAGCTCTGATTCGTCTTCGGTGGCGCCGGGCAGGCGCATCACGCGCAGGGTGGCGCCGGCGCCACCGATGGTCACGGCCACTGTGCCCGCGTCGCTGGCCTCGACCTCCACGCCGTCGGGCGACAGCAGCCGCTGGCTCCCGGCCTCGCGCGGCGGCGTAAGGGTCACCAGGTAGGCGCTGGCCGGGTCATAGGGAAAATAGAGCGGTTGCTTCTCCTTGCCGGGCCCGGCCCGATACACCGTGATCGCGCTGCGGCCTGGCGGTCCGCCAACCAGCAGGCGCCACGTCCCCACCATCGTGGGCCTTCCGCGAGGGAGTCCCCGGGTGTCGGCCCCGAGGGTGAGCGTCACCCGGCCGTCGCGCTCGGCGATCCGACCCAGGGGCACCCCGGCCAGGGGCAGGTCCGCGCTGGCCGGACCCACCGTGAGCCCGGCACCGATGGGCTGCACCACGACCGCTCGCAAAGGCGACACCGGCGCGGTGCGCAGCCACTCGGCGAATTCCCGGTGCTCCTGCTCGACCTGAGGCCTGGTCTGCGCCGCGGCCGAAAACGGCAGCGCGGCCCCCGTGATCACGAGCGCCGCGCCGAGGAGCCGTGCCGGGTGAATGCCCGTCACTTCGTACCGACCAGGAATCCCGCCAGGAACGGCGCCGAGGTGGGCTGGGGTGATCCGCCCGCCGGCTCGACCGTCAGCGCGAAGCCGGTGATCTCCTCTCCCACGGGAACCTGGACCCCCTGCACCAGGCCGTGGCCGGTCGATTCGGTGTTGAATACCTGGGAGGGAATCGGATTCCCGTTCTTTCTGAGGAACCAGAGCTGGAAGGTCCGGCCCGCGGCCACGGGCGTGAGGTTGAAGGTGTGGACGATCACCGATCGCTTCCGGGGATCGAAGAACACCTGGGCGATCGGCGGCTTCTCGCCCGGCGCGACCATGGTCACGAGCTGGGTCGTGGGCTCGAGAATGGCGTTCAGCGTGGCCTCGCGTCCGGCCAGGCGCTGCTCGGTGGCGGCCAGCGCGCTGTCCCGCGCGGCGACCGTTTCCGCGAGCGACCGCACCTTGAGCGAGAGCACCACCGCCACCAGCACCGCGGCTGCGAGCCCGGCCCCCATCACGAGCGGAGTGAAGGAGCGCGGCGCCGGTTCCGATCCGCCGGACCCCGATCGGCCGGGCAAGCGCACCTCCTTGGTCCTGCCGATGCGCTCGCGCAGCCGGGCCTTGAGCTCCGCCGGCGGGGTCCGCTCGTCCGCGAGCGCGAGCAGGGCATTCACCTCCCGGTGCTCCTGCAGTTCCCGCTGCAGCTCGGGGGAAATCGCCAGCGCGGCCTCGAAGGCCCGGGTTTCCTCGGGCGTGAGGGCGCCGAGCGAATAACCCGCCACCAGGTCGCGCATCGTTTCCGGATTGCCCTCGCTCATACCGCCTGCCCGGCGTAGTAGGGTCGGAGGCTGTCGCGCAGCCGCTGCATGGCCAGGCGGACCCGGGTCTTCACGGTGCCGAGCGGCTCTCCCAGCCGCTCGGCAATCTCGGAATGGGAGAGACCCTCGTAGAAGGCGAGCTGCACCGCCTCGCGCTGCACCGGCGACAGCGCCATCAACGCCTCGGCCACGACCTGGCGCCGCTCCACCCGCTCGACATCGCGATCGGTGCGCGGCTCGGCGGTGCCCATGCCGGGCGGGGCATCGGGCTCCGCGGCGGCGGCCCTGGTCACCACCTTGGCCCGGCGTCCGCGGGCCCGGATCAGATCCAGGGCCCTGCTCCGGCAGATCATGGTGAGCCACGCGATGGCCGACCCCCGGGACGACTGAAATCGCGGCGCTTCCCGCCAGGCCTGCGAAAAGCTGTCCAGCACGATCTCCTCGGCGTCGGATCGCTCGCCGGCGATGCGGTAGGCGACGGCGTACAGCGCCGACGAATACAGGTCGTAGAGCCGCTCCAGCGCGGATTCATCGCCCTGGGCCACTCGCTCCAGGAGGCTCTGATCCGATTCAGTTGCGGCCGGGAGAGGGGGCGTAGCCATGGCTCCGAAAGGCGCGAGCCCCCGCGGATGGGCGGAGGGTAGGCTGATACTAGCGGCCCCCGGGAAAGGCGTCCACCCCTCCGGAATCGCCAGGGCGAACTCCCGCAAGGGCGGCCCCATCACGGCAGCGCCTTCGCGCCGTCTCCGGCGATGAAGAGCAGACTCCCGGACCTCCCTCCGCGCTGCACCCGGACCAGATTCACCTGGTCCGAAAACTTTTCGGCCAGCACGCCGTGCCATACGCGGGCGCCGGAGAGGCCGTCGCGCGCCGGAGCGGACAGCGTGAGGACCAGGACCACGCCGTCCACCATGATGCCGTCCAGCGAGAGCGGCACGATTTCGCCGCAGCCGTCGAGCAGGTGGAATCGCTGCGCCAGGTACCGCTCCACCGGCGCGCGCGAATTGCCGGGCGGAAAATCATCGGCGAATACCCTGAGGACGATGGTCGCGCGGGCGGCGCCCGCCGGGAGACTCAGCACCGCCGAGCTGGAGTGAATCGGATGCCGCGCGATCAGCAGCGCGATCAGGGCGAGCGGGCCGAGCATCGAATCACCAGGGGAGGCGCTGCACGGCCATCACCGCGGCGCCGGCCGAGGCGAGGAGCGATGTGGCGATCGCGCGGGGCCCGGCGCCGCGGTCCGGCGCCGTCCGCTGCACGGCGCGGTCCACGCCGCTCAGCACCGCCAGCGCCGCTCCCAGCACCGCCATCTGTCCCAGCTCGATTCCCACGTTGAACGCGAAGAGGGGGAGCACCACCGGGCCGGTGAACATCTCCCGCAGGAAAGTGGCGAACCCGGCCCCGTGAATCAGGCCGAAACCGGCGGCCAGCGCGGGACGGATCCACCCTGAGGGCCGCCGGCCGGTGTGGCGCAGATTCTCCAGGCCGGCGCCGATGATGGTCAGCGGGATCAGGAATTCGACCAGCGTCGTCGGCAGCCGGATGGAACCGGTGGCCACCAGGCCCAGGGTGATCGAATGTCCCAGGGTGAAGGCGCTCGCCACTCCGAGCAGGTGGCGCCAGTCGCGGAGCCGATATGGGGCCACCAGCGCCACCAGGAAGAGCAGGTGATCGAGGGCGGACAGCTCGGTGATATGATGGAATCCGAGCTGGAGGAACGCGCCGAAGTCGCTCATCGCGCCGCCTCGATGATCGCAGCGTGCCGATGGAGCAGGGGATCCTCGGTGCCCCACGCGAGCGCCTGCGCGATGGCCGCGCGGGCCTGGTCCCGATGGCCGCTCTTGAACAGGGCCCAGGCCAGCAGGTCGTAGCCGTAGACATCGCGGCGGGTCTCGAGATCGCGCCGCACCGCCGCGAGGATCTCGGGGACTCTGAGATCGTGATCCAGCAGCGCCAGGTACCAGGCCCGGTGAAAGCCGCCCCGCGGGGCCTGGGTGGACGCCTCCATGGCCCGGTAGTACTCGCGCGCGGCGGCGCTGTCGCCCTGGACCCGCCAGGCATCACCCACGGTGGCCAGCGTGGCGGGATCGAGGTGCCGCGCGAGGGACGAGTCTCCCAGGGCGATCGCGTCCCGCGGGTTACCGGTGGCCAGCGCCAGCCGCGCCCGCGCCGCCAGCAGGCGCCAGTCGTCCGGGACCAGCGTGAGCCCCCGGTCGAGCCGGCGTCGGGCCTCGCCGGTGTCACCGAAGCGGAGGGCCAGCTCGCCCAAGCGGAGCTCATACCAGGCCAGCTGCTGCGGCCGCACGGCGTCGCCCCGACGCGCCTCGTCGTCTCGGGCCGATTCCAGCAGCCGGCGCGCCAAGGCGGCGTGCCCGCGCAGCTCGAGCCAGCGGGCGTACCGGGGTGCGATGGGCGATTCGTACCGCCGGGGCATGAGAGGACGAAAAAACGAATCGGCGCCGTGGTAGTCGCCCAGTTCCAGCAGGGTCTCCCCCAGGATGGCCCGGGACAGCGCGTTGCCGGAGTCCAGCCCCAGGAGGTGCTGGGCCGAGACCCGCGCCTCGGCGAATCGATGCTGGCCCATCAGTGCCGATTGAAGCAGCTGCAGGGCGGCCTCGTTCCGGCTCTCCCGGTTGTGGAGCGACCGGCGGGCCGCGGTCTCCGCGTTCACCAGGTCGGCCTCATCCCCGGTTTCCCGGTAGCGTTGCAGGTAGAGCGCGCCGACCCGAAGCAGGTCCAGCGCGCCGGTCGGGTCGCGCGCGATTCTGGATTGGTAGAAGGAGATGTCCTGGTCCCGGATCAGGCGCTCGGAGGCGAGGGCGCGGCGCCGTTCCCGGGCCGCGGCCGAGGAGCTTTCGGCCTGCTCGGCCCGGGCCAGCCGTACGACCTGAGCGCCGGTACCCAGCAGGGCAACGGCCGCGATACCGGCGATCAGGGCGAGACGCATTCGGGTGCCGTCAGTTCTTGACGGCGAGGTACGGGAACGTGGCCTGGAACGGACTGTCGCTGGCCACGTTGTCGGTGGTGAGCCCGGCCTTGCCCACCGCGCCGGCGGGATCGATGCCGAACGGGTCGCCGAAGATGGCCAGGAGGCCAAGGTCCACGACGTCGTCGGGAAGCTTGCGGCCGCCCCAGCCGTTGCCGAGCTGCGGCAACCAGGTGAGCCAGCCCGCGGTGCCGGTGGGCTTGTCGGTCTGTACGATCAGCATGTCGGGCAGCAGCACCGACGCCAGTGTGTTGGCCAGGGTCTGGCTTCGGCCGGCGGTGCCGGTCACGAAGCTCTTGACCTCCTCGCCGATCATGGCGACGTCCTGGTCCGGCCCGATGGCGCCATGCTGCGGGTGGCTGCGCTTGGCCAGGAATACTTCGCTCACCAGCGGATTGCCGAGCCGCTGCACCTGGTCGTAGCTCTTGGGAACGCTGGTGTCGGTCATCCCGTTGTCGTCGTTGCTGCACGCGGCGATACCGGCCGCCAGCACCAGGACGGGAAGGAATCGGTTCATTGGTTGAGTCCTCGGTTCGTGGGAAGAGGGTTCGTCAGCGGCTGATGGTGCCCCAAATGCCGAGCCTGGACGTGCCGCCGGCGGTCAGATCGGCAATCGGCACCTCGACGACGATGCTGAGCACGTTGAATCCGGCCACATAATTCTGGGCCTGGCCCGTGGCGCGGAACCCGCCGGCGCTCGGCGTGTTGGGGAGCTGGGACAGGGCCCCGGTGACCGGCTTCCGGTCCGGGACGATGCGGAAGAACTGCTCGAGGTCGATGAAGAACGAGTCGTCCCGCGGGCCGGCGAAGGCCTGCAGGCCTGTCGCGCTGCCGAGATTCGTGTTGAGAACGCCGGTCACCGCGGGGGTTGTGGTGGCGACCGTATTGGCCATCGCGCCCTGCACCGGCGGCGCCACCGGACCTCGGACGCTCACCGTCTGGGAGCCGCCGGTACCGTCGAAGGTCACCTGGATCACCTTGTCTTCGCGGGCATCGCCGTTGTTGTCGATCTTGAACTGGTAGAGCTGGTTGCGGTCGAACGAGGCCCCCGGCGCAGAGGCCGGCGTCAGGAAGGCCCGGGTATTCATCACCAGCACGATGCGTCCCGCCGTCGGGCTCGGAAACGCATAGACGTCGGTCAGATCCTGGAGCGGATTCAGCTCGACGTTGGGAGAGTCCTGGTGGTCTGAGGCGATCGCGACCCCGATGGTACCGAGGGCGACGAAGGCGGCCGCGGCAAGGCCTGCGACGAGGCGCTTCCGGGCGGGCGAAGAAACCGGCATGACGGGCACTCCTGGTGAGGTGGAACGGGATGTCCTCGTGCCAGGTCTACGCCGGTCGTGCCCAATCGGATTGAAGGGGAAGGGAGGAGGTTACCAGCTCCAGAATCGCGCGGGGCGCAGAGCGTCGATTTCCTCCACCGTGGTCTCGCCTGAAAGCAGATGGTTGATGATGGTGCCGGTGATGCCGGCCAGCAGAATCCCGTTCCGTCCGTGCCCGGTGGCATACCAGAGCCCCTCGAGCGTCGGCTCCGGGCCCACGATGGGCAGCCCATCCGGGGTGCCGGGACGGAGCCCCGCCCAGGCTCGGAGGATCTTCGCCTCGGCGAGCGCCGGGGTGAGCAGCGCGGCGCGAGCCCGGATCGCGGCCACGCCGGCTTCGGTGACCTGCGACGTGAAGCCGGCGTGTTCCACCGTGCTGCCCGCGACGCCCTCGCCGCCGCGATGCAGCAGGTAGCCACCGTGCCCGAACACGATCGATGGTTCGGCCTCGTCCGGCCAGCGTAGCGCGACCAGCTGCCCCCGCACCGGCTCCACCGAGACCGGGCGGGGAAGATTGGCGATTCGTCCGCTCCATGCGCCCGCGGCCAGCACCACATGGTCGGCCGGATGCCACTCGGCTCCCTCGACGCCGGTAACCCGGCCACTCGAGTGGGTGAGGGTGCTGATGGTGTCGCTCACGATCTCCGCGCCGAGTCGAGTTGCGTCCCTGCGGAGCGCCTCCACCAGCCGAACCGGATCGAGGCACCCATCCCGCGGAGCGAGCAGGCCCCCCTGGGTCGGTCCGAGCCAGGGCCAGTCCCGCCGGATCTCTTCCGGATCGAGCCATTCGCAGTGATGGCCATGCTGTCGTTGCATGGCGACCCGCTGTTTCAGGGTTTCGACCTCGAGCTCGCTGTTCGCGGTCTGGAGTATGCCGCCTTCCCA
>JBGPLG010000129.1:0-9644 GCA_041486305.1 Gemmatimonadota bacterium
CCGAAGTTCATAGCTATGCCATGGCTCAAATACAGTTGCCATAATAATTTAGTTGTAATTGACAAATCGTGAAATTAGATGGGCTGGACCAGACCTACCGCAGCAGATCAATCACCGGCGTCAAAATCCTTTCGGTCATTCCCCAAAGCACCCCAGCCTCCAGGTGGTAGCCGGCACCACGAATCGTGGTGCCGTGACGCTCGAACTCAATTGGCCGGAACAGATCCGTCCGCAGCAGCGTGTCCAATGGCATCCACCACGCAGCGGCGACCTCGGCGTTGGGGACCAGCGGTGTGGCGCTCGCCAGGGAGAATACGAACGGGCGGACCAGGATGGGTGGCAGCACCGGGGTGCGCGGCGCGAGGTCGTCGAGCACCGCCGCCAGCGGCGCTCCGGAGAGATCGAGTCCTACCTCCTCGAGGGTTTCCCGCCGGGCGGTGGTAACCAGGTCGGGATCGCCGGGACTCCACCTCCCCCCGGGCAGTGCGATCTGGCCGGACCAGCGATCGCCCTCCCGCTCGGCGCGGCGAATCAGGAGAACGCTATCGGGATCGGGAGCGAAGATGACGGCAACGGCGGCCTTGGGGCGCTCGGGGAGATCCTCCTGGCGCGGAGTCCGCTCGGCCAGTCGAGCGATCAGTCCGGGAATCCGGCTCAGTGCGAGTGTCCGTGGCAGCTGCCGCCACAACAACCGCCACCGGGCGGCGGTCCGAGGCCGCTGAAATCGGCCGGCTTCCCGGCGGCGACCGGACGGGCCGGGAGCGACATGATCCGCTCCACCCGGACCCCGCCGCAGGCGGGGCACTGCACCCGGGTATCAGCCCGGACCAGCTCGTCGAAGACGCGGCCGCAGTCCCGGCAGGAATAGTCATAGATCGGCATGGGTGGAGCTTCGCGGAACGGCCGGGCTCGGTCAAGGGAGATGGCGGGAGAACCAGGCCGCGGTTTCGTCGAAGACCCGGTCGAGGTCCGGGGTGGGCCCGGCGAAGGGATGCACCGCGCCGAACCCGTGATTGGCCCCCTCGATGGCGAGCAGCCGGGAGGATTCCTTCGGCGCGGCGGCCGCGAGGTCCTCCGACTCCCGGAATCCCACCGACTCGTCCGCGGTGCCGTGCACGATGAGCCAGGGCGCGTTGATGCCGGCCGCGCTCTCCCTGATGTTCAGGGTGCCCCCGGCGTTCTGGTCCACGTCGTCCAGCATTTCCGTGTAGAGGAGCAGCACCTCGCCGGTGCGCCGGTTCACGACCGGGAACCTGCCGGCCCGGCGCCAGGAGGCCGCTTCCTCGGGACTCCAGCGCCGCACCGAGCTGATCGAGGCCCAGGTCACCAGCGCCCCGATGCGGGGCGATCGTCGGGTCGCCAGGATTGCCGTGCCGCCGCCGCGGCTGTGGCCGACCACTCCGATCGACGTGGGCCGGGCCACGCCCAGCCCGCCTTGATCGAGCGCGGCGATGACCGCCTCGAAGTCGGCCAGCTCGCGGGTGAAGGTGTTATGCCCAAAGCGGTCGGGCCACACGAACTGTCCGGTATCGTCCACGCCGCTCCCGCTGACATTCAGGGAGACCGCCGTAAACCCGGCGCGGGCCAGCCGCTCAGCCAGACTGGGGAACATCCCCCAGTCCTTGAAGCCCTTGAATCCATGGAGGATGACGACCGCGGGACGCGCCGGGCCGGGTTGGCACCGGACGTCGATCAGGATCTCTCCCAGGGCGCCCGGGAGTGTGTGGCGGGCCAGGACCGGCGTGGCCACTCAGGACCGCGGCAAGTCGGCCGGTCGCTCGGTGCTCAGGCCCGCGCCGTAGCGGCAGGCGTTGTTGTACTTCGCTTCGACCCGGGCGCAGACCTCTTCGCGCTTGGTCATCTGCACATAGAGGACCGACGTCTCTTCACCCACCGCGTGATAGCAGCTGGTGGCAATGTCGGCGGGACCGAGCTTCTTGCAGAGGGCCAGGCCATCGTCGGGATTGGCGGTGACGTCCACGAAGTTCTTGACCAGACCGACGAAGCAGAACGAGCGGTACCGGGTGCTGCCCTGAGAACAGAGCCGGATCGATTCTTCGGGATCGCGGCTGGTCACCCCGCTCACGTAGGTACCGATGCCCTGGTAGCAGGTGCGCCGCATCGGTTCCGGCGCGGTGTCGCAGACGGCAGCGACCTTCACGAAGTCCAGGCCGGTTCGTTCCACGATCAGGCCCGGCTGCATCTGGTAGCAGGCCCGCTGGTACTTGTCACCCAGGACCGAGCAGGGATACAGCAGGTCCGTCGGGTCCCGCACCTTGAACGGCGGCGACGAATCGGGCCTGGCCGCGTGATCCATGCCTTCCATGCCGGCGTGATCGGTCCCGTCTCCCGCGGCCGAGTCCTTCTTGACCAGCAGGTGCACGTGATGGGACTGCCCCCGGCCGCCCACGATGAATTCCATGAACGCGCCGCCGTAGCACGACTCGGCGTCCCAGCTGTTGCCCAGCATGTCGCAACCGGCCAGGGCCCGGGGAAGGTTCATCGTGTAGGTCTGCACCAGGCCGTGGCCGATGCCGTGCACGCACTGGAAGCGGAGCCAGCCACTGTTGTTGATGCCGGGGGTATCGTGGCACAACGCCGCGACCTTCGCGCTGTCGGTGCCCTGGTAGGCGAAGAACGCCTGGATCACGCCGTGGTAGCACCCCGACTGGAACAGCTCGCTGCATTGCAGGTAGACGTCGCCGATGTTCTTGCCCGGCGTCCAGGCGTTGATGCCGATCACGTGGCTGTAGTCGTGACCGAACCGGCGAATCTCGGCATTGCGCTGGCCCAGCAGATTGAGGGCTCCCAAGGCGAGCCGGATCCGGTCCTGCCGGACCAGCTGGAGAAGGAGGTCCTCGAAGCAGCCCTTACGCTTGTCACCCTGGAGCAGCTTGCACCGCGCTTCCGCAAACGACGCCACCGCGGCCGAGTCATTGGCCTGGAGGGCCGCCGTGAGCGCGGCGGGAAGCGGCGGAAGCGCCATGCCCGGCAATGCCGCGCCCTGGTAGCGCGCCCAGGACAGGAAGCCCATCCCCGCCACCGCCAGCATGACCACCACCAGGAGGATCTTTCGCATCATGCCTGAATATAAATGAGTCATTGACCTGACCGCCCCGGGGGTTAGTATTGACCCGCCAAGGTAATTCCTCACGGCAGGAGCATCCTCCCTGCGCACTACGCATCCCACTCTGGTTGCCGCCAGTCGAGCCATCGCCGCGCAGCGCAACGCGATGGTGGATCAATGGATACTCTGGTTGGGCGACCGCCTGACCGCGAGCAGCTCGGTCCCTACCGATATCGTGCGCCTGGAATTCCTCCTCCTTATCGATGTATTCGGATCGATGGTGGGTCCGCTCCGCCGGGAAACCAAGGCCATCTGGGGCAGCGTGACCGAGCTCTACGGCCGCCACGCCGCCAACCGGGGGCTCGCCGCGGGAGAGGTGGTGGAGGAGCTCCAGTATCTCCGCGAGCTGCTGATTCGTTTCCTGGCGCCATCGATCGCGGCGCTTCGCCCCCGGCAGGGCATGGCGCTGCTGCTGCGCCTGAACCGGCTGGTGGACCGCGGCGTGGCCATGGCGGTGGTCGGCTACACCGATGCCCTGGTGGCCGAGCTCCTGCCCAACCGGGACGACGGCGCTTCCGGCCGCCGCACTCCGGAGCCCGAGGAACTGACCCAGTCCCTCACCCAGATCCGCCACGAGCTGAACCGGACCATCAGCGCCCCCAACATCTCCGCGGCTTGAGCCCCATGCGCGTCGCCGGTTCCCTGGTCGCGCTCGGGCTGGCGGCCGCACCGAGCTCGCTCGCGCAGGTCGTCACTCCCCAGACCAGCAACACCACCCAGGCGCTGATCGGGCTCCACGCGGTGAACCAGCGCGTGGTGTGGGCCGGCGGCGCCGGCGGAACCTTCCTGCGCACCACCGACGGGGGAGCCCACTGGCGTGCCGGCGTCGTGCCGGGCGCCGAGGCGGTTCAGTTCCGCGACGTGCACGCCCTCGACTCCCTCACCGCGTGGCTGCTCTCGATTCCCAGCGGGGACAGCGCGCGCATCTATCGCACCACCGACGGTGGCGAGCATTGGACCCTCCAGTTCCAGAATCACGATCCGGCCGCGTTCTACGATTGCTTCGCCTTCTGGGACACCCGCCACGCCCTCGCCATCAGCGACGCGGTGACGGGACGGATCCCGATTCTCCTCACCGACGACGGCGGCGAGCACTGGACCCTTCTGCCCCAGACGGAAGCCCCGGCGGCCGATAGTGGAGAGGGGTCGCCGGCGGCGAGCGGAACCTGCGTCGTATCCGGGCGGCCGGGGCACGCCTGGATCGGAACGATCGGCGGGAAGCAAGGCGCCCGGGTGCTCCGGACCGCGGATCGGGGCCGGACCTGGCAGAGCACGGTCACGCCGGTCGGACACCAGGCCCCGGGCGCCGGGATCTTCACGCTGGTGTTCCGCAACTCGCTCCGCGGGTTCGCCGCGGGCAGCGGAGATTCGACCCGGGTGCCCACCGGGCGGGTTGCGCGTACGAGCGACGGCGGCCGGACCTGGCGGCTGGTTGGAGATCCCTCCTTCCCGGGCACCGTCTACGGCCTGGCGATGGTGCCGGGCAGGCCCCGGATGCTGATCGCCACCGGCCCCGGGGGCTCGAGTATCAGCCGGGATGACGGTTGCAGCTGGAAGCCGCTCGATACCGCCAACTACTGGACCGTGGAGTTCGCGAGCGCTTCGACCGGGTGGATGGTTGGACCGCGGGGCCGCATCGCGAAAGTGACGCTGCGCTGACTGCCCGCCGAATAGCGCGAATCGGAACCGCCCTGCGCCGAAAAGAGACCTGATCCGCCGGCTGCCCTCGCGAAGATGCACTCGCGATGGCGCTCGAGGAACTGCTCCGCTCGATTCACCGGCTCGAAGACCTCCCGCGCCTCTGCGGCGTGCTCGGGTTCGCGCCCCGATATTGCGAGCTTCCGCCCGCCGGCCTTCCCGGCGCCGCGGCCGGGGCCATTGTGGCCTCTGGTGGCGGCTTCGCCTGGTACGCCGCGGCCGGTTCGGGGAGCCGCCTCGCCGGGAAGCTGGCGCGGGCCCTGGCGTCGCATGGGCTGCCCGGCGCTATCCTCTGCCTGGATATCACCGGGCGCCGGTTGAGCGTCGCCGCGCTCGACAGCCGTCCGCTCGATCTCTCTCTCGACGCGCCCGATCCCCTGGGCCTGGCAAGGCTGCGGCGGTGCGCCGCCCGGGAAAACGAAGCCGCGCTCGCCACTGTGCACCGGATCGCCGAAGCGCTTTCCGGCCGGGCCGTGGACGAGCGGTTCTTTTCCGCGTTTCGCGCCTCGTTGCAATCCCTGATGGTCGCGCTTCCCCTCCGGATACCGCCCGCGGACCGGCACGCCCTGTCCCTGCTCCAGCTGACCCGGATTCTCTTTCTCTATTTCGTCGAGGCCAAGGGATGGCTCGCGGGGCGGCCCCGCTTTCTGCGCGAGGAGGTGGACCAGAGCCTGGCCGCCAGGCGATCGCTGCACGAGGACCTGCTCCGGCCCCTGTTCTTCGGGACGCTCAACCGTCCCCGCGCGGAACGCGGCGCGCTGGCCCGGCGCTTCGGCCCGGTGCCCTTCCTCAATGGCGGTCTCTTCGAGCCGCACCCCCTGGAGCGTCGCTGGCGCTGCTCCCTCCCGACCCCGGTGCTGCGGGACGCCTTCGATACATTGTTCGAGCGATTCCACTTCACGCTGTCCCCGGCGTCCGACGAGTCCATCGCGCCCGACATGCTGGGCCGGGTGTTCGAACGCGTCATGGAACCGGACGAGCGGCACGCAACCGGGAGCTACTACACCCCGGCCGCGCTGGTGGACGCCCTGCTCCGCGATGGTCTGGCCGCTTGGCTGGAACGGCACGCCGGCATCCCGTGGTCCGTCGCGCGCCGGCGGGTGGACCAGCCGGACCGTGATACCCGGCGGGCCTTCGAGAGTGTCCGCCTGCTCGATCCGGCCGTCGGGAGCGGCGCGTTCCTGCTGGGAGCCCTGCGGCTGCTCTCGGGCCCCGGCCGCCCGGGGCTCCGGCACGCCGCCCGCCTCCGCCGGGTGCTCGCCACCAACCTCTTCGGCGTCGACCGGAACGCGGCCGCGGTGCGGCTCGCGGAGCTCAGGCTCTGGCTCGAGGTCGTGGCCGCGGATCCCTCCGAACAACCCGACGCCGTGGCGCCGCTCCCCAATCTCGACGCGTTGATTCGCCAGGGCGACAGCCTCATCGATCCGGCCTTCGGCCTGCCCCTCCGCCCGACCGATCCCGCCCGCGCCCGAGCGCTGGCGGAGCTGCGCGGGGAGGTGGTCCGGAGCAGCGGGCCCGCCAAGCGCCAGGCGGTCGCGGCCCTGATTGGGGCGGAGCGGGACATCGCCGGCACGGCGCTGCGGGGCGCCGTGGCCTCGGCCGACGCAACGATTCTCGAGGTTCTCGACCTGGCCCGGAGCCCCACGCTGTTCGGGGGGCGTCACGGGCTCGACCGTGCCGCCCGGACCCGGCTGGCCGAGGCGCGCGCGACGCGGCGGCGGGCGCGAGGCCGGCTCCGCGCACTGGAGCGCGCGGCCGAATCGCCCTGGTTCCACTATCCCACCCACTTCGCCGACGTGTTCGCGCGCGGCGGCTTCGATTTGGTCACCGGCAACCCGCCCTGGGTCCGCGCCGAAGCACTGGCGCCGGAGCAGCGCCGCTACCTCGCGGAGCGTTTCCGATGGTTCCGGGGCGCGCGTTCCGGCGCGGCGGGGTACGCGCATCATCCCGATCTGTCGGTAGCATTCCTGGAGCGCTCGTTCGAGCTGCTCCGGCCCGGCGGTGTCGCGGCCCTGCTGCTGCCGTCCAAGATCGCCACGACCAGCTATGCCACCCTGGCCCGCGGGGCGCTGGCGGGTGGTACCACGCTATCGGTGGCCGCCGATCTCCGGAACGACCCTCGCGCCGGATTCGATGCGACGGTATACCCGATGGCGCTGGTCGCGGCCCTGGCGCCACCACCCGAGGGACACCAGGTGCGCCTGACCCTCGGTGCCCCGCATCCGGCCTTGCCGCAACGGACCCTTGGCGCCGCGCCGTGGGCGCTACACTCCGGCGGCGCGCGGGATGCGCTGCAGCGGCTCCGGGAGTCGTTTCCCGTCCTGGGAGAACGGTTCGGCTGTCATCTCGGGGTCAAGACCGGACTCAACCGCGTATTCCTCGATCCGCCAGAGGACATCGAGCCCGAGTTGGTTCGCTGGGCGGTGCGGGGCCGCGACCTGCGCGCGTTCACCGTACGCCGGGGCCGCCGGCTGCTCTGGCCCTGCGACATCCGTGGAGCTCCGCTGGTCCGTCTCCCGCCTATCGCGTCCCGCTATGTGGCCCGGTATGCCGCCGAGCTGCGGCGCCGCGCCGACCACACCGGCGGGCCTCCGTGGCAGCTGTTTCGTACCATGGCCGCCTCGGCGCCGTTCCGCGTGATCTGGTCCGACCTGGCGCGACGGCTCGAGGCGGTGGCGCTGAACGGGCCGGCCGGCCTCAGGCTCATTCCGCTCAATACCTGCTACGTCATGCCGGTCAAGGATGCCGAGACCGCGCTCCGGCTCTCCGCCTGGCTCAACTCGACCTGGTGCCGGGCGGTGGCGCTCGCCACGGCGGACCCCGCTTCCGGCGGCTTCGCGCGCTTCAATGCCAGGGTCGTCGCCGGACTTCCCTGCCCCGACCGCGTGTCGACCGATCCGGTCTTGCTGGAGCTGGGCCGGAGCGGCGCGCGCCACATGCTTCCCCAGGAGTCTCTCGATGACTGCTGCGCCGAGCTTCTCTCGCTCACACCCGCGGAGCGCACCGCGCTGGCCGGCCTGGCTCGAGCGCGCACCGGCTCTGGTGGCTGAATCGCTGTCGGCGGTGCGGGACCCGCTGACCGGGTGGCTCAAGCCGGGGCCCGCCGCTCCGCCCGAGGCGGTCGCGGCGGCCCTGGCGCGCGCGCTGCTGCCGCCGGAATCCGACGACTGTCCCCCTCGCTGGCTCCGCGCCGACCAGTGCCTCTCCTTTCGGCGCGCCCTCGCGGCGGCACGCCGGTTCAACGGGGTCCTGCTGGCCGATGGCGTGGGTACCGGCAAAACCTGGGTCGCGCTCGCGGTGGCAACCACTCTCGAGTCGGGGCGGGCCGTCCAGGTCCTCGCGCCGGCGTCACTGCAGGCCCAGTGGCGCGAGGTCGCGGCGCGCGCCGGGGTGTCCATCCGGCTGCACTCGCACGAGACGTTGAGTCGCGGCCGCCTTCCCGGCTTCGCCGCCGGCACGGTGATCGTAGACGAAAGCCACCGGTTTCGGCGCGCCGGCACCCGGCGGTACCAGACCATCGCGCCGTGGTGCGTGGGCCGCCGGGGCATCCTGCTCAGCGCGACCCCGGCCGTGAACCGGCTGGAAGACGTCGCGCACCAGCTCCTGCTGTTCGTGCGCGACGACGCACTGGCCTGGAGCGGAGTCTCCTCGCTGCGCGACGGTCTCAGCCGGCGCGCTCCCGATGCGCTGGCCCATCTGGTGGTGACCGGCGCGGACCGCACCCGATTGCTGCCGTCCCGGGTTTCCCGGGAGGTGTGCCCCGAACCGCCGGGCGATTCTCCTTTCTGGACCGTGTATCGCGGGATTTCCCGGCTCGCGCTGTCGGAGAACCCGGTGGTCGCCTCGCTCATACGCGTGGTCCTGCTGCAGGCGCTGGCGTCGAGCCCGGCGGCCGCCGCGCTGGGGCTCTCCCGATATCGCGGGCTGCTCCTCTCCGCCCGGGACGCCCGGGCGTCAGGGCACCTGGTCTCCCGCGCCGCCATCCGGCGAATGGTCGGCGCCGACACCGACCAGCTGGTGTTATGGCCGATGGTGGCGGAGGCCGCTGCGCAACCCGAGCTGGCCATCTCGGATCTCGAGCCGGTGGAGGCGCTGGTCGCGGCGTGCCGGTCCTGGGGCGCCGCGCCCGACGCGAAAGTCGCGGCGCTCGCCGCGCAGACGGCCGGCCCGACGCCGACCCTGGCGTTCACGACGCACACCGCCACGGTCGCCTATCTCCGCGCGGTCCTCGGGAGGTCGCGAATCGCCTGGTGCACCGGCCGGGCAGCGGGACTCGACCAGGCAACCCTTCCCCGCGACGTGGTGCTCGACTGGTTCCGCCGGCCGGCGCTTCCGGGCGACCGGCTCCAGCCCAGGCCCGGGGTGCTGGTCGCCACCGACGTCGCGGCGGAAGGCCTGGACCTTCCCCTGGTCGGCCGGGTGGTGCACTACGATCTGCCCTGGACCGCGGTGCGGCTCGACCAGCGGAGCGGTCGCGCCGTTCGCCTCGGCTCCGCCGTAGGTCAGGTCGAGGTGATCCGATTCCGCCCCCCCGGGGCGCTCGAGGCCGCGCTCGGCAAAGAGGCAATCCTGGATGCCAAGGCGGCTCTGCCCCAGATCCTGGGTCTCGGTGAGGAGCCGAACGCTCCGTGGCGCGTGCGGGCGCGGGTGGCGGCCGAGTGGTCGGGGCTCGCGGCGATGGAGGGAACCGCGTCGCTCAGTGGACCGCACGCCGTCGTCGCGGGCTTCCGCATCGGGGTCGCCAACGGCGTGTCCCGGGAGGTGGTGCTGGCCCGAATCCGGAACCGCTGGGTGGGAGACGCGGGTATCATCGCGGAAC
>JBGPLG010000130.1:0-9639 GCA_041486305.1 Gemmatimonadota bacterium
AAGTGGTTGGGAATCGCCAAGGCCGGTCCGCCGCAGGTGCGGATGGAGATCCGGGAGCTTCGCCTCGAGAAGCCCAGGGCGTCGCTCCTGGCGGTACCGGCCAAGTGCGCCAGCGGCGCCCACCCGTCGCCGGCATCCTGACGGTTCCAGGAGGAGGAAGCATGGCCAGCCTCCCGGCGTGGGTCACGCTCGCCAATATCTCCGAGCTCATCAAGCTGGCCGCTCTCCTGATCGGCGGGTGGTGGACCTGGACCCTCTTCGTCCGGCAGCGGACCGGTGTGGCCCGGGCCAACCTTTCCCAGACCGTGAAGGACTGGTCGCTGACCGCCACGCGGCGCCTGGTTCGAGTGGATGTAACGATCGAGAACAAGGGAACCACGCCGATCCGGCCGCGGACCGCGGAGATCGTCCTCTACCAGGTGCGTCCGGCAACCGATCCCGCGGTAGATGCGCTGCTGGCCGCGCGCCTCGCCCGCGGCAACGCGGACGATACCCTGGAATGGCCCGAGATCGCGCGCCGGGCGCTGGCCCTGACCCACGACGACTTCTTCGTGGAGCCGGGTGAGAGCGAGCACCTGTGGATCGATTTCGTCATCCCGGCCGCGGTGCAGGCGGTCGACGTCTGGTCCCGGGTTGACTGTGGGGCGAAGTATGACGACCTATATTGGGACATTACCTCGCTCAAGCAGCTGACCTGAGCCCATGCGCGCCGCCCTCCTGCTCGCCCTGTGTTGTCTCGCTGCCGCTGCGGCGCCGGCCTGCGGCAATCCTGCCGCTCCGCTCGGACCCTGCGAGATCAGCTCCACCCCCTTCTCGCCGGCGCCGCCCGGGATCGTCGCGGTCGTCTCCAGGATCGACTACGAGAGCGGCCCGGTGCCGGCGGGCTTCATGCTGTCCCAGTACGTCCTGTGGCTGACCGTTCCGCTGGGGACGACTCCGAACGCCGGCGTGACGCTCGGTGCCGGCACCCCGATCTTCCTGCGCACGGGTGCCCGAGCGGCGGTCGCCACGACGGCGTGCGCCATCCGGCTGGGAGACCGGGTGGAGCTGCTGCACGATCAATCGGTGGGCTACGGCGCGGTGCAGGCCCCGCCCGGAGCTCCGGTGTACTCGGGCACCCAGCTCGTCATTCTCCGCTAGATTCCCGAGAACCAGGCGCCTCGTGCGGTTATCCACTCGCTGGTTGCTCCGGCTCGGCATCGCGGGCGCAATGTCCTGCGATTCGCAGGTTGCCCCGGCTCCGCCCCCGCCGCCGCCGAGTCCACTCCTTCCCACGGTGTCGGTGATGCCGACCGGCCGGACCCTCGCCATCGGGGATTCCCTCCAGCTGCACGCGGAAAGCAACCTGGCCGGTGTGACCGGATGGGCCTGGGCCGCCAGCAACGAGTCCTATGCAACGGTCGATGCCGCGGGATTGGTACGAGGTACCGGGACCGGCACGGTGGCGGTGACCGCCTGCGCCAAGCCGGTCATGGGATGGTGCGGCTCCGCGACGGTCAGCGTCAGATGAGCGCGATCGGGACGCGGTGGCGCCGGCCGTTCCGGTCGCTGGTGCTCGTCGTCGGGCTGGCCTCGTACCGGGGTCCGTCACAAGCGGGCCCGGGGATCGGCACCGTCCGCTTCGCCACGTCGTGCGGCGCGGCCGCGCGGCCGGGATTCAACCGCGCCGTCGCCCTGCTGCACTCCTTCGCGTTCTCCCAGGCCGCCGAGGGCTTCAACGCGGTCCTGCGCACCGACTCCGCCTGCGCGATGGCCTACTGGGGTCTCGCGCTGAGCGCCTGGGGCAACCCGTTCGCCGCCGGCATCAAGCCCGCCGCGCAGCTCCAGCGCGGCCTCGGCTGGATCGCGCGTGCCCGAACGGCCGGAGTGCCGACTCCTCGCGAGTCTCGCTACATCGAGGCCGCGGCCCGGCTCTACGAGCACTCGGATTCGATGGATCAGCGCGCCCGGCTGCTGTCCTACCGGGACGCCATGGCCGATCTGGCCGCCGGCGAGCCCGCCGATACCGAGGCCGCGATCTTCCACGCCCTCGCGCTCGCGATCTCCGCCGACCCCGCCGACAAGCGCTACGCCAGCCAGCTCGAGGCGGGCGCCATTCTGGAGCGCCTCTTTGCCCGCCTGCCGGACCACCCCGGCCTGGCCCACTACATCATCCACAGCTACGACGTGCCGCCGCTCGCGGGCCGGGCGATGGGCGCCGCGCGCCGCTATTCGCGCATCGCGCCGGTCGTGTCGCATGCGCTTCACATGCCCTCGCACACCTGGACCAGGGTGGGTGACTGGCCCCGATCGGTCGACGCCAACGTCGCCTCGGCGGCGGCGGCGCGCCGGGAGGGCTCCACCGCCGAGGAGCTGCACGCCGGCGACTACCGGGTCTATGCCTACCTGCAGATGGGACGCGACCGCGCCGCCCGGCGGCTGCTCGACTCGCTGCCGGAAGTCGCGGCGCGCTTCGATCCCAATGCGGTCGGGAGCGCCGCGCCCCCCGCGGCCGGCTTTTACGCGCTCGCGGCGATCCCGGCGCGCTACGCGCTGGAACGGGGGGCCTGGGCCGAGGCGGCCCGGCTGGCGCCGCAACCCGGCCCGGTGCCCTTTGCCGACGCGGTGACCTGGTTCGCCCGTGGACTCGGCGCGGCCCGGACCGGAGATACCGCCGCCGCGCGGACGGCCATCGCGGCGTTGCTGGGACTCCGCGATCGGCTCGCGAGGGCGCGCGAGACCTACTGGAGCGAGCAGGTCGAGATCCAGCGCCGCGGCGCGGAAGCCTGGCTCGATTTCGCCTCGGGGCGGAAGACCGAAGGCCTGGCGGAGATGCGGGAGGCGGCGGAGCGGGAAGACGCCACCGAGAAGAACGCCATCACGCCGGGGCCCCTCGCGCCGGCCCGCGAGCTCCTGGGGGAAATGCTGCTGGAATCGCACCAGCCCGCCGAGGCGCTCGTCGCGTTCGAAACGACCCTGAAGCATGAGCCGAACCGGTTCCGCGCCCTGGCCGGCGCGGCCCAGGCCGCGCGCGCCGCCGGAAACCGCGCCGCGTCCGCCCGGTACTCGGCGCTGCTGCGGAGGCTCGACGCCCAGGCCGACCGGCCGGGGCGGACCCTCTCCGGCCCGCGCTGAGTTTCCCGAGCGGGCGCCTCTCGCTGGAGTGACAGGGAAGGACGTCATATGCGGCGGCACGCTCGCTGGTGGTTCCCGGTCGCGTTGGCGGTCACGGCCTGCGGTGAATCGACGCCCAACTCCACGCCCCCGGTGCCGGCCCCGGCCCCCGGGATTCGGTCGGTCATCATCCTGCCCAACGGAATGACCATCGCGGTGGGTGATTCGATCCAGTTTCACGCCACGACCGACGACGGCACCGTCACCGGATTCGCCTGGTCGGTCGACCGGACCGATCTGGCCGGCGTGGACCCGACCGGCCTGGTCAAGGGCCTGAAGGCCGGGTCGGTGCAGGTCCGCGCCTGCGGGAAGCCCGCGGGGTCGGTCTGCGGCAGCGTGACGCTCACCGTGCAATAACGGCGGAGACTCTCATGGTCGATGTCACCATCCAGGGAGACCGGATCCGGGTGGAAATGCAGGGCTGGGACAAGTTCTGGGCCCTGAAGAGCCAGCTCGAGTTCCCGCTGTCCCACGTCAAGAGTGTGCGTCAGGACGCCGAGCCGGCGCTGGGCTGGTGGCACGGATTCCGGCTGCCCGGAACCAACATCCCGGGCATTCTCACCGCG
This sequence comes from Gemmatimonadota bacterium, assembly GCA_041486305.1. Classification (GTDB taxonomy): domain Bacteria; phylum Gemmatimonadota; class Gemmatimonadetes; order Gemmatimonadales; family GWC2-71-9; genus JABFSM01. The sequence goes on from JBGPLG010000130.1 coordinate 3,720, forward strand.
GGGAGCTTCTACCAGCACGAGGGCGCCGTGTTCTACGGCGTCCGCGACCCGGAGCGGACCATCGTGCTGGAGCTGGAGCATGAACACTACCGGCGACTGGTGGTGGAGGTGAGGGACCCTGCGGGCACCGTGGCCCTCGTCACTCGGGCGCTCGAGGCGCTCCGGAAACCGTAACCCGCTTCCCATGACCCGGGACCGGCTTCGCGAGGGCATCCTCGCCACGTGGCGCCGCAACAATGACGTCCTGCTGTACCTGCTGGCCCGGATTCCGCCCAAGGGGCTCCGGGCCCTGCCGGCCGGATCGAAAGGCCGCGATGTCGCCGCCCAGTTCGCGCATCTCGACCGGGTCCGCACCGGATGGGTCGAGTACTTCGATACCGGGCGGCATCCGAAACTGCCCCGCTACGACAAAACCAGGCACCCCACCAGGGCCCAGCTGCGCCAGGCGCTGACGGCCTCAGGCCGGAAGGTGGAGCAGTTTCTCGGAAAGGCGCTGGATGGAAAGGCCACGCTGAAGATGTTCGGCCGCGACCCGGTGCGGTGGTGCGGCTACCTGATCGCACACGACTCGCACCACCGGGGCCAGATTCTCCTCGCGCTCAAGCAGAACGGTTTGCGCCTGCCCGAGCCGATCGCCATCGAGGGCGTGTGGGGTAAGTGGATCTACGGAAAGTGATCATCCCCTTCCTTCCGGCGGCGCCGGCCGTACCGGCCTGAAACCCGCCCCGCCCCCCGCCCGTATACTATGCCACACATAGTATGTCATGGGGGGTAGCCGATGCGCATCGAACGGGAGCTCATGCGGGGCGCCGGGCCGGTCACCGTGCTCCGCCTGCTCCGGCAGCGGGAGATGTACGGCTACCAGCTGGTCCAGTCCCTGTCCAGCCGGGCCGACGGGGTCCTGGCCATGGGTCAGAGCACCCTCTACCCCCTCCTCTACAGCCTCGAAGCCAAGGGCCTGATCAAGGGGCAATGGCGCGAGCTGCCCTCGGGCCGGAAGCGGAAGTACTACGGCCTGACCGCCAAGGGCAAAGCCCGCCTCAAGGCCGAGCAGGCGCAGTGGCGCCGGCTGCTGCGTGCCATGACGTCGCTCGGGCTGCTGGACCCTTCGCGCCTGGAGCCCTGAGCGGTGTCCGATCCGGATCTCGATCGCCTCGAGCTGGAGCACCTCGCGCTGCGCCGAGGCCTTCCGAGGGAAATCGCCTCCGCCATTGGCGGGATGGTCTCGCGGGCCGGGCTGATGCCGGCCCGGCGGGATGAGGTGCTGGAGGAGCTGATCGCCCACTTCGAGGACGGCCTCGCCTCGGGCCGCCCCCCTGCCGAGCTACTCGCCGCGTTCGGTGATGCCAGTCTCGCGCCCCCGCCCCCGGCCCTCCCGTTTCCGGTGCCCCGCCGAGGAGACCGCATCGTGCCCCGATTGATCCAGGACCTTCGTTACGCCGCGCGCCGCCTCCGCGCGAGTCCCGGGTTCACCCTGGTGGCCGTCCTCTCGCTCGCGCTCGGGTTGGGGGCCACCACCGCGGTGTTCTCCCTCATCAACGCGGTGATCCTCCGGCCGACCTCGGTCGCGGCTCCGGAGCGGGTGGTGGACATCTACGAGACCAGCAAGGCCTATCCCTACAACGCCACCACGAATCCCGACCTCGCCGACCTCCGGCGGGGCACCACCCGGGTCTTTTCCGAGGTGGCGGGAACCCGTTTCACGATGGCGCAGGTGACCCGGGACGGCGGGGTGTCGCGGGTCATGGGCGAGGTGGTGACCGGCAGCTATTTCCCCCTGCTGCAGATCGCTCCCGCGCTGGGCCGGCTGCTGGGTCCGGAGGACGACGTCGCCCCGGGAGCCCATGCCGTCGTGGTGCTCGGCAACGGGTACTGGCACCGCGCATTCGCGGCGGATCCCGCCGTCGTGGGGAAGACCATCCAGTTGAACGGGCGCGCCTACAGCATCGTCGGCGTGGTTCGGGAGGATTACCAGGGCAATACCCGCGGTGTGGTGCCCGACTTCTACGCTCCGATGATGATGGTGAACCAGCTGAGTCCCGGCAACACCGATGTGCTCCAGGCCAGGGGCGAGCACGGCCTCTTCGCCAAGGCGCGCCTCCGCCCCGGGGCCACGCTCGCGGGAGCCAGGGCCGCCGCCACCGGCGTCGCGGCCGAGCTCAAGCGGCAGGGCATCGACGACTGGGTGAACGGCACCTCGTTCACCATCCTGCCCACGGCGGACGTGATCATCTTTCCCGGCGTGGACCGGATGCTGTACCCGGTGGCGGGGTTCCTGCTCACCATCGTCGGCCTGGTGCTCCTGGTGGTCTGCGCCAATCTCGCGAGCTTTCTGCTGGCCCGCGGCCTCGACCGGCGCAAGGAAATCGCGGTGCGCCTCGCGCTCGGCGCCACCCGGCAGCGGCTGCTGTCGCAGCTGCTCACCGAAACCGTGCTGCTGGGGCTGCTGGGGGGCGCCGGCGGGCTGCTCTTCGCCACGCTGATCGCCCGGGTGCTCACCACCACCAACCTGCCGCTGCCGGTGCCCCTCACCCTGGACCTCACGCTCGATGGCCGGGTGCTTCTCTTCGCGACGGCCGTCTCGCTGGCGGCGGGCGCGCTCTTCGGCCTGGTGCCGGCGCTCAGGACGAGTAACCCCCGGATTGCCTCGACCCTGCGAGACGAGTCGGCCGGAGGCGGCCAGCGCGGCCGGCTGGCGATGCGCCATGGACTGGTGGTGGCCCAGATCGCGGCGTCATTGGTGCTGCTGATCGCCGCGGGGCTCTTCGTCCGCAGCATGCGCGCGGTCGAGGCGGTGGATCCGGGGTTCGGGCGGGAGCCGAGCGGCATCCTCGAGGTGGTGTTTCCGCCTTCCCGGTATGCGGATGCCAGTGCCCTCCTCGCCGAGCGCGAGCTCGCCGGCCGGATTCGCCGGCTCCCGGGGGTCACGGCGGTCGGCATGATCGACAACCTTCCCCTCAACCTGCTCAACCAGCAGGACACCGAGCTGGGCCTGCCGGGCGTCGTGGCGCCGGAGGGTCAGGGCGGCGTCACCGCCGACTACGCGGTGGTGGATACCGGGTACTTCGCGGCGGCGGGCGTTCGCCTGCTCGAGGGCCGGGACTTCGGACCCGGTGACGGGGCCGACGCCCCCGGGGTCGCCATCGTGAACCAGCAGCTGGCCAGGCGGCTGTGGCTGGGGAAGCGTGCGGTGGGGCAGCGGGTGACTCGAGGCAAGCGGATCCTGGAGGTGGTCGGCGTGGTGGCGACGACCAAGATCCGCTCGCTGGGAGAGGACCCTCGCACCGGCGTATACGTCGCCCTGGCGCAGGCCGGTGCCTCGGGCCTCTGGTACGTCGCGCGCACTACCGGGGATGCCGAGCAGACCGCCTCGGCGATGCTCCGGGCCGCCCAGGACCTCGATCCCGAGCTCATCCCCATCGCGGTTCGCTCCATGGACCGCCATCTGGGCGTGGTGCGGCTTCCGATGCGGATGGCGGCGCTGGTGGTGACCGCGCTCGCGATGCTCGCGGTGGTGCTCGCCGCGATCGGCCTGTACGGGACGGTGAGTTACGCCGTGGCCCAGCGCACCCGCGAGGTGGGAATCCGCCTCGCCTTGGGCGCCGACAGCCCCGCGATGGTGCGGATGCTGATGGGCGGCGGCGTTCGGCTGGTGGCCTGGGGAAGCCTCACCGGGCTGGCGCTGTCGCTGCTGCTTGCCCGACTGATCAGCCGGCTGCTGTTCGGGGTCGGCGCCTTCGATCCTGCGACGTTCGTGGCGGTGCCGGTGCTCCTGCTCGTGGTGGCGTCGGTGGCCGCGTGGCTCCCGGCGCGGAGGGCCTCCCGGGTGGCGCCGACGGAGGCCCTGCGCGCGGAGGGGTAGGGTCGGTCCGCTTCGCGCGGCGCTGCCCCGGTCCGGGCATATTTGAGGCCTCATGTCCGAGCCGCCCGCCGCCCTCGCCGCCGCCCTCGCCGACCGTTACCTCATCGAACATGAGCTCGGCCGCGGCGGCATGGCCACCGTGTACCTCGCGGGCGACCGCAAGCATGGCCGCCGCGTGGCGATCAAGGTCCTGCACCCCGAGCTCGCCGCGCTGCTGGGCCCCGACCGCTTCCTGCGCGAGATCCGGATCGCCGCCGGGCTCACCCATCCCCATATCCTCCCGCTCATCGATTCCGGGGAGGCGGGCGGATTGCTCTACTATGTCACTCCGCACGTGCCGGGCGGCTCCCTGCGCGACCGCCTCCACCAGAGTGGCCGGATGCCGGTGGCGGAGGTGGTCCGAATCGTCGCCGAGATCGGCTTGGCGCTCGACTACGCCAACCGCCAGGGGATCGTCCACCGCGACGTGAAGCCGGAGAACGTCCTCTTCGCCGATGGGCACGCGATGCTCGCCGATTTCGGGATCGCCCGGGCCCTCCGCGCCGCCGACACCCGCGGCATCACCGAGGCCGGCATGGTGCTGGGGACCGCCGAATACATGAGCCCGGAGCAGGCCGCGGGCGAGCCGACATTGACCCCCGCGAGCGACATCTACAGTCTTGCTTGCGTGGCGTACGAGCTCCTCACGGGAGAGCCTCCGCTCGCGGGCTCCGGTCCCCGCGCCACCATCATGAAGCAGATCACCGAGACGCCCCGGCCGGTTCGCACCATCAGGCCCGAGGTGCCGCCCGCGATGTCGCGGGTGCTGGCGCGGGCCTTGGCCAAGGAGCCGGAAGACCGCTACGCGACGGCGGCCGAATTCGTCACCGCGCTGGAAGCCCGGGGCGCCGACCCCGCCGGGCCCGATGCCCCGGCGCCGGGCCGCCGGGCCATCGCCGTGCTGCCCCTGGTCAACGCCAGCGCCGATCCGGAGAACGAGTACCTGAGCGATGGCATCACCGATGAGCTCATCGACGCACTGGCCAAGGTGAACGGGCTCGCGGTCGCGTCCCGAACCTCGGTCTTCGCGCTCAAGGGAAGGGCCCAGGACGTGCGCGCCATCGGCGCGCTGCTCGACGCGGCCTGGGTGCTCGAAGGCACCGTGCGGCGCTCGGGACAGCGACTCCGGGTCACCGTGCAGCTCACCACCACCGACGACGGCCGCCTGCTCTGGTCCCAGCGGTACGACCGGACCTTCGAGGATGTCTTCGCGATCCAGGAGGAGATCGCAAGGACCATCGTCGAGACGCTGCGCGCCACATCGTTCGCCGACCTGGCCGAGCCGGTGGCGGCCCGGCGCACCTCCAGCGTGGTGGCCTTCGGGCTCTACCTCAAGGGGCGCTACGCCTGGAACAAGCGCACCCAGGAGGGGGTCACCGAGGCCATACGCTTCTTCGAGCAGGCGGTGGCGGAGGATCCCGGATACGCCGAGGCCTATACCGGCCTCTCCGACTCCTACGCACTGCAGCTCGACTATCGCAGCGTGCCGGTGGCCGAGGGATTCGCGCGCGCCGAAGCCTACGCCAGGAAGGCCCTGGCGCTGGACGAAACCGTCGCCGAGGCGCACGCCTCGCTGGCCTGGAGCCTGTTCATCCACGACTGGAACTGGGCCGAGGCCGGCCGGGAATTCCGTCGCGCCATCGAGCTGGACCCCCACTACGCCACCGCGCACCAGTGGTACGCCTTCTGGCTGGTGGCGCACGGACGTCACGAGGAGGCCCGCCTCGAGGTCCACCGCGCCGCCGAGCTCGATCCGTCCTCGGTGTCGATCCGGCGCACGGTCGGCTGGCTCTACTACTATGCGCGGCGCTTCGACGAGGCTCGGCGCTATCTCGAGCGCGCCGTCGCCATGAACCCCACCGCGGATGAGACCCTGCGGGTGCTCGCCCACACCTGCGCCCAGCAGGAGGACTGGCCCGAAGCCGAGCGCGCGGCCCGCGAGGCGACGCTCCTCTCGAACGGCGGTACCTACGACCGGGCCACCCTGGCGTATGTCCTGGCGCGATCCGGGCAGCGCCC
>JBGPLG010000131.1:0-9475 GCA_041486305.1 Gemmatimonadota bacterium
ATAAACCGAGACGGGGAACGGGAACTCGTTGTCGATAGTCACTTGCCACCGGAGGCAGGGGGTCGCTGGCTGAACGCCCGGGCTCGGCTGGGCGGCATGCGAGCAGCCACCCGCCACGAGCAGCACCAGGTACCGGCGGCAGCGAAACAGGACGGGGGTCATCGAGGATTCTCTCGGTCGGCAGGGCCGGACCCACAGATTCTGGATGAGAAAGATCGGGTCGAGGGCACCGGCCCGCTAGAGGCTCACGTGCTCATCCCATGCCCCCCCCTGCCCGGGCTCGCGTACTGTGAATCGCCTCGCGGGGCCTGCGACAAGTGGTCGAAAACGTGACCCCGCCTAGCAATTTGCCCTTGAGCGGCGGCTACGCTGCCGCCGGGTGGCGCGGGCGTGTCAGAATGTACCCACGGCAGCGCCGCCTGGCTGGGCCCGGACTAGGATATCCCGGGTCGGGGAGGCGGGCTCAAGCGTTTGGGATTAATCGTATGCAGGCGATCTGCGCCCAGCGACAACTTCTCGAGCCACAGATCCTCGAGAACTGTGAGGTCCTCGAGGGGATTGTAGTCCGGCTCGTCGGGAGGGGTCAGTGTGTCGAGGATTTCAAACACAAACGACTCAGGCCCATGCGCGATCCAGTCGGCTTGGAGCGCACGCGAGGAATGCCCTCCCATCCCCAACTGAGCGCGGTGTCGGTTGAGGATGGACGGAAGATCCGTACTCGCCGCGACCAGCGCGTGGCCGGTGATCGAATTGTGCACCCGGTAGACGCCCATCGGAGGGCGGCGCTGCTTATACTCGCGGATGAGCGCTTTGCGATCCATTGCGATGGCTCCTCGTCAAACCGGTTCCACTGATGCAGGGGAGGCCGAGGCCGCCTGGGGATCACCGACACCGCGTCAGACGCAGGAATCGGGGGTAGTAGATCAAGCCGTCCGCCAGGTGCTCGGCAAACTGAAACGTGTTGGTGGCGTACGTGACGACCAGGTCTCCGCCGGTGAGCTCCGGTGCCGTCCGCATCGTCACGTCGGCCGGGCCGAACCCCACCGCCTGTACCACGATGAATTGCCTGCTGGTCTCATCGAAATGCAGCGTCAGGTCCGATGAGCCATTCTCGAACAGCGGCCATCTCGGCGCACCCGAGGAATCCGGAACCCACCCGAGTCGCGCTCCCGCCCACCACTCCGGCCGGAGGAGGTTTCCCCGCCGGACCGCCGCCACCGGCCATCGCGCGGCGTACAGCGGGTGTGACTTGACGGGGTCCTCCGACCCGAAGGCGTACTCATAGTCTCCCATCCGGAGGACTGCCGCGTACCCCACGACCACCCCGAGCGAGTTGGAGGGCGTATCGAGCGGGGTAACTCGCCACGCCGAAGGCTCGGCGTCCGGATTCTGCACGATGACCGCCGTCCATCCGACCGATTCGAAGCCAAGCCCCGTGTTTGTGCTGCGAATGCGGTTGAGGAAGATGACCAGCCGGTCTTCCACCCGGACGCCGTTCCCGAGCCAGAGGCGTTCTTCGCCCCTATCGGGGAAGTACGCTGCCGGGCTCCCGTCGGGGCCTCTCCCCCAGTAGAAGTCGATCGTCGCCGTGGCTGGATCGGAACCCCGCTGGATGGCCACGGTGTTGCTGACCATCCGGGCACTTCTCCGGGTGCCCGCGCCCGACCGGTCGATCCAGGTGTCGCCAAAGAGCCAGAGCGTCCGGCCGCCGCCGAGATCCACCGACGAGGCCCCATCGGAGCCGAGCCAATGCGGATCACGGTGGAAGAGGAGATCGGCGTCTCGCCACGGGGACGGCTCGAAGCAAGCGGCCGGTTGGCGCGCCGGCGGCGTCGAGGCCGTTGCTCGGGGCGGCGGAGCCATCGCCCCGGGTCCGGCGATCCGGCGCCATACACCTTGCGGATCGAGAGCACCGGGACGGGCGAGGTACGGGCCCAGCCCGCGCCACAACTCGTCGGTCGTCCCCGTGAGAATCAGCTGATCGTCATTGGCGATCTGGGAGAGCCGCAGGGCTCCGCCGACGACCGCCGCGTGGAGGGAGTCCGGCTGCAACAGCGCGATGCGGGCTGAGTCGCCGGCGAACTCTACCGTGAGAAGCACGTGTCCCCGAATCAGAGCCCCAGCCTCGGGTGCCCGCCGGCCCGAGTCGCGCGCGGCCGGTCGGACATCGAGCACGAGGTATCGGCCAAGCCGGCCGAGGCGCGCCTCGAACCGCCCGACCTGGCCGTCGGAATCGGTGTATGCCAGGGCATAGCCATTCGTCCCGGCGACCGAGATCGCCACTTGGCCCGATCCCTCGACTTCATTCCAATTGCCGAGCAGGCGAGCGTCCACTGTTGCAGCCGACTCCGGGACCACCGGCTCGATGGAGAGGACGCACCCGGTCAGAGCGATAGAGGCCAGCAGGCAAGCGAGCTTCCCCATGGGGACAACGCTCCCGTGTGCGCGGTCTCAAATGTAGCACCTCGAGCGGAGGGCGGCGCGGTCCACGGCAAGCGCGGGTTATGTGGCGGATCAACCCTCGGCAGGCATCCGGTCCATCGTACTAGCGACGGGCGTGGCAGGGGCGCTGTTCCGCGGCCGGCGGAAGGACGAACGACGAGGGTGGAACCGCCGGGCAGGTAGTAGAAACGCCGCATTCGACCGTCCGCGCGAGCCGCCGCGGACAGCGCTGTCTCCCATGCCGTTGGAGACAGTGTGAAGCAGCGATGAGAATTTCGAAGTGAACGAATAGCGCCGTCTGTATTGCGCCTGTAGGTTTCACACATCGTTCATGCTTCCTTCAGTAATGCGCCGCCATATCTTGGCGAGAGGAGGGAGTCGCATGCGCGCCCCCGAGGAGCAAAAGCCCGATCTCCAGCCGGACGCCGCGCGCCTGGCGCGCCGGCGCTTTCTGGGCTGGTTGAGCGGAATTGGCGCGACGCTTTCGGCGATCCTGGTCGGCTATCCATCGTTGCGGGCCTTTTTCTGGCCCACGCAGACCACGTCGAGTCCGGAGAATTGGGTGAAGGTGGTGGACGACGTGGCCCTGCTCGATATTGGCAAGCCGGTGCGGCTCGACTTCGTCCAGCTCACCAACGACGCCTGGGTAGAGACCAGGGTGTTGAACAGCGTGTGGTTGTATACGGACGACGGTGAGAAATTCAAGGCATATAACGGGCACTGTACCCACCTCGGCTGCGGCTACGGTTTCGACAAGGATCGGGGCACCTTCTACTGCCCCTGCCACCACGGCGCATTCGACGTGAAGACTGGCGCAGTTCTCGGCGGACCGCCGCCGCGTCCCTTGGACGAGCTCGCAGTGCAGATTCGGGACAGCGCCGTCTTCGTCAAGTACCAGGATTTCAGGCTGGGCATCCCGGAGCGGGTGGAGGCGTAACCGAGTGAACCGCTTCTCCCACTGGCTCGACGAGCGGGTGGATCTCGCCGGGCTGCGCCGTGGACTGCTCGACCGCCCGGTGCCCGGCGGGCTCACCTGGTGGCATACCCTCGGCAGCGCCACCTTCGCGGTCTTTCTCGTACAGGTCGTGACTGGCGTGGTGCTGGCGACCTACTACGCGCCTTCCCCCGATCATGCGTATGAGAGCGTCCGTTTCATCGAGCGCCACGTCGCGAGCGGATCCCTGCTTCGGGGCATCCATCACTGGGGCGCCTCAGCCATGGTGGTCCTGGTGCTCGCCCATCTGGTCCGGGTGTTCGCCTGGGGCGCCTACAAGTTCCCTCGCGAGATCAACTGGATCCTCGGGGTCGGACTGCTCTTCATCGTGCTTGGCTTCGGCTTCACCGGCTACCTGCTCCCCTGGGACCAGAAGGCGTATTGGGCGACCGAGGTGGGGACCAACATCGCGGGCGTAACCCCGCTGATCGGCAATGCTCTGGCCCGGCTCCTGCGCGGGGGAGCCCAGCTCGGCGCGGCGACACTGACGCGGTTCTACGCCTTGCACGTGCTGCTGCTCCCGCTGCTGCTCGGCGGGATCATACTGATTCACATCGCGCTGGTGATCCGGCAAGGGATCGCCGCCCGCCCGGGCGCGATGGAGACCGGGGCGCCGGCCCGCACCGACGCGGGGAGCTATCGGGACTTCTACCAGGAGCGATACGCCGCGGAGAAACGTACCGGGGTCCGCTTCTGGCCCGACATCATCGTCAAGGATGTGGCCGTGTCCCTCGCGGTCGTCGGGGTGATCGTGCTGCTGGCCCGGACGTTCGGCGCGGGGCTCGAGGCGCCCGCCGACCCGACCGATCGGGCGTACATCCCGCAACCCGAGTGGTATTTCCTGCCGTTCTATCAGCTGCTCAAGCTGGTGCCCGGCTCCTGGGAGAGTGCCGTTGCGGTGGGAGTGCCGGCGGCGCTGGTCCTGGTTCTCTTGCTGTTGCCATTCGCCGATCGCAAGAGCACCCGCTCGCTGCACCGCCGCCCACTGGCACTAGCCTCCCTCACGGTGGTGGTGTCTGCATCGGCGCTGCTCTTCGGGGCGGCGCAGCGGGAGGCGCCCGCTAAGGTGCCCGAAGTCGGACGCGTGCTGAGCTCGCAGGAGCGGGCCGGCCGAGCGCTCTTCCTCCGGCAGCAATGCAACACCTGCCACGCCATCTCCGGTCTGGGCGGCGGCCGGGTGGAGGAGGAGGCACCCGACCTCACGGAGATCGGCTTCCGTCACTCGCCCGCCTGGATTCACAGCTTCATCGAAGATCCCGGCCGATTCCACGTCAGGTCGAAGATGCCACCGTACGGACCACCGACCCTGAGCCACCAAGAGATCGAGGAGATCACCTCCTACCTCTCCTCCCTGCGAGGCGTGCTCAGTCCCACCCGCCAGCCCGAGTACCACGACACGTTTCCGGCGCTGGGCAACCAAAAGGAGAACTCGCAATGATCACCCGGTGGTGCCTCCTAGGGCTGTTGGTCGCGGCGCCCGCCGCCTCCGCACAGGCGCCCGACGGCAAGGCGCTCTACGAGCTCACGTGTAAGAAGTGTCACGGGGTGCTCGGGACCCCGCCCAAGGCCATTCAGCGCAAGATGGAGAAAATCGTCATCTTCGATGCCGCTTTCCTCGCGAAGTATCCGGAGGACTCCATCGTCAAGGTCCTCACCAAAGGCGGCAAAAGCGAGGACATGAAGTCGTTCAAGGAAAAGCTCTCGCATGAGGAAATGGTCGCGGTGGCCAAGTACGTCCGCGAGCTCGCCGCCAGGCCGCGCGGGTCTGGAACGCAGTAGCCGCTCCCCTGCAGTGGGGCCCGAGGGCCCAGGGAGGATTGAGTATGGGGTTCCCGGTCTGGCTGTCGATCGCCTGGCAGCTGCTCGTCGCGATTGCGGCTCCTTCCCAAGGGCCCGCCCCGCCGGCGGCGCAGGGCTACGCCGGCAGCAAGGCTTGCATGACCGAGTGCCACATCAAGGCGTCCGCGGCGTTCGCCGAGACCGCCAAGGGGAAGCTCTTCCTCGAGCACCCACGCACCGAGCTCGAGCGGAAAGGCTGCGAAGGCTGTCACGGCCCCGGGGCCAAGCACATCGAGTCAGGGGGCGAAGACCTGTCCGGGATGACCGCCTTCGGACGCAAGTCGAAGACCCCGGTCGAGGCGCGAAACGCGTTCTGCCTCCAATGCCATGAGAAGACGGCCAGGATGCTGTGGCAGGGCAGCTCGCATGAGTCTCGCGACCTTGCTTGTACCAACTGTCACAGCGTCATGCAGAATGCGTCGGAGACCGGCAGCCTGGCCAAGTCGACGGTGCTCCAGACCTGCGGGCAGTGCCATGCCAAACAGAAGGCCGCGGCGCTGCGCTCGACCCACATGCCGCTCGGGGAGGTCAAGCTCGAGTGCACCGGTTGCCACAATCCGCATGGCTCGGCCAACCCCAAGCTGCTGCTCGCCAGCTCAACCAACGAGGCCTGCTACAGCTGCCACAGCGAGAAGCGCGGCCCGTTCCTGTGGGAGCATGCGCCGGTGGTCGAGAACTGTGCCAACTGCCACGACCCGCACGGCAGCAGTCACGAGAAGATGCTGAAGCTGTCGCGGCCGCGGCTGTGCCAGCAGTGCCATCAGCCTACCGGACACCCCCAAACGCCCCGACAGACGATCACCTCTCCCACGGGCGTCGTTTCAGCGCTGCCGGCTGACATCCAGTTCCTGATGAACCGACAGTGCTCGAACTGTCACGTCAACATTCACGGCTCGAATCACGCCTCGGGCCAGGCATTCACCAGGTAGACGGATGCGCGACAGGAGATCGACGATGCGAATCCAGACTCTCGCCGTTGCGCTGATCGCCACCGGAGCTCTCGCGGCCGGGCTGCCCTGCCGGGCGGCAGCGCAGGACTCGGTGAAGACCTCCGTTATCTGGGCGGCCGAAATCGGGAACCGTGAGTATCTGCGCGGGGTCGCGCCCCAGGACCGGGCCAAGTTCGAGCAGTATCGGACGGTCCCCTCCGGCGTGCTGTTCCAGCGATTCTTTCTGCGATTCTCGCCGGCGGACAGCCTCCCGACGCTGCAGCTCTCCGGGTATCATCTCGGCGAGCAGGACCAGAGCCTCTGGCTCCGCGCCCACCAGCCCGGCCATGCCGACCTCCAGGTCCAGTGGGATCGGATTCCCCACACCTTCTCGACCAACGCCCGCGCCCTGGGCGGGCAGACCCTTCGCGGGGTCTATACGCTTCCGGTGCCTCGCCCCGACACCGCCACACTCAATGGCTCGGCGTACCTCGCGCCGATCCGGAGCCGGTGGGATCCGATCAAGCTCTCGCTGGCGCTCACCCCCAAACCGGAGTGGGGCTTCAAGGCCGAATACACCCAGACCGGCAGGAATGGTGACCGGCCGATCGGGATGGCGATGGGCGGGTCGGGCAACAACACTCGGGAAATCATGGAGCCGATCGATCAGACCGTGCACGATTTCCGGCTCTCCCAGTCGTACGCCAAGCCGCGCTACCAGGTCATCGTAACGTACGGCCTCTCCCAGTTCACCAACGCCCTGCAGTCGGTGACCTCGGATAATCCGCTCGTCATCGTGGACTCCCTGCGCGCCGGAACCTCCCGGGGCCGCACGGCGCTGGCGCCGAACAATATCGCGCAGAGCCTCACCGCCACCGCCGCAGTCAACCTTGCTCGGCGCACCAGGATCACCGGAACGGTTTCGTATGGGTGGCGGGCACAGAATCAGGCCTTCATTTCCCCAACCATCAATGCGAAGAACCTCGACAGCCTGGTGCGCGCGGCCTACGTATTTCCCACCAGCCTGCACGGCAGCGTCCACACCTCCACCGCGAATCTTTCGCTCAACAGCCGTCCGCTCCGCACCGTCACCGTCAACGCGCGCTACCGCCGGTACGACTTCCAGGACAAGACCCCCGATATCTCGGTGCCCATCCTGGTCATCAGCGATCGCACCATGGCCGCCGGCGCAGCTCGGGAGGCCTTTCCCTTCACCCGGGACAACGCGGACGTCAGCGCAAGCTGGCGGCCCATTGCTCCCGTGACCCTCACGGCCGGATACGGATGGGATCGGATCGAACGGGACACGGCGGTACGTAACGTGAATCGGGCGAGCGAGAACACCCGTCGGGTCAGCCTCGATTACACTGGCATTTCATGGCTCACGCTCCGCGGCACCGTCAGCTACGCCACGCGCCGCGCCGACGGCTACCACCAGCTCACCACAGCGGAGAATCCCGATACCCGGCGCTTCGACGAGGCCGACCGCAACGTGAGTCGGGTGAGCTTCCTGGCGCTGGCTACTCCCATCGATCAGATCGACGTCATGGCAACCGTCGACGTCGGGCGCACGAACTACATCAACTCTGATTTCGGGGTCCAGAAGGACAACAGCGATGCGCTCGGCGGGGAAATCGACTGGAGCCCGTCTTCCCGGTTCTCGATCGGCGGCGGGTTCGTCCACGAGTCGTACCGCAATCAGTTCCGCAGTCGCTACCGCACCGGGAATACCCCTGCGACGCTGGCGAACCCCACCTGGGACTGGCTGGCGATCAACACCGACGCGAGCAACGTGGCCTCCGCCAACTTCCGCGCGGTCCTCATCCCGGACCGGCTGGAGGCGGGCGGGCTCTGGGAGTTCTCAAAATCGCACTTCCTCATGGCGGCGAACAATCCGACGACGCCGAGCGGGGGAACAGCAGCGCAGAACGCCTCCGCGACGGCGGTGGATTTCCCCGAGGCGACGCAGAAGTTGCAGCCGCTGTCCCTGTACGTTCGCTACCTGGTCCTGCGTGAATGGGCCATGACGCTTCAATATCAGAGCGACTACTACAACGCCTACGATTTCCGGACCACCGGCCTGCAGCCGGCGACCGGGAACCACGTGTTCCTCGGGAACGACCTCCGGAACTACGGTGCGCGCTATCTGACGATTTCGTTGAGCTACCGGCCGGGCCTGTTGAAGCACAGCCGGTCAACGATGTAGTCAGTTCGGCCGGCGCTCGGGAGGTCCGGTCGAGGGGCAGCGAGAAGCCGCGTGCAGGAGGCCGCCGAAAGACCCGAGTCCTGACCAGTCGTGGTTGACGGAGTATTCGATTGGGTGGGCCGCCCAACGTAGGCCCTGAGGAACAAGACTCGCAGGGCCACATCCGCCTCGATGCCAGGGCGCCAACTTCGAATGCCATGGCGAATCGGTAGCCAAACGCAATTCGAAGCGGACGCTCCTCGCCTGAGGTCATCAGGGTCATCCCGGTTGATATCGCTAACTGAGTGAGAGTCTGGTCATCAGGTCCGGGCATACACCCGGGCTGCATGAGCCACGTGGGCAACGAGAAATCCGGCGGTCGGGACCAGGAACATCCACCAGCGATAGCGCCGTCCCCAATAGAGCCGCTGGCCGAGCAGGGCAATCCCCACTAGCCGGAGGAGTGGCGTGTACGCCGGAGCCATGAACCCGATGGGCGCAGTGGCCCATGCCGAATGGGGAGCGAGAATGAGGGCGGTCCACGCACCGCAACAGAGAACCAGGCCGATGCCGTAAAGGGCCAGCCCGAGCCGCTGGCGGCGGGACCTCGGCTCGAGGGGCATCAGGAAGGGGAGAACATTGACCATCAGCCGAGTCGAGTTCTCTAGATGGGCCAGCGGCACGGGAATATCCCGCCAGAACTCATCGAAAGCGAGCGCGGGCGGGGAGGGAGCCAATGAGGGTCACATTCCAGATGAAGATTGGCAGCAGGAGCAAGCCGCAGCTGATTGCGTACCGCCGAATTGCGCCAGGTTCCATTGCCGACTAGACAACCGCGCCGAACAGGCGTCCGACTCCGGCAGTACATGCCATGGCCACGGCGCCCCAGAACGCGACCCGCAGGGCCCCTCGGGTGAGCGAGGCGCCGCCGAGGCGGGCCGCGGCGCTCCCGAGGGCCAGTAGAAGCACAAGGGTAATTCCCACGACGCCGGGCGTGAGCACCCCGACCGGCAGGATCCCGGCGAGAATTGCCGGTGGCGCCGCCCCCACCGCGAACGAGGCCGCGGACGCCACCGCCGCCTGGAT
>JBGPLG010000132.1:0-9393 GCA_041486305.1 Gemmatimonadota bacterium
CCGGAAGGGCATCGAGTACGGCAGCATCACCCACCACCCCGACGGCATCCCCCACGGCCCCCATCCCGGCCGGACCGAGGCCAGCATCGGGGCCAAGGAAACCAACGAGCTTGCCGTGATGATGGACTCCTTCCGGCCCCTCCGGGTCGCCCGCGCCGCGCTTCCGATTGAAGATCCCGCCTACTTCCGCTCCTGGGTGGAGGGGCAGGTGGGGTTCAACCCGCCGACCTCCTGACGGCAGCCCGAGCGCTCGAGGCGTTCCTCACGATTACCCCCTCGGCAACGATTGACAGGCTTTGGCAGGGTCCCTACGTTGCGGGCCAGCTCAACTTTGCTGCGCCTTCATGGACGATGTCCTGACCCTTAAGCAGATAGCTCAGCACCTCCAAGTTTCCGAGCGGACCATCTTCCGTTTGCTCGAGCGGGGCGAGTTGCCCGGGTTCAAGGTGGGAGGGCACTGGCGATTCCGCCGAGGGGTGGTGGACTACTGGCTGGACATGCGAATGGGGCGGATGGGAACCGGCGAGCTGCTGGATTTGGACAAGGATCGCGGTCACCAGCCGCTTCCCCTCAGCGATGCGCTGGCTCCCGAGAACGCCTTGCTGATCGTCCCCAAAGGCTCCCGGCGCGAGGTCATCGAGTCCTTCATCGGCTCGGTGAGGCTCCCGGAGGCGGTGGAACGTCGCGAGGTCGTCAGACGGGTGTGGGCCCGCGAGGAGCTCGCCAGTACTGCGCTCTCCGACGGGGTCGCCCTGCTCCACACCTCGCGATGGGAGGCGCGGACCCTTCAGGAGGGCAACCTCTGCGCAATCGGCCGGCTCGCCGAGCCGGTGGACTTCGGTGCATTGGACGGGCTGCCGACCGGGCTTTTCTTCCTGCTGCTCGCCCAGAATGCCCAGCAACACCTCCTCCTGCTCACCCGCGCGACGCGTCTCTGTCGGCATCCCGGCTTCCTCCCGCTGCTCCGGGCGGCGGCCACGCCCTCCGCGGTGATCGGTCTCGTCCGGCAGACCGAAGGACTCGCCCTCGAGTTGAGCCCACCGGCGAAATGATCTGACCCCTTCCATGCAAATCACTGTTCGCCAGGCTGCCGCCTACCTCAGCGTGGACGAGGCGACCATCCGTCGCTGGATCAAGGAACGCGCGTTTCCGGTTCACCGGGTCAACGAGCGACTGCACGCGAACGCCATTGAAGTCTGGGAGTGGGCGATGGAGCACGGCGTCGCCGCCTCCCGCAAGCTCCTCGATGCGGCCCGGAGCTCCCCCGACGAGGTGGAACCACTCTCCGAGCTGCTCCGATCCGGGGGTATCCTCCACGATGTCGGCGGCGACGACAAGAGCGGAGCGCTCGCCGCGATCGTACATGCCCTGCCGCTCCCAGCCGAGGTGGATCGCGAATTCCTGCTCACCGTGCTGGATGCCCGCGAGGCGATGGGCTCGACCGGCATCGGAGATGGGATCGCCGTACCGCACGTCAGGAATCCGATCCTGCTGCACGTCAACCGGCCGTTCGTCACCCTGGCCCTGCTTCGCCGGCCGGTTCCGTTCGATGCCATCGATGGCAAGCCGGTGCACGCCATCTTCCTGGTGGTGAGTCCGAGCATCCCCGCCCATCTGCGGGTCCTGGCGCAACTCGGGTTCGTGCTCCGCGACCCGGACCTGCGTGAGCTGCTCCGAACCCGGGCGCCCTCCGAACGAATCCTGGCGCGCATCGTCGACCTGCAGCCGCACGCCACCGGCTCCTTCCCCATTCCTCCGCGGCCGTCATGAGCCCCGTGAGGTTCGCCGAATTGATCTTCCGCGCCTTCGCTTCCGTGGCGAGGACGCGGTGATCTGGATCGCAGTGGGCTTGGCTTTGGTGCTCGCCGGAGCGGCGGCTGCCTTGGTGTGGCGCCGCCACGCATTCGCCGCGGACCTGAGCTTTCGAGTGCTGGTGCTGGGGGGATGTCTGGTCGCGGTGATTCCGGCCCTGCGGACGATTGGCTCCGCGGCCGCTGGCGCGGGGGGCGCGTTCACGACGGTCCACCTGGGGATGTGGGCCTTCGGCCTCGACCCGCTCTCCGCCTGGTTTCTCCTCATCATTCTGGGGGTCGGCGGTGCCACGGCCGCGTACGGCCCCACCTATCTCGCCCCAGCGCGCGGTGACCGGAACATTGCCGCCGCGCACGCGCTTCTGGCGGTGCTTCTGGTGGCGCTCAGCGGAGTCGTGATCGCCCAGTCGGTGGTGGCCTTTCTCGCGGCGTGGGAGGTCATGGCCCTGTGCGCCTACCTGTTGATCATGTACGAGCAGGGAGACGCCGAGGCCCGGCGCGCCGGATTCATTTACCTGATTCTGACCCATCTGAGTACCCTCGCGCTGATTGCGATGTTTGCATCGGTCAGCGCGCCCGGCGGCGACTTGAGTTTCGCGGGGATCGCGCAACGGCGGGCGGAAATTCTTCCGGCGGCCGGGCCCTTCCTCGCCTTCGCGTTGCTGGGGTTCGGACTCAAGGCTGGTGCCGTTCCGCTGCATTTCTGGCTCCCCGGGGCCCACGCGGCCGCGCCCTCCCATGTCTCCGCGCTGTTCTCTGGGGTGATGATCAAGACCGGCATCTACGGCCTCTTCCGGGTCATTACCCTCGTCGGCTCACCCCCCGCCTGGTGGGGCTGGATTCTGCTCGGTTTCGGCCTGGCTTCCGCGATCCTCGGGGTGGTCTGGGCTCTCGCGCAGCACGATCTCAAACGTCTCCTCGCCTATCACAGCGTGGAGAACATCGGGATCATCCTCATGGGCATGGGGGTGGGGGTGCTCGGGCTGGCCTACGGCCACCCGCGTATCGCGGTGCTGGGCTTTGCCGGGGCGCTGCTCCACACCTTGAATCACGCCCTGTTCAAGAGTCTGCTCTTCCTCGGAGCCGGCGCGGTGGTGCGGGCCACCGGCACCCGGATGCTCGATCGGCTGGGAGGCCTGGGCCGACGGATGCCGCTGACCGCGCTGGCCTTCGGGCTCGGAGCGGTGGCGATCGTGGGGCTACCCCCGCTCAACGGGTTCGTGAGCGAATGGGTGGTCTTCATGGCGTTGCTCGGTGCCGGCCAGAGCCCGGACAGCATGCGCATCGCCGCAGCCGCTACCGCCGGACTGGCCCTGGTCGGCGGCCTGGCGCTCGCGTGTTTCACCAAGGTGGCCGGAGTCGTCTTTCTGGGGCGCCCGCGGACGCTCGACCTGCGGGAGGCCCACGATCCGGGGGCCGGGATGCTGGCGCCCCTGGCCGCGCTGGCGGCCATGTGCCTGGCGATCGGCCTGTTCCCCGCCATCGTCCTTCCGCCGGCCTTGAGAGTGGCTGCGTGGGTCGCGCCTACTTCCACTCCGCTGACGGATCTGCTGCCGACCCGGACGGCGGCGGCGGTCTCGATGCTTGCGGTGGTCCTGCTCTTGCTGACCGGGCTCCTGTTCCTGCTTCGCCGTTGGTTGAGGGCATCCGCCACTCCCCGAATCCGGGAAACCTGGGCGTGCGGCGGGCTGCCCGATCTCCAACGCGCCCAATACACCGCATCGTCCTACGCCGCGCCCCTGGTCGGCGCGTTCTTCCCGCTCGCAGGGCTGCATGAGGCGCGCACGCCGAGCAGCTATCACGCGGAGCCCGCCGACCCGGTGCTCGACGGCGCCGTCCGCCCGGTGTGGCGGGTAGTGGACAAGGCGGGGCAGGGCATTCGCGCGGTCCAGTCGGGCCGGATCCGGTGGTATCTCCTCGCCGTCGTCTTCACCCTCGTAGTCTTGCTCCTGCATCTGGCTACCCGAGGCACCGCTCGATGACCCTGACCTCGTTCGTCGCGTTCGGCCTGCTCCTGGTGCTCGCGCCGGCGCTGCCGGGCATCGCGACGCGCACCAAATCGGCGTTGACCGGGCGTCGCGGAGCTCCGTTCCTGCAGCTGTACGCCGACTTGGCCAAACTGGCGCGAAAGAACGTCGTGTACAGTCGGACCACCACGCCGGTCTTCGAGATTGGTGCGATCGTCGCCGTCTCGACCGTGTTGGTCGCCGGGTGCCTCCTGCCCCTCGATGGGCACACCGCCATCCTCGGTTTCAGCGGCGACCTGGTCGCCTTCGCGGGGCTCCTGGGTCTCGGCCGGTTCGCCCTGGTGCTGGCGGGGCTCGACACCGGCTCGAGCTTCGAGGGCATGGGCGCCAGCCGGGAGGTCACCATCTCGGCCTTCGCCGAGCCGGCGCTGTTCCTGTGCTTCACCGTGCTGTTCCTGGCGACGGGGCATCTCTCCCTGGAAAGCATGCTGGGTGGGCCGCTGGCGAAGGCCTGGGTTTCGGCGAGCCCGTCGCTGGCGCTGAGCGGTGCTGCGCTCTTCATGCTGACGCTGGCCGAGACCAGCCGCGTACCGGTGGATGATCCGGCCACCCATCTCGAGCTCACCATGATTCATGAGGTCATCATCCTCGACCACAGCGGCCCCGATCTCGCCCTCATCCTCTACGGCAGCGCGCTCAAGCTCGCCCTGTTCGGGAGCCTGGTGGTCAGCGTGTTCGTGCCGCGGGGCGCTCTCCCCGCCGCACTCGCGATCGTGGTGCTCCTCGCGGGCCTGGTCGTCGTCGCGGTGGCCATCGGAGTTGTGGAGGCGACGATGGCCCGCTTGCGAATGAATCGGGTCTCCCAGTTCCTCGTGGCGGCCTCCGCCCTCGCCGCGTTCGGCGTCATCCTCGAGCTTCGCTGACCGGTGCCCGCTCTGCACGATCTCCTGCTTCTTTGCGTGATCCTCACCAATTTCTGGGTGCTGGGTACCACGCGTCTGAGCGCCACGATTCGAGCTACCGCCGTCCAGGGCCTGTTGCTCGGCATGTTGCCGCTGGCGCTGCACCCGGCGTGGTCGCTCCACACCATCGGGTTGGGCGTCGGGACCGTCCTCATCAAGGCCATCGTGATCCCGAAGTTTCTTTTCCGGGCGATTCGGGAGGCCTCGGTCCGCCGGGAAATCGAGCCGCTCATCGGCTTCACCGCCTCCCTCTGTCTCGGGGCGGTGGCCGTAGCGCTTTCGTTCGGAATTGCTCAGCGGCTGCCCCTGCCGGAGTCGAACAGCGGGCTGGTGGTACCGGTCGCCCTCGCGACGGTCATCGTCGGACTGCTGGTTCTCACCACTCGCAACAAGGCGCTCACCCAGGTCGTGGGCTACCTCATCCTGGAGAACGGGATCTACGTGTTCGGTTTGAGCCAGGTCGAACGGGTCCCCTTCCTGGTCGAGCTGGGCGTATTGCTCGACATCTTCGTTGGGGTCTTCATCATGGGGATCGTGGTGTTTCACATCAATCGGGAATTCGATTCCCTCGACTCCACCCGCCTGACGGCGCTCCGAGACGAATGATTCTCCTCGCGGTGATTCTGTTGCCGGCCGTTGCGGCGCTGCTCGCCTACGCGCAGCGCTCGGCCCCGCTCCGCAGCGTGTGGCTGATCGGAGGGGCGGCGGTCCACCTGGCACTGGTCGGCCGCCTCTGGCTGCACCCGGCGGAGTCCGCGCTGGGCGGTTGGCTGGCGGTGGACGCGTTAGGGATGATCGTGCTGACGCTGGTGAGCGTGCTCTTCTTTCTGGTCGCACTCTACGCGGTGGAGTTCCTCCGTTCCGGCACGCCCCGGGGCGGGCGGGGGTTCGTGGCCTGCCTCCTCGGGTTTCTCGCCGCGGCGTCGCTGGTCGCGCTGAGTCACCATCTGGCGCTGCTCTGGGTCGGAATGGAGACCACCACCCTGACGCTGGCGCCCCTGGTCTATCACCGGCACGATGCCCGCTCCCTGGAAGCGGTCTGGAAATATCTGGTGCTGTCGTCCGTGGGAATCGGGCTGGCGCTGCTGGGCACCTTCTTCCTGGCCGCCTCGCAGACCGTGGGCCGCCCACTGGTCATGGAGGACTTGATCGCCCACGCGGGGAGTCTCCAGCCCGGGCTTCTCCGCGGCGCCTTCGTTTTCCTGCTCGTCGGATACGGCACCAAAATGGGGTTGGCGCCACTCCACGCCTGGAAGCCGGACACCTACGGCGAAGCTCCGGGGCTGGTGGGCGGCCTCATGGCCGGTGCGCTGACGAGCTGCGCCTTCCTGGGGCTGCTCCGGATTACCCAGGTCTCCATGGCGGCCGGTCTCGCGCCGTTCATTCAGCCGCTCTTCCTCGGCTTCGGCGTCCTTTCCTTGCTGGTGGCCGCCGCCTTCATGATCGGCCAGCTCGACCTCAAGCGCCTGCTCGCCTACTCGAGCGTCGAGCACATGGGGCTCCTGGTCCTTGGCCTCGGACTCGGAGGCCTGGGCGCCTACGGCTCAGTCCTGCATGCTTTCAACAACGGGCTCACCAAGGGCTTGATGTTCCTCGCCGTGAGCAATGTCGCGGTCGCCACCGGATCGACCCAGGCCGGCACGGCGCGCGGACTCCTCCGGCGGCTGCCGGTGTCGGGGATTCTCCTGCTTGTCGGCCTCTTCGCGGTAACCGGGTCCCCTCCGTTCGGCCTCTTCGTGAGCGAATTCACCCTGCTTCGGGCGGCGATCGGCGGGGGCCATCCCTGGATCGCGGTCGCGATGGTGGCGCTGCTGGCGGTCATTTTCGTGGGGATGGCGCGGCCGCTCCTGGGGATGCTGTTCGAGCCGCAGACCAATCCCGACCCTCCGGTCCGCGAACCGTTTCTCCTGGTGGCCGGCCCGGTGGCTCTTGCCGTGGTGGTTCTGGTGCTCGGGGTCTACATCCCCGGCCCGCTCCAGCGTTTGCTCGGCCAGGCGGCCCGGGCGCTGGGAGGTCTGGCGCCGTGACGACCGACCTTGGAGCGCTGGGCCTTCGGAATCGGCGGACGATGCCGCTCCGGGCCATCACTGGTGAATCCGAAGCGGAATTCCGGAGGACGGTGATCGAAGCGATCGCGGCCGGATGGCGCCTCGTGGCGTTCTTCGGAATGCCGGAGACCCACGGCCAGACCCGGCTCCTCGCGATCCTGGCGGACGACGCTGCCGGCACGCTCGGGGCGGCGACGACCGTGGTGGGCCAATCCTATCCGGCCATCACGCCCGAGTGTCCCGAAGCCCACCTCTTCGAGCGGGAGATCGCGGAGCAGTGCGGCGTGGTCCCGACCGGCCATCCCTGGCTGAAGCCGGTCCGGCGCCATCCCCCCGACCATGCGGCGAAGCCATGGTCGGGGGAGTTCGACGCCGAGCGCTACGACTTCTTCCGGGTGGCCGGCGACGAGGTGCACGAGGTGGCGGTTGGGCCGGTGCACGCCGGCATCATCGAGCCGGGACATTTCCGGTTTCAGTGTCACGGCGAAGAGGTGCTGTTCCTCGAGATCATGCTGGGGTATCAGCATCGCGGCGTCGAGCGCCTGCTCGAGACCGCCCCGCGCAGTGCGGCCACGTTGATCGCCGAGTCGATCGCGGGCGACACCGTCATCGGCCACAGCGAGGCGTTCTGCGGGGCCCTCGAAGCCCTGGCCCGAAGCCGCAAGACGCCTCGCGCCCAGACCATCCGCGGCATTGCGCTGGAGCTCGAGCGTCTTGCCAATCACATCGGAGATCTCGGCGCCATCGCCGGAGACATCGCCTACCAGCCGGCCGCGGCGTACTTTGGCCGGATGCGTGGCGAGTGTCTCAATCTTCTCATGACGCTCTCCGGGAACCGCTACGGGCGCGGGTTGATCAGACCGGGGGGAGTCCACTTCGATATCACCGCGGCGATGGCGCTGGAGATGCGGTCGCGCCTCGAAACGCTGCGCGACGAGCTGCGGCCGGTGGCCGACCTCATGCTCGGCAACGCGTCGGTCCAGGCGCGCCTCGAAGGCGTCGGCGTCCTGCCGCGAGACCAGTGCCGGTCGCTCGGAGTCGTCGGGCCGGCGGCGCGCGCCTGCGACGTCGCGCGGGACGTCCGCCACGACCATCCCTTCGGAGTCTTTCGCTTCGCCCACGTACCCGTGGCCAGAGCCTGGGCCGGAGACGTGCTGGCCCGGGTGCTGGTGCGTTGGCTCGAAGTGCTTCGGTCCCTCGATTTCGTGCTGGATCAGCTGGCGGGCCTGCCCCGCGGGCTCCCCCAGGTCGAGTGCAACGGTCTCCACCCGGACGAGCTGGTCGTCGTCATGACGGAGGGCTGGCGGGGCGAAATCGCCCACGTGGCCGTCAGCGATGCGACCGGTGGCCTCCGCCGCTACAAGGTCGTTGATCCTTCATTCCACAACTGGAGCGCCCTCGCCGCGGCGCTGCCCGGCAGCCAGATCTCGGATTTCCCGCTCTGCAACAAGAGCTTCAATCTCTCCTATGCGGGGCACGATCTCTAATGCTCGAGTACTTGCGCGCGCGGCTGAAGCAAGGGGTTCGCACGTCGACATTTCCCCACGGCGGCGCGGATTTTCCGGAACGGTTCCGGGGAGCGCCGCGCCGGGATCCTACTCGCTGTGGCGAGGGCTGCTCGCACTGCGATGCCGGACTCCCCTCGTCAGTCCTCGCTTGCCCATCCGGCGAAGCGGGCCGGCTGGATCTGGGTGCTTGCCTCTTTTCCCCGGAGGAAACCGAGGCGTGCGATCGAGGCGCCCTCCGGTACACCACGGACCATCGGATGGCCGCCCGACGACGGGAAGATCTCGTGAGCTCCACCGGCGAAGTGGTGCTGGCGCAGGCGCTCGAGCAGCGGACGCGAAAGCTCTTCGGGCGATCGCTGCGGCTCCGTTCGGTGGTCGCGGGGAGTTGCAACGGATGCGAATCCGAGCTGGTGGCGCTCGGCAACGTCGTGTTCGACATGGCCCGGTTTGGGGTGCAGTTCGTGGCCTCTCCGAGGCACGCGGATGGAATCGTCATCACCGGCGCGCTGAGCCGGAACATGCGCGACGCCGTCTATCGCACCTACGAGGCCGTGCCCGATCCGAGACTGGTGATCGCGGTGGGAGCCTGCGCCATCAGCGGGGGTCCGTTTCGGGGGAGCCCGGAGGTCGGCAACGGGGTGCCCACCGACCTGGCGGTGGATCTCTGGATCCCGGGATGTCCACCGCATCCTCTGACCGTGCTGGATGGCCTCCTTCGGCTGCTCGGTCGGCTGGACGAGCCCGGCCCCGCCGCGGGGCCGGAGTCCGTCGACGCCTGAGACCGAACCGGCCTACCGCAGCTTCAATCGGTGTAGCAGCGCGTTGAATCGCGGATCCCGGTGGAGCGGCTCGAACTGGGGCTCGACCGCCAGGAACGGCAGCCAATCCGACCGCTCCCGGTAGGCGCGCTCCAGCCACGCGAAGGCCTGATCGAAATCGCCCAGAGCCGTGTACACCGTGGCGATGGAGTAGGGGCCGACTTCTTCGCGACTGGAGCGTCGCACCAGATCGGCGAGCAGGCGGCGCGCCTCCTCGTCGAGGTGCAGCCTGGCATCGACCCGCGCCAGGTTGGCCTGCACCAGCGGGGAGGTGGGGCG
>JBGPLG010000133.1:0-9358 GCA_041486305.1 Gemmatimonadota bacterium
AAACAAACGCCGTCCGCGGTATGGACGATGGCTGTTGTCACCCGGCCGCTCGGGTCGCCTGGAGCGCCTCGGAGCGGGGACAAGCGCGGCTCAGGACCAGGCCCACGACGATCGCCGCTCCGAGGGTGCCAAGGGAGACGATCGGTCTCGGCTTGACCGTCATCAGGTAGACGACCCCCGCGAGCAGCGCGGCCCGCAGCACGAACGATGTCCACAACCCGGGGAGAGCTTCGATCACCGGCGTGCTCATCCCACCCTCGCCCGGGATCTTCTGGAGTCGACGGACCCGGCGGCCGGTCATCAGGCCGCCAATCGCGCCGATGGCAATCAACCCCGCGAGTCCCAATCCGATCCACGCGCCTCCCCCTCGCCCGTACGCGGCAGCGAGGCGGAGGCCGGTCAGAAGAAGCATCAGCAGGCTCAGGCCGCCGACGCGCCGACTCGAGCCCAGGGCGGTGAGCGCCCCGCGCGCGGTGGTGCCGTCGGACGCCCGGCGCAGCAGAGTCAACCCGAGTGCCTCGATCCCGAGCGCCGTGAACATTCCCATGGCCGAGATGACATGGATGAACAGCAAATTGTCTCTGAGCATGCCCCCCCCAGTTGGTCCGCCCATAGGGTATGACCAACCGAGGGGCGGGAATGTGACAGGGGTGAATCGAAGGTCTTCTAGCTCGGCTGGCCCACCCCTACCAGCGCCCGCCGGCACCACCCGGGACTTGCGAGCGCCCCGTTAGTAGATCTGCTAGTTGCGGAGATGCTTGGCGGGTGGGAGGTTGGAGACACCTCCTCCGCACCAGCGAGTCACCCCATGCGGCTCCGCACCCTCGCCCTCGTCGCATCCACCCTGGCCCTCCTGGCAACCGGCTGTGATGGCTGTGTGGCCGCCTACAGCGAGCTCGGCCCCGACCTCGGCGATGGCCGGGAGGACGACTGGCGGGCTTCCCAGACCGGGCTCATCTACCAGCTCGCCAGCGACGGCTACACGATGTACGCCGTCTCCCTGAACGCCGGGATCTGGCGCCGGCGGATCGGAGACCGCTGGAAGCAGCTCGCGAATTCGTCCCCTCTTGCCACCTCCCTCGCGGTCGATCCCACCAGCCCGCGGCACCTGGTCTCGGGCGACCGAAACAATCCGGGCACCGACAGTAACCCCGGCAATTTCGACCTGAGCCTGAGCGGCCTCTGGGAATCCAATGACGGTGGAGACACCTGGTTCTTCGTCTACTCTCCCCTCACCCGGGCCGCCGACCCGGCCATGCCGGGGTATTGCGCCAACTTCACGTCCCAGGCCATTCCGGCGGTAGCCATCACCCCGAAAGGGACGATTCTCGCCGGCACTCCATGCGGCATCGTCCGGCGCGCGAGCGGTGCCTCGACCTACACAGCGCCGGTGATGCCGATCGGGATCGCCGGCGTGACCGCGTTCGCCATCGCCCGCACCAGCACCGTCAACACGCTGATCTGGGCCCTCGCGCGCAATCTCGCCACGACGAGGCTGCGCCTCCTGTGGTCCGACGACGACGGCGCCACCTGGACCCCGGTTGCCTTCCAGACACCGGTCTCGGGATTCGGCATACCCGCTGCAATCGGCACCGCGTTCTCCCGGGGGGATGACTACAGTCTGGCGGCCTTCGGCGACAACGTCGCGATGGTGTTTCAGCCGAATCCTGATCAGAAGAACCAGACCGGCGTGCTCTATTTCAACAAGACCCAGGGAACCTTCGCCGCGCACCTCATCGACGGCGGAAACGACGGCACCGGGTGGGGCGGCCGCCGTTCCATTCGCGCGGTGTCCATCAAACCTCCTTTCAAGGTTGGCGATGGGGTCCGCATCTTCCTGAACACCGGTCAAGGTGTCTTCGATGGCGAAGGGCTCGACGATCAGGGCAGGGTCAAATGGCGGCATCAACTGACCGCCCATTGCGGTGACTGCGGTGACCCCGACCCGATGCATGCCGACATCTGGGATGTGCTCCCCGGGACCGAGAACGACGATTTCTGGATCGCGACCGACGGCGGAGTCTACGCCCGAACCAACAAGCTCGCGTCCTTCAATGCCGGCCTTTTCACCCACCATATCCACAACGTCAGCCTGCTCGAGACGCCGCGGGACCGGGAGATCGCCGGGCCGCGGCTCGACTACGCGACCAGTGACAACGACGCCTGGTTCAGTCCCGGGCAGGGATCCGGAACGACGCCGAGAAAATGGGATACCTACAGCAAGTTGGGCGACGCCAACTGGACCGCCGCGGACCGGGGCAACTCGCGGCTCTCCATCGAAGTCAGGCACGACCAGCTGGCCGTCATCACCGACTTCGGCGAAGGGGCGCCCAGCGGAACCTCGCGCGTCGGCGGCGCCCAGATCGGGTTGTCATGCGTCCCGACGTCGGCCGCTCCCCCCAAATGTGCCGAAGGATTCACGCTGCCGAGAAACTGGAAAGTCGTACAGACCGGGCCGGGGCTCCCCTACAAGACCGGCGTCTCCCTGGATGTCGTCTGGCTGGCGAGCCAGCCGCTGACGTACATGGATGGGGGGACGGTTACCCCGCTGTCGAGCGGAA
Source organism: Gemmatimonadota bacterium (assembly GCA_041486305.1). Taxonomy (GTDB): domain Bacteria; phylum Gemmatimonadota; class Gemmatimonadetes; order Gemmatimonadales; family GWC2-71-9; genus JABFSM01. Next base: position 2,562 of record JBGPLG010000133.1, read on the forward strand.
CCCTCGCCACCGCGGTGAGCGGCGCCTCCAACCCGGTCCTGCTTCGAAATTGGGCGGTGGCGGTCGATCCCGATATCAGCTCGTCGAAGTTCAAGGGGTGGTTCGTGGAGAGCGGCGCCGTGCCGGCCGGCATGTCCCGCGTCTGGGTGTCGGTCGAGAGCGGCCATCACCCGTGGGAAGCCGTCTACTACGGATGCATCTGCGATGGCGGCGGCACGCCACAGCTGTTCAAGATGAATGCCCGCAACACTCCCTGGGTCCCGGTGACGATTTCGGTGGCTCAGCCGTCCGGCGGCGCGGTGATTCGGCAGCTGCTGGCGCCGACCGAGGATGCGGGACAGGTGGTCAGGGAAACAACCGGGCCGCTCTGGGTCGATCCCCTGAATCCGAACCGCCTGGTCGTCCTGACCACCGTAGGGATCGCCTTTTCCAACAACGGCGGCACCACTTGGACCGACGACCGGATGCTCACGCTGCTCCTGACCAACTCTCGGCAGTACCCCTTCGCCACCGGTTATCCGGCCGGTTCCTCTCTGGACGTGATGTCCGGTACCCGTGGGCTGCGATTCATGTACGCGAGTGACGTGGCATTCGGGTGGGGAGATGACCAGCTCGCCGTCGCCTCGCCATTTGCCGGCGTCTTTGCGCGGAGGGCCTCGGATCAGCCCTGGCTCGACCTGCGGACGGCGCTGCCCAAACCGCTGCCGACGGTCTCGTCGATTGCCTTCTGGAGAAGCGAACTCGTCGTAGCGACCGAGGGACGCGGATTGATGGAGACCGTGCACTACTACGATGCCCGGCTCGGCGCGGTATTCGATCTGACAGCGTCCGTGCGCACCGGGGTGCGGACGCTCACCCTGCGACGATCCGATGGAGCCGGGATCGCTAATGCGCCCGTGACGGTCATTACCATTACGGCGAATGGGGTGTGGCAGGGAGCCTCGGTGACGACCACGGGGACGGGTGAAGTCATACTGCCGGCCGGCATCGCGACCGGCACCCGCGTATTCCTGAAGTACAAGGGAGACAGCAAGACGGCTCCAGCGGAGACGGCGTTTCGGACGTAGTCGGCATCCCCTTCGAGCTCGCTCACCGCCAGCCAAGTCGATCGAAAAAAGCCGCGATTTCGACCGCGGCCCGGTCCGGATCTTCCCGATGGGGGAAGTGCCCCACATCAGGGAATGGCGCCAGGTCCAGGTTGACGAACGTCTCGCCGAGCCGATCGGTCCATTCGTAGGGGAACAGCGAATCGTGCTCCGGCCATCGCACACAGGTTGGCGGGATGATCGGCGGCACTGCTGGCGCCTGTCCTTTCAGCATCGCGACCCGACCGGCGTGGCTCGCCTTGTAGTGCGCGAAGCCACCGGCCAGGTTGCCGGGCTTCATGAAGTTTTCGACGAACGCCGGCAGCACGTCGTCAAACGCATGCTTGCGCCAGGCCCAGTGGCGGAGGAAATGCCTTCGGCCGCTTCTGGCTGAGCTGGCCCACCCCCACCAGCGCCCTCGGCAAGGTCACCGACGGCCTCTGCATGCTGCCCCGGGTGACCGTCACCCCCCACGTCCGCCCCGGCGCCGCCCGCATCGGCGAGGACGAGATGACCGACTCGATCCACACCTGGGTCGCGAAGCACCCCGGCACCGTCGCCATCAACATCCAGGAGCACACCGTCCTGGTGCTCACCGGCGGCACCGCCGAGGTGCTCGGCAGCGGCGGAGTCTCCATCTTCGGTGCCCTGGCCGACCCCCAGGCGGTGATCCATCTCAAGGCCGGCGCCACGCGGGATCTGCGAACGCCGGAGTAGGCTGATCCCGCCGCAACCCACCTCGGTTCCGCGCTAATTTGATGACGGTCCCCAGGATTCCCTCGGCAATCTTCGCCCACGCCGAGTTGCCTTCCCTCGCCGAGGCGCGTTAGAGTATGGGTATGCCCGGAGCCGCCCAACCTCCGATCTGGACTCGCGAGATGGTCCTCGCGCTGCCCGACGACGGCAATCGCTACGAGCTGTTCGACGGCGAGCTGCTGGTGACTCCGGCCCCGACCGGACCCCACCAGGTGGCCCTCGGGAGCCTCTTCAGCCTCCTCGCGCCGTACGTCACCGCCAACGGCCTCGGCCAGGCGCTATGGTCTCCCGCGGATCTCGATCTGGGCGGTGATCAGCTGTCGCAGCCGGACCTGTTCGTGGTGCCCTTTCTACCGCCTGATCGCGACTGGCGCAGATTCCCCAACCCGATCCTGATCGTCGAAGTCCTCTCTCCCTCCACCGCGCGGGCCGACCGCACGGTCAAGCGCCGCCGCTTTCAGAAGATCGGCATTCCGGAGTATTGGATCGTGGATCTCGATGCCCGCGCGATCGAGCGCTGGCGGCCGAGCGATGCCCGACCCGAGTTTCTGGACGAGCGGCTGGTCTGGCATCCCGAGGGGGCACCACTCGCCCTCGAGGTGGAGCTTCCCGGCCTGTTTCGCGATATCTGGGGGAGTTGATGGAGCGCTAGTCTCCCGTCCGTCCTCCGCGACCACCCTCGCCCCCGCACCACTCCCATCCTGCCCACCCGGCTCTCCCAAAGACCCTCCCCGCACTCCCTCGAACCCTCCCGGCCCTCCCGTCCTCCGAACCAGACCACCCGCGCCGCGAACGCGACCATCCGCGGACCCGCCCCGCATTCCACCGGACCGTCCCGGAGGTCCATCGCACCGGTTATGCACATCCGCGGGCTCACCCGGCGCTCCCGCGCGCCGTACCTATGGATCCGCGTCCCCTCCGCGCTCTCCGTTGGACCCTCCCGGCAAACCCGCGGACCCTCTCGGCATTCCATCGGACCAACAAAGCAAACCATTCTCCCGTTCACGCATTCCAGCACGCCAGGCGTCCACCCGATTCCACCGCGGGTACGAAAAGTGTCCACTTTAGTGGTCACTCTCCGATCCGCCCATCGCCCCATGCACCGGCACCAGGAACCCCGCCCGCGCCGAGCTCACATCCGCACAGCGTTGCCCCGCCGCAACTTCCGGAACTGAACCACCGTCCTAACACGCCCACCTAACCCGTGCGTGTGCTGCCTGGCACACCTGATGCTTTTTCCTCCAGCGTCGGCCGGTTCGGGTGCCGGACCGATGATGTCCTCTCTCACGTTGGCGGTGGGGCAGACCCGACTCCCGGCCGGCCGGGCTCAAACCAAAGGAGCCTGTTATGAGATCCGTAGTACGTGTCCGGCTGGAAGCCGGCGCGCGGGTCCTGCAGTTCACCCGGACCCACCCCTCGACCGAACCGGGTTATGTCACCCTGCTCGGCACGCTCGAGGCCAGTCTCACCCGCGCGGGTGAGATCGCAACACGGCAGCATGATGGCTTGGCGATCGCGCGAGGCGCCAAGACTCGCCGGATGGAGCTCCGGCGGGAGCTGCATGTCCAGGTCCTTCCCCACCTGATCCGGGTGGGCCAGGCGGCGGCCAAGAACCAGCCCGATCTGGCGAAACGGTTCGTGCTCCCGAGCAGCAGCGTCACCTACAAGACCTACCTCACCGCCGCGACCGCCATGCTGAATTTGGCGGAAACCCAACGCGACCTCCTGGTGAGCAAAGGCCTGACGGGGTCTGCACTCGAAGATCTGGGTCGGCTGGTCAAGGAGTTCGAAACGGCCAGCAATGATGCACGGAACGCGCGCGTCCAGCACATCGGCGCGCGGACCGACCTGGACCTGGTGGCCGGCGAGATCATGGAGATCATCCGGATCCTCGACGGCATCAACCGCTACCGCTTCGGAAAGGACCCCGAAGGGATGGCGGAGTGGAACGCGGCCAAGCAGGTGCCCGCGCTCCCGTTCCGGACTCCCACCCCTCGCCCCGAGCCGACCCCGCCGAAACCCGGCGACGTCGCGTCCGCCGCGTGAGAGCCGGGGGTCAGGCGTCCGCTCCCACTGAGGACGCCGCAGGTGAGGCATGAGGCCGGGGGTCAGCAGTCGGGGCCCCCGGTTCTCATTGGCCTCCCGTCAGCCTACGCCTCCAGCCTGTCCCGATGCTCGGCCCGGAACCGGTAGGCCACCAGCTCGGTGCCGTGGAGCTTCTTCAGATACAGCCCCGCATAATTCCCCTTGAGCGGCATGACATCCATCAGCTTCGTGAAGGCCCGCAGCACCTCCCCCCGGGGCCAGCACACAATCCCCCAATTGACCCGAAGCACCTGGGCATCCCACGCCGGCGCCCGAAACAGGTAGGCGTTGCGCCGAGGCTCCACCTCGAGCCGGTGGATACTGGCCACCTCCTGGATGAGGTGCGCCTCGCTGGGCGAGACCGCTCGTCCGTACGGGTTGACCCGCCACCCGTAGTCGGGCGGATCGTAGTTCCGGGGCTCGGAGGTGATGGCCATCGGGATGTCCTTGCCTGGGGACGGCAAGGTACCCGGGGCCCAAAGCTCGGGCGCAAGGGCAACATGCCTCCGTCACGCGCTGATCTGGTGACAGCTCCCGGCATTCCCTCGGCAATCTTCGCCCATGCCGAGTTGCCTCCCCTCGCCGAGGCGCGTTAGAGTATGGGTATGCCAGGAGCCGCCCAACCGCCGATCTGGACTCGCGAGATGGTCCTCGCACTCCCCGACGACGGCAATCGCTACGAGCTGTTCGACGGCGAACTGCTGGTGACGCCCGCGCCCCGGGCTCGGCATCAGGATGCGGCGCTGGCGCTGGTGCTGCGCCTCCATCCGTACATCCGATCCAACGGGACTGGCCACCTGGGCTTCGCCCCCGCCGACCTGGCCCTCGAGGGCGGCCAGCTGGCTCAGCCGGACGTCTACGTGGTGCCGTTGCCGGGCGGCCGCGCCCCACGGGTGTGGAAGGAATACGGCATTCCACTCCTCGTGGTCGAGATCCTCTCTCCAAGCTCGGCTCGGCATGACCGGATCACCAAACGGCGCCGGTATCAGCGCTCCGGCGTCTTCGAGTACTGGGTGGTCGATCTCGATGCGAGGGCCGTGGAACGCTGGCGCCCGGGTGACGCCCGGCCCGAGGTGCTCGACGAGGTCCTGATCTGGCAACCCGATCCCGCGGTCCCCCCGCTCTCCCTACTCCTGCCCGAGCTGTTCGACGAGGTGCCCGACCTCAGGGCACCTTAAGCCCCGCCGCCCCCCAGTGACGCTTTCGCCGGGGATCCTGCGCAATGGTATGGTGGAGGCCCCCATGAGAGCTGCGCTCGGCCAGTGGCTGCTCGCCGGCATCCTCGCCCCGGCAGCGGTCCAGGCCCAAACGATCACGCCGACCCAAACGACGATTCGCCTCTACGAGCAGGACGGCGGATTCTTGCTCGGCGCTGAGAAACGGGTCTACACCTTCTACTTCAATAGCCTGCGAACCCGGTACATCGCGGTGGAGGTGAGCCTGGACTACCCGGTGGCTCCCGCCGCGGGCCGGCTCGCGATCGGCTGCCAGATGACCCGCCCCGACGGGAGAGCCATCGAGGGCATCTGGAAGATCGGGATGACCATTCGGGCCGGATCCACCCACGCCGTGGACGCGAACATCATGTTCGGGGCCGGCAATGATGGGTGGCAGCCAGGGATGTTCAAGGTGAGCTGCGCCGCCGGCCAGCCCCTGGGGGAGGTGGCCTTCCAGATGAGCCCCGGGCCCTCCCTCCTGGGTGACGCGGAGCTCCGGCTCAAGGGCGTACGGTTCTTTCCAACCGGCTCCAAGGTGACCGCTCCGGCGGAACGCCACTACCAGGACCGGTTCACCGCCTCGGAAGCCACCCGGATCGGGATCGAGCTCAGCTTCGTGCATCCCGGCTGGACCAAGAGCGGCGCCGTGCCGATCGACTGCTACTACATGCAAGGCACCGGGAGCGTCCTCGGGACCATGTCCGCCGTCTACGAAATCGCGCCATCGGCCCCCGGCGGCGCGGTGGCCATGGGGCTGGGCTGGGATCAGCCGGGCCGCTGGTCCACCGGCGATTACCTCGCCATCTGCCAGATGCACGGTCGCCCCATCGCGGTGGAGCGGTTCACGGTGTGGTGATGTTGCGGGACCATTCCGCTTTGGTGTCGATCGCGCCGCGTCAAACGTCCCCCGGGAAACCCTCTCAAAGGCGCGAACCAGTGAAGCTCGACATCTACGTCAACTATCGCGGCACCTGCGAGCAGGCGTTCCGCTTCTACGAGCAGCACCTCCGCGGCAAGATCACCGGGCTGGTTCGGCACGGCGAGCAACCCAACCCCAACATCCCGGCGGACTGGAAGGACAAGGTCCTCCACGCCCGCATCGAGATTGCCGGCACGGTGGTCATGGGGGCGGATATCCCCTCCGCCGAGCCGATGCGGAGCGCGTATCTGAGCCTGACCGTGGATTCCGAGCAGGAAGCGGAGCGGGTCTATGCCCTGCTGAAGGACGGGGGCGAAGTCTTCATGAAATTGGAGAAGACGCCGTTCGCGAATCGGTTCGCCATGCTCCGGGACCGGTTCGGCGCCGCCTGGATGCTCCTGCACCAGCCGGCAGACCCGAAGCGGGCCTGACCATGAAGCAGCGCATGCTGGGAAAGAGCGGGCTCTCGGTCTCGGCGATCGGCTACGGCGCCATGGGGCTGAGCTTCGGCTACGGGCCGCCGGTCGACCGCCAGGAGGGGATCCGCCTCCTCCGGGCGGCGGTCGAGCGGGGCGTCACTCTCTTCGATACCGCTCAGGTCTACGGCCCCTTCACCAACGAGTCGCTGGTGGGCGAGGCTCTCGCCCCGTTCCGGGGCCAGGTGACCATCGCCACCAAGTTCGGCTTCGATTTCGAAACCGAGCCCAAGGGCCGCGGGCTCAACAGCCGGCCCGA
>JBGPLG010000134.1:0-9262 GCA_041486305.1 Gemmatimonadota bacterium
AGCAGAAAGGCCGCGATGAACCAGGCCGAGCCCCGCCTCACTGGATCCGGATTCCGATTCGGTGGGTGGCGGGGGACCCGCGGGATGGCTGGAAGGCGTAGTCCAGCCAGAAGCGATCCAGCCCGAACGATCCCCCCAGGGCAAGCGGTGACTCCAGGGGCCCGGGGCCGCCCTCGACCCGCCTGGCTCCCACCCGGCCGATGAAGGTCCACCCGCTCACCGGCTGGTAGAGCAGCTCCGCGCCGGCTGCCGGCGCGATCCGGCCGTCGCGCTCGCGAGAGACCGATGCCATCGCCACCAGATCGAAGTAGGTGCCGAGCGGAATTGACGGGGATATGGCGCCAAGGCTCACCCGGGTCGGCAGGGAGGCCGGCTCGCCCATGATCTCGATGCCGCTCCCGATGTTCTGGACCGCGAGCGCGAAGGTCGCCCGGCCGAATTCCCGGGCGACCCCGGCGTCGAGAGCCAGGCTGCCGTCCCGAAGTCCCCCGATGTTTTCCTGGACGTACTTGCCGGCGATCCCGAATCGGATGCCCTTGATCCGGGTGCTCGCCGCCAGCGTGGCCGCGAGGCTGGACGACTGCAGCGGGCCACCGGCCGGAAGCATCCCGGGACGGCTGTAGAGGCTGGACGCAGCGGGAGACTCGTACTCCAGGTACAGGACGCCGGCTCCAATCGCGACCCTGCCGAACGGTCCCACGGTCGCGAGCGAGGCTTGGGTAGCCGAGGAGCCGAATCGTGCCAGCGAGATCATGGTGCCCCGGAGCACTCCGATCTGCGCCGGATTGTAGAAGATGACCTCGGCGCCCCGTCCGGCGGTGAACGCGTTGCCGGCGCCGGCCGCGCGGGTGCCCCCGGGCAGGCGAAGCACCAGCGGCGCGGTGGGAGCCTCTTGCGCCAGCCCGGGAGTGGTCGCCAGCGCCAGGGCGAAGAGGGTTCGATATCCGAGCGACATGGGAGACCTCACCGGTGGCCCGGCGTCAAGAACACCGGATCGATGTTGGAGAGTCCCACGTCGGTGAGCACGACGGTGCCGGCCCGGGTCCCGTCGAAAACCCAGCGAATCGTCGTGAGGCGAGACGGGTCGAACCTGGGGTTGGCGCTGGTGAAATCTGCGAGCGGAATGACGTAGGTCTGGGGAACCAACTCGCTCAGGCTCAGGAAGGCGGATTTGTCTTCTCCCTTCCGTTTGAGGACCGTCACTTCGATCGGGCGGCGGGTGACGCCGTATCGACTGAGCGGCAGCCGGACCGCTGCGCCGCCGGCGTCCACCGCCTCGATCGAGAGCTCGACCGGCAGGGAGTCCGCGGCGGTCGGCTTGTGTTTGGGGGTGGGCGGGGGCTTCGGCGCGGCCCGCTTGGGCCCTGCGGTCTTCGGGGAATCCTTCCGGGTCGTGTCCTTGGCGGCCGCTCGGGGCCCGGGCGTGGCCGACGTGGGAGAGAGGGAGAATTCCAGCGCGGTTCGCGATCCGATTTCCCACGCCGACCGGAGGGAATCTCCCAGCGTCATCGCATACGAGGCGGCTTTGCCGGTCCTGGTCGTATCGGGCCCCGCAATCCGGTTGTTCCACCCGAGCCAGACCGCGTAGTGGCCCTCGTCCGGATTCCGGGACCGGAGCGGAAGCACTCCCTCCCGCCAGGTTGCCAGGCTGTCGGCGACAATTCCGACGCCCGGCGCGGTGCCGGTTGCCACGTCGACGTCCTCGTCGTAGGACGCCAGGGTATGAAACCCGCTCTCCATGAAGCGGGTCACGTACATCGTCTTGGGAAGCCAGCCGCCGATCGTGCGGTGATCGCGAAACAGCGGCAGGTACTCGGTGTGGCCTTTGAGGGTCGCTTCCAGGAAGGCCGACAGGTAGATCCGGGCCATCTGGCGCTGCTGCTCGGCGGGAATCAGCCCCCGGAGATCGAGGAAGCGGGCGCTCTGCCGGCCACCGTCGGTGCTGCCCCAGACGGTGTTCCACTGGCCATGATTGGCCCGGTACATCCAGACCGCGGCTTTGAACCAGGGTTTCCCGTCGGTGAACCGGATCCGGGCGTACTGGCGAAGTCCCGAAAAGGAAGAGACATCGCCATCGTGGGACCCGTGAATCACCAGGTAGTTGACGTTGTCGAGAGGGGTGGGCCGGTTGGCCGGCGTGTACTGTCCGTCCACCGGCGCGATGGCCACCACCGCCTTGATGCCGTAGTGAAAGTCGAAGCGGATGGTCGCATCGTCGGGGTAGTGGGACAGGGTGTTGAACGCGGCGGCGATCGCTACCGCCTCGCCCCCGCGCGAGTGCCCCATGATCCCGATGCTGTTGAGGTCCACCCGCCCCTGGAACGGGCCGCCGGCCGAGTCGTTGAATTGCTTCCAGGTCCGGATGTGCTGCAGCAGCATCCAGCCGCGGGCGTCGTTCTCTCCCCGGATGTTTCCATTGAGGAAGTTTTCGTCCACCGACGCGAGAATGAACCCGCGACTCGCCAGGAGCTCGCCCAGATATTGGTACCCGGGGTCGGAGAACTTCTTCATGTCGTGATTGCCATGGACGATCAGCACCAGGGGAAAGGGGCCGGGTCCGTCGGGGTACCAGACCCGCCCGTTGATGGGGAGCGAATCGAAGCCGAATCCCCAGTACTTCTTTCGTTCCTTCGTCAGCGCCGGTGTGGGTCCGGTGGCGAGCTTGGACCCATCCACCGAGCGGGTCTTGAGGGTGACCGAATCGCGAAACTCCGTCCGCCTCCGGTCCTTCCCGCTGCCGTAGTAGAGCATCCGCACGGCATAGGGACCCCGGTCCGCGGGATTGGGTGCGGTGAGAGTCTGCTGCGCGAGCACGGTGGGCGAATCGTCACGCGCCAGCCGGAGTGGCTGGACGCAGGCGGCGGCGAGCACGCCGAGCGCCAGAGAAGCGAGGAGAGGCCGGCGGGTCATCGGGTCCTGAGGCTCGGGACGAGGAGACGTCGGAATCGGCTGACTAAGGTCGGCGCCGGGACCGGAGAACGCAACTCCGGCGCCCCTCCGCCATATTTCAGGCTATGGCCGTCCTGTCGCTCTCCGATGTCGCCGTCGAATTCGGCGCGACCACGCTCCTCAAGGATGTCACGTTCGTGGTGTCCGAGGGTGAGCGATGGGGCATCGTCGGCCGCAACGGCTCCGGCAAGACCACGCTCTTCAACCTGGTGGCCGGAACTCTCGCCCCGACCCGGGGCACCATCGCGCGCCAGGCCGGGCTGCGCATCGCCATGCTCGATCAGTACCGGGACTTCGGCGATGCCATCACCGTGTGGGACGGCGCGGCCCAGGCCTACCGGAACCTGATGGATCTCGAGCACCAGATCGAGCGGCAGGGAGAGCATCTCGCCACCATCGGGGAGGGGGTCACCGAGGACGACCTGACACGCTACGGGGAGCTGCAGGAGCGGTTCGCCCACGAGGGCGGCTATGGCTTTCACGCCCGAGTGGACAAGGTGCTCCAGGGGCTCGGGTTTGACGCGGAGGAAGCCAAGACCCGGGACCTTGCCGGGCTCTCCGGCGGCGAACGCGGCAGGCTGGGGCTCGCCGCCCAGCTGGCCGCCCCGGCGGATCTCGTGTTGCTCGACGAGCCCACCAACCACCTCGACCTCGAAACCATCCAGTGGCTCAAGCAGTACCTGGGGGAGTTCGGCGAGACGGTGATGGTGATCAGCCACGACCGCGCCTTCCTCGACGATACCGTCGACCACGTGCTGCACCTCTCGGCCCGGACCGCCATCGCCTACCGGGGAGGCTACAGCGCCTTCGTGACCCAGCGGGAGGAGCGCCAGTTGGCGCTGGACCGCGCCATTGCCAAGCAGGGCAAGCTCATCGCCAAGCAGGAAGACTACATCCGGCGCAACATGGCGGGACGAATGAGCGCCCAGGCCGCGGGCAGGAAAGCCATCCTGAATCGGCTGCCCCGGCTGTCGGCTCCGCCGGGAGAGACCGAGGCGATGTCGCTCAAGCTCGAGATCTCGGGGAGGGGCGGCGAGCAGGCCCTTGTGGCCGACAAGCTCGGCATCACGGTGGGAGACCGGGTCCTGCTCCGGGGATTTTCCTCGGTGGCCCGGCGCGGTGATGTGATCGCCCTGGTCGGGCCCAACGGTGTGGGCAAGACCACGCTCCTCGCCACGCTGCTGGGTTACCGCGCGCCGGCCAGCGGCGAAGCCAGGCTCGGCGCCGGGGTCAGCGCCGAGTGGTTTCGCCAGGACCTGTCGCAGATCCCGGTCGACAAGACCATCTATGACTGCATCGCGGACCTCCGGCCCATGTGGAATCGCGGCGCCATTCAGAACCATCTCGGGGCCTTCGGCTTTTCCGGGGATGAGGTCCAGCGGAATACCGGAGTGCTGAGCGGCGGCGAGCGGGCCCGGGTGGCGCTGGCCCTCATGACGCTGCGGAACGCCAACCTGCTGGTGCTGGACGAGCCGACCAACCACCTCGACGTCGAATCCATCGAGGCGGTGGAGGACGCGATCGACCAATACGAGGGAACCGTGATCCTGGTGAGCCACGACCGCGCCTTCCTGCGCGAGCTGTCGACGCGGGTCTGGGCGTTCGACGGCGGGCGGATCGAGGACTACGGCGGGCCATTCGTGGAATGGGAGCTGCACGCCGCCGAGCGGAAGAAGCTGCGCGACGCGGCGCGCCAGAAAGACGAGCAGGCGGCGCGCACCGCGGTGCGGGCGGAGTCCCGGAAGAACGTCGCGGGAAAGAAAGAGGAAGAGGGGGCCCAGCGGGCCGGGCGCCGTGAGGCGGCGGCCCGGGAAGAGGAGGTCCACCGGCTCGAGGCGCGGATAACCGAGCTGGATGCGGCGCTGGCGGACCCGGCGCTTTACAACGGCGCCGCCGACGGGGCCCGGCAGGCGGGGCGGCTCGATCGCGAGCGCAAGGATGCCAAGCGGGCCCTCGACACCGCCATGGCGCTCTGGACCGAAGCGGTCGACGCGCTGGACGCCCTGGCCCGCTAGCGCCGGCCTGCCCTATTGTGCGCCCAGCACGTCCACGATGAAGACCAGGACGGCGTTGGGCGGAATGTCGGGAGGGAGGCCGCCGGGGCCATACCCGAGGGACGAGGGGATGATCAGCTGGCGCCGCCCGCCCACCTTCATGCCGAGGATGCCGAGGTCCCACCCGTCGATCACCGCGTGGGTCCCCAGCCGGAACACGTAGGGAGCGCCGTTGACGTTGCTGTCGAACTGGGTGCCGTTGGCCAGCCATCCGGTGTAGCGCATCGAGAGCTGCTGCCCGTTGGCCACGGTCGCCCCGGCGCCAACCGTCATATCGCGAACGTACATCCCCGACGCCAGCTTGGTGCTGGCCGCCAGATCGACGCCGAGGTTGGTCGCGAAGGTCGTGGATTCGATGGTCGGCGCCGTCGTGTTATCGGAGCCGTTGGAGCAGGCCGCCAGGCCCAGGGCGGCGGCGGTCAGGATCAATGGGCGGACAGGGTAGCGCATCGGGCCTCGAAAGCGGTGAAGTGTCACGGGTTCGGCAACCCAGCGGGCGGATCCACCGAGGTGGGGAGCTCGTACCAGATCTCGACCTGGTATCCGTCGGGATCGGCGGCAAAGATAAATGGTTCACCCGGACAGAAATCGCCCTGTTCCAGAATCCGTCCCCCGGCGGCGACCACGGCCCTGGCGGCGGCCTGGATATCTGCAGGGTCCACCAGGCGGAACCCAAAATGGGCCACACCGCCCATGCGGCCGAGGTCCCGGTTCCCCACCTCGAGCACGATCACGTCCCGGCTCCCCGGCGTCTGCAGCTGCAGGAGGCCCGGGTTCCGATACACCTCGACCGCCCCGAAGACTTCCCGGTAGAAACGGGCGGCCCGGTCGAGATCGCGGACCGCGAGGGCGATGTGGGTCAAGCCGTGGGTTCGGATCATGGTCTAACGTAATTCGGGGTCTTCGCGTATTCATTGTGTTGAAGTACTGCCGGCTCCGCCCGGCGCTCCCCCGGAAAAGCACCAAGGAGGCAGGATGCCGCAGTCCAAGGCATTGCTCGCGCTTGCCCTCGTCGCCTGGTCCGCCGCCCCCATGGCATGGGGCCAGGGCCAGAAGGTCGACGCGGAGTATACCGCCAAGATCAAGGAGTACCTCCAGGACCCCCGGATCACGACCGAGCTGGTGGACCACCTGCCGGCGTCGTCGACGGTGCCCACGCCGCTCAAGTTCCTGGGCCGGATCGTCGGCACCCCCGGCGAGCTGACCTACGCCAAGGATATCGAGCGCTACTTCGAGGCACTCGACAAGGCGTCTCCCCGGATCTCCATGTGGAAGATCGGGACCACGGAGGAAGGCCGGGACATCGTCCTGCTGGCCGTGGCCGATGAGGCGACGATCAAGAGCCTCGATCGGTACAAGGGGATGCTGAGCTCCCTCACCGACCCCCGGAAGACTACCGAGGAGCAGGCCCGGGCCCTGATCAAGACCGCCAAACCGATCTACTGGATCACCAGCGGCATGCATTCCCCGGAAACCGGGGGGCCCGAGATGCTGATGGAGCTGGCTTACCGGCTGGCGGTCGAGGAGACCCCGTTCATCCAGGGGATCCGGAACAACGTGATCACCTTCATCACGCCGGTGATCGAAGTCGACGGTCGTGAGAAGCAGGTGGACACCTACTACTTCAACAAGAAGCGCGCGACCGGCGACGCCCGGCTGCCCCTGATGTACTGGGGCAAGTACGTCGCGCATGACAACAACCGGGATGGCATGGGGCAGTTCCTCCAGCTGACCCGCGCGGTCACCCGCACGTTCAATGAGTGGAAGCCCACCGTCCTCCACGACCTCCACGAGGCCCAGACCTATCTCTACGCCTCGACCGGCACCGGCCCCTACAACGAGCAGCTCGACCCGATCACCATCAACGAATGGTGGATGCTGGCCGAGAACGACGTGATGGAGATGACCAAGCGGGGCGTGCCCGGGGTGTGGACCTACGGGTTCTACGACGGGTGGGTGCCGAACTACATGTTCTTCATCGCCCACTCGCACAATTCGATCGGCCGCTTCTACGAGGTGCAGAGCTACGGCCCCGACAACTACGTGGTCCGGCCCGGCGCCACCACCACGAGCCGGGAGTGGTTCCGCCCCAATCCGCCGTTGCCCTCGATCAACTGGGGTCCGCGCAACAACACCAACATCCAGGAATCGGCGATTCTCTTCGCGCTCTCCCACGTGGGCAAGAACCGGGAAATGTACCTCGAGAATTACTGGCTCAAGAACAAGCGGGCCTACGACAAGGGACGGAACGGGCCGATTTACGCCTGGGTGATCCCGGCGAACCAGCGTCGGAAGGCGGACGCGGCGGACGCGGTGAACGAGCTCCGGCGCCAGGGGCTCGAGGTCGGCACCGCCACTACCGCGTTCAAGGCCGGGACGCTCGACGTGGCCGCCGGAGACTACGTGATCCGCGGCGACCAGCCGTATCGGACCCTGGCCGACATGTACTTCTCGCTGCAGAACTACGCGGTCGGCAACCCGGCGCCCTATGACGACACCGGCTGGACCTTCCAGTACATGCGCAACGTGGTGGTGAACACCTGCACCGACAAGAGCTGCCTCGATCAGAAGAGCACGCTGCTCACCGCCGATGCCCGGGCGCCGGGCGGCGTCGAGGGCAGCGGAAGCACGATCCTGGTGGAGAACACCACCGACAACAACCTGACCGCGTTCCGGTACCGGTTCGCCGGCGTGCCGATGCGGGCCGCCGAGGAGGATTTCGAGGCCGGTGGGCACAAGTTCCGTGCGGGCGCCTTTATCATTCCGAACGCGGACCGGGCCCGGCTCGAGCCCGCGCTCAAGGAGCTGGGCCTGTCGGCGTGGGGAGTCGCGGCGGCGCCCACCGTCAAGGCGCACGACCTCGACCTGCCCCGCATCGGCTATGTGCACAGCTGGGCCAACACCCAGAATGAGGGATGGGTCCGGGCGGCGCTCGATACCTACGGCGTGCCCTATACCTACTTCGCCGACCAGAAGCTCCGCGAGGGGAATCTCCGGGCCAAGTACGACGTGATCATCTTCCCCCATGTGGGTGGCAACGCCCAGGGCCAGGTGAACGGAATCCCCAAGGGCGCCGGCGCGGCGCTGCCCTACAAGAAGACCGATCTGACTCCGAACCTCGGCGCCCTCGATCAGAGCGACGACATTCGCGGCGGCATGGGGCTCGACGGCCTCATGGAGCTCTACAAGTTCGTGAGTGAAGGCGGCACCCTGATTACCGAGGGATCCACCGCGACGATCTTCCCGGAGTACAACCTGATCGCCGGGATCACGGTGGAGACTCCGACCCAGCTGTTCGCCCGCGGGACCATTCTTCGCGGCGTGATCACCGACTCCAAGAGTCCCCTGGTGTACGGGTATGACGGAACCCAGCTCCCGGTCTACTTCAGCCAATCGCCGGTGCTCTCCCTCGGAGGGGGTGGCGGGTTTGGCGGCTTCGGGGGCGGCAACATCCCCGGCGTCGGCCAGAACACCACCCCGATGGCGACCCGGCTCAAGCTTTCGCCCTACGGCACGGTGGCGACGGAGCCTGCCATGCCGGCCGCCGGCGGGGCGGGCGGTGTCCCCGGCGGTGGTGGTGGTGGCGGCGGCGGCGGGGCCGGCGGCTTCGGGCAGTTTGCGCAGCCCGCCGGCGAGCGGCCCCGGGTCGTGATGCAATTCCCCGGCAGTGCCGACGAGATGTTGCTGTCGGGTACCCTCGCCGGCGGACAGGCCCTGGCCGGCCGGGCGCAGTTGGTGGACGCGCCGCTCGGCCGCGGTCACGTGGTGATGTTTGCCATCCGTCCGTTCTGGCGGTGGCAGACCCAGGGAACCTATTTCCTCGGGTTCAACGCGATTCTCAACTGGAACGATCTAAACGCCGGAAGGCCGGAGCCGGCGAGCCGGCCGGTGGGGGGGAACTAGGACGCTAAGACGCTACGACGCTAGGACGCTAGGACGCTACGACGCTAGGAAAAAGGAACCCCCCGGAGCCGATCCCGAGGGGTTCTTTCCTAGCGTCGTAGCGTCGCAGCGTCATAGCGCCTAGTACGCATCACACCCGAACCCAAACCGGTACCTCGGCCCCCGGAGATCCTGTTCCGAGATGCCGCTCTCCGCCTCATAGGTCCGGTGATTGGTCTCGTCGAGAGAGAGGTTCTTCCGGATCGAGTAGAGATAGGTGTGGAACAGCGAGCCGGAATCGTTGAGCTGGCTGGAGGCATCGTCCACCAGCCACTTGGCGGAGTCATAGAAGGAATGGAGCGGCGTCGAGCCCGAGC
>JBGPLG010000135.1:0-8424 GCA_041486305.1 Gemmatimonadota bacterium
GCCTTGTATGTCGGGGGGAAGGAGGTGGCCGAGAACGAGCAGGTCACCGAGACCCAGTACCGGTTCTTCGTGCTGGACGATCAGAAGCTGAGCGACGGCGCCGCGATCGCGTTCGGCTGGGCCGGCGTGGCCGGGCGCCGCACCCGCACCAAGTATCGGTACCGAAGGCCGGGGAGAACCACGGAGCGGTAGGGCGGACGGGCGGTCTGCGGCTCCGGCGCCCCCGGTGAAGCTTCCGGGACGTCGGATCCTACATTCCCCCTCGGAATTGATCTTCGAGCGTCAACTCGATGCTGGGCGGGACCTCAAGGCCCACCCCTGAAACGACGAGTCGCCCGAGATTGCGCCGCCAGTAGGTCCCTTGTTCGTCCACTGCGTGGGTATCGCGTTCGAGATGCTTCTTGGGGCACCCGGACCAGCAGATGGGAAGAAACGAACACTGTGAACACTTTGGCTGGGTGGTGGGGTCGAAGCGGCTCCACCACGTGCTGTCGTCCGACACCAGGATCGGCAGTTGACGCGCGGTGGCCTCACGCCCGTGGAGGTGACCGACCGCGCGTCCCTGCTCACCCACCTGCAGTCCACAACGGTACAGGTCTCCATCCGCTCCGATAACGACGGAATCGGGCGCCAGAGCTGCGCAGACTGAAGTCCGAGGGAATGGGAATCCGTCAGGCACCTCTGACTCCTCTACACCCACCTCGCCGTTGATGGTCTGGCGAACCATGGCCCGCCACTCTTCAAACTCTGCGATCGACAATTCCACCCGCCGCATGAACTTGGATCGTTCCGAATAGGCCGAAAGGCGCGCGGGTTGCACCACTACGGGAAATGGGCGATGAAACCATCCCCGCTCCCTCATCATCTCCAGGAAACGCGGAAGGTCTGCGACATTCTCTCGGTCCATGTTGAAGCGCACATCGACCCGGGTGTGATCCAGTAATTGATCGACCAGTGCGACGGCCCGCAGGAAGGATGAAGGGTTCGTTACCGGGGCACGGCCGGATCGATAGCGTCTCCGCTTGTCGTGATGCTCCTTCATTCCATCAAACGATATCTGCACCTGTCGGATGGCGTGGTCGCGGATGAATGCGCCGACATCGTCCGGCCAGGCCGTACCGTTTGAAATGATCGACGCATTGTACACGACCCCCAGCCCGGCGCAGAGTGCCTGCAGCGCCTCGGACGCGCCCGCCAGGAACTCCACATTGAGTAAGGGCTCTCCTCCGTACCAGTCTATGTGGAGACTGCGCTTGTTGCTGGTGCCAAGGCGGGTCGCGGCCAAGTCGACGATAGCGCGAACGTCTTGCAGCTGGAGTGCGGCACCGGACCGCTCCTCATAGCAATAGTAACAGCCGAGATTGCAGTCCATCGTCGTGGTGACGGTGAGCGCGAGCGGTGTGTTGCCACGCGCCCTCCAGTACCGATCGCGAACCATGGCGATCTCATCGGTGCCCGCGGCGAGCAGCATCCCTCCGGCGATCAGGTCGGCAATCAGAGTCTCGGGGAATGCCGCCGTATCCACTGATCCCGGCGCTCCGCTCAGGGTGTGCGCGACCGCCTCGGTGTCTACTCCGGTGACGTGGAGAACGGCTCCCGTGTTGGCGTTGTACAGCAAATGCCCGGCCCCCACGGGAAACGCGAACGTATACCGCGAGCTTTGGAGACACTCGGGCTCTGAAGGAGCCTCGGGCACCCTATGTCGGGCGGTCACGACCCAAGGCCTGGCCGATGTCGACCAGCGCGAGGCACGTCGAGGTGCCGCCACACAGGCGCGCCGCCAACGTCTTGGCGGGTCGCAACGTCGGATCCATCAACCTGACGCTTTGCACGTCCAGCTTCATGCCCGGCTTTACGCGGACCGCAGGGTGCTTCTCATTGGTCACGATAAAGTGTGCGGTCTTCGAGGCCCGTGCTTTTGAGCTCCGCTTGCGTTGAGCCATGTGATCCTCCTCCTGGTATCGATACTTGTAAACGTCACCATCCCAACTGCCACCGTCCGAACTCGGATGACCGAGGCGGCGGGCTCGTCAGTGCCAGCGCGTCGTACGTCAGCCGTGCCCATGGCGGGCGCTAACATGGGAAAAGCGGACAGCCGACGCAAGGCGGGAGCATGCACCAAAATTCACTAATTAGAAGATCTACTAGGGCGAGGGAGCAAGGACTCGAGGGTCTCCCCGGAAGGCCCCCCAAGCCGAGATGGGCCCTGCCGGATCCACCTGGTACGAAAACGGTTCGGATGCGTTACTCTCATCCCTGACCCATCAACCTCCAGGCTGGGGCGCACCGATCATGAACCGAGCGGTTCGTCAAACGACTGACCAAGCTCCAGTCGCACCCCGGCTCGCAAGCCTCGATATGACTGACTCGGAAGACCCGCTGGTCCGATTCCTGTCGGCCGACGACTTCGGCGAGCTGCGCCGGCTCCTCCATGAGCACCCCGGCCTCCTGGATGACGGCACCCTCGCCCGCGCTCGGCAGATCGGCGCCTCCAGTCCGGACGAGCGTAGCGGGCGTTTGGTCGCCGAGCGAATTTCGCTCCTGCGGCGCTGCCGCGATGGCGGAATCGACCAGGCCTTTCGCGGCACCCTGAGCCCAGAATGATCGACATCGAATTGCTGGGACATGTCGTCGGCGCCCTGGGACATGCGGCGGCCCACGTGGCGGTTCACGATGCCAAGAACAGCCTCACCTCGTACCTCCACCGCCCCGAGCGCCTGAAGAACCGGAACATCGAGAAGGCCCTGAAGAAGGCTCTGGTGGCGACGGCCGCCAAGCTCCGAGAGGCCTACGCTCGGGAAAACCCCGAAGACACGCTCGCGCTGGATGCCTTCGACGCCCTCGCTGAGCTGGACATCACCCACTACACCGACGCCGACATTCCCCCGGTGGATGCGTGGCGTTCGCCCGAGTTGGTGGAGGCCCGGATGGCACGGCTGTTCGATACCTCCCTTCCCGAGGCGTCGCGCGCAGTTCGCCGATTCCTGGACCAGCGCTTCGCGCCTCTATTCGTGTTCGCCTTCCGGGAAATCGGGCTCAAGGCCGATCCCGCCGTCCGCGCCGCGGTGTTCGAGGCCATGCTGGCTCGTCAGGAAGACGCTCATGGCGTGCAGACAGAATCGCTGAGACGGCTCGAGTACCTCGTGCTGGGAAGCGACGATGCCCTCCGGTCCGGCCTCCGGGATATGGGATACGAGCTGGCCGCGGTGAGAACATCGATTGCGGAGCTGCTGGCGCAGGTCCAGGGGCTGAGCTTTCGACTGGGTGCCGACTTCCGCGGAGACGGGCCGGTGCTCGCCTATCTCCGGGTCGACGACGCTCGTGGATTCACCCTGCGCGTGGAGCCGATGCGTACCAGGAAGCTGGTCATCGGGCGCGGCACCGGTGCCGCGCTCCAGCTCGATGATGCCACCGTGTCGCGCCGGCATATCGAGGTGATCCTCGAGCCTGGTGGTGCTCTGGTTCGCGATCTGCGGGCCGTCGGAGAATCACCTCGGCACCTGCAGCTCAGCGTCCCGATATCGGTCGGACCCTTCCGCATCTCGTTGGTGGATCGCGATGCGACGGCCGACCAGCTCTACACCCCTTCCACGCTCCCACCACCTCACCCATGAGCGCACCCTGGCAGAGCGCGGACGCATACGTTCCCGGCTTCCTCATCCAGAACCGGTGGCGGGTTGTGCAGCGGCTTCCCGGAGGGATGGGCACGGTGGTGGTCGCCTCGGACACCAGGCATGACACCCGGGTCGTCTGCAAATTCCCGTCACCGAAGGCGAACCTGAAGGCCTTCGAGCGCGAGGCGCGGCTCATGCTGGGCATGAGCCCCCACCCGAACATCGTGACCGTCTACCAGGTGGAGCGGGTGACCGGCCGACCGATGATCGTGATGCACCACTACCAGGACGGCGATCTCTCCCCCTGGATCGGCTCCCCACGGCTCCTGGTCGATCTGCCCTTGGTGCTCCGTCTGGGCCTCCAGGTCTGCGACGCGATGGAGCATGCCCGGCGTCACGGGATCGCGGTTCATGGAGACATCAAACCCTCCAACCTGTTGCTGCTGCACCGTGAGGTGCTCGCCCTGGCCGATTTCGGGCTGGCCCTCGCAGAGGAGGATGAGTCCACCCGCTGCGGCACTCCGGAATACATGGCACCCGAGGTCTTCGCGGGATCCGCCATCACCGAACAGTCCGATGTCTACTCCCTGGGAGCCACGCTGTATGAGATGCTCTCGGGTGTCCCGCCATTCGGGGCGCGGCCCCGGGCATCTGTGGAGGAGCTCGCGCTGGCCCACCAGAATGAGCAGCCGCCTACCATCGAGGGAATTCCCGACGGCATCTGGCTTCCGATCAGCGCATGCCTCGCCAAGGGCCCCGAAGGCCGGCCCCAGGGGTTCGCCGGCGTCCGGTCGAGGCTCGCATCGGCCTATGCTGACCTGGTCGACTACGCGGCGCCGGCTCCATCGCGCGAGCTGGACATGGATCCCAGGGACTGGACCATGCGCGGACTGGGACTCTGTGAGCTGAAGCGGCACGAAGAGGAGACCGCGTGGCACCGAAAGGCGATCGAGCTGGACCCCAGTCTTGCCGGTCCGAGGAGCAACCTCGCCAACAACCTCATGGAGCTCGGCAGGCCGCACGAGGCGCTCGAGGAGGTCGACCGGGCGCTCGCATTGGATCCTCGGCTGGCCCACGCCCTGGACATCCGAGGGTCCCTGCTGGATCTGCTGGGACGCACCGAAGAGGGTAAGCTGGCCTTTCAGGAGGCACTCCGGGTCGACCCGCGGTACGAATTCGCCTGGTACAACCTGGGCCTGGTCCTCCAGAATGAGGGTAACGATGAGGAGGCCCTGCGGCACTATCAGAAGGCCGTGGCGCTGCGGCCGAGTTATGCCCAGGCCTGGTTGAACATGGGTTGCATCTGGGTTCGGCGGGGGGATCCAGCGCAGGAAGAACAGTGCTACCTGAACGCCCTGGCCGAGAATCCCTGCCTCGACGTGGTAGTCACCAACTATGGGGCGTTCCTGCAGCGGCGGGGCCGTCATGAGGACGCGATTGCATTCTTCGACCAGGTGGAGGCCCAATGTGGGTAGCGCAGCTTCAGAAGGCTCATTCCCTGGCGACATTGGGCCGCGCGACAGAGGCGGAATCGATTCTGGCTGAGTTCGAGAAGGGCGGCGCGAGCGTGGCGCCCGAGTCCGATATCGGCTTGGATCTGCACCAGCTCGGCTCGGCCCTGCTGAGGGCCTCCCGCTTCGAATCGGCAGACACGGCATTCCGGCTGGCCGTGCAGCTCCGGCTCGACTACTTGAAGCGGAGGCCGGATCGCGAGGTCGAGAACATGCTCGCGGGCTCGTACAAGATGCGGGCCGCGGTCCGCCTCGCGAAGTATGTCGGCCCCGCGAAGTCTGACGTGTCTCTGCTGCCCGAGGCGAGAGCCGCCGTCGACGAGGCGATCACCATCCGCCAGCGCCTCGTCAGCCTCTACGAGCAGGAGGGAGGAATTCCCGTGGAGATTGCCCACGACATGGCCATGACCTTGAACACCAAGGCGAGCGTCGAGGGGTTTGCGGGTCGCATCCCCGAGGCGGTCACGATACTGGATCTTGCCATCGGCATCATGGAGGACGTGACAAAGGCAGACCCGCAGTGGAAAGCAGATCTGGCAAAATGCCGTAAGGACCGGTCGGTCTTCGCGGCGGCCGGATTTCTTGCGCGGGGTTGGAATTCAGGAGTAGGGCCGCAAACGAAGAGCGAGTCCGGACAGCGGGGATTCTTTGCTCGACTGGCTGCGTTTTTTCGTCGCTCGTAGCGGCTATGGTATCCTGCGCTGCGAGCGGAGCCCCTAACCCGGCTCCCTGCCCGGCGGCGCAAGCCCCAGCTCCACCCGGAGCCACCCGAAATCATAGCCCGGCCGGCCCTCCAGCCGGTCCCGCTCGGCGTGGTTCTCGAACTGCCGGACCAGCTGCTCCAGCCTGGGGCGGATGGTCTTGAGCCGGGCCGCGTGCCGCGGGGTCCGGTGCCCCAGGGCCGGCACCGGAATGTCCAGCCACTCCCGGTAGTGCCGGTCCAGGAAAAGCGTCACCGCACCGGCCTCCACCTCGGGCGGGAGCGGCTCCCGCCGCGGCGGCCGAGCGGCGGGGCCCCTCCGGTTGACCGCCTCCATCATGTCTTCGCACGTCGTCGCCAGGTGGCGGATCCGGTCGCCCAGCAGCGCCTCCAGCAGCCGGCGGCCCCGCTCACCCCGCTCCTCCGACATCGTCTCCAGCATCAGCCGCGTTCCGGACAACTCGATCCGGCCCAGCAGCCGGTGCATGCCCTGGCCCGCCTCCTCGAACCAGACCCACCCGGCGCCCGGCTCCTGTTCCAGCTCCGGGTGCCCGGCCAGCAGGCCTGCAAGACCGGGGGGATCGGGGGTCTCGAAGTGCACCCGGGTGATCACCAGCGACTCGCCCTGCATCGTGGTCACCACCGGCCCGGGCGTCGGCCCGGCCCGATCCAGCCGGTAGAGGTTGAGCAGCTGGGGCACCACCCGTTTGAGAAACAGCGGTTCG
The DNA here is from genome assembly GCA_041486305.1 of Gemmatimonadota bacterium. Lineage (GTDB taxonomy): Bacteria > Gemmatimonadota > Gemmatimonadetes > Gemmatimonadales > GWC2-71-9 > JABFSM01. The sequence continues at coordinate 6,551 of JBGPLG010000135.1, forward strand.
GTTCCCGTCGCGGTGCCCTTCGCATAGTGCCGGAATTCACTGCGCAACCCGCGCACCAGCTCCTCCTTCGCGTCCGGCGGAAAGATCATCGGCTGGCCCTCGAGCAGGTGGACCCCGTCGGGCCACTCCGACAGCCGGACCGCCAGCAGGTCCCAGCGCACCAGCTGGCGGGTGGCGAGCCGCTCCCGCACCTGCACCGTGACCCCGGTCCAGAGGTCGGTGAGCTCGAGGCCCTCGTCCCGGCGCACCGCGGCGATTTCGTAGAGCCGCTGCTCGGTGGCGCTCATCCGCTGGAGAAAGTCCCGCTCTCCGGGTGGGAGCGCAGGGCCCTCCCGCTGGAGCAGCAGCTCGACCATCGTGGCGCCGTTGTCCTCCATCGGGAGATCGAGCGTGAACCACGCGAAGAAGGCGGGCAGGTCCGCCTGCATCGCCCGGGCCAGCTCCCGCGGGAGGTCCACTTCGTCCGGGAGGTCCCAGAACAGGTGCATGGCCACCCCGCGGGCGGCGGCGAATTCGTCGCGGCCGGCGAACCGCATCAGCCGGGACCAGGCCCGGCTGCGATCGGTGTCGGGCGCCGCGCCGGGGGCAGGCCCGGCTTTCCGGGACAGGCAGCAGTGTTTGTATTTGCGGCCGCTGCCGCAGGGGCAGGGGGCGTTGCGGGAGGGGGGAAGCATGGTTCCGAAGAATGTACCTGCGACCCGCGCCCGGACAATCCGCCCGCTATCTCCTCGTTGTATTGCAATTATTGCAATTTTGTATTACAATAAATGTAATGTCAAAGGCCCTCGAATCCCCCGAGGACGTCGTCCTCGCCCTCTCCCGCGTCGGAGATCTCCTCGCCGATGAGGGCCAGACCGTTGCCATTGCAATTATTGGCGGCGCGGCCCTCCTCCTGTCGGGTCTCGTCAAGCGGGCCACCCAGGACGTCGACGTGCTCGCGCTCCGGGACCCTGGGCCGCGCGGGGAGCTCCGCCGGCCCCCTGATCCCCTGCCCGAGCCACTCCTCAAAGCCGTCCGCACCGTCCAGCGGGACCAGCACCTGGTTCCCGACTGGCTCAATGCCGAAGCCGGCCGCCAGTGGATTACCGGGATCCCCGAGGGCCTCTTCGCGCGACTCACCTGGATGCAGTTCGGCGGGCTCCAGGTCGGAATCGCCTCGAGAACCGATCTCATCGCGCTCAAGATCTACGCCGCCACTGGAGCGACCGGCGCCGGCGACAAGCACTACCAGGATCTCCTGGCTCTGAAACCGGATCGCGATGAGTTGGCCGCGGCCGCCGGATGGGCCCGAACCCAGGGCTCCGGTCCCGAATTCTCCCGCGAGCTGAAAGCCATCCTCGACCATGCCAAACGAGACCTGGACCAGGGCGGCCGATAAACTGGCCGAGGCGGCGATCGACCTCCTCTACCGCCAGTGGCGCGCCATCGGCGCCGGCGCGAGCGGCAAGTCGGCCACGGCGCAGGTCGACCCCGAGGCGCTGATCCTCGCTTCGCTCGCGCTCCAGCGCCATGAACGGCGGCTCTGGTCCGTCATGGTCGATTGGCTGGTCGAGGGCGCCCCGTTCGTGAATATCCAGCGCCTCAAGAACCTGCTCCCCGAGTTCGGGGCCTCCGCCCCGGCGGAACTGTCTCGGCTTGCCCAGTCTACCGCGAAGCTCGCCAGGGATTCCCGCTGGCGCACCCTGGTCACACTTGGTGCGCCCCCTCCGCCAGCCCCGGCCCTGCGGCGCCGCTCCGGAGGGCTCCAGCTTCTCGAGGCGCCCGCCCTGCTGTTGCGCCTGCGCGCCGGCTTCGGGATGGGCGTCAAGGCCGACATCATCGCCTTCCTCCTGGGCCAGGAGTTGCGCGCCACCGTGTCGGGCATCGCGGAGAGC
>JBGPLG010000136.1:0-8383 GCA_041486305.1 Gemmatimonadota bacterium
ACCGGCCCGCAGGACCTGCACGCTGGTCGGGCTGGCGTCGCCGCTCCAGTTCAGATAGATCGACTTGCTGCCGGGACACTTCCGGATCTGGGAGCTGCGCGGAATCCCGATCACGACCGTCACCAGCGCCGAGGGGGCACCGTCCACGGCCTGGACGTAGTAGCGGACCTGCTGCGCCTTGGGCATGTGCTGGTCGGTGTACTGGGGGCCGGGGAAGAACTGCGTCGCCGTGTTGTTGAGGCCGATGACCGGGTTGGTGGTGAGCCGGCTGAACCCGGGCTCGCTCAGGAGCATCCGGAAGACGTGGTATCCGGTGGCGCCGGGCACTCGGTCCCAGGTGAGCCGCGCCGCGCCCAGAAAATCCTGGACCGTCAGGTTGGCCGGCGCGGCCACCGGCGGCAGGGTGACCGTCATCGGGGCCGACGGGAGCCCGTTCGCCGCCTGCACGAAGTACTGGTGCTGGCCGGGCGGCAGGACGGTCCCGTCGGTCCAGGTGGTCGTGGCGTTTCCGACGACGGCCAGGAACTGGAATGCGGCCTGGCCGGCGAGCTTGCGGTGGACCTGGTACGAGTTGGCGCCGGCCATCGCCCCCCAGCTGAGGGTGACGTTGCGCGCCGGGGTGGGCGCCGCGGTCACCGCGGGCGGCTGGACCGGGTCGGCCGAGGCGGCCAGCGGGGGCGACGCGCCCTGGGCGCCGTTGGGGTAGAGCGCCACGACGACGTAGGTATAGGACGACTGCGGGGCCAGGCCGGAATGGGTGAAGCCGGTGGAATAGGTCGGACTACCGGAGGGCGCCGGCGCGCCGGGCAGCCCCCGGACGAGCTGCGCCTGGATGTCCTGGACGCACTGCGGGGATCGGCGTGGGGGTCAGCTTGACCTGGGCCCCGTTGCTCGGCGTGGCGTAGACGTCGTATCCGCTGGCGCCGTCGGGGCAGCCCCACCGGAGGCCGATGCTCGTGGGAGAGGTGCCGGCCCGGAGCCCGATGGGTGGGGTGCCGGTCGGGATCAGCGTCAGCGTCCTGGCCGGGGCTGCAAACCGGGCCTGGGCTGCGGCGGCGGCCGGCAGGGCAACGAGCAGCAGGGCGATGATGGGGGTGCGGGCATCATCCCTCAATCAGCGCCCCCGCCTGGTCCACAGCACCACGGTGCCGCACGACCCGCTGCCGCTTCCCATCAGCTCGCCGGGGGTCTCCCCGCCAGTAGCGTACACCTCGACCGCCTCGAGCTGGGAGATCGGGAATTCGTTGATGTCCTGGGTGACCCGCCGGGTTCCGCCGGAGAGCTGGAGGCCGTCGAGCCAGACCGCCATGGGACAGTTGCCCCGGCTGCTGACCAGCACCGAGCGGGGCCCCCGGGTGACCACCCGCACCCCGGGGACGGCCTGGAGGAACTCGCTCAGGCGACGGCCTTCCGCCCGGTCCAGGTCCTTCGCGTCGAAGAACCGCCCGAACCCGGCGATCCGCCGCCGGGCGTAGTCCTCCATCCCCGGCCGGACCGTGCTCGCGGTGACCTCGATCGGCTCGAGCTCGACCGCGGAGGCCTGGAGCCGGAGGTCGACCTCGACGGTGTCGTTCCCCGCCACGATGAGCCGGAGCCGGATGGGACGATATCCGATCTTGCGGATGGTGACGGTCTGGATGCCCCACGGGATGCCGCCGATGGTGAACCGGCCCTCCGCGTTCGACTCGGCCCGGGTGGCGGGCTTCTCGAGCACCACCTGGACCCCGGGGATGGGCAGCTTGGTCGAATCGCCGGTGATACGGCCGGTCAGGACGGCCTGCGCGGCCAGGGGCGCCGGCAGGCCGGCGAGGAGAAGCAAGAATGTGCGGGCGCGGGTCATGCGCACTCCCGGTGACGGTCTCGTGATGGAGCGTCGCGTGCAGCGGATCCTCGACCCGGGCCTTCTTCTCCTTCATCTCGGTCTCGGTGGCCGCACCGACGTGCACCGCCGCCACGCCGCCGCTCAGCTTGGCCAACCGCTCCTGCAGCGTCTCCCGGTCATCGTCGCTGGTGCTCTGGTCGATGGCGACCTTGATCTCGCTCCAGGCGCGGCCTTCGTGGGGGCCGTGGGCCCCCACGAAGACCCGCCGGTTAGACGCCCACGGCCAGGCGATCCTCGACCACGCTCACACCGGGCGCGGCCCAGACGGCCCGCTCGGCTTCATCGCGCTCGGCCCAGCGATGGACGGTTCCCTTGAGCACCACCCGGCTTCCATGGGTTTCCACCTGGATCCGGTTGGCCTCGAGCTCGGCGTGCCGCTTGAACGCGGACTCGATGCGGTGCTTGAGGTCGGCCGGGGTCACCCGGACGGTGAGCGTCAGGAGGTTGGTCACTCCCACGACACCGATCAGGTGCGCCACGGCCCGTTCCGCGGCCTGCCGCTGGAACTGCCAGTCCACCTCGCCTTCGAGGGTGATCCAGGCATTGGCCACCTTCACCCTGATCTGCTGGTGCGGCACGGCGACGTCCCATTCCAGGGCCCGAACGGCCGCGGCCGCCAGGTCGGTGTCGGTCCGGGTGAAGTCACTGGGCAGCTTCACCTGGAGATCGTTCGCCAGGCCTTTCACGCCGGAAACGCGCTTGATCACCCGCTCCGTCGCGAAGCGATCCGCATAGCTCGGTACTTGACCGGTGAGCGTGACGATCCCATCGCTCGCCGCGACTCCGATCCGGGTGGCATCCAGCCCGGGTTCCCAAGCGAGTGCTTCGAGCACCCTCTCCTGTAGCGCCACATTGTTCAACATAGATCCTCCTGGGGAGATGGTCTTCTGGCTGGCTCGGTTTCGGGTTACCAGCCGAGCCGGCAAAGCATCACCAGGAGCCGCTGAATCCAGGATGAACCAGCCGGGAAGCTTTCTTCACGGGGAACCTTCTTCACGAGAAGCTTCCTTCACGGGAGCAGTCTGGCACCCGGCGCTCAGGGCTCGGGTTGGCTCCGGCCCAGTTGTCGCCCAGCACGTTGGCCGCCGGCGATGCTGACCGAGCTCGCTTGGGGCCCCTTGTCCCCCTCTTCCTCCGCGAAGCGGACCTCGGTTCCGACCTCGAGGCGGTCGAACCCGTCCTTGAGGACACTGTTGCGGTGGAAGTATATCTCGCGCCCGTCTGCACCCGCGAGAAAACCGTAGCCCTCCCAGGGAAACTTCCTGATCACCCGGCCGCGCTCCGGCTCGACGTGCGCCTCGACCGGGCTGGTCGATGTGAGGCGACGGGCGTAGTCCTGAAGGCGGCGGCCGGCCACCCGGAACGCATCCTGTACGGCGTCAAGGAGGAGCACGTGGGGCTGTCGCTCGATGACCACTTCTTCACCGGGGACGGCCAAGTCGATGCGAACCCGGTACATCATCGGCCCGTTCTGGGGCCACCGATTGGGCACCGAGATCGTGACGGTGCATCCCAGCAGGCGAGGGAAGAACTTCTCCAGCTTGTCGGCATGGGCGCGGACCATGTCCCGCTCAGTCGGGCCCAGCTCCACTCCGTCCGCCACTATCTGGAGGGGGATTTGCATCGTTCACGACCTTTCGTGCGAGCGGATGCTGTCAGAGCCGCGCGAGTCCCGGCATCCGCGTCCGGGGCCTCGAGAGTCACTTCACCCTGCAGCCCGTGGTCCCCGAGAGCGCTGAGGGAGTCGGGATGGATGGGCCGGCTCAGGGGCCACGGCCGAGGTGATCAGCTCGGAGCCGGGCAGGTGACGCACCAGCTCCTTGTATCGCTCCCATTCGACGGCCCCCCAGACCTCGGTATGCGCGTGGCCAAAGGTGCGCACGAGCGTGGCTACCTTTGCGGCGGTTTCGACGTCCGGCGCCTCGAAGATGTCGAGATAGTCGTAGGGCCCGAGCACCGCGAGATTGTTGACCCACTCCACTGTGGGGCACTCTTCCCGGACGTGGAGCATCGTTTCCTTCTCCAGCTGTTCGAGCCGCCCTGGAGCCGTGGCGGCGGTCTCGGACATGCGGGTCAGCAGAACAAAAGTGGCCATGGGAGCCTCCCGGCAGCGGCCAACGGAGTACGGCGTTTCCAGTATCACCCCGGGTCCTGAAAGGGCCCGTGAGTCGAGCGTGAAGCGTCCTTTGGAACGGTCACACCGAGGCGAGGCCGGCCGTGGGCCGGGGCATCGCGCTCGGAGTCCCAGGCGCCGCTTCCGCCAGCACCGCTGGCAGCTCCGACTCGGCCAGCGTTTCCTTTTCGAGCAACCGCTGCGCGCCGAACTCCAGCGCCCGTCGATTGCGTTTCAGAATCGCTGTCGCCCGCGCGAACGCGCCGTCGAGGAGGTCCCGAACCGCACATTCGATTTCCCGCGCGGTCGTTTCGCTGAAGCGACGGGGCTCCAGCTCGGTCCGGAAGCTGCGGTCGAGAAACGGGCTGGCGGGGTTGGCGTAGACAACTTGCCCGATGGTTCGGTCCATCCCGTACCTGATCACCATGTCCCGGGCAATGTCGGTCGCCTTGGCGAGGTCGTCGGCCGCGCCGGTCGACAGCTCGTCGAAGACCAGCACCTCCGCCGCCCGCCCCCCGAGCAACACAATCAGCTTGTGCTCCAGCTCCGTGCGGGTGACCAGGTAGCGATCCTCGGTGGGGCGCTGCAGGGTGTACCCCAGCGCGCCGATCCCTCGGGGAATGATGGAAACCTTGTGGATCGGGTCGGTCCCCGGCAGCGACCGTGTCACCACGGCATGGCCCATTTCGTGGTAGGCGACCACGGTCCGTTCCCGAGGATTGATGAGCCGGTTCTTCTTCTCGAGACCCGCGACGATGCGCTCCAGCGCTGCCGTCACGTCGGCCATGGCCACCTCGCCGGCTGCCCGGCGCGTGGCGACGAGCGCCGCCTCGTTGGCCAGATTGGCGAGATCGGCGCCCGTGAAGCCCGGCGTGAGCGCCGCGATCGCCTCGCGATCCAAACCGGGGGCGGTCTTGATCTTGCGTAAATGCACGGCGAGAATCTGCGCCCGCCCGATCCTGTCGGGGCGATCCACCAGGACTTGCCGGTCAAAGCGGCCGGCGCGGAGCAGGGCCGGGTCCAGAATTTCCGGCCGATTGGTCGCGGCGAGCAGGACCACCCCGCTCTCGGGGCTGAAGCCATCCAGCTCCGCGAGCAGCTGATTGAGGGTCTGCTCCTTTTCATCGTTGGCCCCGGTGACCAGCGGTATTCCGCGGGCCCGGCCCAGCGCGTCGATCTCGTCGATGAAGATGATGCAGGGAGCGGTTTGCCTTGCCTGCTCGAACAGATCTCTCACGCGAGCCGCGCCTACCCCGACGAACAGCTCCACAAACTCCGAGCCGTTGATCGAGAAGAACGGCACCCGGGCCTCGCCGGCCACCGCGCGCGCCAGGAGCGTCTTGCCGGTACCCGGCGGGCCGACCAGAAGAATGCCCTTGGGAATCCGGGCCCCAAGCTGTCCGTACGATTGCGGGTCTTTCAGAAACGCAATCACCTCACGGAGCTCCGCCTTGGCCTCGTCCACCCCGGCCACGTCGTCGAACGTCACCGTGGTCTCGGACTCCACGTACACCTTCGCTTTGCTCTTGCCGATGGCGAGGAGGCCGCCCTGACGCGCGCCGGCGCCGCCCCGGAGGAGGAAGATCCACAAGCCGGCAAACAGCAGTGTCGGTACCACCCAGCTCAGGAGCACCCGGAGAAAGCCGCTCTCCGGTTCGCCCGAGAAGGTGACGCCGTACTTGGTGAGCTCGGCGGCGAGGCCCGGTTCGACACGGGTGGTGACAATGTCGTGGGCGCCGCCGGGAAGCGGCGCCTTGAGCGTGGCGCGGAGCGTCGCGGCCGAGACGGTCACCCGCGCGATCCGGCCGGCTGCGAGGTGGTCGCGGAAGGTGCTGTAAGGCACTTCCTCGGCCTGGGTCCGTCCGACCAGGATGCGGTCGGCCAGAATGACCCCGATGATCGCCGCAGCGAGGAGCCATCCGGCCCGGGATCCCATCCTAGCCATGGACCACCTCCAGCAGCTGCCGCGATTCCGGCTCGGCCTGCTTGGGGCGCCGGCTCGCCAGTCGTTCGGCCACTCCCGGCAGCGAATCCGGGTTGAGCGACATCGAATCGATTCCGAGCTCGGCGAGAAACTCGGCAAACTCGGGATAGTCGCTCGGAGCCTGGCCGCAGATGCCCACCGGGCGGCCCTTGCGGTGTGCCGCCTCGATGACCATCGCAATGAGCCGCTTGACCCCCGCGTCGCGCTCATCGAAGAGATGGGCCAGCAGCTCGGAGTCGCGGTCTACGCCGAGCGCCAGCTGGGTGAGATCATTCGAGCCGATCGAGAAGCCGTCACAGAGCTCGGAGAATTCTTCGGCGAGGAGCACGTTATTGGGAATCTCGCACATCAGGTAGACCTCGAGGCCGCCCGTGCCGCGGCGCAGACCGTTCGTCTCGAGCTCCACCAGCACCTTCCGGAACTCCTCGAGCGTCCGGCAGAAGGGAATCATCACCTTCACGTTGGTGAGTCCCATGGTGTCGCGTACTCGGCGGATCGCGGCGCACTCGAGCGCAAAGGCCTCCCGGTAGCGGTCATCGTAGTAGCGGGAGGCGCCCCGGAAGCCGATCATCGGGTTGGCCTCGATCGGCTCGAACGGCGCTCCGCCCAGCAGCCCGGCATACTCGTTGGTCTTGAAATCAGAGAACCGGACGATGACCGGCCGGGGATAGAACGCCGCGGCGATCTGTGCGACACCCGATGCCAGCCGCTCCACGAAGAATTCCTCCGACGAGGCATGGCCGGCCGTCCGCCGACGGATCTCGGCCTCGATGGGCGGGTCGCCGATGCGCTCGGGATGGAGCAGCGCCATGGGATGGATCCCGATCCAGCCCGAGACGATGAACTCGATCCGCGCCAGGCCGACCCCGGCACTGGGAAGCTGCGCGAGGTGGAAGGCCCGGTCCGGATTGCCGAGGTTGAGCATGAGCGGCACCGGGGACTTGGGGAGCCGGGCAGGATCGATCACCTGGCGCTCAAAATCGACCCGCCCTTCGTACACCCGGCCATCGTCCCCCTCGGCGCAGGACACCGTGACGAGGCCCCCGGGCGTCAGCTGGCGGGTTCCGTTTCCCGTGCCGACGACGCAGGGAATCCCCAGTTCGCGGGAAACGATCGCGGCGTGGCAGGTCCGGCCTCCTTCATCGGTGACGACCGCGGCCACCTTGCGCAGTACCGTCTCCCAGTCGGGATCGGTCATCGGCGCGACCAGCACGTCGCCGGTTTGCACGCTGCCCAGGTCGGCCGGGGTCATGACGATCCGTGCTGGGCCGCACCCCACGCGGTTGCCCACGCTCTTGCCGTGCAGCAGCACGCGGCCATCGGCCTTCCGCTTGTAGAACTCGAGCTCCACCGCGTGGCTGCCGGTGTGCACCGTCTCGGGGCGGGCCTGCACGATGAACAATTCATTGGACCTTCCATCCCGCGCCCACTCGATGTCCATCGGCATCGGCCGGCCGGCGCGCGCCGAGTAGTGGTCCTCGATCGCCATGGCCCAGCGGGACAACTGGAGTACCTCGGGTTCATCGAGGACGAAGCGGAGTCGATCGGCCGCGTTCACTCGTACTTCCACCACCGGGGTTGAGCCCGGTCCATAGATCAGTTTGACGGCCTTGTCACCCCGCTCCCGGCGGATCACCGGCGCGAACCCCGCCCGCAGGGTGGGCTTGTGCACCCAGAACTCATCGGGATTCACCCGGCCCTGGACCACGGTTTCCGCGATGCCCCAGGCGCCGGTGATCAGTACGATGTCGCGAAACCCGCTCTCGGTATCCAGCGTGAAGATCACGCCGGCCGAGCCGAGGTCGCTGCGCACCATCTTCTGGATCCCGACGGAGAGGGCCACGTCGCGGTGAGGAAATCCGTGCTGGGTGCGGTAGACGATTGCCCGGTCGGTGAAGAGGGAGGCTATGCAGCCGCGGATGGCCGTGTCGAGGGCGGTGGAACCGCGCACGTTGAGGAATGTTTCGTGCTGACCCGCGAAAGAGGCGGTGGGAAGGTCTTCCGCAGTGGCGCTGGACCGAACCGCCACGTCGGTGGCCTCCTCTTGGTACCGGCGGGACAGCTCCGCGTAGGCGGTTGCGCTGGCGTCCGAGACGACGCGAGGTAGCGGGGCCGAGCTCACCCGCTCACGGATCATGCGCGCCGTCTTCGCCAGGGCGCCGACGTCCTCCACGTCCAGCCGGTCGAGCGCCCCGTAGATCTCCTCCGCGATGCCGGCTTCGGCCAGGTGAAGCCGGAACGCCTCCGCGGTCAGGGCAAAGCCATCAGGAACCCGGATGCCCGCCGGCCCGAGCGACCTGATCATCTCGCCGAGGGAGGCGTTCTTTCCACCGACTTGGGCCACATCGCTCAGCGAGAGGTCTCGGAACCAGCGAAGATACGTCGGTGCTACGGCGCTCATGGG
>JBGPLG010000137.1:0-8377 GCA_041486305.1 Gemmatimonadota bacterium
ATCCCGGTGCCGATGCCCAGGACATCGCCAGCCAACGGAGGCCTCGATGACGAGGACCCGATTGCCCTGGTCGAAGTCCATCGGTCAACGCGGCCACCGGGTGCGGCTCTACGAGCCCCGCCCGAGTGCGCCGATCATGCGATCCATCTGGATAAACGGAAAGGAGAACCGGAAGAGTCTGGGCCACCGGGACCGCGAACTGGCGATCCGGCAGGGCTACGAGCTCCTCAGCGCCCTTGTGGCCAACGAACTGGCGTTCAGTGAGGAGAGTCTCACCCTCGGCATGCTTCGCGAGTTGTACGTCAAGAGTCCTCGCCATCTGGCCAAGAAGGCGGGGACCCAGAAGCATGACGAAAGCAAGCTCAAGCGGGTGGTCACGTTCCTGGGGCCAAGCCGCAACGTGGTGAGCCTGTCCGAATCTGATGTGCAGCGATTCGTCACCGCGAGAAGGGCAGGGGAGAAGGGGCTGGAAGGCGCCACAGAGGGTAAGGCAGTCCAGAACCGGACCATCGAGGCGGACCTGATGTTGCTCCTGGCCGCGCTCAATTGGGGGGTTCGCGAACGGTCCGCGAATGGACGGCGGCTCATGAGGGAAAACCCGCTGTTCGGGGTGAAACTGCCCAAGGAGCGGAACCCCAGGCGGCCGGTGCTGAACCACGCCGCGTACGTCAAGGTGCTGGCGGCTGCCCCATCGGTTCATCGGCTGCTTGAGCTGGCGCTCATCCTGGCGGAAGGTACGGGCCGCCGCATCTCGGCTTGGCGGAACCTTACCTGGGATGACGTGGACCTGCCGAGTGCCAGCATCCGATGGCGGGCCGAGTTCGACAAGAAAGGGTACGAACAGGTCGTCCCGATGAGCAGGCCGGTCGCCAAGGCGCTTCGGGCCGCACGGAAGCTCCAGGCCGCGATAGGTGCGGCACCGGTCTTTCCTGCCCCCAAGGACCCCTCAAAGCCGTGTGACAGGCATTTGCTGGATAATTGGCTGCGGCGGGCGTTTGGAAAGGCAGGGGTGGCGCTACCCACGGGCGGCTTGTGGCATACGCTCCGGAGAAAGTGGGCCACGGAGCGGAAGGGTTACCCAGTCAAGGATGTGGCGGCAGCGGGCGGCTGGCGGGATGAGCGGACCATTCTCACATCCTACCAGCAGGTCGATGCCGAGACCGTCAAGCGGGTGGTGCTCCACCCCACCCAACGGTTGAGCAGTGGCAAGTAACTCACAACACTACTCACACCATCCTTCTGGGCAGCAAAAGAGCCTCGCCGCTGAACTCACGATGAGGCTTGAGGTTGGAACATGGAGCGGAGGGGAATCGAACCCCTGACCCCCTGCTTGCAAAGCAGGTGCTCTCCCAACTGAGCTACCGCCCCGAGGCGGCCCAAAGATAACCAAACCTCAGCGGGGACACCCGCTGGTGGTATTTTCCCCCGTCGGCAAACGTCTCCCCTGAACGCAAGGACTTCCGCACCATGTCCCTCTCCGCCTGGTGGCCCCGGCTCTTGTTCGCCGCGCCGGTCGTCGTGGCTGCCTGTGGCGACGCCTCGAAGGCCAAGGGGCCTGGGCCCGCCGCTCCAGTGCCCCCGGCCTGGCTTGCGGTCCGGCAGGCCGAACAGCGGGCCGCGGCGGCGGGGTCCACCGCCTTCCACGACTTTTCGCTGACCGACCGGGCGGATTCGAGCGGCATCACCTTCGAGAACCGGATTGTGGACGATGCGGGGAAGGCATACAAGAAAGTCCACTACGATCACGGGACCGGCCTTGCCTCGGCCGACGTGGACGGCGACGGGCGGCCCGACCTCTACTTCGTCACCCAACTCGGCACCAGCGCGCTGTGGCGGAATCTGGGTGGCGGGCGCTTCGAGGACATCACCGCCACCTCGGGGCTGGCCCTCCCCGACGCCATCGCGGTGGCAGCCTCCTTCGCCGATATCGACAACGACGGCGATCCCGACCTGTTCGTCACCACGGTGCGGCACGGGAACCACCTGTTCGAGAACCTGGGTGGGGGCAAGTTCCGGGACATCACCGCGAGCGCGGGCGTCGGCTATTCGGGTCACTCTTCCGGCGCGGTGTTCTTCGACTACGACGGGGACGGCCTGCTCGACCTCTTCGTGACCAACGTCGGGGTTTACACCAGCGACGAGCGCGGACCGGGCGGGTATTACGTGGGCCTTGCCGACGCCTTCCACGGGCACACCCACCCCGACCGCACCGAGGCGAGCATTCTGTATCGCAACCTCGGCGGGCTCCGCTTCCGTGACGTGTCGAAGGAAACCGGCCTGCTGGATACCGGGTGGAGCGGAGACGGCACCATTCTGGACGCGAACGACGACGGCCGTCCCGACCTGTACCTGCTCAACATGCAGGGTCAGAACCATCTGTGGATCAACGAAGGCGGCAAGCGCTTCCGCGACGCGACGGCGCGCTTCTTCCCCAGGACGCCGTGGGGCGCCATGGGCGTCAAGGCGTTCGACTGGAATGGCGACGGCCGAACCGACCTCTACGTCACCGATATGCACTCCGACATGTTCACCCTCGTGCCGCCGGACTCCTCCGCGGCCGAGAACCGCAAATCGAACTCTGCGGCGATGCCCGGCGATCTGTTTCCCCAGGGCCAGAAGCCCTTCATCTTCGGTAACGCGCTGTATACCAACCGGGGCGGCGGACGGTTCGACGAGCAGTCGGATTCAGCCGGCGCCGAGAACTACTGGCCCTGGGGCCCCAGCGTGGATGACCTCAATGCCGATGGATGGGATGACGTCTTCATTGCGTCGAGCATGAACTTCCCCCACCGATACGGGGTCAATTCGGTGCTGCTGAACGAGGCGGGCAGGCACTTCCTGCGGAGCGAGTTCCTGCTGGGCGTCGAGCCCCGCGCCGGCGGAGTCACCGAGAAGGAGTGGTTCACCCTCGACTGCGCCGGCGCGGATTCGGGCAACCTCTACTGCCAGGCCTGTCCCGCGGTGGGCGCCGCGCGGCCGGAATGCACTCACCACGACGCCCAGGGCCACCTGGTCCTCATGGGAAGCCTGGGGACCCGCTCGGCGCTGATGGCGGACCTCGACGGAGACGGCGACCTCGACATCGTGACCAACGAATTCAACGCGCGCCCCATGGTGCTGATCAGCGACCTCACCACCAAGCGCGCGGTGAATTGGCTCTCGATCAAACTGAAAGGCAGCCACTCCAATCGCGAAGGGATCGGGGCGGCCGTCACGGTGGTGTTGCCGGACGGCCGGAGGCTGCTCAAGGTCATGGACGGAAAGTCGGGGTACCTGTCCCAGAGCGACCTGCCGCTCTACTTCGGGCTCGGCGACGCGAGTCAGGCCGCGAGCGTCGAGGTTCGCTGGCCCAGCGGGGCCCGCCAGACGATGCCGGGCCCCATCAGGGCAGGGCAGGTGATCGAGATCGCGGAGCCATAGCCGATGCCGGTTCGGATTCTCAACCAGGCCCAGGTCACCGAGCTGCTTCCCATGGAGGAGTGCATCGGCCTGATGGACGGCGTGCTGCGGACGCTCGCCGCGGGGGGCGCCCTGCTGCCGCTCCGGACCGTGCTCCGCCTGCCGGAGGCCGGAGCGTTGTTCGGCGTGATGCCGGCCTGGCTGGCCGAGCCGAAGGCCCTCGGCCTCAAGGCCATCGCGATCTTCCCCGGGAACGAGGGCGGGCCGCTCGACTCCCACCAGGGCGTGGTCCTCCTGCTGCATCCCGAAACCGGGGCGCCGCTCGCCATCATGGATGCGAGCAGCATTACCGCCATCCGGACCGCCGCGGTCTCGGGGGTGGCGACCCGCGCGCTCGCGCGGGACGCGGCGTCGGATCTCGCGATCCTGGGCAGTGGCGTGCAGGCCCGGAGTCACCTCGAGGCGATGGGCGTGGTGCGGCGGCTCCGCCGGGTCCGGGCCTGGAGCCGCAGCGCGGAACGGCTCGGAGGATTCGTGCGCTGGGCCCGGGACCATCTGGGGGTCGAGGTGGAGCCGGTGGGCGCGCCGAGGGAGGCCGTGACCGGGGCCGATATCATCTGCACCACGACCTCGTCGGCCACCCCGGTTGTCCATGGCGAATGGATCGCTCCCGGCGCCCACATCAACGCGGTGGGCTCGAGCATCGCCTCGGCGCGGGAACTGGACACGGCGGCGGTGAAACGGAGCCGGCTGTTCGCGGATCGAAGAGAGTCCGCGGCGAACGAGGCGGGCGACTACCTGATTCCGCTCCGCGAGGGCGCCATCGCGGAGGCCCACCTCCTGGGCGAGCTGGGCGAAGTGCTGCTCGGCCGGTTGCCCGGGCGTACTGCCGACGGCGACGTCACCTTGTTCAAGTCGCTCGGGATCGCGGTGGAGGATCTGGCCTCGGCCACCCACGTGCTGGCGAAGGCCGAGGCGCGGGGCCTCGGGTTGGTGACGGAGCTGGGGGGATTGCGGGATCCCGGGAGCGCGGGGTGACCGCACCGTCGCACGTCGCGGCGCGGGTCAACCCATTCTTCACCCCGGGCGTGTTTCCGGAGCGGCCGCGACCGGAGGTCCGGGAGTTTCATCGCACCCTCCCGGGTTACGGGCCCACTCCGCTCGTCAATCTGACCGGTCTCGCCGCCCTGCTGGGGCTCGGGGCGGTCTACCTCAAGGACGAGGGCCGGCGGTTCGGGCTGGAGGCGTTCAAGTCGCTCGGCGCGTCGTGGGCGCTGCACCGGATTCGCCTGGCCGGTGCCGGCCCGATGACCGTCTCCACCGCGACCGACGGCAACCACGGCCGGGCGGTGGCCTGGGCGGCGCGCCAGCTGGGCCTGCCCGCGGTGATCTTCATTCCGGCCCACGCGGCGCCCGCCCGGGTCGCGAAGATCCGGGCGGAGGGCGCCCGGGTGGAGCTGGTGGAGGGCACCTACGACGACGCGGTTCACCGCTGCGCCGACCAAAGCCGCCGGCAGGGATGGCAGGTGGTGGCGGATGTCGGATACCCGGGCTATCTCGACATTCCCAACCTGATCGTGGAGGGGTACGCGACCCTGTTCGAGGAAATCGACGAGCAGCTCGATGGGGCCGGCCTGCCGGCGCCCACCCTGGTCGCGGTGCAGGCCGGGGTCGGCTCGCTGCTGCACGCCGCGGTGAATCACTACCGGGCCCGGCGCGAACAGCCCACCCTGATCGCGGTGGAGCCGGTGCAGTCGGACCCGCTCTTCGCGTCGATCAACACCGAGGACGGCCGGCCGGCTCCTTCGCTGGGCCGCCAGGATTCGATCATGGCCGGCCTGAACTGCGGGAGCGTCTCCCTGTCCGCCTGGCCGACGGTGCGCCGGGGGGTCGAGCTGTTCCTGACCGTGTCCGACGACTTCGCGGCCGAGGCGATGCGCCGCCTGGCTCGGCCTTCCGCCGAGGATCCTCCGGTGGTGGCGGGCGAATCGGGAGCCGCGGGGCTGGCCGGTGTCCTCGCCCTGCTGAGGGCCCCAGGATTGCGCTTCGCCCTGGAGTTTCTTCGTCTGGGACCGGCTACCCGCCTGCTGGTGATCAACACCGAGGGTGCCACCGACCCGGACGGGTACCGGCGGGTTGTTGCGGGAGAGGATTCAGGACTACGTTAACCGTTCGCCGTGCCTCGTCGCCCGTATTCCATCAGGAGTGCCCCAATGCCGCTCATGCCTCCCATCAACCTCAAGAAGTGGATCGAGGAGCACCGCGCGCTGCTCAAGCCGCCGGTCGGCAACAAGATGATCTGGCAGGATTCCGAGTTCATGGTGATGGCGGTCGGTGGCCCCAATCAGCGGAAGGACTTCCACGTCGAGGACGGCGAGGAATTCTTCTACCAGGTCGAGGGTGACATCACGCTGCGCATCATCGAAAACGGCAAGGTCCGGGAGATCCCCATCCATGAGGGTGAGATGTTTCTCCTGCCGCCCAACATTCCCCATTCGCCCCAGCGGCCGGCCAACACGGTGGGCCTGGTGATCGAGCGGCGCCGCGCCGAGTCGGAGGAGGACCACCTGCGCTGGTTCTGCGAGCAGTGCGGGGAGATCCTCTACGACGCCAATTTCCAGCTGGTCGATCTGGGCAAACAGCTCAAGCCGATCATCGAGCAATTCTACGGCGATGTGTCGCTCCGGACCTGCAAGAAGTGCGGGCATGTCATGCCGGTGCCCGCGCCGGCCGCCCCCGCCGCCAAGTAGTGCTCACGATCGATCTCCATACCCACATCCTGCCCGAGTCGTGGCCGGACCTCGCGTCCCGCTACGGCTACGGCGGGTGGGTGTCGCTGGAACACCACGCGCCCTGCCGGGCCCGGATGATGGTGAACGGCAAGCCCTTCCGGGAGATCGGTGACAACTGCTGGTCGGCTCCACGACGGATCGAGGAGTGCGACCGCGACGGCGTCCACGTCCAGGTGCTGTCCACCGTGCCGGTGATGTTCAGCTACTGGGCCAGGCCCGAGGACACCGGCGACCTGGCCCGGCTGCTCAACGACCACCTGGCGGAAACAGTGGCGCGGCATCCCCGCCGATTCATCGCGCTGGGCACCGTGCCGCTCCAGGCGCCGGAGCTCGCGGTGGCGGAGCTGACCCGGTGCGTGCGGGACCTCGGAATGCCGGGGATCCAGATCGGCACCCACGTCGGCGAGTGGAACCTGGATCACGCGGCCCTGTTCCCGGTGTTCGAAGCCGCCGAGCGGCTGGGTGCCGCCATCTTCGTCCACCCGTGGGACATGCTGGCTCCCGAGCGGATGGCCAAGTACTGGCTGCCCTGGCTGGTGGGCATGCCGACCGAAACCGCCCTGGCGATCTGTTCCCTGATCTTCGGGGCGGTCCTGGAGCGGCTGCCCCGCCTGCGGATCGGCTTTGCCCATGGGGGGGGCGCCTTCCCGGGCGGGTTCGGACGCATCGAGCACGGCTTCCACGCCCGCCCCGACCTGGTGGCGGTGGATAACCCGCATCCACCCGGCAAGTATCTCGGCCGGCTCTACATGGATTCGCTCACCCACGACGCCGATGCGCTCCGGCTCCTGCTTCGGCTGCACGGCGCATCCCGGGTGGCGCTGGGATCCGACTATCCATTTCCCCTCGGCGAGGCGCGCCCCGGCGCCCTGATCGCGAGCATGCCGGACCTGGACGCGGCCACGCGCTCCCGGCTGCTGCACGGCACGGCGCTCGAATTCCTCGATCGCGCGGCGGGCGACTTCACGTGAGCCCCCCGGGCGGCCGCTACTCCCCGGAGGAAGGGTGGGCGCTGGAGCAGGATCAGGCCGACCCCCTCTCCTGGTGCCGGGCGCGGTTCGAGATTCCGCAGGGTTCCGACGCGGGGCCGCTGGTGTACCTCTGCGGCAACTCCCTGGGACTGATGCCGGCCTCGGTGCGCGACGCGGTGCGGTCGGTGCTGGACGACTGGAGCCGCCTGGGTGTCAACGCCCACCTGGAGGCGCAGCGGCCCTGGTATTCCTACCACGAATGGTTCCGGGGCCCCCTGGCCCGGGTGGTCGGCGCCCTGCCCGGCGAAGTGGTGGCGATGAATTCGCTCACCGTCAATCTGCACCTGATGCTGGTCTCGTTCTACCGGCCCACCCCCGCGCGGTTCAAGATCCTGATCGAGGACGCGGCCTTCCCGTCGGACACCTACGCGGTGGCTTCGCACCTGGAGACCCGCGGTCAGGATCCGGCCGGTGCCATGGTGCTGGCCCGGCCCCGGGCCGGCGAGGCGTTGTTGCGGACCGAGGACCTCGAGGCGCTGCTGGCGGAGCAGGGTCACGAGATCGCCCTGGTCATGCTCCCCGGCGTGCAGTACCACACCGGCCAGCTCCTCGACCTGGCCAGGGTCACGGCCGCTGCCCACCGGGCCGGCTGCATCGCGGGGTTCGATCTGGCCCACGCCGCGGGCAACGCCGAGCTCCGGCTGCATGACTGGAACGTCGACTTCGCGGTCTGGTGCTCCTACAAGTACCTCAACGCCGGTCCCGGCGCGGTGGCCGGCTGCTTCGTGCACCAGCGCCACGGAACATCCGCACTGCCGCGGTTGGCCGGCTGGTGGGGCAACGACCCGGCCACCCGGTTCCGGATGCACCTCAACGCCGGGTTTGTACCCGTCGCCGGGGCGGACGGTTGGCAGCTCAGCAATCCGCCCATCCTCGCCATGGCACCGCTCCGGGCGGCACTCGAGATCTTCGACCAGGCCGGGATGACGCCCCTCCGCGCCAAGTCGGAGCGTCTCACCGGGTACCTGGAATTCCTTATCCGCAGGATCCCCCATGCGCCGTTCGACATCATCACGCCGACCGACCCGGGCGCGCGGGGCTGCCAGCTGTCGATCCGGAACCCCGGAGCCGAGGGGCTCATCGCCTTCCTGAGACGGACCCACGGCATCGTGGGCGACTTCCGCGCCCCCGACGTGATTCGCCTCGCCCCGGTTC
>JBGPLG010000138.1:0-8341 GCA_041486305.1 Gemmatimonadota bacterium
ACCGCGCCATTCCTGCTCTCCAGCCCCAGCAGGAATCCGGTGGCCCCCGCCGGCACATTGGCCCCATTATACACCTCGGCCACCCGCACCCACACTTCCAGCTTCCTGAGATCCCGCACCGCATCGAAGGCCGACCGGAAGGTGCCGAGCTTTCCCTCCGACTGCGCCACCATCCCGATGGTGTTCCCGAAGAAGGAATCGTTGAACCGGCCGGCGCCGCCCTGCGAGAAGGGATGCTCGTTGGCGGTCAACCCCGCCGACTGGGTGGTCGGGGCGGCCATCGAGTTCACCGCGATCCCGTTGCCGTCCTGGTGATCGTCGACGGTGGTCTGATCCCGCTTCTTGAACGACAGATGCACGTTGCCGGTGAGCGGACCGGCCGGCAGCAGGCTGCCGTCGAGGAACCCGATGGTGTTATGGCCCAGGAGCCGGCTCCGGAAGAAGGCGCAACCGTAGGCCGAGAGGATGCGCTCGTGGTCGGCGCGGGCCATGATGGGCAGTCCGCCGCCGGTGTCGTCGCCCCAGGTGCGGTTGAAGTAGTTGTGATTGGCGAAGTGGACGTAGAGCTGGCTCTTGTAGGGGGCGGGATCACCCGCGTCGTAGTACATGGCGCCGCTGTTGTCCACCACGTCGCCGTCCGAGGCCGGGAGGATGGCCATCAGGGCGTATCCGCTCGGCCGGCCGCTGGACGCGCCGGAGTTGACCGGCCCCAGTGAAATCACCCCCCGGATGGTGATGCCGGGGAGGGTGATGATCTCCGGGACGACCACCACCGCCTCGCCGCCGCGGGAGTGGCCCATGAGCCCGAGCCGGGAGAAATCCACCCGGCCTCCGAAGATGGCGTCGCCGCCGGCGTCCAGCCCCTGGAGATGGCGGATGGAGGCGATGACGATGTCGGCCCGATCCCGGATGTTATCGGTCCAGCCGCCCCACCCATCGGAGGCGTTGCAGTCCACCGAGACGGCGATGATGCCCATCCGGGCCAGCTGCTGCTGGAAGTAGTCGTAGCCAAGATGGCTGGTGGTGCCGCCGTGCCGGCCGTGGACCAGGAAGGCGATGGGGACCCGTCCCAGGGCGGCCAGCCGGGAATTGAACCCGGTGCGGGTGCCGTCCGCGTCCGCGGGGTAGTAGATGGTGCCATCGATGCGGTGGGTCCGGTTGCTGGTGACGGTGACCATGCCGCCGTCGTACTCGGTGAACCCGACCGGGAAGAGGTCGAGCGCCGAGGGGTCATAGCCGACCGGCGGCGCCACGCACTGGACGGTGAGCTCCTGGACGGTGTTCCCGGTGCAGGTGCCGACCACCTGGTACACGTCGACGGTGCTGCCGCTGACGACCGGCTGGGTGAGCTGCACCACCGGGCCGCTGCCGTCGCCGGTCTTGACGCCATTCACGAAGACCTTGATCTGCGCGTCGGAGACGAACGAGGTGAGGGTGACGCTGGTATCGCCCTGCTGCACCGGGGCCACTCCCGGCGCGGGCAGCGCCGAGCAGGGCAGGACGATGGTCGTCCCGGAGCCGCTGGGCGGATCGCCGGGGCAGAGCTGCTGGGTGGCCGAGAGGACTTCGCCCTGGTTGTACGGCGGGTTGAGGCCGATCAGGTGCTGGTAGCCCCAGGAGGCGACAGTGAACTGCACCACGCCGTTCCGGCTCACGGTGATCCGGGCGCCGTTCACCACGTTGGTGATGGTGGCCTGCTGGCCTCCCTGGTACACCGGCAGGAAGCCGGGCACCGGGAGCGGCGCGGGCGGCGGCTGGCTGGTTTGCACCGCGGAGGGCGGGCTGGGATCCTTGCAGAGCGCCGACCAGGCGACGACCTGCTGGCCGAGCCCGTAGGCGGGGTTGATGTTGACGCCCTGCTGGGACGCGGCGCCCTGTACCCGTCCGACCTCCGCCGCGTCCGCCGTGATCCAGACATCCGATCCCACCAGCAGATTGCCGACGCCGGTGCGGACGCCGCATTTGTAGACCGGCGCCGGGTTAATGCCGGGGCGGGGCGGTCCGGCGGGATACTCGACGGTATGGTCGATGGCGGTGCGGGGAGCCGACCAGCCGCTGGTGGCCCCGCCGAAGGTCTGCCGGGCGCGCACGCTCTGACCGGCGACCAGGGGATTCGGCAGGGCGACCAGGGCGCCGTTGGGCACCGGGAAGCCGCCGGGCACGCCGGCCACCACAATGGCGCCGGCCACCTCGACGTCGAGGGTGGCATTGGCGATGAAGCCGCGCACCACCACCGCCCGGCCGCACTGCCAGACCGGGTCCAGCCACGGCGGCGAGATGAGCTTGGGATCATCCCTGAGCTGGAGTCGTTCACGGGGTACTTCCACGGTGCCCTCCTTCCTGGATCGCTTTTCGGCCGCTGCTTACCTCAACCTCGGGACCCCGGGCGCCGGAGCCGCAGGCTCTCCAGCACCCGGGGGACGCCACCGGTCTTCATGGCGCCCAGGCCCACCAGGACCTCGAAGAGACCGAAGTCGACGAATACCTCCGTAGGACCGATCCCGGTTCAGGTCAGCCGATGACCGGCTGGTCGTCGCAGCCATCGATCGAGGGATGAATGCCCCAGCCGTTCTTGGGGTCTTCCTGGGCCGCGATCACCAGCGGCTCCCGCGCCTCGCCGACCCGCTCGCACCAGACGTCGAGCACGTCCTTCTTGAATGCCGCCACCAGGGCCGCATCGGCCTTGCCCATGGCCATGAAGCGGGGATCGATCACGCCGGTCAACTTCTGGACATGGCGAATGGGGTGGATCTCGTTCCAGCCGGAGTGTCCCGCGTCATAGCACCAGTCGCCCAGCACCAGGATGACGTCGCCGCCCTCGCCGGTGGCAGGATCCGCGGCGGTCAATTCGCCGGCCGCCGGGTCGTACACGTCGTTGATGTCGCCTTCGTGGGCGCCGGACCAGGCGATCGCGATCGCGGCGAGGGTGATGGCCAGCCAGACGCCGGCCACGATGAGACAGGCGATCCAGCCGATGATCGGGATCTCGCAGAAGATGGCGACTCCCACGGCGGCGAACGACATCACCTTGAGCACGGTGCACACGTCGTGGACTCGGCAGCCCTTCACCTCGACGTGGAACACTTCGGTGTCGTGGGGAATGTCGGTGAACTTGACCGAGACGCCCGCGAAGGGGAGGCCGAGGTCGTTGGACGGGGGCTGGGCGACCAGGAAGGGGCCTTGGTTGGGATCGACCGCGGTCATCTCGCCCAGGAGCTCGACCGGCGAATGGGGACAGGGGAGGGTGTTCATGGTGAAGTCGTCGTCCATCTTCTCGAATCCGGTCTTGTCGGACCCGACCGGAATCAGCTCCATGATGCGGCCGATGGTGCAGGCGTCGTCCTGGATGCAGACCAGCTTCCCGCCGTGGAGGAAGGCGCAGAGCTCGAAGATGGCCGCGGTGAAGGCCACCGCCGCGACGATGCCGAGGCCGGGGACCGCCGCCCCGGCGACGATCGCCACGATGAGATCCACGATGAGCAGGGTCCCGGACAGGATCCCCAGCGCGATGACGCTGCTGAGGGCCTTGAAGTTGTTCTTGGTGACGCAATGGAAGTACTGCCCGCAGTTGGCCATGGCTCAGGCTCCCTTCGTCACGGTCAGGGTGACCCCGCCGAGCGGGACGGTGCCGTAGAGGGCGTTGACGTTGAAGGCGCGCTCGCCGCGGAACGCCTCCGGGGGATTGATCGACACGTGGACGTTCTGGACCGCGCCGGGGGCCAGCTCGAATTCCACCGGGTCGATCTTGACCGACCAGTCGGCCGGGATCGGGAAGGCCGAGGGGGCGTGGCGGACCCGGGCCAGGGTCCAGTCGGCCTGCTCCTCGGTGGGCGGGATGAAGACGTCGTTCCGGTTGTGGGAGGGGTAGCGGCGATCGCTGTCCTTCTTCCCGGGCCGCTGGCGGCAATTCATCGCCGGCGGGATGACGTAGGCGTCCGCGGTCATGTGGATGCGTTTGCGGATGGTGTCCTCGTTGCGGACCGGGAACTTGAACAGCGCGGGCGACGCGGCCACGCCGACGTCGGTGTTCTCCTGGCCGAGGTTGTTCTTGGGGTTGGCGTCGTCGGGCCAGATCAGCTTCACCAGGAGGCAGTAGTGGCCGGCCACCGCCGGGGTGTGCCACTTGGCCGCCGCCTTGGCGGGATGCTGGGGCGATCCCTTGACCGGCAGGTCGATGGTCCGGGTGTCGATCGGGTTGAGGGTCGCGCCCACCCCGAAGCTCCGGAAGGAGAACTCGACCGGGAGGTTGACCGCCGGGGCGCTGGTGGAATTGTTGTAGACGGTGGCGACGACGTCGTAGTCGGTGTCGGCCAGGAGCGCCCCGGAGGCGACCGGGAGCCCGTTCTTGAAGAGCTGGATGTCGGGATTGTCCCAGGTCACCGCCAGCCCCTGCTCCATCAGGTAGAACTGGGAGTAGATCAGGGGATCGGCGCGCTTGTAGACGTCGGGCGGGATGGTGGCGCAGCGGGGGCTGCAGCGCAGCGGCCGGCCTCGGCGCACCTCGCGGAGTTTCTCGCCGCGGCGGCCCTCCTGGAGCCTGCGGCGGATCAGGGCGATCAGATCGGTCAGCCACTGAAAGGCCAGCAGGTAGATGAGGAGGAGGAGGAGCCGGGCGGGGATCCTGGCCAGGCCGCGAAGCAGGAAGCGGGTATTCATGAGGCCCTCCTTTCAGAGGCGTTGCCACAGCAGGGCCTCGACCGGGGCGGGGTGTCGGGTCCTTGCGCCCCCACGTATCGCGAGACCGGCTCGGGCGGATCGTGGGGTGTCCACTGAGACCGGATTTCCTGGCGGAGCTGGTGGAGCCGGCGGTGGGCCAGCCAGAGGCCGAGGAACTTCCCGCCGGAGGTGGTGGCGGCGAGGACGCCGAGGCCGAGGAGGAGCTCGGTCCGGCCGAGGTGGCCCCAGCCGCCGGAGCGGAGCAGCAGGAAGAGGGCGTAGCCGATCAGGCCGACGACCAGTCCGGCGGCGCCCTGGTCGCAGCCGCAGGTGGACTGGAGGCGGCTGAGCTGGGCTTCCCAGGCGCGGACCCGCTCGGCGGAGGCCGCTTGGGGGTCGATCAGGACCTGGGGCGCACGCCGGGAGGGGAAGAGCCGCCAGACGGAGAGGGCGGACAGCTGGGACGGACTACGGATGTGCTGAGGATGGTGGCCCATGCCTCACCTCCTTGCGATGCCCTGCGAGGAGAGAGATACCACCTTCGGGGCGGGTCCGTACCTAGTAGATCTACTAGTGGTTGGGGGGGGCTCATTCGAGACGAGCCGGTGGGGAGCCCCCTCGAGCAACGGCCATTTCTGGAAGTTATTCCTGGGGAGACATATGCCCGGGCGGTAATAATCTTCCCGAGGTGGCTTGGGGCGATGGAGGGTGCGGGCCTCGCTCGCCAGGAACCTTCCATACCAGCGCTTGCATCGCCCCGGGGTCGGGTCTGCCGGCCGCTCCGCGGCACCCCTTCTCTTAAGAAATATTAACCCGCCTGGTCCCTAACCCGGTTAGTAGATCTACTAGGTACGGAATTCGGGGTTCGGCGATACACTCACAAGATGGACACTCGAATTCCGTGGTGTCTCTGCGGCGTCCTCTGTGGCGCCGCACCACTCCGCGCCCAGGTCACTGCGCGCTCCGACATCGTCGCGGCGCCGCGGTACGTCTGGCACGGACTCTCGCGGTCCGGTGGTCCGCTGATCCAATTCTCATCTGCTCTCGGGGTCCGCCACCGCCAGGTCTCGGTGGAAGCGGGCGCCGTGCTGCATTTCGAGTGGGACCACGTCAGCCCGGGCGAGCTGTCCGAGACCGGCGTGGGCAAGACCGGGCTGGGCGAGGTGGACCTCTGGGGCCAGCTCGCGCTCGACGCCGGGCCGGTTCGGCTTCAGGCCGGGGCGACGCGGTACGCCTTCCAGGGATCGACCGCCGCCGGCGGGCTGGGCCCCGACCGCAACACGACGGAGTTCCACGTCGCGGTCTCGGCGTTCCGGGCCTACTCCAATCCAACCGCGGCCCTCTGGTGGGACGTCGGGAAGGTGCACGGCGGCTACCTGAGCCTGTCCGGAAAGACTCCGGTGCTGGCCTGGCCGCTGCAGCCCTTCGTCTTCGTCTATGTCGACGCCGAGGTCGGCCTCAACGTCGGCCAGGCCGCCGATCCGCCCCATCCCGAGGATCACGCGAACTTTTCTCAGCGTGGCCTCACCCATGCCGCCCTCGGCCTCACCCTGTCGACCCGGGTGAAGCAAATGCCCGGGCTGGGGTTCCTCGCCGTCACCGGTGGAGCCCGCTCCCAGCTCAATCTCGATGAGGCGACCCGCTTCGACGGCATCGGCCGACGCGACGACATCAGGCTCTGGTTCTGGGGCGGCATATCCGTGGCACTGGGCGGTGCGGCGAGGACCCTCCGATGATCCGGAATCACGGCGCAGTGCTCCTGGCGGCCGGGGTCCTGCTGGGCTGCGGCGGGTCCACCCGGCGGGCGGTGCCGGGCCAGCCCAGCCCGAAGCCCACCAATGCCTCGGGCAGGCTGCGGGCGGGATTCGGCCGAGCGGACATCACCCCGCCGCCGGGGGTCGGCCTGGCGGGAAACGGGCCCGAGGGCGCGATGGCGATGGGCCAGCGGCTCCGGCTCTACGCACGCGCGATGATCCTGGAGGACGCGAAGGGCAACCGGCTGGGGCTGGTGGTGGCCGACATACCGCTTGGCTCCGCCCTGCTGCACCGGCGGGTAGCCCAGCTCATTCTCGACTCGACCCACATCGGCGTGGACCGGCTGATCATCGCCGCGACCCACACCCATTCGGGGCCTTCGCACTACTTCGAAGGCAAGGTGTACAACGAGGAGGGGAGCTCGGTGCCGGGATACGACACGGTGATGGTCGACTCCCTGGCGCGACGGATCCAGGGCGCGCTGGAAAGCGCGGCGGCGAACCTCGCCCCCGCGACGATCGCATGGGGATCCCGAGCGGTCTGGGGCTACACCAGGATCCGGAGCCTCCCCGCGATGATCCGCAACCTCCCGCCGCCGATGGCCCGCCCCGACGCTCCCGCCGGGCTGGCGCGAGAATACCAGCTGGTGGACCCGGAGATGTCGATGCTGCGGGTGGACCAGTGGGACGGCAGCGGATTCAAGCCCCGGGGCGCCTTCACGATCTTCGCAATGCACGGCACCGGCAACGCCAGCGGTACGGTGCTCCTCGACGGCGACATCCACGGGCTGGTCGAGCGGAGGCTGGAACGCCACATCGACAGCCTGATCGATCCGCGCCCCTGGCCGTTCGTCCCACGATCGCTTCACCTCTTCGCCAACGGCACCGAAGGCGATGTGTCGCCGGCGTGGACTCCCCAGAGCCGGTGCGATACCCCGACCCTCGCCCCGCTGCCGTTCCTCGAAGGGGCGTTCGCGCCGACCTTGTGGCAGTGGAAGCCGCCGAGCGAGCGGCACATCGCAGCCTGCGTGCACGCGGGGCGCCAGGGTGTGGACTGGATCGGCGAGGGGGTGGGCCGGGCCGCGGTGGAGCTGTACGACGGGCTGGACCCCAAGGCCGCCGACGACATCGAGCTGAGCCGGGCGTTCGTAACGCTGCCGCTCCGGGACACGGTGCGGGTACCGGGGATCTGTAACACGCCGGCGGTCGGCATGGGGGCCCTGGTCGGGGCGGACGACGCGCATACCCGGATGCTGGGGTGGAGTCTCTTCGGCGTTTTCGCCATGGGCCTGGACCAGGGCACGCCCAACCCGGATCCCAAGGGATGCCAGGCCGGGAAGCACACGCTCGGGGACGTGCTGGTCGGGCCGCTGCTGGTCAAGCCGACGGCGGACGGGTTCCCCTCTCACGCCCAGGTCACCGTCTTCCAGATCGGCAACCGGGTGATCGGCACGCTGCCCGGCGAGGTGACCACAACCGCGGGCCGCCGGATGCGCGACGGTATGCTGGCGGCCGCGCGGTCCAGGGGCAGGGGGATGCCGGTTGACGCGGCGCTGATCATGGGGCTCACCAACGGCTACCTGGAGTACATCACCACCGCCGAGGAGTACACCGCCCAGTACTACGAGGGAGGCTCGACGCTGTACGGTCCCGGAGAGGCGGCGATGTTCGGCCGCACCCTCGCGGGGCTCACGGCGTCGCTCTCCGCCGGCGACCCGCTGCCCCCGGAGGCGCTCCTCCTGATGGCCGATCCCGGCGCCCCGCACGGGTTCCTGCACCCGCGGCGTCCCAAGGAGCGCGATGCGCAGCCTTCGGTGGACCCTCCGACCTGCCGCGGCGATACCCTGTTCGCCCGGTTCCGGTACGGCGCGGTCCAGGACTGGGCCGACAGCACCGGATCCGCGGGCAGCCTGCCGAGGATCGCGATTCTG
>JBGPLG010000139.1:0-8278 GCA_041486305.1 Gemmatimonadota bacterium
AGCAGCATCCACCCCTCGATCGGAGTGCCGTCGGCGCTCTTGAACCCGAGCCGCCGGGCCGGCACCGGATTCGTCTCCGCGACCAGGGCGTCGTTGAACGATGTCAGGCGGCGCTCGTCGGTACCGTCGGCTTTGGAGCTGTACAGCTCGACCGGACGGTCGGAGGTCGCGCCGGTGTATACCAGCCGATCGAAGGCCGCGTCGAACCCGAAGTCGCCCAGCCGGCGCTCGCCGGTCGTCACCCGGGTGACGGCTCCGCCGCGAGCGGGCACTCGGAACAGGTGGGTGCTCCCGCCGATGCCCCCGTCGAAATAAACCCATTGGCCATCGGGGCTCGGCATCGGATCCCCCGGTAGCAGATCCCAGCCTGGCGTGAGGTTCACCATCGGGCCGCCGGCGGCCGGCATCCGGTACAGATCCACCGCACCGCCGTCACTCTGCTTTCGGGCGATCACCTCGTTGAGGCTCTCCTGCCGCTGGAAGACCAGGGTACTCCCGTCGGCGCTCCAGGCCGGCTCGCCGTAGTCGAACCCGTCGTCGGTCAGCCTCGACGGCGGTGCGTCGAGGGAGACGGTCCAGAGGTCGGCGCGGCGGTAGGAGTACTCGTCCCGCTGGTGCGTGTCGGCGACGAACACCAGTCGCTTGCCGTCGGGGCTCCAGCGCGGCGTCTGCACGTCCACACCCAGGGAGGTGAGCCGGCGCGGCGTTCCCCCCTCGCGGGGCACGACATACAGCTCCCGCGGCGGGGTCGCCGAGGAGTCGCGCGGGTCGGTGAGGTAGCCACGGCCGTCGAACCGGTAGTTCATCCAGTCGATGACCCGCCCGGTGAAACGCTTGTCGAGCTCCCGGTCGAAGTCGGTCTTCGCCACGGCGGCCCCCGCGGGCGGCGGGGTGGGCATCGCGAACGCGATCCATTTGCCGTCAGGACTCCACTCCGGCATCTCCTTCACGCCCTCGATCTGGAACGCCTCGCCCGGCCGCGCCATATCCAGGAACCAGATCGGGCTCGTCTCGCCGGCCCCGCCGGGCACCCGCCGCACCGAGCGAAACGCCAGCAGGCGCCCATCGGGGCTGAAGGCTGGAGAGGAGGCGGAGTATGCCGGGTTGGTGAGACGTACCGGCGGCGTGGATCCGTCGATGGGGACGATCCAGAGCTCGTTCTGGCGTCGATTCTCCGCTTCCACGATGTGGGTCCGGACGAAGACGACCTGCCGCCCGTCCGGTGAGAAGGCCGGCACCGAGACAGCGATGAGCCGATAGAAATCGGGGAGGGCG
This sequence comes from Gemmatimonadota bacterium, assembly GCA_041486305.1. Classification (GTDB taxonomy): domain Bacteria; phylum Gemmatimonadota; class Gemmatimonadetes; order Gemmatimonadales; family GWC2-71-9; genus JABFSM01. The sequence continues at coordinate 1,276 of JBGPLG010000139.1, forward strand.
ATCGGCCGGGGCGGGCCGGCGGCCGGCGACTGACCGGCCGAGGGGAGTACGCCGGTCAGCCCGAGCGTGGTGACGAGGAATAGCAACCGGCGAATGCGGGTCATTCCCCCTCCTACATGAGGCCCAATGCCCGGCGAATGTCGTTCGAGAATGCCAGGACCATCAGGAGGAACAGCAGCACCAGCCCGACCAGCGTGAGCCGCTCCCGGAGCTTGACGGACAGCGGCCGCCGCAGGATCGCCTCGCCGAGGAGGAAGAGGAACTGTCCGCCGTCCAGCACCGGAACCGGCAGCAGATTGAGCACCGCGAGATTGACCGAGATCGTGGCCATAAAGGCCAGGAACGCCACGAAGCCGATTTGGGCCGCCTGGCCCGCCGCGATCCCGATGGCGATGGGCCCTCCCACCTCACGGGTGGACACCCGGCCGCTGACCATGCCGCGGACCACTCGCGCCACGGTGGTCGAGGCGCTGACGGTCTGCTTGGCCCCTTCCTCCAGGGCCCTGCCGAAGGAGAGCGGATCGTGGCGCTCGGGCAGATCGGGCCCCATGCGAAGCTTGCCGACCTTGTGCTCGCCGGTGCTGTCCTTCACCACGTCGGCAAGGGTATGGGCGTTCAGGTCGAGACGCTGGCCGGCCCGCGCGACCGTGAGCGCCAGGTCCTGGTCGGGGTGGGCCTCGATGGCCTCCACCGCGTCCTGCCACTGGACTATCGGCTTGCCGGCTACGGCGACAAGGGTGTCCCCAGTCTTGACGCCCGCCTTGGCGCCCGGTCCCCCGGGAACGACCTGGCCGATCACCGGGGGAACCATGGGCGAGAGGGCCCCGAAGGCCCTGATCCGCGATTCCAGGGCGTCGGGGTGAATCCGCACGATGACCGGCGGCTTCCCGTCCACCTCGATGGCAAAGGAGTCCGCCGAGGTCTGGATCATCGCCTCCTGGATCTGCTCCCACGCCGTCACCGCTTGGCCCGCCACACGGATGATCTTGTCCCCGGGCGCCAGCTTCGTGAGCTCCTCGGCGCCGGCGGGCACCGGCGCGGTCACACCGCCGACGGTGGTGATGGTGATGACGTTGATCCCGTTCTTGAAAAACAAGGCCGAGAATAGCAGCCAGGCGAAGAGCACATTCATGGTGACGCCGGCCAGGATGACGATCATTCGCTTCCAGACCGGCTTGGCCTCGAACACCCGGTCGGGCGGCACGTCCGCGCTCGCCGCGCCGCCCTCCAGCGCCGCCGACGCCGGGTCTTCGTCGCGGCTCGCCATCTTGACGTAGCCACCCAGTGGCAGCCAGCAGATGGCGTACTCGGTTTCACCCCGCCGGAACTTCAACCCCGGGATCGGCTTCCCGATCCCCAAGGCGAAGCGGTGGACCCAGATTCCGAAGGCTTTCGCCGCGACGAAGTGCCCGAATTCGTGCACGAAAACCAGCACGCCGAGCACGACAATCAGGGACAGCACGCCTGTCACGGCTCCGTTCATGCCAGCAACCTTTCCGCCTTCGCGCGCGCGTCGGCGTCGGCCGCGCGCACCGCTTCGAGCGACGTGGCCGGCACCGGCCGGTGCAGCTCCAGAGTCCCCTCAATCACTTCGGCAATCCGGCCGAAAGAGATTCGTCCGGCCAGGAAGGCTTCCACGGCGACCTCGTTGGCGGCGTTGAACGCCGCCGGAGCGGTGCCGCCCGCCCGCCCGGCCTCGACCCCGGCGTGGAAGGCGCGGAACACGTCGGGTCGGACCGGCTCGAACGTAAGGGCGCCGATCTCGACCGGATCGAAGGCCCTGGTGCCCTGATCCGGGGCCCGGTCCGGATGGGTCAAGGCGTACAGAATCGGCAGCTCCATCGACGGAAAGCCGAGCTGGCTCAGTACGCTGCCGTCGGCGAATTCGACAAAGGCGTGGACGATACTCTGCGGGTGCACCACCACATCCACCCGGTCGTACGACAGGTGGAAGAGGTGATGGGCCTCGATTACCTCCATCGCCTTGTTGGCGAGGGTGGCGCAGTCAACCGTGATCTTGCTCCCCATCCGCCAGGTCGGATGGTTCAGCGCTTCGGCCACGGTGGCCCGGGCGACCCGTTCCGCGGTCCACCCCCGGAACGGCCCCCCGCTCGCGGTGAGGATCAGGCGCTGGAGCGAACCCTTCCGTCCCGTGATGCATTGCAGCACGCCGCTATGCTCCGAGTCCACCGGCACCAGCTCGCCTCCTCCGCGACGAGCCGCTTCGGCTACCAAGTCACCTGCCGCGACCAGCGATTCCTTGTTGGCCAGCGCCACGCGCTTGCCGGCTTCGAGCGCCGCGAGGGTGGCCTCGAGGCCCGCGAAGCCGACCACCGCGTTGACCACGATGTCGGCATCGGGCCGGGTGGCGGCCTCGATCAGGCAGGAGGGCCCGTCGCCGTTGGCCAGACCCGAGAAGGCCGGCCGCCATTCGGCGACTTGTTCAGCCAGCAGCGACGCATTCGAGCCGCCGGTAAGGGCGACCAGGTGGAAGCGGTCGCGGTGGCGCCGGAGCACGTTGAGAGTGCTGGTCCCGATCGACCCGGTGGACCCCAGAACCGCCACGCCGCGCATGACCTAGAGGACTCCGAAGGCGCGGAACAACAGCGTCGCGACCGGGAGGACGAAGTAGAGCGAGTCGAGCCGGTCGAGGACGCCGCCGTGCCCCGGGATCAGGCTGCCCGAGTCCTTCACGCCCGCCTCGCGCTTGAGCAGTGATTCGGTCAGGTCGCCCACCTGCGCCGTGGCCGCCAGGATCAGCCCCATCAGCGCGGCGACGCCGAGCGGAAACCCCTTGCCCATCGGCGTGAGCGCGAGGGGGACGAACGCCACCGCGGTCACCACGCCGCCGAGCAGCCCGGCGATGCCACCCGCCCGGGTCTTTCCGGGGCTGATGCTCGGCGCCAGCTTCGCTCCCCCGATCAGCATCCCGCCCCACATCGCGAAGCTGTCGCAGAGCCAGGTGACGGCGAGCGGGAAGAAGACCAGCCAGGTGGCGGGCCACGATTCGCCGGGGCCGGCGACGTACCGGATGACGAGCAACGTGGATGGTAGCACGCCGCAGTAGATCGGGCCGAACAGGGTCACGGCGGCAGCGGCGAGGGGTCGGTCCGTAGGGGCTCGCTTCATGAGGACGCCGGTCAGTACGATGATCGGAACCAGCGCCGCGGCGAGGGGCCATTGGGTGAGCAGCCAGGCCGGGAACAGACTCAGCACCTCGAGGATGCCGGCAACCGGTTGCGGACCGGAGATGGCAATGGCGAATTCGTTCGGGGTGGCGGCGATCAGCCAGGTAACCAGCGGGGCCAGGGCCCCGAGCGTCATGCCCACTCCGCGAAGCGGGCGCACGCCGGTCTTCTCCGCCAGATCGAACAGCTCACCGGTGCCCAGCAGCGCCGCCACCATGACCAGTAGCGCGAGGGCCAGTCCGCCGTACCACACAATGCCCAGCGCGATCGGGATGGCGACGGCGGCGACCAGGACCCGCTTGGCGAGATTGCTCACGAGGACGCCGGCAGCCGCCCGAAGCGGCGGTCGCGGCGCTGAAAATCGAGAATGGCCTCGAAGAGGTGACGGCGGGTGAAGTCGGGCCAGAGCACCGAGGTCACGTGGAACTCCGCGTAGGCCACCTGCCAGAGCAGGAAATTGGAGAGCCGATGCTCCCCGGAGGTACGGATCAGCAGGTCGGGGTCGGGCCATGCCGCGGTATAGAGGCGCCGGGCCAGCGCGGCCTCGTCCACCTCGGCCGGGGTCATGCGGCCCGCCTGGACCTCCTCGGCGAGCATCCGGGCGGCGCGGGTGATCTCGGCGCGGGAACCGTACGACAGGCAGATATTCATCGAGAGCGCGGCACCGGCGGAGGTCTGGGCTTCGATGGTGTCCACCGCGGCGCGGGCGGCGGGGGTGAGGCGTTCCAGGTCTCCCAGCATGCGCACCGCGACGCCGCGCTCCCGAAGCTCCGACCCCTCCTTGGAAACGTACTCCTGGAGCAGGGTCATCAGAGCTTCGATCTCCTCCGGCGGGCGATGCCAGTTTTCCTGGCTGAAGGCGAAGAGAGTGAGCACCTCCACCCCCGTCTGGAGGCAGCCTTCCACGCACTCCCGCACCCCGGCCATCCCGGCCTGGTGCCCGGCCGATCGCGGCAGATCCCGCTTCTGGGCCCACCGCCCGTTCCCATCCATGATCACGGCGACGTGCTGAGGCACGTCGCCGTTGACCTGGATCCGGCCGAGCAATTCTTCCGCGGAGGGGGTCACACCTCCATGATCTCCGCTTCTTTGGCGTGGATCAGGCCGTCGATCTGCTTGATATGCTCGTCGTGGGCCTTCTGGATGTCTTTCTCGGCGCGGGACTTTTCATCCTCGGACACATGTTCGACCTTCTTGACCTTCTGCATGGCGTCGGTGCGCGCGTGCCGCACTCCCACGCGACCTTCTTCCGCGAGCTTGTGCACGATCTTCACCAGCTCCTTGCGGCGCTCTTCCGACAGCGGAGGCAGCGGGATCCGGATGAGATTGCCCTGCGTGGAGGGGTTGAGCCCCAGATCAGATTCGCGGATGGCCTTCTCGATGGCCTGGGTCAGGCCCTTGTCGAACGGCTGGATCGTGAAGAGCCGCGGTTCCGGCGCCGACACCAGGCCCACCTGGTTGAGCGGCACGTGGCTGCCGTAGGCATCCACCCGGATGGTGTCGAGCAGCGAGGTGGTGGCCTTGTTGCCCCGGAGCCCGCTGAACTCGCGCTTGGTGTTCTCCACCGCCTTGTGCATCTGCTCGCGGGCCTGCTTGACGGCGTCGGGAATGCTGGTGGCAGCGCTCATCGGACGATCGTCCCCACCCGGTCTCCAGCGAGCACTCGCCCGATGGCCCCCGGCTGATTGATGTTGAATACCACGATCGGGAGGTTGTTCTCCTTGCACAGCCCGAACGCATTGGCGTCCATGACCGCGTAGCCCTTCACCAGCGCCTCCTGGAAGGAGAGCTCGGGAATGAACTTGGCGTCCGTGTCCTTCTTGGGATCTCCGGTATAGATGCCGTCCACGCCGGTGGCCTTGAGGATCACGTCCGCGTCGATTTCCAGGGCCCGGAGCACCGCCGCGGTGTCGGTGGAGAAAAACGGATTGCCGGTGCCACCGGCGAAGATCACCAACCGGCCCTTCTCGAGGTGTCGCACGGCGCGGCGCCGGATGTACGGCTCCGCCAGCGATTCCATCCGGATGGCGGTAAGCACCCGGGTCTGGACCCCGGTCCGCTCCAGCACGTCCTGCAGCGCCAGCGCGTTGATGACGGTGGCGAGCATCCCCATGTAATCGGCCGAGACTCGGTCCATTCCCTGAGCGCTGGCGGCGGTGCCCCGCACGATATTGCCGCCGCCGACCACCAGCCCCAGGTGAATGCCCTGGTCGTGCACATCCTTGATTTGCTTGGCCAGGGCGTCGACCACCGCGTAGTCGAGGCCGACACCCTTCCCGCCGGCCAGCGCCTCGCCGGAAATCTTGAGCAGCGCGCGCCGGTAGGCCAGCGCCATCAGTCCTGCCCCACCTTGAACCGGGCGAAGCGCTTGACCGTCACCGGGCCGCCGAGGGTCTTGGCCGCTTCCTTGACCAGGTCGCCCACGGCCTTGGCTTCGTCCTTGACGAACGGCTGCCCCAGCAACGTGCTGGTCGCGACGAACTTGCGCAGCTTGCCCTCGACGATCTTGGCCCGGATGTTCTCCGGCTTGCCCTCCGCGGCCACCTGCTCTTCGGCGATCCGCCGCTCCCGGGCGATCGCGTCGGCCGGGATGTCGGCTTCGCTCACGCCCACCGGATCCGCCGAGGCGATGTGCAGCGCGATGTCCCGCGCCAGCGCGCCGAGCCCGTCGCCCGAGGGGCCCTGGACGTCTACCAGCACACCCACCTGGCCGTTGAAGTGCAGGTAGCTCTGGATCGTACCGGAAGACTGCTGGAAGCGGGCCACCCGCTTGAGCGTCATGGCCTCGCCGGTCGTCCCGGACATCTGCTTGACGACCACACCCACGGTCTTGTCCCGGAAGGGCGCCGCATCCAGCACGGAGCCCGGATTGACGCCCACCGGGGCGTGCTGCTCAGCCACCACCGCGAGCTCGCGGGCCAGGTGGATGAACTCCTCGGTCCGGGCCACGAAATCGGTCTCGCAGTTGAGCTCGATCATCGCGACGTCCTCCCCCGCCACGTGCGAAGCCACGACGACCAGCCCCTGGGACGCGGTGCGGCCGCCCCGGGTCTCGGCCTTGGCGATGCCCTTCTTGCGAAGGATCTCCACCGCCTTGTCCATGTCGCCCTGGGCCTCTTCCAGCGCCGCCTTGCAGTCCGAGATGCCGGCGCTGGTCCGGGTGCGCAGCTCGCTGATGTCCTTCGCGGAAATTGCCACCTTGCTCATTTCGGTTCCATCCAGTCGTGTATAGTAAACCGCCGCGCATGGCCGGTGGGGCCAGGGCGCGGCGGAGGCGTCGGGGTCGGGGGTCTAGTCCCGGCTCAGGCGCTCGCCTCGCCCGCCGCCGGCTCGGCCGCCGGTTCGCCCTCGTGCTTCAGCCGCGCGGCGATCGCCTCGGGCTTGGGCCGCCGCTTGCGTGCGCCGGTCCGGCGGCGGCGCCGGTCGGCTTCGGGATCTCCCTCGGAGCCGCCGTCGGTGCTGTAGGTCTCCGCGTCATCGTGCTCGGCCGCTTCCCGGGCGGGCACCTGGGCGCGGGCCTCGTTGATCACGTCGCACAGCGCCTTGGTGATCAGGGACACCGAGCGGATCGCGTCGTCGTTGCCGGGAATCGGCACCGTGATGACGTCGGGATCGGCGTTGGTGTCCACGATCGCGACCACCGGGATGCCGAGCTTGTTGGCTTCCTGGATCGCGATCTTTTCCTTCTTGGCGTCCACGATGAACAGCGCCCCGGGCAGGCGGCTCATGTGCTTCAAGCCCTCGAGGTTCCGTGACAACTTGACCCGCTCCCGCTCGAACAGGAGCTTTTCCTTCTTGGTGTAGTTGTCGAAGTC
>JBGPLG010000140.1:0-8177 GCA_041486305.1 Gemmatimonadota bacterium
GACTCTCCCAAAGCCGGATCACACCGTCATCAACCGCCGGCATCGCGTCATAGACCGGTATCTGTCCTTCCGAGAGGACACATTTTCACGATCAGGACACGATTTCCCCGTCATGAGGACACATCGCGTCATCGCGGTCCCGGCGTTGTCGTCATAAGTCCAAACCCCTGCATCACAATCGCAGACCGTATCCTCACGCGTCCGAACCGGTCTTTCACAATGCCGGACAACGATTTCGCTCCATACGACCACGTCGTCACGAGGCAGAAATAACCCGCGCGGTCCAGGGTCGCGCGCGCGATGGCACGACCTATGAAATAGGGGCGGCGTCGGCCGGTGGCATGGCGCCGGTTCGAGCGGGTTCACGCAGTCTCAACCCTGGCCCGGGCACCTTCGCTGCTCCGAGCCGATGTCCAGAGAGGAGGAACCTCTATATGGACACGATTGTACGCAGGAAGTTGGAGATGGCCGCCCGGGTCCGGGAATTCTGCCGGGCTCACGCTTCGACCGAGCCGGGGTACGCCCCGATTCTGGCTCGGCTGGAGGATCGCCTGACCAAGGCGACGGCGATCGCGGCCAGGGAACAGGAGGGACGGGTGGCGGCACGCGGGGCCAGGAACCACCGGCGGGAGCTCCGGCGGGTCCTGCACTTCCAGCTGGTCCGTTACCTGGTCGCCGTCGGGTCGGTGGCCGCCAAGGACCGGGCCGAGCTGGCGGAGCGGTTCAAGCTCCCATCGGGCAATGCCACCAACGTCGCCTTCCTCGCCTCGGTCCGGGCCTTATTGGCTTCGGCAGAGCCGCAGAAGGACCTGCTGATCCAGGCAGGCATGAAAGACACGTTGCTCGATGACCTGGACCGGATGGCTTCGGAGATGGAGACCGCCATCGAGACCGTTCGGACCGGGCGGCGTGAGCACATCGGTGCCCGCGCCGATCTGGAGTCCATCACCGCCGAGCTGGTGGATCAGGTGAAGGTGCTCGACGGGATGACCCGCTACAGGTTCGGGGACAATCCGGACATGATGGCGGAGTGGAAGGCGGTCAAGGCAATCCCCGGCCAGCCGCGCAACGTGGTGAGCCCGCCGCCGGCGGGTGATGGGGTGGTACCGCCGAGCTCGGGCGGGGTCGCCCCGGCGGCGTGAAGGCCGGGAGGACGGCACCGGGCCGGAGCTCGTCGGGTGCCGGAAGTGGCAGGACAGGCCGGGGGTGAGCGAGGTCGCGAGCCCCCGGTCTCTTGTCTTCCGGCCGGAGGCTGGGAGCGGGGTAGAAGATCTACTAGGTACGGAAGCCAGCCCGGCAGGGTAGTCTTGGGGAGCAGTACCCTTCCGGGAATCCGGGGAAACGGACGCATGCCATGCTCGCCTTGATTGTCGCCATTGCCGGCGCACCTGCGACAAGGATGGGAGACCCGTGCATCACCGCACCGCCCGCAAGCGCGGAGCCCCGCGCCCTCATCGCGTGGGACATCGGCCAGGGGGTGACGCTGGGCCCCCACTCGATCGCCCCCTACTCGATATCCGCCCGACTCTACCCCACCCTGGTCATCGATCGGAGCGTGGCGTTCCGGCTCGGTGGGCTGGTCGGGGTCGACCTCGTCAACCCGCAATTGGAGGCGGCGTTCGGCGGCCGGCTCACCCTCCGCGCCTTCTCCCTGGCCCCGGTCGGCAACATTGCCGTCCACCTCGGCGCCGAAGGGTTCTATGGAACCAGCGGGCGGGGCGTCGGAGGACCGACGGCGCTCTTCGACGGCGGGGGCCTGCTGAGCATTGCCCTGCGCGGACTCCACGACTTTGCCAATCATGCGACCATCCTCGAAGCCGCGGTGGGGATCGGACGACTCGGGACCCTGCATGCCGGGGAAGCCGGGGCGACACCAGCGCCCGTGCCGGTCGGCGTCCTGGCCGAGCAGCGGGAGCTGATGATGCGCGCGGTGGGCGCCGCGATCGGTGCGGCGCGGGACGTCAGCGTGGAGCGCTGTCATCAGCTCACCGCGACGGTGCGGAGCTTTCTCGGCTCGCCCGGTGCCGGGGCGACCACCATGGAGGCCTTCCGGACGGCGCTGGGCGATGCCCAGCTCGCTGAGGTCGATCGCAACCTCCGGCCGAAGATCGCGGCCCCGCCGGGCATCACGGAGGCACAGATCGTCGCGGCATGGGTCCAGGCGATGCGGGACCGGATCACCCAGTCGAATTCCTGAGCGCAAGACAGCGAGGTTCCATGGGAAAGACGGCACTGGTCGTCAGCGGCGGGGGAGGCAAAGGGGCATTCGCGGTCGGCGCGGCGGCGTTTCTCGCGCTGGAGCGGGGGATTCAATTCGATCTGTACGCCGGGACCAGCACCGGGAGCATCATCGCCGCGGCCATGGCGGCGAGCAAGCTGCCCGAACTGGTCACGACCTACGGCAACGTCTCGAGCAATCAGCTCTTCGCCCCGCAGGAGGCCGCCAAGATCCTCAAGTCGCCGGGGGTGTTCAACTCGGCGCCGCTTCGCAAGCTGCTGGAGCGGGTCTTCGACCAGGCGGCGGCGGACCTGGTGCTCCAGGGCACTCATCCGATCTTCCTGACGACGGTCAGCCTCCAGACCGGTGAGCTGGTGTACTTCCACACCGCCGATCAGCCCTCGATCGACCGGCCGGCGCGGCAACACCGTCTGCAGAACCGGGCGGAGCTGATCGGCGCCATCCTCGCCAGCTCCTCGGTCCCGGTGATGCTGCCGGCCGTGATGGTGCTTCCCGCGGCGCTGGACCCGGTGGATCCTCCCCTGCCGGTGGGTGCTGCGCCAGAAGCCATCGTCGCCGACGAGTACGTGGACGGCGGAGTCAGGGAGTACGCCCCGCTCAAGGTCGCCATCGACCAGGGCGCGACCGACATCTACGCCGTCATTCTCTCCCCTCTGGTGCGCACCAGGATCAACAAGTCATTCGGCTCGGTGCTTGGCGTGCTGCCGCGCGCCATCGACGTGCTGACCGAGGACGTGGCCCAGAACGACATCGAGGTCGCAGAGCGGTACAACTCTCTCCTGGCCAAGATCACCCAGCTCCGCCGCGAGCTGATCGACCAGGGCGTCTCCGCTGCCATCGTCGAGCAGGTATTCGCCGAGGCGGGGCCTCCGTTCTCGGGGAAGGTCATGGTGAATCTCCGGGTCATCGCGCCGGAGATGCCGTTGCTCAAAGGCGACAGCCTGGTCTTCGATCAGACCGATATGCAGCGCATGATGAATGTGGGGCGGCTCCGGGCGGAGACGGTGCTGGGGCCGTAGGCATGGTCCGGTTCGATGAGCGGGGCGGCGATGGAGGGCAGCAAGACGCCGGCTCGGTTGGCCGATCGGCTTGGCCCGCATGCCCACCAGTCCGTTCACGCGCTTGCTGCGGCCGGCGACCTTTTCACCCGATGCCACGGAAGGACTGCGGCCCCATGACACTACGACATGTTGTCACACAGACGCATTGGCTCAGGGCACTGCTCATCGTGTGCATTGCCGTCCCGACTCGACGTCAAAGGTGCGATATCCGGCTTCGGCATTGTGCCCATAGGGTCGCTCATCGCGTGGCATGAGTCCCTCACCGGAACACCAGGCCTACCGGATGGCTGGGTCGAGTGCAACGGTCAACAGCTGGACGACGTACGCAGTCCGTACCATGGGGACACCATCCCCAATCTCAACGGCCAGGTGCCGGGGCATGATTCGCCCGGTCAGAGCGCTCCAGCGCGAATGTTCCTGCGAGGTGGTACGACCAGCGGCGCCGGCGAGGCGGATGCCTTCCAGGGGCACAGTGTTCAATCGACCCTCCAGGTCTACGCCAGCCAGCTTGGCTCCGGCGACACCTATGAATTCAACTCCCGCATGGTCTGGAATCAAGCGACGCTGATCTCTACCATCATCAGCAATGGCGTCAATGGTCCTCCGCGGACCGGGAAAGAGACCCGCCCGGTGAACATGTCGGTTAGTCCTCCCCTGGCGCGGGTCAGGGAGATTGCCGGTTCCGCTTGACAGTCTCGTCGGGCGGGACGACCTTCTCCAACCCTCACCGGATTCGATGGCGGCCATGGCCATGAAGCTTGGCAACCGTGGCTCCGCTCGGCCGCGAGTCTTGACCTACCGGCCACGACTGGCACGGGACGGTCGGATCTTCGTCCAGATTCCGACGTACCGGGACACCGAGTTGGTGCCCACCCTTCGCGACCTCTTCGCCAAGGCCGCACGGCCGGACCTCCTCCGGGTGGTGCTGTTCTGGCAACGCGCACCGGGAGAGTCGCTGCCCGCTTCGCTCCTCCGCCGGAAGAACCTCGAAGTACTCGAAGTGCCCGCCGAGCAGAGCCGAGGCTGCAACTGGGCGCGCTCGCTTCTGCAGAAGGAATGGCGCGGTGAGCCGTTCACCCTCATGATCGATTCCCATCACCGCTTTGCCCGCCACTGGGACCATACCACGCGCACGATCTACGATTCGCTGCGTGCCAGGGGGGTCCGCCGACCGGCGGTTACCGCCTATCTGCCGCCCTACCGCCCCGACACCGAGCCGCACTCGCGCCGGCGGATGCCGCTGCAGATCTATCCCCTGGCGCGCGAGGACGGAGTGCTGTTCCGCCTCACCAGCTTTCCGATCCCGTTCTGGCATCGAGTGCGCGAGCCCGTGCCCGCCGACTATCTCTCCCTGCACTTCCTCTTCACCGATGGCGATTTCAACCATGACGTGCCGTTCGACCCCGACTTCTATTTCATGGGAGATGAAGTGGCCATCAGCCTACGGGCTTGGACCACCGGCTTCGATCTCTTCCATCCTCATGTCGTTCTGGGCTGGCACTGCTACAACCGCAGCTCCCGGGTCACTCATTGGGACGACCACGCCTCATGGCTGGAACAACACGTCGAATCGATGGCGCGGCTCCGGAGGCTGCTGATGGGCCGGCAGCGGGGCCGGTACGGCACGGGGACACGCCGAAGCGTGCGCGACTACGAAGAAGCGATCGGCTTCCGCCTCGTGGAACCGGGGTTCTACCCGTGACACGCGGCGCCGTGTACATCCCACCGGAGGGCCGAGGCAAGTTGCTCTGGGTCGACGACTTTCTTTCGCCCTCAGAGTGCGCCACCGTGCGGGCCGAGCTCCGCTACGCCCTGTGGCGACCCAGCGGCGTGGCCGTCACGGCATCGAATGGGACGCTCACGACCGTGACGAGCCCCATGCGGGTAAGCTGGTCCACGGACGAGTACTGGTTTACCCCTCCGCTCGCCAGGCTGGTGCGGACCCTCACGCGGCGGCTGGCGCCGCTGGTGCCACGCATAGGGGAGCGGGCCGAGTCTTGGCAGGCGACCCGCTATTGCGCCGGGGGGAAGTTCGACTACCACTATGATGCCGGCCACTGGCGCGGGGAGCGTGGGGGGGAGCGCGCCCACACGGTGCTGATCTACCTCGATACGCCGCGCAAGGGTGGCGCTACATGCTTCAGCGAACTCGAGATCGAAGTGAAGGCGCAGGCGGGGCGGCTGGTGGTCTGGAAGAACCTGGACCGCTCCGGCAGACTGGACCGCAGCATGCGCCACGCCGGCGCCCCACTGGCGGGCGGGCGCAAGACCGTGCTGGTGACCTGGGTCCGCCAGCGCAAATGCCGGTGAACGACCAACCGAGGAGAGGCAATGGCGACGAAGGCGAAGACTCAGAAGGTGGCGAACGAAGCGAAGACCAATGATGCAGTGGTGAAGCGCGTGATCAAACGCCACGGTGCCATGATCGACCTGGAAAAGAATCCCGGCGCGATCATCGATATTATCCGGCGCTTTGGTCCCGAGGTCGCGGCCAACGACAACCCGTGCGGCGGCACGCCCCCCTCGCCGGGTCCCGGCAAGGCAGGAGGTCGGGTGACCAACGAGGAGGTACTCCGCGCGGTCCTCAGACTGGCCCGGGAGTTCGACGCCCTGAAGAAGTCGGTCGCCGGCCGGGGGTAACTCGGCGTCAGCGGAGAAAACTCGTCGCGCACGGCTCCCAGTCGTCGTTGCCCGCGAACCGGAGATGCACCGCCGCTCCCGTCGAGCCGGGCGCGAGGATACGTCCGCCAAAATCTGTCGTCACCGTGGAAATCGCCGGCACGCCGTCGTGAACGACCACCACCTTCACCGAGGCTCCGGCAATCGGCAGCGTTGCGGCGTTGAGCAAGCGCGCCACCTCGTCGGGCTTCGTGGGCGTGGGGTGGTCGTAGTAGCACGCCAGGCGGGCTCGCTCGAGGTCCGAGATTCGCCAGAGCCCGCGTCCCTCCAGGCCGACATAGACCGACTGCCCCAGGACCGCCACCGTCGAAGTCATCGTAAACGGTTTCGGCTGATAGAGCGAGAGCGATCGCCACCCTCCTCCCCGCTGTGACTGAAAGAAGAGTCCGGTCACCGGGGAGGCGACGACCGCCAGTCCTCGATCGGTCGGCGAGAATCCCACCTGAGCGATGATCGCCTTCGAAAAGGCGCCGGCCTGCGAACCATGCACGACATCAGAGGCGTTGGCACCGTTGAAGGCGAGGGTCACGGGGAACTCGCCAGAGTTGGTCACCAGGGCGGTCAGAACCGGATCGAGTTCGAACGGAGTCGTGGGGTGCAATTCCGCCCCGCGCGTCAGGGTCGGGATCCGCACCCCGTCCGCCGTGATGATGAACAGGTGCGAGAAGTCGTACGGATCCACGTACAACGGCCCGTAGACGGTCGCCGGAAACTGGACCGCCGCCCCGATCCCGACGAGCTGGGCCCAACCGGTCTGCTGATTGCGCCGCATCCACACCGTCGTAGCACCCGTCGAATTCATCGCTGTGACGAAATAGATGGGATTCACATGGCCGTTGGCGACCCAGAGGGCGTTGGCGCCCGCGGGCACGTCCGTCGCCACGACCTCCCAGTCCGCATAGTCCGCGGTGCTCCCCTGCGGGTGCGCCAGAAACCTCCGGTTCCGGATCAGCACCGGCCCGCCCGTCTGGCTGGTCGCCCCGGCCAGAGGACCTTTGGTTGCGGGGGCGACGCTGTTGTTTTGCAGAACGTAGAACGGCGTGGGGGCCAGCATAACCACGTCCAGGAGCGGGGCCCCCGCCTGGCTGACCGGCGTCTGGATCACCGCGAAAGTCCGAGGGCTTAGCGTAGTAAAATCGGTGCAACTCGTCTTAGCGGCATTGGGGATGCAATGCAGGGTGAAGCCGGAGCCCGCCGTGATACCGGAGCCCGCCGGCATCCCGAGGCCAAAGTCGGTGAAGACCGACAGCTGTGAATGGCGCACGATGAGGGCGACTGCCGGGCCGCCGGCGTCGGCGAACGTCCAGCTGGCGTCACCAAGGGCGGAATACGTCTTCCACCCCGTCATCGGCGAGCTGATGGGCGCGGCATCCCGGAACCACTCACTGTTATCGGTGGTGGCATAGGCGAGCCGGGCCTCGGTTCCCCTGGTCAGCGCGCTGACGCTGTGGATGTGATGGGTATGCAGGCCGTCGTTGAACGTGACCCACTTGGCGCCGACGCGCTCGAATACACCGCCATCGGTGGCGATGCGGATGGAGCCGCTCGTCGGGCTGAAATGCACGTCCCACACATCGGAATGGATGTCATCCAGGCTCGGGGAGCCCGCGTATTTCGTCAGTGCGATCGACGCCCAGCTGAGGAGACCGTCCTGACCGATGCCGGTCGCTCGAAGCACGTCCTGCCCGGCGTTGTAGAATATTCGGGGCAGCGCGGGCCGGCCGCCCCCCCGCTCGGGGACCGGCAGAACGACGCGCAGTCGCTTCCTCCCCCCGAGTCCGGTGCCGTCTCCAGTAGTCTTCAGTCCCTGCACCCGGAACACGCCGGTCAACCGGTCGAAGTAGAGCAGCGTACAGAAGTTGCTCGTGTCGGGGTCCCATAGGCCGGCGTCTGAACCGGCCATGGGTCGGAAATCCATCACAGCGTTCTCGCCATATGCCGCGAGGGTGAAGTCGCCGCCGCGAGTAGGCCCGCCGAGTGCGTACCCATCGACCTTCGGCGGGAGCGCGACAGGGGTCCACTTCAGCCCGTCGTCGACGGACGACAGAATCTGCGTTGTGGCGCCGTTGTCGGCGCGGGCCCACAGGATTACCGAGCCATTGTCGCGAAAGCTTGCGGCGAACGCCTTGACGGCTCCGATACCGGCGGGGGAGGGAGTGAAGTCGAACGTGGTGGCCAGCTTTCCGCGACGCCCGATC
>JBGPLG010000141.1:0-8141 GCA_041486305.1 Gemmatimonadota bacterium
CCAGGAGGTCCGTGAGGACGGCGGCCGGCAGGCGTCCCTGCGCCAGCACCGCCGTCAGGACCCGCCGCAGATCATAGGAGGAATCGAGACCCCGGGTGGCCCGGAAGAATTCGACCCGGGTGGCCTCGGTGAGGAAACCGCGTCCCACGAAATCGATCAGGACCCGGGCCCGGTCGTTGCTGCTCTGGATCCCGCCCGCCGTGACCGTGGCGGCGTTGGCGCAGGCCGGAGTCAATGTAGCGGCGCCCGAGAGCGCCAGCAGCGCGCGCGCCTTGTCGTAGTCCGAGTCGATGTGCGAGGCGGCCGCCAGGTATCCGGAACACCGGTCGCTCACCGACGCGGAGCTTCCGATGCTCGCCACCAGCAGGTTGGCCAGATCGTTGCTCGAGCCGATCGAGGCTGCCGCGGCATAGAGCCGCCCCAGGCTGACCGCGCTGAGGCTGCCGTGCTGCGCATACGCGACGAGCACCTGTCCCTTCTCATAGTCGGAATCAATGCCCGTCACCGCATCGAAGTAGAGGGGGTCGAGGTCGCGCCCCGCCGGCGCCGATTTGGTGACCGCCTGGAGCACCCGGCTGCGCTCGTAGGACGAGGTCACGGTGGTCGCCGCGGTCAATGCCGTATGGGTGGAGGCGGGGTCGAGCCCGGCCCCGCTGATGGCCACCAGCGCCCGGGCCTTTTCATAGTCGGAATCGATGCTCCGGGTCACCTCGAGAAAGCTGGTTCGGATGCCCGGCTCGCCAAGCAGGGCCACGGGAACGGCCGACAGGACCCGGCCCTTCTCGTAGTCCGAGTCGAGATGGCCGGCCGCATGATCGAGGAACTGGCGGATCTCCGCCGCGGTGGGCCGAGCGGCGATACCCGCGAGGTAGTAGCGGCCGCGCCCGTAGTCGGAGCGAATCGCGGAAATCTCCTCCAGCAGCCCTGCGACCCCCCGGGCCGCGAGAATGCGCTGGGCCCTGGCTTCGGCCTGATAGCCGCTTTGCCGAACGTACTCGACGATCATTCCTGCGATCCAGCGCCCGGCGTCGGCCGAGACCGGCTGTTCTTCCCGGTCGACTGCATAGCTTCGATGCAGGGAAGCGCCGTCGCCCCGGACGTCGTACACCGTTTCGGTCCGACCCTCCGAGTCCGTCACGGTAAACCGGCCGGAGCCCTTGAAGCTCGCCACGTCGGACTCGTCCCCGGTGAACACCGGCTCGCCGACGACGTGGATCACCACCGAGCAGTCGGCCCCGGTCCAGGCGACGAATGCGTTCCCCTTGCCGTCGTCCGCCGAGCCCATGCCGGTGATGCGCATCTGATCGGTGAGCCGCACGGTGCGGTGGGTGCCGCCCTTGCTGTACACACAGAGGCCGGCGTACCCGCGATCGAGATGGCCGGCCGCCTGGAGCAGCGGGGAGGCGGGGCCGCTGGTGTGAACGTGAGTCAGCACGGGGCCCGCCGTCATCACCGCAGGAGGCGAATCGATCGCCCGGACCCGGATCGGCGCGGTGGGCCCGGCCGGCGCCATGGCTGCGACCGGGGCCAGCAGGGCCAGGGTGCCGAACGACGCGGCGCCGAAGGCAACCCGCCCGAGGCGGCCGCGGCGGCGGCCGCCGTCCAGCACGGCCAGGAGCCGGTTGGCCAGGTGCGACGGGCGCGCCATGGTGAGTCCGGCCGAAGCGGTCGCCCAGGCGGCGGGCGCGCTGCGGGCGGTTTCCAGCAGGGCCTGGGCGTAACTCGAGGGAAGGGCGCCGGCCGCCAGCACCGCGTCGTCGCAGGCGTGCTCGCGCTCCACCCGGGCCTGGCGCCCGGCGACCCAGGCCAGCGGGTTGAACCAGTGGATCGAGCAGGCGATCCGGCTGGCCAGGTGAGTCAGGCAGTCGCGCCGGCGCACATGCGCCAGCTCGTGCACCACCACATCCCGGCGGTGCGCCGCCGTCCAGCCGGCTCCCGCCGCGGGCAGCAGCACGACCGGACGAACGATGCCCGCGGCCATCGGCATCGCGGACGGGGTCTCCCGGAACCGGACCACGAATCCGATCGGCATCAGCGCCAGCACATCATCCACCGATGCCTGCCATTCCGGGCAGAGTCGCGGGTCGGCCGCGCGCACGATCGCGCGGACCCGGAGATGACCGAAGAGCAGCCAGGCCAGCAGCGTGCCGGCTCCGGCGATCCAGGTCCCGGTGACCGCCCGCGCGAAGTCGAACCCGTTTGCCGCCGGCGCGGCGGGCTGCCGCTGGACTGGAGCATCCTCCCTCGAAGCCGGCGCGATCTCGGTGCGCGCCGCACCGGAGACGGCCGGCTTGAGTGCGCCCACCGGGGGGTCGATGACGGGCTCGAAGGGCGCCGCCACCGGTGCCGGAAGCGAGATCACTTCCCACCTCGGAAGGCCGAGTGAGAGTCCCGGCACCAGCAGAAGCCCGGTCAGGCCCGCGGCCCAGAGCGCATGACGAACGCTGGCGCGGGCCCGACGCGCCAGCATCGCCGCCAGCGCCGTGGCGATCAGGAGAATGGTGCCCTTGGCGGCGAGGGCGAACAGGAACTGCAACGGGGCGGAGCTCATCGACCCTCCTTACGGGCCTGCTCGACCACCCGGGCGAGCTGGTCCAGCTCCTTGGCGGTCATCGGCCGGTCGGCGGAATCCAGTAACGCTGCCACCGCCTGCGAGGCGGAGCCTTCGAAAAATGTCTGGAGAACCTGCCGCAGAGCGCCCAGACGGGCGCGATCGCGGGGCAGGGTGGGGAGGTAGATGTAGCGCGGTCCCTCCTGCTCGTGGCGCAGGTGGCCCTTCTCCTCCAGGATGCGCAAATGCGCCCGCACGGCGCTGTAGCTCGGGGGATCCTCGAGCTCCGCCAGGACGTCGGCCGCGGTCGGGCGCCCCAGCCGGTAGACGATGCTCATGATCTGGCGTTCTCTTCGGGAGAGGTCCGCGGCGCTGGGACGGGGCATCCGGACTCCATCGCATGAGATGCTAAGAAACCAACATCATGCTAAATAATTAGCACCAAAGCCGATTCCGTCAAGTGGGCGCCGCTCGCGTTGGGGGCCCACCCTCCCTAAGCGTCCCGCGATCAAAGGGTTACGAGTCGAATTCGGATTGCCTATCGCCCGGGATCGTGCGAGTTTGCACCCATGGACTTGGACAACCTGCTGGCGGAGCTGGCGGCGGGACGAACCGCAGCCCTGGCTCGCGCCATCTCGATGGTGGAGAATGCGCGCCCCGGCTTCGAGCAGCTGCTGGCTGCGGTACATCCTCGGCTCGGGCGGGCCCGGCGGATCGGCATCACCGGGCCGCCCGGAGCCGGGAAGTCCACCCTGACCCAGCAGCTGGTGCAGGCCTGGCGCCGGGAGGGGCTGACCGTCGCCGTCGTCGCCGTGGACCCGACCAGCCCGTTTTCGGGTGGCGCGCTGCTGGGCGACCGTATCCGTATGGAGGAGGTCGCCCTCGATCGCGGTGTGTACATCCGCTCGATGGCCACGCGGGGATCGCTCGGCGGGCTCGCCACCAGCACCCGTGAGGTGTGCGACGTGCTCGACGCGGGCGGATTCGACCGCATCCTGGTGGAAACGGTCGGCGTGGGACAATCCGAGCTCGCCATCACCGGCATGGCGGACAGTACGGTGCTGGTGCTGGTGCCCGAATCGGGCGACGGGATCCAGACCCTCAAGTCCGGCGTGATGGAGATTGCGGATGTCTACGTCGTGAACAAGGCCGACCGGCCCGGTGCGGACAAGCTGGCTCGCGAAATCGAAGTGACCCTGGGCTTCCGTCAGGGCAACGCCTTCCGCGGCATGAAGGCTCACCACGGCGTGGCGCTCAGCCCGGCGCCGCACCCGGCGCCGGAGCCCGCCGCCGGCTGGGACCCGCCGGCCCTGCTCACGGTGGCACCGAAGGGAGAAGGGGTCGCGGTCCTGATCGAGGCGCTGGAGCGGCACCATTCGTGGATGGCCGGCTCCGGAGAGTTGGCGCAGCGGCGGCGGCGGCGGCTCGCGGTCCGGACCCGTGAGGTCGTGGATCGGGCCATGCGGCAATGGGTCTGGCAGGAGACCCGCGCCGAGGAGATGATCAAGGAGCGCCTCGACGACGTGGCGGCGGGCCGCCAGAGCCCCTATGAGCTGGCCGGCGAGATCGTGTCGGGCTTCAAGGAAGGAGCCAGGGTATGAGCGCACGCGACGCTGAGCTGGAGCGCCTTCGGCACGAGGTCGAGGCGTGGCGCGCGGCCTATGGCAGGCTTCCCCAGCGCGATGGGGTGGATTTTTCCTCGGTTTCGGGGCGGGCCGTGGACCCCGTCTACACCCCGCTGGATCTCGCATCCCGGCTCGGCTCGCCCGGCGAGCTCCCGGGCATTTGGCCCTTCACCCGCGGCATCCATCCGACCATGTACCGGGGCCGGCTCTGGACCATGCGGCAGTTCTCGGGCTTCGGGACCGCCGAAGACACCAACCGGCGCTACAAGTTCCTGCTCGGGCGGGGACAGACCGGGCTCTCGGTCGCCTTCGATTTCCCCACCTTGATGGGGTACGATTCCGACCATCCCCGGTCCGAGGGGGAAGTGGGAAAGTGCGGCGTGGCCATCTCGAGCCTCCAGGACATGGAGGACCTCTTCGCGGGCATCCCGCTCGACGTGGTCTCGACATCCATGACCATCAACGGCCCCGCCGCGATCCTGTTCTGCTTCTATGTCGCGGCGGCGGAAAAGCAGGGCGTGGACATCCAGAAACTTCAGGGGACGGTGCAGAACGACATCCTCAAGGAGTATATGGCCCAGCACGCCTGGGTCTTTCCGCCGGAGCCGGCGCTCAAGATCATCGTGGACATGTTCGAGTGGGCCGCCGAGCACACGCCGCGATGGAATACCATCTCGATCTCGGGCTATCACATTCGCGAAGCGGGCGCCACGGCGGTGCAGGAGCTGGCGTTCACCCTGGCGAACGGATTCTCCTACGTGGAGCACGGCCTCGCCCGGGGGCTCGCGGTCGACTCCTTCGCCCCGAGGCTGTCGTTCTTCTGGGACGTGCACAACGATTTCTTCGAGGAGATCGCCAAGATGCGAGCGGCCCGGCGAATCTGGGCCCGTCACCTCAGGGAACGCTATGGCGCCACCACCGAAGCGAGCTGGAAGATGCGGTTCCACTGCCAGACCGCCGGCGTCACGCTCACCGCCCAGCAGCCGATGAACAACATCGTCCGGGTGGCCTACCAGGCCCTCGCGGCGGTGCTGGGCGGCACCCAGTCGCTCCATACCAACGCGCTCGACGAGACCCTGGCGCTTCCCACCGAGGAATCGGTCCGGATTGCGCTCCGGACCCAGCAGATCCTGGCCGCCGAAACCGGGGTGCCCAATGTCGCGGACCCGCTGGGTGGCTCCTACTACGTCGAGGCGCTCACCGACCAGATGGAGCGCGAGGCCGAGGCGCTCTTCGCCGAGATCGCGTCCCAGGGCGGGGTCGTGCCGGCGATCGAATCGGGCTGGTTCCAGCGCCAGATCGCCCGCAGCGCGGCGCGATTCCAGGGCGAGCTGGAACAGGGCCGGCGGGTGGTGGTCGGCGTGAACGATTTCGTGGAAGACGAGGCCGCTCCCCCGGAGATTCTCCGGATCGGTGAGGAGGCCGACCGGAGCCAGCGAGCCCGCATGGCCCGGCTGCGCGCCACCCGGGATGCCGGCCGGGTCGAGAAGACGCTTGACGTCCTGCGCGGCGCCGCGGTCTCCGACCAGAACGTGATCCCCGCGATGCTGGACTGTGCCCGTGCCTACTGCACGCTCTACGAGATTCGCGAGGTCCTCGAGCGCGTCTACGGAGCCTATCGCGAACCGGTGTTCTTCTAGGAGAGCGCATGGCTTCCCAGACACTGACCGACATTCGCCGCCAGCTGCAGCGCCTGCTGCGGCTTCCCGCGGGCAAGCATTGGATCGTCTCCTGCTACCTCAAGGTGGAGCCACGGGACCGGAGCCGGGGCAAGTACCTCATCAAGCTGAAGAACCGGATCAAGGAGGTCGTCGAGGCCCTTCCGGCCGAAGGGCTGAGCCGGGCCGAAGCCGAGCAGGTGGTGGCCGACCTCCACCAGCTGCAGAGCATGCTCCAGGACCCGGACGCGCTGCCGCCGTCGCGCGGCCTGGCGGTCTTCGTGTGCAAGCCGCTCGGGCTCTTCACGATGATTCCGCTTCCCCGGGTCTACCGGTCCCGGCTCCTGGTGGACCGGACCGCGCTGGTGCGCGAGCTGGTGGCGCTCGAGGACGAGGTGGGCCGGCTCCTCGCCGCGGTGCTGGACAAGACCGGCGCGTCGATCTATGAAGTCACGGCGTTCGAAACCCGGAAGCTCGCGGACGTGGAAGCCGAGGCCCGGAAGTCGGGTCGCTACCATCCTGATCGTGAACGCCAGGGGTCCGGCGAGCACGGCTTCCACAACCGGCTGCGCCACGAGCGGGAGCAGGTGCTGGACCTGGTCGCCGCCCGGCTCTTCGAGATCGATCGCAAGGAGCCGGTGCGGGGCATCGTGCTGGCCTCGGCGGGCAACGAGGCCGACTCGCTCCGGATGTTTCTGCATCCCTACGTCGCGGGCAAGGTGATGGGTACCGCCCGGCTGGGAAGAAAGGGCGCGTCGCTCGCCGAGGTGGCCGCCTCGGTGCTGGATGTCCGGGAGATCTTCGAGCGGAAGCTGGAACGCCACCTGGTGGCGGAGATGCTCCTGGGTCAGGGGTCCGGCTGGGCGGTCAACGGAATATCCGATACGCTCGAGGCGCTCTCGAAGGGCCAGGTGCGGACCCTCCTGGTGCGCGCCGATGCGAGCGTGCCCGGCTTCCACTGCTCCGCGACCGGCCGGCTGTCATTGAACGCCAAGGACTGCCGCGGGCTCGGCAACGCCGTGCCGGCGCCGGACATCATCGACGATGCCATCGAGGAGGCCCTGCGGCAGCGCGTGGATCTGGATGTGGTGTTCGAACCGGACGCGGCCGATACGATCAATGGGCTCGCGGCCCTCTTGAGATTTCGGTAAGGGATCGGGTACCGCCCGCCGACGAGGAGTTCCATGAACGCAACGAAATCCCGACCCATCCGCGTCCTGGTCGCCAAGCCCGGGCTCGACGGGCACGATCGCGGGGCCAAGGTCGTGGCCGCCGCGCTGCGTGACGCCGGGATGGAAGTGATCTATACCGGGCTCCACCAGACACCCGAGATGATCGCCACCGCCGCGGTGCAGGAGGACGTCGACGTGGTCGGCCTGTCGATCCTGTCCGGCGCCCACATGACGCTCTTCCCCCGGGTGAAGGCGCTGCTCGACGAGCAGGGCCGCGCTGATATCCTGCTCACCGGCGGCGGCATCATCCCCCGGGAAGACATCGAAGCGCTGGCCCTGCGCGGAGTCGGGAAGCTGTTCGGTCCCGGCACGCCCACCACCGACCTCATCGACTACATCACCACCTGGGCGGCGGAACATCTTGAGCGCTGAGGGCGGCGGCCCCCGCGCCTCGCGGCTTCGGGAGCTCACGGCGGAATACCGTGCCCTCGCGGCCAAGCTGCGGGAGGGAGGGGGCCCCGCGCGGGTGGCCCGGATGCACGAACAGGGCAAGCTCTCGCCCCGGGAACGGATCGCCGCCCTGCTCGATCCGGGCGCGCCCTGGCTCGAGATCGGCCTCCTGGTGGCGTATGACCGGTACGACGGCCAGGCGCCCGGCGCCGGCGTCATTACCGGCGTGGGAGTGGTCGCCGGACGGGAAGTGGTGGTGGTGGCCAACGATGCGACGGTGAAGGCCGGCGCCTGGTGGCCGGAGACCATTCCCAAAATGCTCCGCGCCCAGGAAATCGCGATGCGGCAGCGCATCCCGATCATCTACCTGGTGGACAGCGCGGGGGTCAATCTGCCCTACCAGGGCGGCGTCTTCCCGGGTCAGTACGGCGCCGCGCGGCTGTTCTACTACAACGTCATCATGCGGCGCTACTTGAATGTGCCGCAGATCGCCGCCGTGATGGGTAGCTGTGTCGCGGGAGGAGCGTATCTCCCGGCCCTCTCCGACGTGATCTTCATGGTCGAGGGCACCAGCTTCATGGGGCTGGGCGGCCCCAACCTCGTGAAGGGCGCCACCGGTCAGACGGTGGACAGCGAGACCCTCGGTGGCGCCCGGACCCACACCGAGATCAGCGCGGTCGCGCAC
>JBGPLG010000142.1:0-7956 GCA_041486305.1 Gemmatimonadota bacterium
CCCAGGATGTCGGAGAGCACCGCGAAGCCGTCCTTTTCCAGGATCAGGCCCATGGCGATGCCGCTGACCGGCTTCTTCAGGGGCACGCCCGCGTCCATCAGGGCCAGCGACGAACCGCAGACCGAGGCCATGGACGAGGAGCCGTTGGACTCGAGAATCTCGGAGACGATCCGCAGCGTGTAGGGGAATTTGTCGAAGTCCGGCAGCAGCGGCTGCAGCGCCCGCTCGGCCAGCGCGCCGTGACCGATCTCGCGACGGCTGGTGCCGCGGATCATCTTCACTTCGCCGGTGCAGTAGGGCGGGAAGTTGTAGTGCAGCATGAACGACTTGGTGGTCTCGCCGGCCACGTCGATCGAGTCGATCCGCTGCTCGTCGTCGCTGGTGCCGAGGGTCACCGCCACCAGGGCCTGGGTCTGGCCGCGGGTAAAGAGGGTTGAGCCATGGGCCCGGGGCAGGTAGCCGGTCTCGATCGTGATGGGGCGGACGGTGTCGGTGTCCCGCCCGTCGACCCGCTCACCCTTGTCCAGCACCTGCGCCCGCATCACCCGGTACTCGATCTCTTCGATCTCGGCGGCGATTTCCTTGCCCCGGTCGGGGAACTCGACGGCCAGCTTGCCGACGACATCCTTCTTGACCTGGGAGAGGCCGGCCGCGCGAGCCGCCTTGTCCTTGGCGTTGATAGCCTTGGCCATGTCCTTCTCGATCAGGTCCCGGACCCGCTTGACCAGCGCCTCGTCCACGGCGCCCTTGGTCCATTCCATCTTGGGCCGGCCGGACTTCTTGACCATCTCCTTGATGTGCCCGATCAATTCCTTGATGCCCTTATGCGCCACCTTGAGGCCGTCCAGGATGTCGTTCTCGGAGACTTCGAGCGCTCCGCCTTCGACCATCACGATGGAGTCGGCGCTGCCGCTGACGGTGAGGTCGATGCTCGACATGTCGAGCTGCTGGAAGGTCGGGTTGAGGATCCAGTTGCCCTCGAGTCGGCCCACCCGCACCGTGGCGAGCGGTCCGTTCCAGGGAATGCTCGACAGGGCCAGCGCCATCGACGCGGCGAAGGCGCCGATCACGTCGGCGTCGTTCTCCTGGTCCGCGGAGACGACGGTGACGAAGACCTGGACCTCGTTCTTGAACCCCTCGGGGAAATGGGGCCGGATCGAGCGGTCGATGATCCGGCAGGCCAGGATTTCCTTGTCCGAGGGCCGGCCCTCACGCTTGATGAACCCGCCCGGGATCTTGCCGGCCGCGTAGGTCTTTTCCTTGTACTCGACCGTGAGCGGGAAGAACGGGAGGGTGGAGACGTTGGGGGAGACGGTGACGGCGGCGATGACCATGGTGTCGCCGAAGCGGACCGACACGGAGCCGGCGGCCTGGCGGGCCAGCTTGCCCGACTCGATGACGAGGGGACGGCCGGCGAATGTGGTTTCGATCTTGTGCACGGTATGGTGCTTTCTATTGAGCTGTTCGCTCGAATGGCAAAGCGGGCGCCCCGCATCCATGGCGGGGCGCCCGAAGCATTCGGGGCCGGCTAGTGCCGGAGTCCGAGTTCCTGAATCAGGGCCCGGTAGGTCGAGAGGTCGGTGCTCCGGAGGTAGGTCAGCAGACGCTTCCGGGTTCCGACCATCTTGAGCAGCCCGCGGCGCCCGTGATGATCCTTGGCGTGGGTGCGGAAGTGATCGGTGAGCGAGTTGATCCGCTCGGTCAGGAGGGCCACCTGGACCCGGGCGGAGCCGGTGTCCTCGTCGTGCTGGCGGTACTTCGTCAAAACGCTCTGTTTGTCGTACGGCATGCGCTTCTGGCCTCTTTACATTCGTCTTTGTGAATATGACAAGCGTATTTAGCACAACAAGATAAGGTCTTCGGCGGGGATAAGGCAAGCGGGGGCTGGGATCGGGAACATCCCCAAGCCCCAACCGCGGCAAGGCGGCGGGAGGAAACCGCCGCTTCCCTGCCCGTGCAACCTTTTCCAACCCACCCCCGTCTATATCTCTGACCTTGTCTACTAAATGAGGACCATGCCCGCCAATCTCGGCGAATTCGAACAGCTCGTCCTCCTGGCCCTCCTCCGCCTCAAGGCGGACGGATACGGCGTGACCGTCCAGGAGGAGTTGGGCCGCCAGGCCGGCCGCAGCGTGAGCCTGGGCTCCGTCTACAAGACCCTGCTCCGGATGGAGGCCAAGGGACTGGTCTCGGTCCACCTGGGTGAGCCGACCCCTGAGCGCGGCGGGCGCCGGAAGAAGCATTACGCGGTGACCGCCACGGGCCGGAAGGCCCTCGGCCGCTCGCTCTCGGCGCTCCGCAAGCTGAGCCACGGCCTCGACGGCGTCCTGGAACTGCCATGAGGCTCGCCCGCTGGCTGGGCTGGCTGATCCCCGCGTCCGACCGGGAGTTCGTCCTGGGCGACCTCGAGGAGGCCTACGGGCGCGGCACGTCTCTCCGCTATGCGCATGAGTTGCTCAAAGCGGCTTGGGCCTGCCGACGGCATCGGCCCCGCCACACCTGGTACTCACTCATCACACCCAGTCGGGGAGACCCCCTCGTGACCACCCTGCTCAGCGACCTGCGCTTTGCGCTTCGACAGCTCGCCGTGCGTCCCGGCTTCACCGCGCTTGCGGTGCTCACGCTCGCACTCGGCATCGGAGCCACCACCGCGATCTTCTCGGTGGTGAACCCGATCCTGTTCCAGCCGCTCCCCTACCCCGAGCCGGAGCGCATCGTCCGGGTGACCGAGCGCGCCAAGGACGGCACCGCGAACGGCACCGGGTACGCGACCTTCGTGGACCTGCACAACATGTCCACCTCATTCGAGGCCCTCGCGGTCAACAGCCAGTGGCAGCCGACCCTCCAGGGCGGCGGCGACCCGGAACGGCTCAACGGGCAGCGGGTTACCCGGGACTTCTTCTCGGTGTTCGGGGTGCGGCCCTTTCTGGGGCGGGACTTCACCGACGAAGAAAATATCCGGGACAAGCGCTTCGTCACCATTCTCTCCTACGGACTCTGGCAGCGCCGCTTCGGGGGAGATCCCTCGCTGGTGGGTAAGCCGGTGACGCTCAACGAAACCCAGTACCTCGTGGTGGGCGTGATGCCGAAGAGTTTCGAAAACCTGATTTCACCCACGGCCGAGCTCTGGGCCCCGCTCGGGTACGAGCTCTCGCTCCCGTACGCCTGCCGGACCTGCCATCACCTGGGAGAGTACGGACGCCTCAAGCCCGGAGTCACCCCCGAGGCAGCCCGGCGCGAGCTCGACGTGATCTCGGGACGCCTGGTGGCGCAATACCCCACCGAGTATGCCGCGCCGGGCATGCTGGTCACCCCATTGCAGGAGCTGCTCACCAAGAACGTCAAGCCGGCGTTGCTCGCGCTCCTCGGTGCGGTGGGACTGGTACTTCTGATCGCGTGTGCCAATGTGTCGAGCCTGCTGCTGGGACGAGCGATGCAGCGCGAGAGCGAGTTCGCGATCCGGGGCGCCCTGGGTGCCAAGCGGGGCCGAGTGGTGCGGCAGCTGCTCACCGAGAGCGTGGTCCTGTCGCTGGTGGGTGGCGGGGCCGGTATCGGCCTGGCCTGGATGGGGCTCCAGGGCCTCAAGGCCATTGCCCCACCGAATCTCCCGCGGCTCGGGGCCATCGGCATCGATACTGGAGTGCTGGCGTTCACCGCAGGCGTCTCGGTCCTCACCGGGCTGCTGTTCGGCCTCATCCCCGCCTTCGCGAGCGCACGGCCGGACCTGTTCGCCGCCCTGCGTCCGGGAGGACGGCACACCGGTCAACGCTCCAGGCGAAGCGCGCGGGCCATTCTGGTGGGTGCGGAGGTGGCGCTGGCGGTCATGCTGCTGACTGGAGCGGGTTTGCTCTTGCGGAGTCTGGAGCGGATGCTGTCGGTGGACCCCGGGTTTGATCCCAGGAACCTGCTTGCGATGACGGTCTCGACCACCGGGGCGCGGTACAACGACAACGATCCGACCTGGGCGTTCTGGGAAAGGACCCTCGACGCAGTGCGGGCAGTGCCGGGCGTGGAGATGGCGGCGTGGACCAGTATGCTGCCACTCAATGGGAACTTCGATCGGTACGGCGTCCAGATCCAGGGCAAGCTGCTCGCCAACCCCGAGGAAGCGCCCTCGGCCGACCGGTTCTCGGTGACGCCCGACTATCTGCAGACGATGCGAATTCCACTGAAGCGCGGCCGCGGGTTCACCTCGGCCGATATCAGGAACAGCCCGCTGGTGGTGGTGATCGACGAGAACCTGGCACGGATCGGATGGGGCGGCGCCGATCCCATTGGACAGAAGATCCAGTACGGCGGACCCGATCAGCCCTGGCGAACCGTGGTCGGTATCGTGCGGAACGTGCAGCACACCGCGCTCGACCTGGACCAGGCGGGACAGCTCTACATCCCGGAGTCCCAGAGTCAGTTTGCCGACGGCGGGATGGACCTGGCGGTGCGCACCCGGGGCGATCCCGCGGCCCTGGCTGGCGCGGTGCGCGCGGCCATCAAGTCGGTGGACCCGACGCAGCCCATCCTCGGCGTGGCCACCATGGAATCCGTCGTATCCGCGACCGCGCAGCAGCGCCGATTCACCTTCGTGCTGTTCCAGGTCTTCGCCGGTGTCGCGCTGGTCCTGGCCGCGGCGGGGATCTACGGGGTGCTGGCCGGCAGCGTTACCGAACGCACCCAGGAAATCGGGATTCGCTCGGCACTGGGCGCGCCCCGTAGCGGGCTGCTAGGGATGGTGGTCCGGCAGGGACTCTCGCTGACGGTGGCCGGCATGGCGGTGGGAACCGCCGCCGCGCTGGGGCTCACGCAATTCCTCCAGAAGATGCTGTTCGGGGTCGGGGCGCGGGACCCGCTCACCTTCGGAGCGGTGATGGTAATCCTGTTCGCGGTGTCCCTGGGGGCCTGCCTGGCGCCGGCAGTTCGGGCCACCCGGGTCAGCCCGCTGGAGGCGCTCAAGGCGGAGTGACGTTCGCCTGGTTGAGGGTGATCTCGGTCCAGCCGGCCTTGGCGGCGAGCGGGAGATGCCAGGTGTATTTCCTGGCGCCGCTGATCACCGCTCCGAACAGGTAGTAGGTCTTTCCCACCGGGAGGTCGGGGGACTGCGCCACGCCGGTCTGATCGGGGCGCAGCACCGCGACCTGATGCGCCTTCATGGCCTTGATCAACTTGTCGCAGTCCGTCATGCCGGCGGCGGTGCTGCAGTCGTGCTCGAGCAACCTGGCGGCCGAGAGGCCGGTGGGTTGGGCGACACCCGCGTCTTTGATGATCTGATCGAGCGACGCGTCGAGCAGGAAGAACGTCTGGCCCGTAAGCGGGTTACCTGAACCGGGGGAAACGGGCAGGCCGTTTTCGAGCTGGAATGCTGCCCCGGCGCCCGGTGCTGGCATTGTCATAGAACTGGCGGCCGGCCCGAGTGCGCCGGTGGGCTGGGCATTCGCCGCCCCGGCGCCGCCCATCGACGCTCGTGCCGCGGCCGCTCCCATTTCCGCCTCGGTCAATTGCGGGCCCGCCGGCGCCAGGCCCCCCAAGTTGCAGGTGGCCGAGCGTGGTGCATAGGCGATGCCGCCATCGGGAGCGCTCCCAGTCACCACCCTGCCGTCGACCCGGACCGCTCCCGATCCCGTCAGTGCTCCGTCGGGTCCCAGGGTCACCGTGAAGGGTGCGGCACCATTCTGCACGCCGATCACCGGGTGTCCACCCTGAACCTGCACCGTATAGGGACGCAGGACCACCGCGTCCCGACAGCCAACCACGACGGCCTCGGGGCGAAACTCGAGATCGAAGGACGACTGCGCCCCATATTCGCCATTCATGCGCATCCCGGCCGGCGCCGGCTTTGGAGCGTCCTTGTCGGCGCTCCCCATGAGCGTGCCGAGCACCGCCACCGTGGCAGTGGCCATCGAGCCGGAGGCGAATGACGGCCTCCCGGCACCAAGCGCGCCTATGGTACAGCGCCGGGTCGCATCGGCGTAGATGGGCCGGGAGATCGGCTCGGTATGCCCGTCAGACCAGGTGCGGATGCCCTGCTGGTAGCCGGTGATAATCTGCCCGGCGATCTCGGTGGGGCCGGGGCCCACCAGACTGCCTTCGCCGCGCACCATCAGGAGGATCGGTCTCGGCTGGCTCGCTATACTGATCCGCATGCCGTCCGCCGAGAGCAGCATCGTGTAGGGGTGCGATTGCTGCACCAGGTCTCCACAGTTCAGGCTGACCGATTCGTTCGAGAACGTCAGCCCGAACCTCCCCTCGCCGGAGTACTCGCCCGACATCCGGATTCCGTGCATCACCGGCGTCTTGAGCCCGGGCATGACCGCGCCAACCAGACCCATGACGCCCTTGCCGAAGCCTTCCATGACGCACTGCATCTCGCTCCGTCCCGATTCCACGCACCGGCGAATCTGGCGCTGGTCCTCGCCCTTCGCGGCCTCCTCCTGTTTCCCGGCGAGGGCCCCGGATCGAGCCGCCGAATCGGCCTGAGCCCGGGCCGCCCAGCGGCGGCTGTCCGCTCCGGTGCTCTGGAGATACTGATCCACGACGGCGGGCGGAATCAGCCGGAGGGTCTCAATCCCCTCGACCCCGAACCGGCGGTCGGTCCGCATGTACATGTAGGGGTGGTTCCCGCTTACCGTCTTCTCCTGTCCGTAGGGGCCGGGGTAGGCGCTGTCGATGGCCACGCCGATGTAATACGCGGCCCGGTAATACGCCGTGACAATCTTGTCCTCGTCGGGAGTGAACCCGCGGAACTCGCGGCGCCCGGACAGCTGTTTGATGATTTCCTGGAGCTGCCAGAACGCGCCCATCTGCCGCAATGCGGTCTCCCGCGGGTCCGCCACCACCATGGCCTTCTTGACCTGCTCGACCGTGGGGAATTGGCTCAGGTAGGGGGGATCGGTAGTCTGGGCGGCGAGGGGCGGAATCAGGGGTAGCCCAGACACCAGCATCGCAGCCAGCATCACCGCGCGGGGATTCAGCATCGGAGGGTGCTCCTTTTCTCCCTGGACTGACACCTTGCATTGCGTAATTGTTCCGGATCAACCGTCATTCAGGGCTGGAGCGACCCCAGGTACTTGCCCCACCAGAGCAGCTCCTGGTTGTATCGATGCACCGTATTCCAGGGCGTCCACCCCCCGTGGTACATCTCGGGGTACCGGACCAACCGCGCCGGGATCCGGCGCTTCTTCAAGGCGGTGTACATCTGCTCCGCCTGCTCGATCGGGACCCGGAGGTCGGCCTCGCCGTGGATGAACAGCGTCGGCGTCACCACCTTCCCCGCATAGGTGATCGGCGAGTACTTGCGGAGCAGCTCCCCGCCCTGCGCCTCCCAGGGTGCGCCGAAGAACTCGGACTCCTTGGTTCGGGGAATGTCCGCCGTACCGTAGTCGCTGATCCAGTTGGAAATGCCCGCGCCTGCCACCGCCGCGGCAAAACGTGGCGTCTGGGTGATGATCCAGTCGGTCAGGAACCCGCCGTAGGAATACCCGGTGACGCCGAGGCGCTTCGGGTCGATTCGGAAGCCGGCGAGCGCATAGTCCACTCCGGCCATGAGATCCTGGTAGTCCAGCAGCCCCCAGCCACCCCAGGTGCCGTAGAGAAACTTCTCCCCATATCCGGTGGAGCCGCGCGGGTTGGTGTACAGCACCGCGTAACCCATCGCGGCCCAGAGCTGGAACTGGAGCGAAAAATCATTGCCGTACGCGCCGTGGGGGCCGCCGTGCATGGCGAGAATGAGCGGGATTGCAGGTCCGGACGCCGAATAGGAGCGGGGCAGCAGCATCCACCCCTCGATCGGAGTGCCGTCGGCACTCTTGAAGCCGATCCGCTGCGCGGCGACCGGGGCCGTCTCTGTCACGAGGGGGTCATTGAAGCCGGTCACCCGGCGCTCGTCGGCCCCATCTCCTCGGGCGGTGTACAGCTCGACGGGGTGGTCGGAGGTCGCGCCGGTGTATACCAGCCGATCGAAGGCCG
>JBGPLG010000143.1:0-7898 GCA_041486305.1 Gemmatimonadota bacterium
CGGGATGCCGGTCCGGCCCGCCGCGGCGTAGAGCGAATCGAAGTCGGTGCGGGAGCTTACCATCGCGGTCCGCAGGAGCGCCCGACCGAACCCCTTGTAACGCATCTGGGGGCGGTACTGCTCGGGCCAGGTGGGATAGCGCTCGGGGTGGAGGAAGTCGCTGAGCTGATTGTCCGCCATGCCGGGCACCGCCGTCACCTGCCAGATCCAGGGACCGAGGACCGGGAGCTTGAGGGACGCGGGGAGATCCGATCTTTCCGCCGCCGGGTCCACCAGCGTCAACGTATGGACCCGAGCAGGGTGGCTCGCGACGTAGTGAGCAGTGACGTACCCGCCGAAGGACAGCCCAACCAGGTCGATCGGGCCCTGGATGTGGAGTGAGTCGAGCAGCCCATCGAGCTGCTGGTCGTAGAGGGCCCCGTCGTACTCGGCGTCGGGCCGGTCCGATAGCCCGCGTCCGTAAACATCGTAGCGAAGAACCCGATACCCGGCGCCGGTCAGCCCGGCGGCGGTCGAGTCCCAGATGTAGTAGGGCACTGAGAAGCCATGCACCAGCACGACCACGCGTCCCGAGTCCGGTCCGGACAACTCGTAGTGGGTCATTCCCCGAGGCAAGGCCACGAAGCTGCCCGGCGCTCCGGAGCGCGCCACCGCATCGAGGGTGGCCTTCTCGGGGTTCTTCCAGGCGCCGTAGGCCATGGCCGCGAGGAGCAGCAGGACCAGGATCAGGGCCGCGACCTTCAGGATACGGGTCACGCTATCCTCACGGCGTCAGGGAGGTTCCCAGCTGCTTCCAGAGATAGGAATACGTCAGGGCCACCGCCTTGGCGCGCTGGGCGCTGGTGACTCCGGCGCCATGGCCGCCCTCCGTGTTCTCGAAGTAGTAGAACGGAATCCCCATCGACTCCATCTTCGCCGCCATCTTGCGCGCGTGAGCGGGGTGGACCCGATCGTCGCGGGTCGTCGTGGTGAACAGCACCATGGGGTATTTGGTGCCGGCCTTGAGGTTTTGATAGGGCGAATACTTCGAGATGTAGCTCCACTCTTCCGGTTTGTCGGGATCTCCGTACTCGCCCATCCAGCTCGCGCCGGCCAGCAGATGGTTATATCGCTTCATGTCGAGCAGCGGGTTCTGGATGACGACGGCGTGGAAGAGCTCGGGGTGCTCGGTGAGCGCTACGCCCATGAGCAGCCCGCCGTTGCTCCCCCCCATGATGCCGAGGTGGGCAGGGGAGGTCACCTTCTCCGTGATCAGCTTCTGGGCGACGGCGGCGAAGTCGTCGTAGATGCGCTGGCGGTTTTCCTTGAGACCGGCACGGTGCCACTGGGGCCCGAACTCTCCCCCGCCCCGGATGTTGGCCAGCGCGTACACTCCGCCCCGCTCGAGCCACGCGGCGCCCTGGGTGGCGGCATAGCTCGGGGTGAGCGAGATCTCGAAGCCGCCGTAGGCGTAGAGGAGCGTGGGGTTGTTGCCGTCGAGCGGCAGACCCTCCCGCGACACGAGGAAGAAGGGGATCCTGGTCCCGTCCTTCGAGGTCGCTTCCCGCTGCTCGACCTTGAGTCCCGTCGCATCGAACTCGGCGGGCAGCCGCTTGACCTCGGTCACCGTCTTGTCGTCGCTGTAGATGTACAGGGTCGTGGGCTGCAGGAAATTCGCGTAGTCGAAGAAGAACCGGTTGGTGGTGGGGGCGGTCGCGTCCACGCCCAGCTCGCCGAGGGCGGGCGCGGGAATCTTCTCGTAGGTCCAGGCGCCGTTGGCGCGGTGATAGCGCCGCACTTCGCCCTGGACGTTGTTGAGCACTTCGAGCAGCAGGTAGTCCTTGGTCGAGGAGACTCCCCGGACGGTCTCCCGGGGGCCGGGTTGCATCACCAGGGAGAAGTCTCGCTTGCCGGCCAGGAAGTCGTCGACGTTCATCGCGATCAGGGAGCCGGTGCCCCAGGTCCGGCCTCCGACGGTCCAGGGATCCCGCACGTAGACGATGAGCTGGTCCATCAGGAGATAGTCGTCCGAGTCCTCCGGCCGGTCGAGCTTCACCAGCTTTCCCTGCTCGTAGAGATAGTCGAGGTTGGTGTAGAAGGTCTCGCCGTCGCTGACGCGAACGTAGCGGCGGCCTCCCACGTCATAGCTGGATACGCCGGCGGACACGTGGCTCGCGGGGACCTCGAGCACTGTCTCGGCGGAGGCGAGCGGAGTTCCCCGCTTCCAGCGCTTGATGATGCGGGGATAGCCCGAGGTCGTCATGCTGCCGGGGCCGAAGTCGGTGCCGACCAGCACGGTGTTCCGGTCGATCCAGGCCAGGTCGGACTTGGCCTCGGGGAGCCGGATGCCGCCGGGCACGAATTGCCTGGTGCCGAGGTCGAACTCCCGGACCTCGCGCGCATCCGAGCCGCCGCGGGACAGCGAGACCAGGCAGCGCTGGTTCTCGGGGTCGAGGCAGTTGGCGCCGCCGAACGACCAGGTGACGCCTTCGGCCTTCGCCAGGGCGTCCACGTCGATCACGGTTTCCCAGGTCGGGGAGCCGCTCAGGTAGTCGCTCCAGCTGGTGCGCCGCCAGATACCGCGCTGGTGCTGGTCGTCCTGCCAGAAATTGAAGATCCAATCGCCGATGATTCTGGGGAACGCGATCTTGTCCTTCGAGTCCAGGATCTTCTTGACCCGGTCGAAGAGCGGCTGGTACAGCGGCGACTTGGCGAGCACCGCTTCGGTGGCGGAGTTCCGGGCGTGGACCCAGGCCATCGAGCGGGCGCTGGTCACATTCTCGAGCCAGAGGAACGGGTCGGTGGGCGGCTGCTGGGCCTGGACGGCGACGGGCAGTGCCGCGCCGAACCCGAAGAGGGAGAGCAGGAACGGGACGGCGGCGGAGATGGGGCGCATTCTGGCTCCGAGGACCATTGGGGAAGCTAGTAAGGTAAGTCGCTCACCCCGGGATACGGGCGGCGGGGGCGATTTCGAGCCGTCACATCGGCGCCTTGGGCACTCGCCCCGGGGTCCACGGCACCCCGGCCTGTTCCGCGGCGGTCTCCAGCGCCTTCAGATCCACCTCGACGAGCTGGCGGACCCGGTCCAGCACCCGGCCGAACTCCGCCCGCACGATGTCGATTTGGGCCTGCTGCGCCGCGGTGGGCGCCTCGAGGGTACCGCTCCACCCGTTGCCGATGGCGTTCTGCAGCCGACCCAGGAGACTCGGCGGTGACGCCTCGTTCCGGCGGGCCCGGGTCGGGTCTCCATTCAGCAGCTCCTGGGCATCCCGCACTCGCATCTCGAGGTCCCGAACCCGCCGAGCCAGCGAGGTATCGGCGCCTGCGGCCTCGTCGATCGCGCGCTTGAGGAAGCCCACCCGGGTGGCGGTTTCATCCAGCAGCGCCCCGGTCCCCAGCACCGACCGCTCGAGCTCCGCGGTGCGCATCTGCTCCGTCAGCGTCGCGACGGTGCGGCCGTTGAGCCGGACCTCCGGCGCATCGGCGGACATCACCGAGACCCGGATCGGATCACCCAGTCTCGCGAAGGCCCCGTCCACCCGGGACCAGAGGGAGACCTGGTAGGTGCCGGGCACCACGAACGGTGCCGCCGGCGGGGAGCTGAAGGGAAACTCCGGATCGAAGGCGTAGGGCGGCCCGTTGACCGGATCGGTGGGCTGGAGCCGGAGGTCCCAAGCAACCCGATGTAGCCCGGCCGTCGCTGGCGCGGTGAATCGACGGATGGTGCGGCCCGCCGAGTCGCTTACCGCCACGATCACGGCGGGATCCTCCTGGCGGTCTTCCACCTTGAGCGAGTCCCACGCCGGATAGGGCGAGTCGACGTTCTTCTTCAGGGCCGCGGCATCTGCCTCGCGGCGCCGGGCCTTCAGGGACTTGAGCCCGTCCTTGAGGCTGTAGGTGATCAGCGCGCCGTACAGGGGATTCTCCGCCAGGTACTGTCCCTGCCCCTGGAAGGAGCTGCCCGGAAGGCCGAGCGGACTCGATTCCGCGTAGAGGAACGCGGACCGCGAGGGGTAGACCCTGGTCTGCGCCGCGGCGTCGGGCTTCCAGTCGCGCAGGGGAGCGTAATCGTCGAGGATGTAGAACCCGCGCCCGAAGGTGGCGAGCACCAGGTCGTTGGACCGCTTCTGGATCGCGATGTCGCGCACCTGGATCGTCGGCAGGCCGCCCTTGAGGCGGACCCACTTGTTGCCGCCCTCCCGGCTGGCGTACACGCCGAACTCGGTGCCCACGAAGAGCAGGTTCCGGTCCACCGGGTCCTCGGCGATCACCCACGCGGTGCCCCGGGGCGGAAGGTCGCCGGCGATGCTGGTCCAGGTCCGGCCCAGGTCGGTGCTCTTGAGCACGTACGGGGTAAAGTCGCCGGTCTGATGGTTGTTGAACGTGGCGTAGACGGTATTGGCGTCGTGCTGCGAGGGAATCACCCGGGACACGAAGGTGGTGTCGGGCACCCCGGGGAAGTGGTCGATCGCGCGCCAGGTTCCGCCGCCATTCTCGCTGATCTGGATTCTTCCGTCGTCGGTGCCAGCGAAGAGCAATCCCTCCTTGAGCGGCGATTCGGCCAGCGCGAAGATGTTGCCGTACAAGGTGGTGGAGGCGTTCTTGCCCACCGCCTCGGGGCCCCAGACCCGGTCCATCATCCGGAGCGCGTTGCGGTCGATCTGGCGGGTGAGGTCGGGGCTGACGGCGTGCCAGCTGTCGCCCCGGTCATCGCTCCGCATGACGCGGTTGTTCGCGAAGTAGAGCCGGGTGTGGGAGTGGGGGCTGACCAGCAGCGGCGAATCCCAGTTCCACCGGAAGCCGGCGCCGCCAGCGGCGTCTTCCGGCTGGATGCCCATCACGTCGCCGGTGCGCAGATTGAAGCGCGCCAGATTGCCGAACTGGGACTGGGCGTAGACGGTGTTGGGATCCTCGGGGTCGACCACGCTGCCGAACCCGTCGCCGCCGCTGGTGATGAACCAGTCGGCGTTGCGGATGCCGTTGTTGGTGCGGGTGCGGCTGGGGCCGCCCACCGAGAAGTTGTCCTGGGCGCCGCCGTAGACCCGGTAGAACGGCTGCGAGTTGTCGGTGGCCACGCGGTAGTACTGGGAGATCGGCAGGTTGGCCATGAATCGCCAGGTCCGGCCCCGGTCCACCGTCTCGTACACCCCGCCGTCGCACCCCACGATGAGGTGATCGGTGTCGTCGGGATCGATCCAGACCACGTGGTTGTCCACGTGCTTGAGCAGCTCGCCGACCCGGTGGAAGCTCTTGCCGCCGTCCTCGCTGACCTGCAGCAGGACGTCGATGGCGTAGACCCGGTCCGGGTTCTTCGGATCGGCGAAGACCTCGTTGTAGTAATTGCTGCCCGACTGGTAGCCGCTCATCTTTTCCCAGGACGCGCCGCCGTCCCGGGAGCGGAAGGTGCCGCCCTTGCCCTGCGCCGCGTCGGCGATGGCGTAGACCACGTTGGGGTTGGCGGGAGACTGGGACAGCCCGATGCGACCCAGGTCTTCGGAGGGAAAGCCCGACTGGGACTTGTTCCAGGTCTTGCCGCCGTCGGTGGAGCGGAACACCCCCGAGCCGGGCCCGCCGGCGATGAAGCAGCAGGTGCGCCGCTGCCGCTGCCACAGCGTGGCGATCAGGATGTCGGGATTGCGGGGGTCGAGCTGCACGTCGTTGGCGCCGGTCCAGTCGTCGCCGGCCAGGACCCGGTTCCAGGTCTTCCCGCCGTCGGTGGTCTTGTAGACTCCGCGCTCGCCCCCCTTCCGCCACAGCGGTCCCTGCGCCGCGACGTAGACCACGTCGGAATTGCGCGGATCGATCACGATCCGGCCGATATGCTCGGAGTCCTTGAGGCCGGTGTTGGTCCAGCTCTTCCCGCCGTCGATCGACTTGTACACGCCGTCACCATAGGCGACGACCCGCTGGGCGTTGTTCTCGCCGGTGCCGACCCACACCACGCTGGGATTCTTGGGATCGATGGTGACCACGCCGATGGAGAAGGAG
This sequence comes from Gemmatimonadota bacterium, assembly GCA_041486305.1. GTDB lineage: Bacteria > Gemmatimonadota > Gemmatimonadetes > Gemmatimonadales > GWC2-71-9 > JABFSM01. The sequence goes on from JBGPLG010000143.1 coordinate 5,968, forward strand.
CCTTCGCCGTCGAAGACCGGGGCAAAGCTGAGCCCGGCATTGGTGGTCTTCCACACGCCGCCCGCGGCGCTGGCCACGTACCAGGTCTTCTTGTCGGTGGGGTGGACCGCGATGTCGGCGACCCGGCCGGAGGTGAGTGCGGGTCCGATCGAGCGGAACGAGAGCCCGGAGGCGACGGCCGCGAACCGGCCGGTGTCGGGTGCCGGCGCGGTCTGGGCGGCGAGGGGCGCGGATGCGCCCAGGGCCAGGGCGAGGATGAGTGTGCGCATGGGCAGAATGTACCGCGCGACCGGCTCCCCGGCAGGGGCGGGCGGGCTCGAGGGCCTGCCGGACCGGGCGCCGCGGCGGCAACTGGTTCCCTTCCGGCACGTTAGATTGGGGCCGATCCCCTCGTGAGAACGTGCCAGGCCTGGAGGCCACATGGCGGAGAAGACCACGCGCTTCTCGACGATCTGGAACATGAGCTTCGGCTTCCTGGGCATCCAGTTCGGCTGGGCTCTCCAGATGGCCAACATGAGCGCGATCTACGAATACCTGGGGGCCAAGCCCAGCCAGATCCCCATGCTCTGGCTCGCGGCGCCGCTCACCGGCCTCCTGATCCAGCCGATCATCGGCCATCTGAGCGACCGGACCTGGTCGCCGCGCTTCGGGCGGCGGCGTCCCTTTTTCCTCATCGGCGCCATCCTCAGCTCCTGCGCGCTGATCGCGATGCCGAACTCGAGCAGCCTCTGGATGGCGGCCGGGCTGCTGTGGATCCTGGATGCGTCGATCAACGTGTCGATGGAGCCGTTCCGGGCCTTCGTGGCGGACCTGCTGCCTCCGTCCGAGCGGGTCCGCGGCTTCGCGATGCAGAGCTTCTTCATCGGGTTCGGCGCGGTGATCGCGTCGGCCCTGCCGTGGATGATGACCAACTGGTTCGGCGTGGGGCCCAGCGCGCCGGGCACGATACCGAGCACCGTCCGGCTGTCGTTCTTCATCGGCGCGGCCGCGTTCTTCGGCGCGGTGCTCTATACGATCCTGACGACCCCGGAAAAACCGCCCGCCGACCTGGCGGAGTTCAAGCGCCTGAAGGCCGCGAGCGCGGGGCTGGCGGCCGGAGCCCGGGAGATCCTCGCCGCCGTGAAGGCGATGCCCGACACGATGCGGCAGCTGGCCTGGGTCCAGATCTCGACCTGGCTGGGCTTCTTCTGCATGTGGCTCTACTTCCCGGTGGCCGTCGCGACCAACGTGTTCGGGGCCCCCGATCCGAGCTCGCCCCTGTATCAGCGCGGCGTGGAATGGGCCGGGCTCTGTTTCGGCGCCTACTCGGCGGTCTGCTTCGCCTTCGCCTTCTTCCTGCCTCCGATCGCCAAGCGGCGCGGCCGCAAGGGAACCCACGCCCTCTGTCTGCTGGCGGGCGCGGCGGGCCTGCTCTCGGTTGCCGTGATCGGAAACCCCAAGCTGCTGCTTCTCTCGATGGTGGGAGTGGGCATCGCGTGGGCCAGCACCCTGTCGATGCCCTACTCCATCCTGGCGGGGTCCATTCCGGCGGGAAAGACCGGCGTCTACATGGGCATCTTCAATTTCTTCATCGTGATTCCCGAGATCATCGCGTCGCTGGGATTCGGGTGGGTGATGTCACACCTGCTGCACAACAACCGGATGGCCGCGGTGGTGGCGGGCGGGGTCTTTCTCGTCCTCGCCGCCCTGCTGGTCGCCCGGGTGAACGACCGGACCGAGGCCGCCCGATGAACCGGGTGCCGTTCCACCTGCTGGCCGCAAGTTTCCTGTTCGCGAGCCTGGGCGCCGCGCAGGCGCCTTCGGTCGAGAAGGTCGATCCCCCCGGCTGGTGGCCGGGCTCGACGGTCAATCCGGTGCGGGTGCTGATTCGCGGCCACAATCTCGCGGGGGCCCGGGTGGAGTGCGCCCGGGTGCGCTGCACCGGACTCCGC
>JBGPLG010000144.1:0-7776 GCA_041486305.1 Gemmatimonadota bacterium
CGCGGCCGGCCAACAGCAATCGTGGGAGGGGCGGGCCGGTGTTGCATAGAGGCTAGGATGCTACGACGCTACGACGCTACGACGCTACGACGCCTAGAGGCTAGGGGGCTCCTAGCGTCGGAGCCATTTCTTTCCGTCGAACTCCCAGAGATCGTCGAGCCGCTCGTGATCGGTCTCTCCGGCGAAGAGCAGTACCCGGCGGCGGAGCGGGTCGTACACCATCGCGGCGTTGCGGCGCGGCGGGAGCGACTTCCCTCGACCCGGCGCCACGCGGCTCCGTCCCAGCTGAATGCGTTGACCCGGCGTCCGGGGTTCCAGCCCTCGAAGAACAGCAACCCGTCCACGATCGGCTCCTCGGGGCTCACCGGCGGCGGTCCGGGTTCGGGGTCGTTTCACCCAAACGGGCCTGCCGGAGGCCGGTTTCGGGCCCAATGATGGCGGCATGATGGCGGCCTGATTCCGGGATGAGGGTCCCTGGCTATCATGCCGGCGACCCAAGCGTCAGGAGCCAACCGTGACCTGCCCGACCGTAGACCGGGACTTCGTCCGAACCGGCCCATCCCGCATCGACGGCACCGGCGTGTTCGCCAAGCGGCGGATCCACCGAGGCGCCCGGATCATCGAGTACACCGGCGACCGGGTCCCGATCGCCCAGGTGGACTCGGTGTATGGCCTGGTCCTGGACGCCGAGACGGTGATCGACGGAGCCCGAGGCGGCAACGCGGCCCGGTTCGTCAACCACAGCTGCGCGCCCAACTGCGAGACCTACGTCTTCGACGGGCGGGCCTACCTCTACGCGATGCGGGACATCGCGCGGGGCGAGGAGCTGACCTTCGACTACCGGCTGGGACCGCCCCCCGGGGCCCCCCGGCCCGACCCGGACGCAGCGGCGTATCGCTGCCAGTGTGGGGCCGCGACCTGCCGCGGCACCCTTCTCACGCCCATCGGAGCGCCGACATGAAGAAGCGAATGACCACCGCGCTGGCCGGACTGTCCCTGGCTGTTCCTGCGACCCTGCTGGCGCAGCGGCCGACTCTGGAGAAGCCGGTCCTGGAGCCGATGGTGACCCGAGCGCAACCGGTGCCGCTCAAGTTCACGGCCTCGGCTTGCTGCATCAAGGATGCGGCACAGCCCCTGATCGTCGGGCTCAACAATGGGGTGCCGGTGTACAAGAACGCGCGGGGCGAGTACTTCAGCGTCAACGCGCAGACCGGGGACCTGAAGTTCCTGCCGGCCGATGCGTTTGCGCAGTTCCACGACGTGACCGAGCGGGCCCGCTCGGCGCAGTCGGTGCGGATGGTGAAGTGGAATTACATCAAGTACGGCGGCCAGGTGACGATCCTGGGGGTGGACCCGGTGGGGCACGTGATTCACCGGAACGCGCAGGGAACCAAGTTCTATCTGGAGCCGAACACCGGGGATATGGTGGTGGTGCCGTAAGACGCTACGACGCTACGACGCTAGGACGCTACGAGAGCTCGCGGAGACGTTCCATCAGCTTCACGGTGGCCCAGGTGTCCCGCTCGCAGTAGTCCAGCAGATCCTGGCGCAGCTTGTCGCGCTCCTGGACCGGGATCTTGTGGGCCACGAACAGCAGTCTCGCAATTTCCACGCTGGCCAGCCGCCCGTCGACGATGACCAGGTCGTTGTAGGTGAGTTCGGGCACCAGCGGGTTGAGGATGGCCTTGAGGCTGAAGCTGCCCTTGAAGTCCGGGTGATAGACGTTGTTCCGCACCACGGGCAGCAGGTCCACCAGTTTGGCCAGCAGCTGGTCGAGCGGACCGGCCAGCTCGGGCACCAGGGCCTTGAGCTCGGTGATTCGGGTCTTCTCGTAGGCCGAGTAGGTGACGATCCGCTTGGCGCCGGCGGTGGCGGCGAGCATCGCCTCGGCCAGCTCGCGGCGCGGGTCGCCCGGTCCCTCGGCGAGCCAGCCGACGTGATGGTAGCTCCCGTCTCCCTTCGCCTCGTGATAGCTGAACTGGGCCACGGCGGCGCCCCAGGGCGCCAGTCCCTCCCAGACCGGCACCGCGCGCGCCACGGTCTCGAAGTCGAGGAAGCCGAGCGGGGCCTGGAACGGCTCCAGGTCCCGGGCGAGGCCGGGCTCGACCACCAGGCGCCCCTCCTTCAGCGCCTTGAGCTGGCGCCGGGCGGCGTCGGGGAGCTTCTTGCCCGGGGGGATGTCCCAGAGCGAGTTGACCCCCGACGCGATCCAGGAGACGGCGGTCTTGATGCCGACGTTGTAGAGGGTGCGGATGTGGTCGGGGTCGGCGGGCCAGCAGCGCTCGATGAAGGCGCAATCGCGGGGCGCGCCGCACTGGAGGCCGAGCTGCTTCTCGGGCAGGAGGCCGTCGAGGGCGGCGGTGAGGTCCATCACCAGGTCGGCGACCCGGGGCAGGAAGGCCTCGACCTCGGCGGTGACGTCGGTGCGGACCAGCAGGTCTCCCACGTTGGGGTGACGGTACTCCTTGTTGAGGTGCAGGATCTCGACGCGGGTTATGGGGAGACCGGCGTGGCGGGCCACCCAGGTCTGGATCGCGGCGTCGGGCGTGTGCTCGTCCTTGGCGGAGTTGCCCGACTTGACCTCGATCAGGGTCCAGCCGGCGCCGTTCCGCTCCAGGACATCGATGGCGGCGAAGACGCCGCCGGCCTCGAAGCAGGCCTCGAAGATGGCGGGGGCGCCGGCGGCCATGGCGTCCCGAGTGGAGGCGATCCGTGCGGCGTAGGCGTCGGGGGCGTGGGCGATGAGGGTGCCGCCGGGGAAGCGCTGGCGGGCCAGCTCGCCGACCTGGCGGCCCTGGTCGAAGAGGTCGAGGAGGACCTTGTCGGGCTGGAGCTCGGACGCGTCCGGCTCGTGGACGGTCCACCAGAGAAGCTTCTCGCACTGGCAGCCGGTGACGAAGCGGGACTTGGAGAGGCGGGGCACGGGTCAAAGCTAATCCGCGTTCGCTTGGACCGTGTGGCCTCGGAGGGGGATGGACCATTCCGGCGGGATTCCGCGCCTCTAGGTCGGTCCCCTGGCAGTCACCCTTCTCTCGATGAGGTACCATGCAGACCCAACGCCGGTCGTTCCTCTGCGCCATCGCCCTGCTTGCCGCAGGCACGCCGAACCTGCTCCTGGCGCAGAAGGCGTCCCCGTCCACCCCCCTCTCCGACGCGGCCCTGTCCCTCCGGGCCAGCACCCTGGGGATCGGCTTCGAGGCGGGCAAGCTGCTCACCAGCCACCTGTCGGTGCGGGTGGGCGCCAACTTCGGGAGCCTGAGCCCGACATCGAGCCGGTCGGACATTTCCTACGAGACCAGCATCAAGTTCAAGGCGGTGTCGGCCCTGGTGGACCTCTACCTCAAGAATCGGGGGAACTTTCACTTCACCGGCGGATTGGTCACCAACCCGCTCACGTTCACCGGCACCGGCCAGCCCGGCTCGTCGGGCACCTTCACGATCAACAGTCACGACTACACCGCCGCGCAAGTCGGCACCCTGACCGCCACCGGCAAGTTCGCCGGTGTGGGCCCGTATCTGGGTCTGGGCTTCGGGACGCCGGCCCGGAAGGGCGGCCGGATCAAGTTCCTGTTCGACATCGGGACCGTGATCGGGTCGGCCAAGGTGACGCTGGGCGCCACCGGGGCCGGGAGCAATGCGCAGCTGGCGAGCGACCTCGAGGCGCAGCGGGCCAAGACCCAGAAGGACATCGACAAGGTGGCCAAGGTGTACCCGGTGATCTCGTTCGGGGTGAGCTACCACTTCTAGAAGGTTCCCGCGGCGGCACTTGGGCGAAGGGTGCCGCGCGCGGGTTTTTCTGATCCCGGTTTCTTGTGGGCGTTACCTATCCTCGAATGGACGTTTTTTCCAAATAGTCCCTCAACAGACTACTCTCCGGAAGGACTATTTCTGGAAACCCACCCTCCGGAGACCCCCGACCCGACTCCGCGGCGACTGCGGAATCGAATCGCACGATCCGAGCCATCAGACGACGACGCGCCGGTGTTCCGGCGGATGCGGGAGCGCCACTACAGTCGGCTGCTCGACCGGCCTCCCGAGTGTACCCTGGTCGAGCTCCGCAAATCGCTCCAGCGGAGCCAGCAGCAGGTCGCCGAGGGGCTGGGGGTCAGGCAGCTCGCGGTGTCCCGACTGGAACGGCGCCGGGACGTGCACCTGAGCACGCTCCGCGCCTATGTCGCCACGTTGGGAGGGAGGCTCGAGCTGATCGTCCGGCTACCGGGCCGCGCGGTCCGCCTTACAGCACCGCCGCCCTGAGAGTGGCGATACATTAGTCGCGTGAGGACTCCTCTCGGACTCGCGCTGCTCGCGGCTGCCTGCACTCAGTCGGCGGTTCCGGTCCCCGGGCCCGCCGATCCCGCGTTCCTGTTCTCCTATTTCACCCGGAACGGCGAGGACGGGGTCCACCTGGCCTGGAGCCGGGACGGGGTCACCTGGCTGCCGCTCAACGGGGGGAAATCGGTCATCACTCCGGCGGTGACCGGGCGGGGGATCGGGTGGCAGGAGTGGAACACCACCGCGGCGCTGATGCGGGATCCGTCCATCCTGTACGGCCCCGACTCGACCTTTCACCTGGTGTGGACCATCTCGTGGACCGACCAGGCGATCGGGGTGGCGCACAGCCGAGACTTGATTCATTGGTCGGCGCAGGAGAAGGTGGCGGTGATGGCGCGGGAGCCTAACACGCTCAACACCTGGGCGCCGGATCTGTTCTGGGACGCCGAGCGGCGGGAGTACGTGATCGTGTGGGCCGCGTCGATTCCGGGGCGGTTTCCCCGGAGCGACTCGATCGCCCAGAAGACCGACCGGGGCCGGGCCGACCACCGGCTCTACTACAGCACGACCCGGGACTGGAAGAAATATTCCAGGGCGCGGCTGCTCTACGACGGCGGGTTCAGCGCGATCGACGGGACCATCGCGAAGGTGGGGCCGCGGTACTTCCTGGTGATGAAGGACGAGACGTTCTATCCGGAGCGGCGGAACCTGCGGGTGGCCAGCGCCGCGCACGCCACCGGGCCGTACGGCCCCGCGTCACTGGCGTTCACCGATCTGCACACCGAGGGGCCGTCGATCCTGCGGACCGGCGGGTGGTGGTACGTCTACTACGACGAGTACACCCGGGGGCACTACGGGGCCGTGCGGACCCGGGACTTCGTGACCTTCGAGCCGTTCCGGGATTCGCTCAAGACCCCGCGGGGGATCCGGCACGGATCGGCGTTTCTGGCGCCGGCGCCGGTGCTGCGGCGGCTGCTGGCGCTCGACTCGGTCCCGCGCTGACGCGCGGGCGGCTCAGGGCCGCGGCCGCGAGGTTGCTTCGACGGCTGCGCCGCTTCGCAATGACGCGCCAAGGCGGCCGCCCGGCCCGCTACCAGTTGTTGTATCCCACGATCAACCACTCGGTCCCGAACTGCTGCAACAGGAGGGCCCGGGGACGGCCTCCCTTGTCGTAGTGCTGGATGTGCCGCAGCTCCACTTCGGCCCGCACCCCGTTGATCCGCTGCGCGATGATGGCGTCTTCGGGGCCCAGGGGAAAGGGCAGCTCCCCGACGCCGAGGATCGGCGACGGAACGAACCAGTAGTCCCGCGCCGCATGATTGCCGGGCCGCTCCCGGTCGTAATCGGAGCCGGGCGCGATCGCCGCCGCGGCCGCGGCCCAGTTCTTCTCACAGACATTGTACCGTAACGACTGCACCGTGCTCAGCGGCGAGTCGTGCTCCCCGCCCTGCCAGAGCCGGAGGCTCCGGCACGGGTCACAGCCGCCGACAAACGCCGCGGCGGCCAGCAGGGCCAGCGCCTGCGGCTTCATTGGACCCTCACCAGTTTGGGATTGCCGCCATCGAGCTGGCCCGGCGAGACGATCACGCCGTCGTGGATCCGGATCACGTCGTCCACCTTCCCCGCGACGAACGGCCGCTGGAGGGCGTTCGCCTCGGCCCGGCCGAAGTCGATCAGCCGCTGGCGGGTGGTTGCCGTGTTAGGCCCCTTGAGCTGGATCGGTGTGGGGATGATGTCATCGCCGCCGGCCTTGTAGGCCCGCCAGACGAATTCGGCGCAATACTGCACTTTGTCGTTGTTGGTCATGGGATCGAGCAGGTCGAAGCTGTACCCCGCGCCGATCTGGGCCTTGGCCCAGACCGACGCGGCGGCCGGCACCACGCGGTCGGGAATGTAGCGCCAGACCCCGCAGGCGGTGGAATGGGAGCAGAACTCGGTCACCGTGGTTCGCTGGACCGACCCGCCGGTGCGGTCGGGATAGTTGTCGATGACGTTGAAGTCGGTCCCATCCTGCACGATGAGCCCGGAGTGGGACCACGAGCTCCCGGTCAGGGTCATGATCAGGCGGGAGTCGCGATCGGCGGTGGCGTGGACGATGATGTCGCCGTCCATCAGCTTGGTCATGTCGATCGAGATCAGCGGCTCGGGATCCGGCGTGTCGTTGACCGGGACGCTGGGGCAAGCGGTGCCGAGCGCACCCAGGAGCAGCAAACCGCTCCAGCGCGCCAGGCGGCAAGGGTCGAAGCGGGTCATGTGGCATCACTCCGGGCGCCGGGGTTCGCCGCGTCCAATTCACTGAGGACGGTGCGGAGCATGCCGTCGTCCCGGATGACGGTCCGGAGCCTGGTCACCAGGTCGGCTCTTCCCAGCGGGGGCCGCGGGGTCGGGGAGGGTTTCCGGCAACAGTCCTCCAGGCAGCGCCGCACCTCCTCGGCGTTGATGCCCAGTCGGGCGAGCGCCGCCAGAATGCTCTTCTGCTGGAGCAGGCAATCGAGGGTGCGGCAGAGGCATTCCTTCCCGGCGGGATCGCCGTGCCCCGACGGCGGTGGCTGATTGCCACCCCTCCAGACCGCGCCGGTGAGGGTCTGCTCGCGGGTGAAGTCGCGGCCCCGGAAGGTCTTCCCCTCGGCCATGATCCGGAACCGGTAGATGCCCGGGAGGGCGGCCACCACCGAGGTCTCGAACACGCCGGGCTCGATCTCCGGCATGGTCAGGGTGGCGCCGGTGTTGTCGGGGCGGGTCAGCTCGACCCGGCAAGTGGCGCGGCGCGCGACCGGCACGCCGTATTCGGTCAGGATGGCCCGGATCGTCAGCGTGGCGCCGGGCTCGTATCCGCTCTGCGACAGGCCGGCCCGCAGCCGCAGGTTCGAGTAGGCGTGAATGTTGAGGTTGTAGCGGATGCCGTGGGCCGCGGCGGTGGCCTGCACGGAGGGATGATTCTCCAGGGAGGCCAGGTACCGCTTGTAGCTCTTGGCGTCGACCCGAATCCGAGCGTACCAGCGGCCGGCCTGGGCGTTGTTGGCGCCCAGCGGGATGGGCAGCCCGACCCGGTACAGCGAGACCTGGGGGCCGATCTCGAACGCGGCCATGGGATGCGCCGCCGCGACGCCGGGGTCGATGATATCGCCGTCGGGGGTCTCGAGGACCCAGTGGACCGCATAGGGCGCCGGGGTCAGCAGAATCCCCTTGGCGGTGATGTCGGCCTCGTTGAGCCAGAACGGAATCCGGTGCTCCTGTCCGGGGCCCACGAAGCCCTCCGGGTCGAGCACGATCTCGTTGCTGGTGACCCCCGCGAAGATCTGCTGGTAGTACTTGGCCACCCGGTAGGTGGCGTCGGGGGTCAGGTCTCCGGTCATCAGCATATAGCCCTGGTTGCCGGAGCAGAGCGCCTGGAGCGCGGCCGGATTCAGGACCTCGGCGCGGCCCAGGCCGATGGCGTAGACCCGTCCGTTGAGCGAGTTGATCAGATCGGTCACGTCGGCGATGGAGCGCCGGGTGTAGGGA
>JBGPLG010000145.1:0-7625 GCA_041486305.1 Gemmatimonadota bacterium
ATACCGGGACCAGGGCGGGCAGAAATGCCGCACAGCCCTCAAGCACCGGAGCGAGGAGCTGGCCAAGGCGAAGGCGGAAGAAGTCTCCCTGGCCCTGAGGACGCCGGATCATCGGCTTCCTGGCCCTCTCACCCTCGAAATGCTCTTTGACAACTATCTACGGGAAGTGACCCCTACCAAGGGGGAACGAAAGCAGAGGGATGACAAACGGGGAGCCAAGCTATTCCTGGAAGTATTCGGACCCGCCTTTCGAGTCGAGACGATCACTCATCGTGACGCGCAACGCTTCGTTCGGGAGCGCCAGCGTCGGGGCGATCAGAGAAAGGGCAAAGAGGGGAAGGTGAGAGGCACGCCGATCCGAGCCCGCGCGATCGACTACGATTTCGAATTCCTCAACGCGGTGCTCAATTGGGCAGTCGGTGCCGGATGGCTCGGCAGGAACGGACTTCACGGCTTTCGGACGCCGCGCGAGGAAAGCATTCGCCGCCCGATCATCTCCGGCGAAGAATACCAGAAGGTTCTCGATATCGCGGATCAGCTCGGCTCGGAATTCCGCCTGGCAGTTATCCTGGCTCACGAAACCGGCCATCGCATCGGGGCCATCCGCTTGCTGCGCTGGTCCGACGTGGACCTGGAGAAGGCGACGATTCGCTGGCGGGGGGAGAACGACAAGATCGGGTACGAGCACACCACACCCCTATCGGACGAGGCGGTATCGGCTCTCAAGGCCGAGCGGCAGGAGTCACCGGCCATCGGTGACGCATTCCTGCTCAAGTCACCGGAGAACCCATCTCAGCCGGTCTCACGCAATCTGGTTCGGGACTGGTGGAGAAGGGCGGAAGGACTCGCCGGGCTCAAGCGCATCACCGGAAGGGGCTGGCATTCGTTTCGCCGCCTCCTTGCCACGGAAATCAAAGATGCGCCGCTCAAGGACCAATGCGAGCTGGGAGGCTGGAAGTCGATGCACACGGTCACCCAGTGCTATCAGCGGGCCGATCAGGACACCATGCGGAAGGCGCTCGCAGCACGACGGAGGATCGCACTCTAGCTCGAACGGACACCACAACGGACACCATTTGGCCGATTCCCTGGCTCGGGACTTACGGCCCGCATCACCCTCACCCTTCACCAAGGCCATTCATGCTAACGACTTATTACATTTCAGCCGATACTATCGCAGTACTCTTTGGGGTGTAGCTCAACTGGCAGAGCGCCCGGCTGTTAACCGGGAGGTTGCAGGTTCGAATCCTGCCGCCCCAGTACTCCCGTCTCCCCGCAGCCCCGCGGTCCCGCAGGAGATCTCTCATGCCGGTACGCCAGCTCCGGCAACTCGCGTCCGGCCTCGTGCTGGCGGCCTGCCTGTACCCCGCCGCCGCGGCGGCGCAGGCCTGCACCGGCGTCGGCGTCAAGCGCTGGGCGGTGAAGACCATGGCCCCGGCCGCCGCGGCGGAGGCCCGTGCGATCGACATCAAGGCCCTGGGCGCGCTCCCGCCTCCCCCCGATTTCAAGAAGAAGACCCGGCTCATTGATGCCAGGTACACCGGGGCGGTTGCAGGCAACCTGCACGAGGGCGACCTGGTCCGCGTCGCGGGGTGGGTCCAGTACATCAAGACTTCGGCCGACGACTGCGACTACCATGTCCAGATCACCCCCAAGCGCGGCGGCAAGAACGGCACCATCATCGTGGAGCTGCCCCAGCCCGATGCGAGCCACGTCGCGGATCCCGCGCTTCGCACGCAGCTCGTGGCGGCGCGCGCCGCCCTGCGCCAGCAGCTCCACCTCACCGGCGAGCCGCCTGCCAAGGGCCGCTTCCTCGACGGGGAGTACATCGAGTTCGTCGGCGCGCTGTTCTTCGACGGCAACGACTACCCCCACTGCGATCAGCGCGGCAAGGGGACCCCGGCGGTCACCTGCTGGGAAGTCCACCCGGTCATCTCGTCACGGATCGTGCTTCCTCCGTCCTGAGCGGTCTACCAAGGAGCTTCTGTGCATTCTCGACGCGACTTCCTCAGCCTCGGCGCGGTCGGCACCCTCCCGATCCTGAGCCCGCACCTGAGGCAGCTGCTGGCCCTGGTTGGGGGCCATGATCCGGTACCCGATGGCGAGCTCTACGCCGGCCTTCGCTGGCGGATGCTGGGGCCCTTCCGGGGCGGGCGGGTCGCCGCGGCTACCGGCGTTCCCGGGCGGCCGAACGAGTTCTACTTCGGCGCCGTGAACGGCGGCGTCTGGAAGTCGATCGACGCCGGGCGGGTCTGGCGCCCGGTCTTCGATTCCCAGCCGGTCGCCTCGATCGGCGCGATCGCGGTGGCGCCATCGGCGCCGGACCTGATCTACGTGGGCAGCGGCGAATCCACCCTGCGGGATTCGGTGGGCTACGGCAACGGGATGTACAAGTCCACCGACGCCGGCCAGAGCTGGACCCACATCGGCCTCGAGAACACCCAGCACATCGGCAAGATCGCCGTCGACCCCAGGAATCCGAACGTCGCCTTCGTCGCCGCGATCGGCCACCTCTACGCCTCGAACGCCGAGCGGGGCGTGTTCCGCACCAGGGACGGCGGCAAGACCTGGGAGAAGGTGCTCTTCAAGGGCGACGACGTCGGCGCGGTGGACGTCGCGATCGATCCCTCGAACAGCCGAGTGGTCTACGCCTGTCTCTGGAACACCCGCCGTCCGCCCTGGTTCACGTACGCGCCCACCAACGGTCCCGGCGGCGGGATCTTCAAGTCCACCGACGGCGGCGCCACCTGGCGCCAGCTCACCACGGGATTGCCGAAGGACGGCATCGGGCGCTGCGGCGTCGCGATCGCGCCCAGCAATCCGAGGCGGGTCTATGCCGTCGTGGACTGCCTGGTGCCGGATCCCTCGGCACCGGCCCCAGGGGCCGGCGCGGGCGGGGGCCAGGCCGCGGCTCCAGGGCAGGGAGGCTTCTTCCGCTCCGACGACGCGGGCGCCACCTGGACCAGGCTCTCCTCCGACCCGGCGCTCTGGGGACGGGGCTGGTATTTCGAGAAGGTCACGGTCGATCCGCGGAATCCCGATGTGGTGTACGTGCCGAATGTGGCGGTGAACCGCTCGATGGACGGCGGCAAGACCTGGGTGGCGCTGCGCGGCTCCCCGGGAGGCGACGACTACCACCAGGCGTGGATCTCCCCCGACGACACCAGCACCATGATCGTCGCGAGCGACCAGGGCGCCGTGATAACCCGCAACGCCAAGAGCGCCGATCCGAAGGATGTCACCTGGAGCTCCTGGCTCAATCAGCCCACCGCCCAGCTCTACCATATCTCGGTGGACTACCGGTTTCCCTACTGGGTCACCGGGGCGCAGCAGGACAGCGGAGCGGTAGGGGTGCGGTCGCGGGGCAAGTTCGCCGAGATCTCGATGCGGGACTGGGAGCCGGTCGGGGCCGGCGGAGAGAGCGGCTACACCGCGGGCGATCCGCTCCACCCGGGCGTCATCTACGGCGGCACCGGCACCCGGTACGACCTCGAGACCAACCTGCCGGTTCCCGGCACCACCACGCCCCAGTCTCCCGAGCCGGGGCGGGCCGACTGGACCCAACCGCTGGTGCTCTCCCGGGCCGATCCGCGGGCGCTCTACTACGCCAATCAATTCGTGTTCAAGTCCACCGACTCGGCGGCCACCTGGTCCCGGATCAGCCCGGATCTCACCCGTCCCGAGGGGGGCCCGCCGCCCAATCTGGACGCGACGGCCGCGGCGCACACCGACCGGAACGGCAAGCGGGGCGTGGTCTACACCATCGCGCCTTCGCCGCTGCTGGTGCCGATGGTGTGGGTCGGGACCGACGACGGCTGGATTCACGTCACCACCGACGACGGCAAGAGCTGGCAGAACGTCACGCCACCGGCCATGACTCCATGGAGCCGGGTCACCATGCTCGAGGCTTCGCATTTCGACTTCAACACGGCGTACGCCAGCGTCGACCGCCACCAGCTCCAGGACTTCGAGCCCTACATCTACCGCACCCGGGACCTGGGGAAGACCTGGCAGCGGATCACCCAGGGACTTCCGGCGGGAGTCTACGTGCACACGGTGAAGGAAGACCCGGTGCGGAAGGGGTTGCTGTTTGCGGGCACCGAGCGGGGCGCCTTCATGTCGCTGGATGATGGTGATCACTGGGAGCCGTTGCAGCTCAACCTCCCGGTGACGTCGGTGCGGGACTTCGAGATCTACCAGAACGACCTGATCGTGGGGACCCACGGCCGCGGCATCTGGGTGCTGGAAGACCTGAGCCCGCTGCGCCAGATCAACGACACCGTGCTCGCGGCCGAGGCGTACCTCTTCAAGCCGGCCGACGCGATTCTGGTGAATCAGGGAGGAGAGAACGGCACCCCGCTCCAGAAGGACGAGCCGCAGGCTCCTAACCCGCAGAGCGGCGCCATCGTCGATTACTACCTCAGGAGCACCGCCACCGGACCGGTGACGCTCGAGATCCTCGATGCGGGTGGGACCGTGGTGCGCTCCTGGACCAGCGCAGGGCAGCCGCCGACCCCGGCGGCGCGGCCCGGGATTCCCAATACCTCACCGCTCTGGCGGACGGCGGTCGAGCCGTTTTCCGCCGGGGCGGGACTGCATCGCGTGGTGTGGGCCCAGGGTGGCGGACGGGGCTTCGGCGGGGCGGGGGCGGCACGGACCGTCGGCGCTTTCACGGCCCGGCTCACTGTCAACGGCAAGAGCTACACCCAGACCTTCAGCGTCCGGCCCGATCCGAGGCGGGGGTCGGCCTAAGCGGCGCTCACGCCCCCGGCGGCGGGTCCATCGCGCGCAGGTCCCCGATCCGCTCGATCGTCAGGTCCGGCGCGGGATACTTCGCGACCTCGGACTCGACGGCGTAGTGCCCCTGGCGTGGGAACACCGTGATCAGCCGGCCTCCCCAGACCTGCTTCATCGCGGCCAGGATCCTCACCTTGTCGTCGATCATCACGTAGCGCTCCGCCGGATAGCGGCGCTCCACGTCGTCCAGCTCGTGCTCCTTGTGGACGTAGATCAGGACCTTCGCTCCCACTGCGTCCCAGATTCCTGAGCGTTCCACCTTCCGGGGCTGGAACACCACGTCGCCATCGGAAAGGATGACGGTGGGCCCCCACCGGCTCAGGTGGGCGATCGCCGCGAGTGCATCGGGATAGAGCCGGTCGGCGAAGGGGTAGTTGATCAGGAATCGGGAGATGGCGAGCAGGTGCGGCTCCCGGGGGTTTTCCAGCCGGTACCGCTGCAGCGCGCCGAGGTAGTCGGCGTAGCCGAGCTCGGTGCGCAGCTCCTCGAAGATGGCCCAGTACCGCTCCTCCCGGGTCCTGCCGACTTCCTTGATCAGGTAGTCCCTGAGATCGGCGGTGACCCGGTCGTTGTCGAGGAGCGTGTTGTCCACGTCGAGCAGGAAGACGACGCGCTCCATCCCGCGGTCAGGACAGCGATTGGGGAGGGGGCGCGGCGGGGATGGTGCGCGCCGCCTTGTCGCCGGCGTCGCGCATCTTGGTCATCGGCCTGGCGTACGCGGTAGGCCGGTAGGCGGAGCGGTGCTCGGGATCCAGCAGCCGGTCGGGCGTCAGGTGCTTGAGCAGGGCGTGGCGCTCGATGAGCGAGCGCATCCCCGCGCCCTGCTCCGAGAGCCCGCCGTAGAACAGGATGATCAGCTCGGAAAAGGAGAGCCGGGCCCGGAGGAAGTTGGTGTAACGCCGCCGTTCGTCGGCCCGGTCCACCGGGAGTTGGCGATCGTCCACGAACTTGAGGATGTGATAGAGGCTGTGGAAGTAGGGACCCAGCATCCCTTCGTAGTTCCGGAATTCCTCCAGGTAGACCCGCTTGGCGATATCGAGTGACGGGGTCCTGGTATCGCGAGCCCGCTCCTCCCGGTAGCGCTCCGTGATCCGGTTCAGCAGCATGCCGAACGCTTCCGCGCCGGCCTTGGGGCCCCGGCCGGTATCGATCTCGCTGCTCTTGACCAGGTCCTGGTGGGCGCCCAGCAGGGCGAAGAACGTGGTGTCGAACCGCTGGTTCTCGAATTCCTCGGTCTGAAGCTCCATCTCCACCTGTTGCTGCTTGAACGCCTCGCGGGTGAGCCGGAGGTCCTCCTTCTGATGGAGGATCTGGAGCTGTTGGCCCAGGAACGCCACATACACGAGGGTGAGTCCCGCGAGACCCCAGAGCACCCCGGTGGTGCCCTGGAGAAAACTGCCGAGGCGCGAGAGATCATCGGGGCCGGTGCCGAAGCGGCGGGCGCCGGTCAGCCCGATCAACAGGCCGGCGCTCACCAGGAAGACGGTGATGGTGCGAACCACCTTGATGGTCCGCTCGACCCTCGCGATCTCCTGCTCCTGCCGGTCCGGCTCGGTGATCTGTGCTTTCATGCTCACAAGCTATCCCGGCATTGCCGTAGCGCCAGAGAGGTGAGGGCAGCAGTTACCCGACGACGATGGCCACCCGGTGCCATGCATTGTTGGCGTAGCCCTTCACGTTCCAGGTCTCGCTCAGCTCGGCGGGCTGGGTGACCCCGGCGCGGTCGGTGGCCCGAACCGCCAGGACATGCGGCCCCGGGTCCAGCGGGATCACCGCCTCCCAGAAACTCCAGGTCCACTCGGTCCCGGGCACCGTGATGCGCGCCTTCTGCCACACGCTGCCGCCATCGGAAGACACCTCGACCGACACCAGCGGCCGATTGGCCGAGCCCATGGCCCATCCCCGAACCGTGACGGCGCCGGCCTCGACATCGGCGCCATCGGGAGGCTCGACGATGATCGCATTGAGTGGCACTTCGCCCAGCGCATCGCCCGCGGAGACGTCGCGGGGCTTGCCGGGATCGACCTCGCGCTGGGTGCGATAGGCCTTGGACTGAAAGTAGTTGTCGGACGGCTCGGCCAGCAGCGTGATGCGGCCGAGCCACTTGACGCTGCGGGCGCCGATCCACCCCGGCACCACCGCGCGCAGCGGAAAGCCATGCATCGGCGGGAGGGGCGCTCCGTTCAGCTCGGTGGCGAGCAGCACCTCACCGCTCATGGCCTTGTCGAGGTCGATCGAGCCGCCGAATCCGAAGCGCCGGCTTTCACGCTCCACCTGGTCCAGGCCGGTGAACTCCACGTAGGCTGCCCCGGTCTCGACCCCGGCGGCCCGCAGCACCTCATCGAGCGGAACTCCCACCCAGCTTCCGGTGCTGACCGGTTCCGAGCCCCAAGGCAGCTCTCCCGGCAGGGGACCGAGGGACAGAAACTCGGCCCGGCGGAGCCCGGCGCAGACCAGGCTGGCATCCACGGACTGCCTGGGAAAGGCGCCGGTCAGCTCATCGAGCGAAAACGCGGCGGGGCGTCGCACCAGGCCATCCACCTCGAGGGTCCAGGTGGCCGGGTCGATGAGTGGTACCGGCGCGTGGCTCCGGGTGAAGAACCGCTCCAGCGGCGTGATGAAATGACTGGGGGTGACAACGGGCCAGGTGCCGGAGTTGAGGCCGGAGGGGTCGTGGAGCAGGCGTTCGTCGAGGGTCACATGGGAAGTTATCGCCCGCAGAACGCCATTCCGTCAAGCCATCCGATCGGTGCCGGGGATCCCACCGACACGCCACAGGTAGTGCCGGTGGCCCGATCATACAAGAGTCCGGCCCAGTGACGCTTGTC
>JBGPLG010000146.1:0-7570 GCA_041486305.1 Gemmatimonadota bacterium
CACCCGCGACGAGACCGCCATGCCCAGCGCGTAGGCGACGGTGGCGGTGAGCGCGACGCGAACCGCCCGGCCGGCCCGGCGCGATGCTGCGGGGGACCTGGCGCGGCGGTCCCGGAACCGGGTCAGGAAGATGCCGATCGACAGCACCGCCCATACCCAGGGGTCGACGATGAAGAGGGCGTCGCCGTAGAACCAGCGTTCCGAAAAGGGCATCAGGAGGCGGACGCCGTAGCTGTTGAGCAGGTCGAGCAGCGGGTGGCTCCAGATGCCGATGATCGCGAGCGCCAGCAGCCAGCCGGCGCTGGCGGGGATGGCCGGCCCATCGCGGCGCCCCGCGGTCAGGCGGCACCAGCCCAGCGCGGCGCCGGTGAGGAGCAGCGGAAGCACCGCCATGGCTAGCACCCCGTGGGTCCAGCCCCGCCGGAACGCCAGGGCGTCGGTGCCGCTTGCCACGAAATAGGTGAGCCCGTCGACGTCGGGCAGGTTTGCGCCGATGACCAGTACCGCGGTGCCCAGCCGGGTGGTGCGCTTGAGTCCCGAATCGGCCAGGGCGAGTCCGACCAGCGAGTGGGTGATGTTGTCCATCGGGTCAGCTCGACCGCGACCGCATCAGAAGGTTCGTCCTCCCATCGGCGCGCTGATCTGGCCGTACACCGTGGCGCCGTTGGCGAGCTCCACTTCGGGCGCGCTCACGGTCGCCGGCATCTCCGGCCCGCCCACCACGGCGCCCCGGCCCAGACGGATCCGCTCCTCCGCGATGACCGGCCCCCCGATCCATGCCGCGACCCCGACCATGACCCGGCGGCGGGCCACGACCGCTCCCCGGACCTGGGCCTCGTCGGCCAGCTCCACATCCCGGTGCGCCTTCACGCTTCCCTCCACGATGGTGCCCATGCCGATGCGCAGGGTGCCGCTCACCACCAGGCTCGACAAGAACCGCACGCCTTCCGGTATGTCCAGATCGCCGGTCACCCGCATGTGGTCTCCCACCCGCTTCGATCCTTCCGGCAACCGGAACTCCTTCGGGCTCGAGGGTGGTGGCGGCGGGGGCTCGTTTTCCCGGACCACCGAGATGACCGGGGCGCCGATCCGCTCGAACACCACGTTGTGTCCCAGGACCACGCGCTTGTCCGAGGTCACCCGGCCCCGCAGCACGCAGTGACCGCTCACGCCCAGCGTGCCGCCGGCGTGCGCCCAGCGCAGCACCTTGCTGCCGTCGCCCAGGCCGAGGTCTCGCTCCGCGTAGATCGCCCGGTAGACCGCATGCGGGCCGCCGATCAGCGTCGCGCGGGCGTAGACCTCCATGAGGAACATCTCGTTGCCCGGCAGAGTGAGCGGCGCGTCCAGCACCACCAGGCGATTCTCGGTGCCGGCCCCCGCTTCGTGGGTCAGGCCCTCGGCGGACTTGTGCACCCGGATGAACTGGGTTCCGTCGGGCAGCTTGCCGAGGTAGTCTCCCGCCTGCGCCTCGGCGGGAAGCGCGGCCATCTGGCGTTCAAGGTAGCTCCGGAAGTTCCGGGCGAAGTAGGCGACGTATCCCGAGGAACGGTCCACGACCTGGAGCGGCGCGACGTCGGTGGGCCGGAGCAGCTCCCGCAGCGCCGGGACCATCGGCAGCAGGAACCAGGCGAAGGTCACCCCGAAGAGCGCGAGAACCGGCAGCATCTCAGGCGTCCCCGTTGGGCAGCTTGAGGTCCGCGGCCCGATACCGCTCGGTCTTTTCCCAGGGATCCTGCGCCCGCCAGAAGGTGGCCATCTGCGCGACCGTGGCGGACGACACCGACACCAGGCTCACCAGGAATCCGACGATCAGGAACGGCAGCAGCCGGAGCCTTCCCCGCGAGCCGTCGAGGCGCGCCCCCGCCGCCACTTCGAAGAACGCGGCGAAGTTGCCCAGCGTGCTGTACATCGCCACCGCCAGGATGGCCTGGACGCCCGCCGAGAGCGGAATCCCCAGGTAGTACAACGCGACGGCGAGTCCCCACCCGATCAGCAGCAGCGGGCCCACGGCGAACACGCCGAGCAGCAGCAGGCCGTCCACCACCGTACGGCGACGGATGTGGGCCGGCCGTTTGAGCAGCGGCCACCAGTAGCGCGCCAGCGACTGATTGTGCCCGCGCGCCCAGCGCTTGATCTGCCGGATCCGGCTGGGCCAGCTCTCCGGGACCTCCTCGTAGCATTCGGACCGGTTCTGGTAGACCACTTCCCACCCGGCCAGCACCAGGCGGAAGGTCATGTCGGTGTCTTCGGCCAGGGTGTCGTCGCGCCAGCCTCCCACGCCATCGAGCGCGGCGCGGCGGACCCCGCCCACGGTGCCACCGTACTGCGGGATCAGCCCCAGGTTCATGCGGGCCTGCTGATCCACCTGGTAGCCGCCGGTGCGCTCGAGATCGAGCAGGCGGGTGAGCAGGGACTTCCCCACGTTCATCGGCACCACCCGGCCCATCACCGCGCCCACCTCGGGATCGAAGAACGGCCCCACCAGCTGCTTGATCAGGCCGCGCCCGGGCAGATAGTCGGCGTCGAACACGAGGTGGATTCCCGCGTCCGAAGCGCCGGAGGCCTCCTTGAGCGCCGCCGCCTTGCCGGGCCGGCCTTCGCCCCGGTGATACGGATGCACCCGGCCGGGGAAGCGGGCGGCGTAGCCGTCCGCGATCCGTCCGGTGGCGTCGGTGGAGCGGTCGTCGATCGGGATGATGACCATCTGCGGTTCCGGATAGTCGCAGGCCAGCAGCGCGTCCAGCATGTGGGCCAGCACCCGCTCCTCGTTGTGGCAGGGCACGAAGACCGCCACCCTGGGCCACGCGGCGGTGCCGATGTCCACGTAGGGCTGGCGGTGCCGCCCGAACAGCCGGTTCAGCGTGAACAGGTAGTGCCGGATGGTATAGACCACCAGCACCGCCACGATCACATAGAGCGGGATCAGCAGGGCCAGCCTCACGCGCGGCCTCCCTTCGGGGCGAGGTGCGCCGGCGGGCGAACCTTGCGGCGCTCCAGCTCACCCCGCCACGAGAGGGCCCAGCCGTAGAACGCGACGAATACCAGGACATCGAGCAGCAGCCCGAACACCAGGAACAGCACCGGCATCACCACCGCGGTGCCGTGCAGCACCAGCCAGACGTGCACCAGGACCTGCAGCGGAACGAAGACCGCGAGGTGGACCAGGATCGCGAGCGTGAGCAGCAGCTTCTTCCAGAGCGCCAGATCGAACACGTGCAGCGTGAACCCCAGCACCAGGGGCACCAGGCCCATCACCACGAGCCCCGCGCTCTCCAGCACGAAGACGTGATCCACCAGGCGATAGGGGAACGGCTCGGCGGAGGTGGCGAAGAAGAGAATCGAGGAGCCCTGCAGCAGCGCGAGCAGCCGGAGGAAGTACCTGAGCGGCGTGAACCGCTCCGGGAGCAGGAGACTCACCACCACGATCGCCGCCGCCCCTGCGCCGGCGATCCCGAGCGCCCGGGCATCCGGCTGGGGGGTGAGCGCCGCCAGGAACGGGAGGCTGAAGTGCACGTTGCCGGGGAGGCTGAACTGCTGGTCGCCCAGCGGAGCGTTGATGCCGGTGAGGTCGCGGACCCGCTCGAACAGCAGCTGCCAGAACCGGCCCAGCCACGGCAGCGACCAGAGGAACAGCGCGAACCCGCCCAGCGACAGCATCAGGGTGGTGAGCAGCCGCCACGCGGTCCAGGGCAATCCCACCATCGAGCGGTGCGGCGCGATCACGCCGCCCCGTACTCCGCGCACCCGCAGGGCCTCGAGGCGGCGGGCCCGCTCCAGCGCGGCCCGCGCGGACTTACCAGCCACGGAAGAGGCCGAGGCTGACGCCGGCGCGGGTGTAGAAGGGATTGTGATACAGCTCGCCCCCCAGGACCAGCCCGAAGCGCGAGCCGGCCCATTCCCGCCAGGAGAACCCCGCCTCCTGGCTGCGGAACCGGCGCAGCGTGGCGGCGACACCGGTGAGCTGGTAACCCTCGGTGCCGGCGCCTCCGCGAATCGCCACCAGGCGGCGGCCCGCGCGTCCCAGCGTGACGGCGCCGTTGATTCGTTCCGAGCGCACCGCATCCGGGTCGCTCCAGTTGATCCGCCCCGAGACCTCGAGCACCGCCGCCCCGGCGTACCACACCAGCCCGCCGGACACGGCGCGATCCTCGTAGATCCGCTTGGCCTTGACGAAGGTGCCCCCGGCGGTCAGCACCACGGACCGGGAACGGCCCAGCTTCACCGCGAGGGCCGCATCCAGCCGGAGATCCGGCAGCACGTAGGTGCCGGTGCCGCCCCCGACGCTCAGCTGGGAATAGACCCGGCTGCCGAAGGTGTGCACGTTCGCGAGCGCCCCGTAGACGCCGTCGTCCCGGAAAGCCTCCTGCGCCTTGGCGTCGAGGTACCAGACATTCCGCGCCCCGCTGAACACCCCGCGGACGTAGCCGCCCTTCCAGTCCCCGAAGTCGGCCGAGACCCGGTGATAGAACCCCCCGGCCTCGACCCAGCTCGCGCCCGGCGCCGGCGCCTGCGCCGCTGCGGTGCCGCGGAGCGACATCAGGCCCAGCGCCATCGCGAGCAGCCGTTTCATCGGGTCCTCAGTGCTGGGGAACCGGCGAGTCCACCACCGGCGCGGCGAACAGGCGGCCGATCCGGAATCGCTCGGCGATGATATTCACGATCCGCTCCGCGGCGTGCCCGTCGCCGAAGGGATTCTGTCCCGCGGTCATCGCCCGGTAGACCGCGGGATCATTCAACACCCGATTCGCCTCGTCGACGATAGCGTCCCGGTCGGTGCCGACCAGCGTGCCGAATCCCGATTCGATCACCTCGGGCCGTTCGGTGACGCTCCGGAGGATGAGCACCGGCTTGTGCATCGCGGGCGCCTCCTCCTGGATGCCGCCGGAGTCGGTGAGCACCAGGACGCTGCGGCGCATCACCTCGATCAGGTCGGCGTAGGGGAGCGGCTCCAGCAGGGTGATGCCGGGCACGTTCCGGAGCTCCGCGTATACGGTTTCCCGCACGAACGGATTGAGATGGACCGGAAAGACGATCTCGAGCCCGTCGTCCAGCTCCACCAGCCGGCGGAACGCCGCGCACACGTTGCGCAGGCTCTGGCCCAGGTTCTCCCGCCGGTGCACCGTGGCCAGGAGCACCCGCTTCCGGTCCCAGCCCACCCGGTTGAGCGCCGGATCGTCGAACACGCCGTCGTGGCGCATCTCGGCGAGAGCGTCGACGATGGTGTTGCCGGTTACGTAAATGTGCTCGTCGGCCACCCGCTCGGCCAGCAGGTTCTGGCGGGCCCGTTGGGTCGGGGCAAAGTGGATGTCGGTGACGCAGCTCGCCATCCGGCGATTCACTTCCTCGGGAAAGGGGCGTCGCGAATCGCCGGAGCGAAGGCCGGCCTCGACGTGCCCGATCGGGATCCCGTTGTAGAAGGCCGCCAGCGCCGCGGCGATCACCGTGCTGGTATCGCCCTGGACCAGCACGAGGTCGGGCTGCAGCTCCCGGAACTTTTCGGTCAGCTTGAGCAGCGCGTGGGCCGTGAAATTGGCGAGGGTCTGGTTCTCGTGGGTCAGCCCCAGATCGTGCCCGGGATCTATCCGGATCCGGCAGGCGTGCAGCGCCTGGGCCAGCATCTCCCGCTGCTGCGACGTCGTGATGACGATGGTCTCGAACTGTACATCGCGCTTCCGGAGCTCCCGGATCACCGGAGCCATCTTGATCGCCTCGGGACGAGTGCCCAGGACGATGGCGACGCGATGTTTCGCTGCGGATTTCGGGGACATGGGGTCGGAGAGTGCAAGTTAAGGGCCGAAGGACGGAGCCCCTAAGTCGTTGTGTTACATGGAGCTGGCCTTCCGATCTCGGGCGCTGACTCCGAGCCTTGCACCAATCCGCGCGCGATGAGCAACTCTCGCGTTGTTCCGGGATCACCCTTGCGGCGGTCGGGATGATTCCCGACTGGGATCGGCCTCAAGTCACCGTCGACCCGAGGCTCATGACCTGGGACTGGTCGCGGCTCTCCGCGTGTGGACCCGGGCCAGCACCGTGCGAGCGATGCACCGCCCTTGTTCCGCCCCGATGAGATTGCTCGACATGTAGTGGATGCCGCCCAGGAAGCGGGAAAGCGCCACTTGCGCCGCGGCTTCGCGAAACGAGCTGAAATGGCGCGGCGGGTGGCCGAGGGTGACGTGGGTCGCATCGACAAATGCCGTGCTGTCGCCCAGCAGGGCCGTTAGGACTTCCGCTGTGGCGCGGGATTGGATGGCATGGCCCGAGGCGAATTCAGGGAACGGCGGGGTGAGCAGGAGGGGGGTCCAGTTCGGATCGATATAGCGCTTGATGTAGGTAACCGGGCGGAGAAGGCTGATATCGTACTTGAGGTGCCAGCAGACGATGAAGGCATCCGCCATCGCGATAGCGGACAGCGCATAGGCCTCGACCGCCCGCTCGGCGGAGAGATGCCGCTGGCCGGCGAGCTGGCTGATGATCCCCAGCCAGTGTCCCGCCGGCGTTCCCGTCTCGCCGGGATTGTCGGCCCAGAAGAAGGCGATCTGCTTCTCTTCCGGGGTGAGATGCAGGCTCTTCTGATACACCGAGTCGACCATCTTGTAGAACGACGACTTCTTATCGGTGGAAAACTCGTAGGGCGGACGCGCCGAGCAGCTGTCCGAGGATTGGAGCGCGAAGGGGCGCAGGGTTCCCCAGTAGGGCTCCACCGCCTTGGTCACGTCCACACCCGGCACGAGGCTGGCGCCCAGCCGTTTGGGCCGGTTGACGATCAGCGAGCGGTCGCTGAGCTGACCCGGCTGAGCCGCCGCGGTCGGATTGTCGAACTCGATCATGTCGGTCTGGGCCGAGAGATTCTGCACCCGGTAGTCCGCGGCCGTCGACGTGGGCACCCAGTACTGGGGCCCCTTCTTCAGTGTGATGGTCTTCCCTCGGGTCTCCAGGAAGCGGTCGGTGGCGGCCCAGGCCAGGATCGCCTGGCCAAGCTGTCCACCGTAAAGCACCGACCGGTCGAGCACCGTCTGGGGGACTCCGGCGGTCAAGCGGGCCCCGACCAGGGAATCATGCAGGATTCGAATGGCAACCGTGGTCGAGGCGAAGCCGGTCTTGTAGAAATCCAACAAGACGACCGCCTGCGCCTCCATCGCCACCACGGCGGGATCGTACTGTTCGCCCCTGACCGGCTTGGGAAGGGTGTCGAGACCGTTGAGCTGGCCTGCGAGGCTACGCAGGCTGTCCGAAAAGGCGGCCCAGCCTTCGTACAGGGCAATTGCCGCATAGGCGGACCAGCGGGATGCGGCGGGCGGATTGAGTCGCTCAGCCCGGGCCAGTGCGTAGTGGGTGGCGGTCCACCGGGAGACGTAGTCCGCGTCGGCGGGGGGAAGGGCACGGGTACACGCGCCCAGCGGTAGCGCCACCAGGAGGGTCAGCCATGCGGTGCGCGTGCAAGAGCATGATCGAGACATAAGCGGATCCGGTGAAGTCAGGACAGTGGAATAATACGATAAACTCTGAATCGGTCCTATGGACCGTCGTGGGCTCGGTAGACGATCACCTTGGCCCGTTCCAGGGTGATGAG
>JBGPLG010000147.1:0-7447 GCA_041486305.1 Gemmatimonadota bacterium
GACGCCGAGCCGATGCGGGTCCACGACGAGGTGCTGGGGCTGTTCATCGACCTCGAGGCGAGTCACGACCAGCTCGACGCGGCATTTCTCTACACCTCGAGCCGGCACGGGACGGCCACGCTGGAGCTGGGCCAGCCGGGCACCGATCTCAAGCCGCTGTTCCAGGCCATCCTGGACCGGGTGCCGGCGCCGACTGGAGATCCAGCCGGGCCGTTTCAGATGCTGATCTCGACGCTGGACCATTCGCCCTTCCTGGGCCGGCTGGGCATCGGGCGGGTGGAACGGGGCGTGGCCAAGGTGGGGCAGTCGGTGGCGGTGCTGCCGCTGGGAGAGCCGGGCCTGGTTCCGGAGGGCGTCGGGGACGAGAGCCGGATCACCAAGCTGTTCACCTTCGACGGGCTGGCCCGCATCGACGTGAACGAAGTGCCGGCGGGAGACATCTGCGTCGTTTCCGGCTTCGAGGGCATCGAAATCGGAAAGACACTGACCGATCCCGAGCACCGGGACCGGTTGCTGGGCATCGCGGTCGAGGAACCCACCATCTCGGTGGACGTGATCGTCAACAACTCCCCGTTCGCGGGACGGGAAGGGAAGTACGTCACCAGCCGCCAGGTGAAGGACCGGCTCTACCGGGAGCTGGAGCGGAACGTGGCGCTCCGGGTCGAAGAAACCGATTCCCCGGACACCCACACCGTGTCGGGGCGCGGCGAGCTCCACCTGGGCATCCTGATGGAAACGATGCGCCGCGAGGGATTCGAGTTCCAGGTGTCGCGGCCCCGGGTCATCACCCGGGTGAGTGACACCGGCGAGCGGCTGGAGCCGTACGAGGAGCTCATGATCGACGTCGCCGAGGAGCACATGGGCGCGGTCATGGAAAAGATCGGCCCCCGGCGGGGCGAGATGACCGAGATGCGGAACCCGGGCATGGGCCTGGTCCGCCTGGTGTTCAAGATCCCGAGCCGGGGTCTCTTCGGTTATCGATCCGAGTTCCTCACCGATACCCGGGGCACCGGCACGATGCACCACCGGTTCCTGGCGTACGGGCCCTGGGCCGGCCCCCTGGCGGGACGGAAGCGCGGGGTGCTGGTCGCGGACCGGGAGGGAGAGGTCGTGGCGTTCGCGCTGGGGAACCTCCAGGAGCGGGCCCAGATGTTCGTCGAGCCGAACGAGCATGTGTACGAGGGCATGGTGGTGGGAGAGAACTCCCGCCCCGGCGACATGGACGTGAACGTCACCAAGGAAAAGAAGCTCAGCAACATGCGCACGACGGCTACCGACGACAACGTCCAGCTGGAGCCGCCGCGCGATATCAACCTGGAATACGGCCTCGAGTACATCGAGGAAGACGAGCTGATCGAGGTCACCCCCGAGAGTATCCGGCTCCGGAAGCGGATGCTGGCGGCGGTGGACCGGAAGAAAGCGGCCCGGGCAGCGGCCCGGATTGAGAACGCGTCGTAACCAGCGACGCACCACTAACCTCAGGTCAACGAGAGGCGGACGAAGACAATGCCGGCCCTGGTGGCGTCACTCCTGGACGTGGAGCTCCGTCGGAAGTTCGACGAGGAAGACGAGTTCGAAGACGGGTTCGCCTTCGACGATTCCGACGACGATGAGGATGACGACGAGGACGACTTCGACGACGAAGACGACGAGCTCGCCGAGGGCGACGAGCTGGACGAAGACTTCGACGACGACATCGAGCTCGATGAGGAACCGGAAGAGCGCTAGTGTTGCGCGGCTCGGTTTATCGAGCTATGTTGTTGTCATTGTTGGAGTTGCAGATGTGCAGGGCCTGTAGCTCAGGTGGTTAGAGCGCACGCCTGATAAGCGTGAGGTCGGTAGTTCAACTCTACCCAGGCCCATCGTGAGAGAACTGTCAGCCCTGCTTGGTCCTCGCGGCCCGCGGGGCCTTTTGTTTCGCAGCGGGATCGTGACCAACACGTTCCTGCTGGCGCGGGGCCACGCCCTGGTCGAGTTCGTGAAGCAGGCGGCCCAGATCTGCCGAGGCAAAGCCTACTTCACAAACACGATGACGATCGGCCAGTTCATCCTGATGAATTTCCCGAAACGGCGCACCACCAGGATGTGATCCCGTCGCGTAGTCGCGGGTCTGCTACTACTGGCGAATCCAGGATGGGAGCTGATTGTTGACGACCACCTTCGGATACAGCGCCGGATCGGTGCTGGCGGAGCCGGGAAGAAAGAACGCCGCCACGGTCCAGGTGCTGAGACCCCAGGGAACTCCGCTGGTTGCCAGATAGCGCCCCGGTCCCGTGCTGCCGTCAGCCATCAGCATGGGAACAACCTGGAAGCCGGTAGCGGGAAGCCCCGGACCCCATACCATATAGTAGGACGCACGGTGGAATCGCATGTGGTAGTGGCCTCCGGATGGCGGCGGACGACTCGCACGCTCAGCTACCAATGATGCCGGCCCTCCCCTTGCGCTTCTACAAGTCGGCGATATCTTGTCCTGTAGAAGCAACAGGGAAAGACCATGGCTGACCGTCGGCTCGACCTCCCGCAGGGCACCCTCGACCTCCTCATCCTGAAGGCCCTCTCGCTCGGGCCTCAGCATGGCTGGGCCGTCTCCGAACGCATCCACCAGGTCTCGGGCGCCACGCTCTCGGTGCAGCAAGGCTCGCTCTACCCGTCGCTCCACCGGCTGGAGCGGCGGGGCTGGATCAAGGCCACCTGGGGAACCTCGGACCACAACCGGCGCGCGAAGTACTACGAGCTCACCAAGCGGGGCCGGGAGCAGCTCGCCGCTGAGGCCGTGGCGTGGGACCGCCTGGTGGCCGCCGTTGGCCTGGTCATGAAGACAGTATAAGGAGGCTTCGATGCTGCGCGACCTGTTGAGCGACCTGCGCTACCGCCTCCGGGCCCTGTTCCAACGACCCAGCGCCGAGCGAGACCTCGACGATGAGCTCCGCTTTCATCTGGAGCACGAGGCCGAGCGCTACGTGCGGGAAGGCCTCCCTCCGAAGGAAGCAATCCGGCGAGCCCGGCTCGCCCTCGGCGGCGTCGAGCAGGTCAAAGAAGCGAGCCGGGACGTGCGGGGAGTCCGGCTCCTGGAGCAGCTGCTCCGGGACCTGGCGCATTCGCTGCGGCTGGTGCGGAAGCAGCCGGGGTTCGCCGCCATGGTCGTGCTGTCGCTCGCGCTGGGCCTGGGCGCCACGACCGCGGTGTTCAACATCACTTACAACGTGCTGTTCGCCCCCCTCGCGGTATCGCATCCCGAGCAGCTCGTCACTCTGCAACGCGCGACGGAGGATGGGACCGGCGACACATTCACCTGGGCGGAATTCACCGCGCTGCGGGAGGCCCAGGGCGTCGGGACCCTGGTGGCGATCCGCGGCGCCAGCGCGGTCTCGGTCGCCGCCGGCGACTCC
Organism: Gemmatimonadota bacterium; assembly: GCA_041486305.1. Lineage (GTDB taxonomy): Bacteria > Gemmatimonadota > Gemmatimonadetes > Gemmatimonadales > GWC2-71-9 > JABFSM01. Next base: position 3,390 of record JBGPLG010000147.1, read on the forward strand.
CCGGTCTACATCAACATGTACTTCGTCGAGGGAGCCCTGTTCCCGATGTTGGGCATCAGTCCACTCCAGGGCCGATTGATCACTCCGGCCGACGATGCGGGCCAGGCCGCGGTCGCGGTCATTTCGGAGAAATTCGCGATGCGCCTGTTCGGGTCGACTCCGGCGCTGGGCCGGACGATTGCCATCCGGGGCGCGCCGTTTACCGTGGTCGGCATCACACCGCGATCCTTCCGCGGCCTGGACTTCCCCGGCGACTTCACCGCGGCGATACCGCTGAGCACCGTGCCCCTGCTCGCGCGAGGCGGACCCGGGCGGGACAACTACGGCCAGCGCTTCGGGCTCGACGACGACCGCCGGAGCTCCGCCCAGGCGTTCCTGATCGTGGGCCGGCGCGCCCTCGAGCCCGAGCCGACCCGGACCGCGCTGACGCTGGCGTTCGAGCGCTGCTGCGCCACCCGCCGCGCCGGAGTGCACGAGCGGCTCGCCGTCGTCGACATCCGCAACGGGATCCCGAGGGGCAAGAATGATTTTCGCGGCGGGGCCCGCAGCATCCTCGCAGTGCTGCTCGCCGGGATGGGGCTGGTGCTGGTCGTGGTATGCTGCAACATCGCCAGTCTGTTACTGGTGCGCGCGTCCGCGCGGCAGCGCGAGATCGCCGTGCGGCTGGCGCTGGGCGCCTCGCGGAAGCGCCTGGTGAGCCAGCTGGTCATCGAAAACCTTCCGCTCGCCGCGCTGGGAGGTGGGCTCGGCTTGATCGTCGCGGCGTGGGCCACCGCCGCCTTCGCGCGCTCGCTCCCGTCCGACTGGGCCGACTACCTGGGAGAGCTCTTCCGTTTCCGCCCTGGTCCGGTGGTGCTGGTCTTCGCCCTGGTCGCCACGCTCGGATGCAGCCTCGCCTTCGCGGTCTACCCGGCGCTCCGGGCCACCCGGCAGTATCTGGCCCAGGCACTCCGGCTCGACGCCCGGGCTTCGCGCTCACGGGGCCAGAGTGCCGTGGCCCGGGGCGCCGTGGTGGGCCAGATCGCCTTCACCGTGGTCCTGGTCACGGCGGCGAGCCTGATGGCGGCCACGCTCGGCAATCTGGCCCGGGTGGACGGCGGCTTTGCCACCGACCATATGCTGCTGGTCGGCATCGAGACCAGAAGCACGTCCTACGAGCAGCGCGGCGCGGTGCCGTTGGTCGAGCCGATCATGGGGCGGGTAAAGGCGGTTCCCGGGGTGCGAGACGCGGGGATGGCGACCAACGTGCCGATCTTCGGCGGGAGCAACACGTCTCTGGAGCTCGACGTGCCCGGCTACCCGGCCGCGCCCGACAAGCGGCCGGAAGTGCCCATGGTCGGGTCGGTTCCGGGATACTTCGCGGCCGCGGGGATCCGCCTCTTCGAGGGGCGCGACTTCACCGCGGCCGACATCCCGTCCGGGGAACCGGTCGTGATCGTCAATGCCGCGCTGGTGCACCGCTACTTCGGCGACCGGAGCCCGGTGGGGCGTTCCCTGGGCATCGCGCTGCTGGGCCCCAAGCCGACGCCGGCACGGATCGTGGGAATCGTGGGAGACGTGAAGTACGTCGATCTGCGCTCGCCCGCCGAGCCGATGCTGTACGCCCCGCTGGCGCAGTCCGGCGGTCCCTGGGTCAACCTGCAGCTGGTCGTGCGCACCGGTGGGGACCCGTCCCAGGCGGCTCGAGCCATAACCCGGGCGATCGATTCGGCGGCGCCGGGAGTCCAGGTGCGCCGAGTCCGGGATATGCGCACCCAGCTGGAGGACGTAATGATGGTGGAGCGCTTCGCGGCCCGGCTGGCGGTGTTCGTGAGCGTGATGGCCCTGGTGCTGTCGGCGGTGGGGCTGTACGGGGTCGTCTCCTACAGCGTGGCGCGCCGCACCAGCGAGATCGGGGTCCGGCTGGCTCTGGGCGCGCAAGCACAGGCGGTGCTCTGGCTGGTGTCGAAGGAGACCGTCCTGCTGGTGGGAATCGGCGTGGTGCTCGGATTGCCGCTGGCCTTCGCGGCCAACGGAGTGATCGGGGCGCAGTTCTTCGGCGTCGGCCCGCGCGACCCGGTGGCGACAGTCACCTCCATCACGTTGCTGGCGGTGGTGGGGGTGCTGGCGAGCGTGATACCTGCGCGGCGGGCGGCGCGGATCGACCCGAAGATCGCGCTCAACGCGGACTGACTGCCGCTGGGGGTGGTATTCTACTGTACCCCCCTCCAGGCAGGACCCGATGATCCGCATCCGCTCTGGCCTGATCCGCGTCGCTCTCGCGGGTCTGGCCCTGTCGTGGTCGGCGGTGGCCGCGTCGGCCCAGACCGCCACCGTCACCCACAACGTCAATCTGCGTCCGGACCCCTCCAGCGAATACGCCCCCATCAGATTGCTGACCACCGCGGAGCCGCCGCTCACCCTGCTCGAGCCCACCGCCGAGAGCGGGTATTACCACGTCCGGACCAGCGGGGGAGAAGAGGGGTATGTCTGGAGCCACTATGTGAGCGTTGCCGCCGCTGCCGCGACGTCTCCCACCGTCGTGGCGCCGGGACCCGGGGTGGCCGGCTCGGCCAGCATGATCGGGTGCGGCGACGGGTTATGGAAGCACGTCTACCATCCGTCGCGGCTCCTGGCGAAGCAGGACTGCATGACGGTGACCGGGGTGATCGTGGATGCGACCGCGACCCAGTCCCATCATCAGGCGGACGGCGTTCGCCATGAGGGCGACGGCGATACCCACGGCTGGCTCAAGCTGGATGCCCCGTTCGCCGCGCTGATCCGCCCGGGGAACATCTCGGATGAGGATGGGAATCTCGTGTTCGAGCTGGTCTGCCACTACAAGGTGACCCAGACCGACGCGAAGCCCTCCTGTGCGGGGTTTACCGACCACACCGTGATTCCGCCGGTGGGCACCCACGTCGCGATCACCGGAACCTTTGTGCAGGAGAAGAACCACAAGCAATGGAACGAGATTCACCCGGTGTCGCGGATCAAGGTGCAGTGAGGTCGGGTCGAGGGGACGGACGGGCAGAGTCGGGCAGACTATCTTTGTCCGATTCTCGGCCCCACCTCACCCGGAGCGACACTCGCGATGCTCTCATTCGCGCTGCTGCTGGCATCGGCCGCGACACCGGCGGCCATCGACACCACCAACTACGTCGTCCTCAACCACGGCCGCCCCGCCGGCGACATGCTGGTGATCCGGAGCGCCGATACCGTGGTGGTGAAATACCATCACGTGGACCGGAACCGCGGACCCCGCTCCGAGACTCGGTATGTCCTCTCGCGAGGTCGAGTGGTCGGTGGGCGCACCTGGAATCTTCCCCTCAACGGCACCGCGACGACCTTCGGAGAGCCGAGCGACCGGTTCGAGGTGGCGCGCGATTCGGTGATCTGGCGAGGAGCCGGGAAGGACTCGGTCCGGACCGCGCCGTTCACGCCGGCCAGCTTCTACCTGCTGCGCAGCTTCGTTCCCTACAACCAGGCGCTGCTCGCCCGCTTCCTGCTGGGGCAGCCGGATCACTTCACCAAGCTGCTGCCCCGCGGCACCGCGCGGCTCGAGACCGTCGGCGACACGGTGGTGCGGACCCGGCTGGGCCGCGAGCATGTGCGGCTGGTGATGATGCGCGACACCACCGGAGACGCGAACGGCGTCTGGCTGGACGACCGGAACGAGCTCTTCGCCGATGAGGCGGGGTGGTTTATCACCGTGCGACTGGGGGCGGAGGCGGCGCTGCCGGCACTCCGGGTCGTGGAGATGCGCTATCGGGACGCCAACGGCGCCGCGCTGGGACGGCGACTGGCCCCCCCGCCGGCCGGCGCCATCGCGATCACTGGGGGCGACCTGTTCGACAGCGAGCGTGGCGTCATCCGCCCCCGTACCTCGGTGCTCATCCGGGGATCCCGGATCGAGGCGGTCGGGCCGGCGGATTCCTTCACGATCCCCGCCGGCGCCACGGTGATCGACGCGACCGGGAAGACGGTCATGCCGGGGATGTGGGACATGCACTCCCACTCCTTCCCCACCACCCAGACCACGAGGGCGGTGTCGGACCTCTCCCAGGGCATCACGACGA
>JBGPLG010000148.1:0-7386 GCA_041486305.1 Gemmatimonadota bacterium
AGCGGGTGCAGCATCCGTCCGAGGTAGTCAAGAAGGGCGACACGGTGGATGTGGTCGTGCTCAACATCGACGCCGAGAACAAGCGGATCTCGCTCGGACTCAAGCAGGCCGAGGAAGATCCCTGGCTCAACATCGGCGAGAGCTACCCGGTCGGCACCAAGATGCGGGCCAAGGTCGTGCGCCTGATGGACAAGGGCGTGGTGGTGGACCTGGGCAACGACCTCGAAGGCTTCGTGCCGATGTCCCATATGGGCACTGGCACCGAGGTCGAGAACCCGGCCGATGTCGTCAAGGAGGGGCAGCCGCTCGAGGTGGAAGTGATCGAGGTCGATCCGATCCATCACCGTATCGTGGTGGCGATTACCGCCTACCCCGACGAGCCGTTCGAGCCGCCGCCGCCCAAGCCGCTGCCGCCGCCGGATGACGAGGTGAGTGAGTAGGACGGACGGTGAGGACAGACGGACAGTCGGACGGTGAGGACGGGAAATCAGGAGCCTGTGGCGCGGGAAGGATGGCGCTGCAGGCTCTTTTTTCGCATGGCATCGTAGAGCCTCCAGGTCAGTTTGCCAGCCGATTGACGAAGTGTTTCCAATTCGTGAATTTCGTCTTTGGAGCCCAGCCCGAGGTCCAGTGCCAACCGCAGGATGTACGACAGCTCGTTCAGCGAACCAACGGACATATCGAGGAATCTTCGGAATTCGCGAGATCCCTGTTTTGCAGCCCCTTCCGCCATGTTCGCTGCGGCAGAGTACGCGGCGCGCCTCGCCTGTGAGGTGAGGGAGTAGATCTCTTCACGGGGCCACTTTCGAGTTGCTCGATACACGGCGAGCGTCAGTTTGTGGCACTGCTCCCACGCGGTAAGTCGTTCGTAGGGCATCATCCATTCAGGGCATCAGAGATCCCCCTGCCTGGCACTATCGAATTCCCGCACCTTGGGACACTTTCCGTCCTCACCGTCCTCACCGTCCTCACCGTCCTCACCGTCCTCACCGTCCTCACCGTCCTCACTGTCCTCACTGTCCTCACTGTCCGTCCGCCCCTATCTTTTCGCCCATGCCATCCCCCAAGGATCTCCTCGACGACCTCCACCGCCGTCAGGCTGCCTCCGAAGAAGGCGGCGGGGCCGCCCGGGTCGCCCAGCAGCACAAGAAGGGCAAGCTGACCGCGCGGGAACGGCTCGACGTACTGCTCGACCCTGGCAGCTTCGTGGAATTGGATCGCTTCGTGACCCACCGCGGCACCGAATTCGGGCTTGCGGAGCAGCAGTACCCGGGTGACGGCGTGGTCACCGGTTACGGCCGCATCGACGGGAGGCTGGTGTACGTCTTCTCCCAGGACTTCACCGTCTTCGGCGGCTCCCTGTCCGAAACCCACGCCCAGAAGATCTGCAAGGTCATGGACCTGAGTGTTCGCAACGGCGCCCCGATGATCGGACTCAATGACTCCGGCGGCGCCCGGATCCAGGAGGGCGTGGCATCTCTCGGCGGCTACGCCGACATCTTCCTCCGCAACACGCTGGCCTCCGGCGTGGTGCCCCAGATCTCGGCCATCCTGGGCCCCTGCGCGGGGGGGGCGGTCTACAGTCCCGCCATCACCGACTTCGTGTTCATGGTGCGCGGCGTGAGCTACATGTTCGTCACCGGCCCCAACGTCGTGAAGACGGTCACCCACGAAGAAGTGACCTTCGAGGCCCTCGGCGGCGCCGATGTGCACGGCGAGGTTTCCGGCATCGCGCACGGCGTCTACGGCTCCGAGCCGGAGTGCCTGGCCGCGATTCGGGAGCTGGTCGGGTGGCTCCCCTCCAATAACCTGGACCCCGCCCCCAGCCGGCCCTCGGTCGACCCCGAGGACCGCCGGGAGGAATCGCTGCTTCGGGTGATCCCCGAGGCGCCCTCCACCCCGTACGACATGCACGAGGTCATCCGCGCGGTCATGGATCAGGGCCGCTTCTTCGAGATTCACGCGGCGTTCGCGCAGAACATGATCGTGGGGTTTGCCCGCCTGGGGGGCCGCTCGGTCGGGGTGGTGGCCAATCAGCCGGCCGTGCTCGCCGGCGTGCTGGACATCAACGCCTCGGTGAAAGCGGCCCGGTTCATCCGGTTCTGCGACGCCTTCAACATCTCCCTGGTGACCTTCGTCGACGTGCCGGGATTCCTGCCCGGCATGGCTCAGGAGCACGGCGGCATCATCCGGCACGGCGCCAAGCTGCTGTACGCCTACTGCGAGGCCACCGTGCCCAAGCTCACGGTGATCACCCGGAAGGCCTACGGCGGCGCCTACGACGTGATGAGCTCGAAGCACATCCGGGGAGACCTCAACCTCGCCTGGCCGTCGGCGGAGATCGCCGTGATGGGCCCCAAGGGCGCGGTCGAGATCCTCTACAAGGACGAGATCGCGAAGGCGCCCGACGCCGAGGCGACGCTCCGCCGCCGCATCGACGAATACACCGCCGCCTTCGCCAATCCGTACAAGGCGGCGGCGCGCGGCTTCATCGACGACGTCATCGATCCCCGCGACACCCGGCCCCGGCTGATCGACGGGCTCCGCATGCTCGCCACCAAGCGCGATCGGAATCCCGCGAAGAAGCACGGAAACATTCCGCTCTGATGTCCGGACTCCTTCGTGTTCTCGTCGCCAATCGGGGGGAGATCGCGCTCCGCATCATCCGGGCCTGTCACGATGAAGGCATGACCGCGGTCGCGGTCTGCTCCGACGCCGACCGCACCAGCTCGTACGTCCGCGCCGCCGACGCCGTGGTGGAGATCGGGCCGGCGCCCGCGGCTCAGAGCTATCTCCGAATCGATCGGATCCTCGACGCCGCCCGGGTCAGCGGCGCTCAGGCCATCCACCCGGGCTACGGCTTTCTGTCCGAGCGCGCCGCTTTTGCCGAGGCGGTGGAGCAGGCCGGGCTGGTGTTCATCGGTCCGCCCAGCTCCGCCATTCGGGCGATGGGGGACAAGACCGAGGCTCGGCGCCGGATGCACGCCGCCGGCGTCCCGGTGGTTCCCGGCGGAATGGCCTCCCTGGGCTCCGACGCCGACGCGCTCGCGCTGGCGCAGACCATCGGCTACCCCGTCATGGTGAAGGCCGCGGCCGGTGGTGGCGGCCGGGGCATGCGGGTGGTGACGCGCGCGGAGGAGCTGCCGGCGGCGCTCCGCGCCGGGGCGGCCGAGGCGCTCAAGGCCTTCGGCGATGCCGGCGTCTACCTCGAGAAGTTCATTGAACGGCCCCGACACGTGGAAATCCAGATCCTGGCCGATCACGAGAAGACCATCCACCTGGGCGAGCGGGAGTGCTCCATCCAGCGTCGCCACCAGAAGCTGGTCGAGGAATCGCCCTCGACCGCCGTGACGCCCCAGCTCCGCCGCCAGATGGGGCAGGCGGCGGTCGCCGCCGCCACCGCCGTGGGCTACCGCGGGGCTGGCACCTGCGAATTTCTGCTGGCCGCCGACGGCTCCTTCTATTTCCTCGAGATGAATACCCGGATCCAGGTCGAGCACCCGGTGACCGAGCTGGTCTACGGGATCGATCTGGTCCGGGAACAGCTTCGTATCGCCGGCAAGGCGCCGATGTCGGTCTCGGAGTGGCCCCTCGCGCCGCGCGGGCATGCCATCGAATGCCGGATCACGAGCGAGGATCCCGGCAATGCGTTCCTCCCCTCGACCGGACGGATCAGCTATTTGAGCGTCCCCGGCGGCCCGGGGGTTCGCTGGGATGCCGGGGTCGAGAGCGGCGACGAGGTGACCCTCCACTACGACTCCCTGCTCGCCAAGCTGATCGTCCATGGCAACGACCGCCGCGTGGCGCTGAAGCGGATGGAACGGGCCCTCTCGGAGCTGGTGATCGTGGGGGTGGCCACCAACCAGGCGCTGCACCGGCGGCTGCTGGCCGATCCGGATTTTCGGAGCGGCAACTTCGACATCCAGTTTCTGGAACGGCGCCAGGACCTGCTGGTGCCCGAAACGAATGAGGCTCGGGACATTCGGATCGCCGTGGCCGCCGCCCTCGCAGAATCGGAGCGCCGTGCCGCGCTGAAGCCGTCGGTGGCGGTCGATGGCGGCGACGGAAGCGCCTGGGCCACCCAGTCCCGCCTCGATTCCCTCCGTTGACCGAGGCCGTGCGGATCCGGGCGATCGCTTCGGGGGGCGACGGGGTCGGCACCCTTGCGGATGGGCGAACCGTCTTCGTGCCGCGGAGCGCTCCGGGCGATCTGCTCGAGCCCGCCGCGGTCACCCTGTCGAAGCGGTTCGCCCGCGCCCGGGTGGGCCGCCTGATCGAAGCCTCCCCCGACCGGGTCGCCCCCCGCTGTCCCCACTACGAGCGGGACGAGTGCGGCAGCTGCCAGGTCCAGCACCTGGGCGCCGTCGCCCAGCGCGACGCGAAGGGAAAGATCGTTTCCGACGCGCTGACCCGGATCGGCGGACTTGCCATGGCGCCGGTGCCGGTGGAGCCGAGCGAGAAGGAATGGGAATACCGCGCCAAGATCTCCCTCGCCGTGAAAGGGAGACAGATCGGTTATCACCGGGTCGGACGGCCGGACCAGGTGTTCGACCTGGTCCACTGCGACATCGCCCGGCCCGAGCTCAGCCGGCTGTGGGACGTCCTTCGCGCCAACCGGCGCCTCCTCCCTCCCCAAGCCGAGCGGGTGACGCTTCGGGTCGACCGTACCGGTGGCCTGCACGCCATCCTGCAGGTCCACGGCACCACCGTGTGGAACCGGGCCCGAGAGCTGGGGCGAGCCCTGTCCTCCGCCGGCATGCCAGCCGTGCTGTGGTGGCAACCCGAAGGAGGTGCCGCCCGCGCCGTAGCCGGAGCCGCCGAGGCGTATCCCGCCATGGTGTTCGAGCAGGTCCACCCCGAGATGGGTGACCGGGTTCGGGCCGCCGCGATCGCTGCGCTGGGTGATGTTGGCGGGAGGCACATCTGGGATCTCTACGCCGGCATAGGCGAAACTACCCGCGACCTGGCCGAGCGGGGGGCGACGGTGACCAGCGTGGAGGTGGACCGGCGATCCGTGGCCCTCGCCGAGGCTCGCGGCCCGGCGAAAGGGGTTCGGCGGGTGGCGGGTCACGTCGAGGTCGAGCTGGACTCGCTGGCCCCGGCCGATGCGGTCATTGTGAATCCGCCCCGGACCGGACTCGGGGAGGCGGTTACTTCCCGCCTGAGCGTCGTGGCGGCTTCGCGGCTGGTGTACGTCAGCTGCGACCCCGCCACCCTGGCCCGCGACCTGGCCCGTCTCGAGCCGGTGTATCGGGTGACCGGGGTTCGGGCCTTCGACCTGTTTCCTCAGACGGCCCACGTCGAGACGCTGGTGGAGGCCAGCCGGCGGTGAAATACCGGGTAACGGTCGGCGGTCGAACCTTCGAGGTCGAGCTGCACCTCGAGCCGGGTTCGGTCACGGTGGATGGCAAGCCCCATCGGGCTCGGTTACGGCCGGTTTCCGGTACTCCGCTTCGCATCCTGGAGCTCGATGGCGTCATCCGGACCCTGCCGATGGTTCACACCGGCCCCGGGGCCTGGCTCATTCAGGACGCCGGAGAGCGCCACGAGGTGGAGGTGGTGGACGAGCGCACCGCCCACATCCGGAGCCTGGCCGGTGCCGCTCCGACCACCGCGGGACCCAAACCCCTGAAGGCGCCCATGCCCGGCCTGGTCGTCCGGGTGGTGGTCGAGCCGGGCCAGGCGGTGACGGCGGGCGGCAGCCTGGTGGTGCTCGAGGCCATGAAGATGGAAAACGACCTCAAGGCGCCGGGGGCGGCTGTGGTCGAGCAGGTCCTGGTGGCGGCGGGGCAGACGGTGGAGAAGGGCACCGTGCTGGTGACCTTCCGCCCTTGACCTAACCTGTTGCGCTGGGTTATCTTGCGAAGCTCTGTAGGAAACGCTGCTTCAACGGAATAGCGAGCTAATGAAGACGTACACCGCAACGCCGGACGACATCCGGCACGATTGGCACGTCGTGGATGCCGCAGGAGTTCCCCTGGGGCGTCTCGCCAGTGCCGTCGCGCAGTTGATTCGCGGCAAGCACAAGCCGACGTTCACGCCCCACATGGACGGCGGAGACTTCGTCATCGTGCTCAACGCCGGCAAGGTCAAGCTTACCGGCAAGAAGCTGGAGCAGATGAAGTATTTCTCCCACTCCGGCTACATGGGCCACGAGAGCTTCACGCCCGTCAAGGGCCTCCTCGCGAAGGATCCGGAGCAGGTCATCGAGAAGGCGGTCTTCGGAATGCTGCCCAAGAACTCGCTCTCGAAGCAGCGCCTTCGGCTCAAGCTCAAGGTGTATCCCGGCGCCGAGCACCCGCACGAGGCGCAACAGGCCAAGCCGTATGTCGTCAAGGTGAACACAAAGGTGAGCGCATGAGCGAGGATCAGTTCCGCTGGCACGCCGTGGGCCGCCGCAAGACGAGCGTGGCCCGGGTCTACCTGACTCCCGGCACCGGCAAGTGGGAAATCAACGGTCGCACGCTGGGTGATTACTTCCCCCGGCCGTCCCTGGTGCAGCACATTCAGCAGCCCTTTACCGCCACCGACACGCTGGGCGCCTTCGACGTGAAGGCCCACGTGGATGGCGGCGGGCAGTCGGGCCAGGCCGGCGCCATGCGGATGGCCATCGCGCGCACGCTGGTCCTGGCCGATGCGCTGCACCGACCCAAGCTGCGCACCGGCGGGCTGCTCACCCGGGATCCCCGGGCGGTTGAGCGGAAAAAGCCGGGCCGGCCGGGCGCGCGGAAGCGGTTCCAGTTCAGCAAGAGATAGCAGACAGACAGCGAGGACAGACGGACGGACGGACCGGTACCCGTCCTCACTGTCCAACCATACACATCGCCGGACGCCGATCTGGGTGCCCCTCCGGGGTCAAATCGACGGATGAACGCGATGGAAGACACAACCCAACCTTTCTAGGAAGGACGCACGCAGTCGAATGGCTCAACCCCAGGTGCAGGACCTCCTCGAGGCAGGCGTACACTTCGGGCACCAGACCCGGCGTTGGAACCCGAAGATGCGCCGGTTCATCTTCGCCGAACGCTCCGGGATCTACATCATCGATCTCCAGAAGACTCTGGGCCAGATTCACAAGGCGCAGGAGCTCCTGAAGAATGTTGTCCTCAAGGGCGACAACGTCCTCTTCGTCTGCACCAAGAAGCAGCTCAAGGCTCTGGTCCAGTCCGATGCGCAGAGCGCCTCGTGCATGTACGTCACCGAGCGCTGGCTCGGCGGCACCCTGACCAACTTCGCCACGATCAAGAAGCAGATCCGGCGCCTCCGGGACCTCGAGCAGGGCAGCACCGAGGGCGACTTCGACAACTACACCAAGAAGGAAAAGCTCCTGTTCGAGCGGGAGCGGGTCAAGTTGTCACGGAACCTCGAGGGCTTGAAGCACATGAG
>JBGPLG010000149.1:0-7303 GCA_041486305.1 Gemmatimonadota bacterium
CTCCTCCGGGTTCCTGAACGGCAGGGCGCGGAACAGGACGGCGTTCGCCACGCTGAAGATCGCCACGGTGCTGCCGATGCCCAGCGCCAGCGTGAGCAGGATGACGCCGGTGAAGAGCGGCCGCCTGGCGAAGGAGCGGAGTGCGTACTTCAGGTCACGGAGAACGTCTCGAGTCATGGCGAGACCTCACACGGGTTGTCGATTCGGCGCAGCGGTTCGTGAAACCGCCCCAGCCTCATGCGTCCAACATACACCTCCCACTCGCCTTCGTCGATTTCCTCCCGGCCCGGAGGACCGGTCACGGGGGCTCATGACTGCGATACGTGTGCGATCAACGTCTCGAGCTTTGAGAGGAACACCTTGAGGAATGGAGACCGGTTTGTTCCAAGGTAGCCAACGACAAGGTCGATCGTGGGCCCGTCGCCTTCGAGTGGCCGAGTGACCAGCGTCGCCGGCAGGAGCTTCTGGATGTAGGCGGGAGCCAGTCCCACGCCGCCGGTCGATGCGATCAAGGAAATTGCCGTGGCAAGATTGTCGACGTCATGGTCCGGAGTAATATCGACGCCCGAACGGCTCAGGTAGTCGTCGATGATCCCGCGCAGCACCGGCGCCACCGGCGACATGCCGATGAAGGTCTCACCGACGAGCGACTGGGGCCGAATCGCCGGTTGCGACGCGAGGGGGTGATCGCTCGGCAGGACGACGACGATTGGTTCCCGACGCACCAGACGGAACACCAGGTCTGGCGCGCTGGCTTCCCGTCGCATGAACGCGACATCGAGCTTGCCGCGTGCGAGCGAGTCGGCGAGGGCTGGAGAAATCTGGCTCGAGACGGTGACGTTCACGTCAGGCAGGGCATCCCGGACGAGGCGCATGACTTCCGGGAGCCAGTTCATCTCCTGGCCAGTCAGGAAGCCGATCGCGAAGGAGCCCTTGGCGGCTTTCCCGGCCCGCCGCGCCGCCTCGCGCGCGGAGTCGGCCTGCGCGAGGGCCAGCCGCGCGTAGTCGAGGAAGACGGCGCCGGCGTCCGTCAGCTCGACGCCGCGCGGGGTCCGGCGGAGCAGGGGGACGCCGACCTCGTGTTCCAGGTCGCGGATCTGGCGGCTCAGGGACGGCTGGGCGGTGCGCAGTCTCCGCTCGGCGGCGAGCGTGAGACTCCCCTCCTCGGCGACGGCGACGAAATAGCGCAAGTGCCGCAGCTCCATCCCGCCCATGCCTCGCAGGTATGGGGCACAGCTTACAAAGTCTCTGCTTCCAACGCCAGCACGCCTGAATGTTTCCGTACGACGGGGCTCCGCGATGGAGCGCCACGGAACGGTTCAACTACCTAAGGGGTGACACCATGAAGGACGCTCAGCGGTCGGCGCGGATGCGCATCGTGTTGGTGCATGGCGGGTTCGTTGATGGTTCGGGGTGGCAGGGAGTCTACGAGATCCTCCGGCGGGATGGCTATGACGTCACCATCGTCCAGAATCCGACGATCTCGCTCGACGGGGACGTGGCTGCAACCAAGCGGGTTCTCTCGGCCCAGGCGGGACCTGCGATTCTGGTCGGGCATTCGTACGGCGGAGTGGTCATCACCGAGGCCGGCAACCATCCGACGGTCGCCGGGCTCGTCTATGTCGCCGCGTTCGCGCCAGACCGGGGCGAGTCGGTCGCCGCGCTCATCAAGGATCCGCCGCCTGGCGCACCGGTTCCCCCCATCGTACCAGGCGAGGACGGGTACCTCCTGCTCGATAAGAGCAGGTTCGCGGCCTCCTTCGCGGCGGACGTCGCCGCGGACCAAGCGACTTTCATGGCGGACTCACAAGTGCCGTGGGGCGTCGCGGCGCTGACCGGTACGGTCAGCGACCCGGCGTGGAAGCACAAGCCGAGCTGGTACCTGGTTGCGACGGATGACAGGATGATTCCTCCCGCCGCGCAGCACGCGATGGCGGCCCGGGCAGGCGCGACGGTCGTCGAAGTCCCGGGCAGTCACTCCGTCTACGTCTCACAGGCGAAGGCCGTCGCCGGCCTGATCGCCCAGGCCGCCAGGGATGCCGTAACGGATCAGGTACTCGTCCACTCCTGACGCCATACGTCGGTGCATCTGCTCGCTAGCGTCGGACGCCCGGCGCTAGCGCGCGAGGCGCCGGCCAGAGTTGGTAAAGAGGACGGTCCGCGCGCGAGGGCTAGGCATGCTGCCACCCAACGAATCGCGCTTCCGCTGCACCTCGCAGCGCTCAGCCATCGCCGACCTCGCGGGTGACCGTGATCACCACATTCCCCCTCTTGTGCCCCTGTTCGACATACCGATGAGCCTCGGCAACCTGCTCCAGCGGGTACTGCCGATCGATCACCGGCTTGAGCCCTCCTGCCTCGACGTACTCGGTCAGCAGCAGGAGGCGGCTGGCCGTCATCCGGGGTCCGCTCTGATCGACCGAGACGTACTTCCCACCCGGCGTCAGAGCGTCGCGGCAGGCCAGCTTGAGCTGCGAGGTCTTTCGCCTTCCAACCGCATCGAGCACGAGGTCGTAGCGCCCGCCGGGATCGTGCTCTTTCGTGTAGTCGATCACCCGCCCCGCCCCCAGGGACCTCACCAGCTCCAGGTTCGCCGGGGAGCACGCCGCGGTCACTTCCGCCCCGAAATGCCTGGCGAGCTGCACCGCGGCAGTTCCCACCGCGCCGGAGGCTCCGTATATGAGGACCCGTTGTCCGCTCCGGACGTCCGCCCATAGGAGATAGTGCAAGGCCATCAGGCCGCCATAGGGAATGGCGGCGGCCTCTGCAAAGGAGAGGTTTGAGGGAGCGGGCACCAGGCCGCCGGTCACTAGGCTGCCGGTTTCTCTCAAGCAGACATACTCGGCGTAGGCCCCGAAGCGAAGCCCGGAGTAGCCGTACACCCGGTCGCCCACCGCAAATCGCCTGACGGCCTTTCCGGTGGCGACGATCTCACCGGCCAGCACCGAGCCCAGGATGGGCCGCCTCGGTCGCCTGATGCCCAGGGTCAGCCGAGCCATGATCTGCATCACGAGGGGAGCGGTGGGAATGGCGCTCCGCACGAAACAGTCGGTGGAGGTCACGGCGCTCGCATGGATCCTGATCCGGACCGCGTGGTTCCCGGGCGCCGGCGCCGCCACCTCCCGCAGCTCGAGCACCTCCGGCGGTCCGTATCGCGTGCAGATGGCTGCTCTCACCCGCGTCCTCCCGCGTCAGCCTGCTGGTTCCATCTCTCGGCATCCACGCCCTTCACGAGAAGCCACAGGTACAACAATCCTTCTCCGGCGGCGGTCGGTAAGATGTAAGCGAAATACCTTGCGGCGAATAGCGGTGCCAGAAATGTCAGCCAGCTCAAGCCGGCAAACGCTATGAGCACGCCCAGAATTCGCGGCAGGAAGGTCGACTTGAACGTGAGGTAACCGGTCAACACGCAGAAGAATCCGAACAACACGATAGCGATGCCGTAGGCCTGGTTGTACAGCCTCAGAAACATGTACGCCAGCGCCTGAAGCTGTTGCACGCTGAACACGTCCAGATACTTTGCGCCTCCGAGGACACTCAGAGGAGCGAGCAGAAAGAGGCTCGCAGCACCCTGAATCGCGCACCCCGTGAGGCCGCAGAATGCGGCGATCAGGGATACGCTTCTGTTGACCGGCTTGAACATGCGATAGAAGAGCGCCACCACTGCGACATAGGTCGCGACCACGAGGAGCTCGCCTGCGAACGCCACCAGATACGCGGACTGGTGCGCCATGATGTTGGTCGCTGTAGCCGCGGCGTCCCCGCTTACGACAATCCCGCGGCGAGCGACAGTAGCGACTCCTCCGCTCAGGAACATGAGCATGCAAAAGACCCCGGCCATCCCGGCCCTGAAACGCGGTGCTGAGTCTCTACTTAAGCCCATGGTCACGACTCCAGTCGTCGGTTGGTTGAGGAAGGCCAACATGGTGTAACCGTCGTCCCCGAATTGGCCCATTCGGACGCAGTACCATACGTTTGGGTGAGACCGATGGACATGACGGTTGGTAGCAAGAACATGACAGATGGTGTCAAGGAGCCGAAGTGATGCGGGATCTGACGGTTGCGGCGAGTGTCGTGCGTGGCTTGATGCAGCTGGCCGTGTCCAGGGGAGCCAGCCAAAGGGCACTCGAGGAGCGCTCGCGGATCGGGCGAGCGGATCTAGAGGACCCGGATAACCGCGTCCCGTTCAGCAAGTACGTCGCGCTGATGCGAGCGGGACAGGAGCTGTGCAATGATCCTGCGCTCGCACTTCACTTCGGGGAAGACGTCGATCTCTCAGAGGTATCGATCGCCCACACGGTTGGCGGGGTCAAGAACATGGGCGACGCCATCGCGCAGGGGAATCGGTATGCGCGACTCGGCGTTGAGGTGGAGGGAGATGGCACTGGCGATCGCTTTCAGCTCCGTCGCGCCGCGGGGCAGCTCTGGTTCGTCGATGCCCGCAGGAATCCGAACGACTTTCCCGAGCTGACGGAATCCACCTTTGCACGCATGGTGTGCACGACGCGCCGGCTGCTGGGTGGCAGGCAGTCTTTCAAGGAGCTGCACGTCACTCACCCCGAGCCGGCCTACCGCGCCGAGTATGAGCGGATCTTCCGAGTGCCGGTGGTGTTCGGAAGCGACAGGAATGGCCTGCGGATCGATGAAGCGCTGCTGTCGAGTTACCAGTTTCCGACCCCACCGCCGTATGTGACCAGTGTCTTGAGGAGCCACGCCGACACGCTCCTCCAGAAGCTGGAGAGCTCCGAATCGGCCCGTGGCCGGGTCGAGAACCTGTTGATGCCGCTCTTGCACACCGGGGACGTGAGCATGGATCTGATCGCGGGTAAGCTCTGCTGCGGCCGACAAACCCTTTTTCGCAAGTTGAAGGTGGAGGGCGTGACCTTCGAACAGGTTCTGAATGAACTCCGCTGCAAGCTGGCGATCAACTACCTCA
The DNA here is from genome assembly GCA_041486305.1 of Gemmatimonadota bacterium. Classification (GTDB taxonomy): domain Bacteria; phylum Gemmatimonadota; class Gemmatimonadetes; order Gemmatimonadales; family GWC2-71-9; genus JABFSM01. The sequence goes on from JBGPLG010000149.1 coordinate 4,937, forward strand.
GTGCGAACAAGACCTCGGTGAAAGAGACGGCACGTTTGGTTGGGTATTCCGATCCGGCGTCCTTCTCGCGCGCATTCAAGCGGTGGACCGGATCCAGTCCGCGCAGGTATGTCTCGCGGCGCGCTTCATCAGCATAGCGAACGGGCACTTGGCGCCGCCGCCGCTGCTTCCATCCCCAAGATACTCGCGGCAGGCCCAGGCAGCAGGAAGCGCTGGTTAGGCCGTAGGCCGGCGCGATCCCGGCTTCACATACCGGAACTCGACTAGAAAGACGCGGCGCCCCTGCCCATGCTTGGCGATCTTGAGAAGGTCAACGAGCCCCACGAAGCCCGAACGGCGAGCGAGTGCTGGAGTGACATCGGCGAGCTGCATTTCAAGTAGAGAGGTCACGACGATATGCCCGGGAGCCAGGGGGTACATGCCCCCGACTCTAACGTGCGGCCGCTGCCAAAGCCGGACGCTGCAGGTGATCTCTCCGTTGCGGACTCGATCTCGCAATGTCTTGACGAATTGCATAACCTACGGCCTAACCTCTACTCATGCTGCACACCGAGGTGGAGACGTCGGCGGGCTCGGTCATGAAGGACCCGGGGGTGGGTGGCAGGGTGAATCTGGGGCGTCCGCACCTATCTGGCAATTGAGAAGGGTCCTGACTCCGCGTTCAGCGCCCCATCGTTCTTTCGCAGCGCTGGCGGCGCCGCCGGTCGGCGCGCAAGCGGCCCCGTCGGCAGCTTCGCTCCGCGCGGATTCGAGCTGGGCGCTTCCCGGCCTTCCCGCCGACGGCCCCAATCCCGCGCTTCGGGAGAAGTTGATGCTGTTCGGGCAATTCGTGGGGGACTGGACCATCTCGTCCCGGTTCCCGCGGCCCGATGGGAGCGAAATCCGCGGAACCGGGGCGCTGCACGTGCGATGGATCCTCGAGGGTCGGGCGCTCCAGGACATCTTCAGCGTCATTTGGGGCGATCCACCGCGGGAGACCCCCGTCGGCACGACGGTCCGGTACTATGACGACAAGATCGATGCCTGGCACGTCGTCTGGCTCCCCGTATCAAGGGGTCGAACGCGCCTTCGTGGCGCGGCGGGTGGGGGACGAGATCGTGCTTCAGGGCACCACGCCGGAAGGATATCCGGAACGCTGGGTCTTCTCGAACATCAGCCCCGACTCCTTCCGCTGGCACTCCGAGGAGACCCACGACCACGGTGCCATCTGGCTGCTCACCGAAGAGAGCCTGATGCGGCGGGTAAACCGCAGGGACTGAGGTGATCCCCTGCGCCTCAAGGCGCCTTGATGTTCGCCTGCGCGTGTGCGGTGATCTCTGATGTCACTTGCGCTTCGGATGAGCCACTGGGGAGGATCTCGCCGTAGATGATCATGAGCTCCCGGCGGGTTGTGGCATCCGGAAGATGGAAGAGACGGAGGGTGACGAAAGTGCCATCGAGCTTGAAGCCTTTGGTGCGAAGGAAGTCCGTGGCGGCCTTGGAGTCCGAGCCGGGGCGATCATCCATGGTGAAGAATTGCGGGCTCACCCGGACATCGCCCATGAATGGGATCCGCCCGATACGCACGGGCGTTTGTTCGATGCCCGTGTAGTCGTAGGTATCCTTGTTGTCCGGATAATAGTGCTCGAACTGGATCCAGTAGAAGCGGTGGATCGAATGGTCGGCCGCGGCATCGATAAAGAAATACTGCTCCGCGCCGGCGACCTTCAGGATGTCAATGGTCTGCCCCCCTGCATAACGAAACGCGGTGCCGAGCACGAACGAAGCAGCGGGGTCGGCGTTCGAGATCAACGTGGCGCCATGGACTTTGCGCACCGGTCCGGCCTGCGCGAACAGGCTGGGTGACAGCAGCATGACCAGAAATGCCGAGGGGCGAAGACGCACGGGCTCCTCCAGGAGACGGGGAGTGGATCGGGTTCCCGCCGTGCAATCAACCCGGGAGGGATGCGGTGAGCATCGGCAGGCGGCGAACGGTGAGCGCTATGCTTCGAATGGGGGCCGCCGTGCAGTGGAGCGAACACCGAGTTCGGAGGGTGAGGCGCTTCGGACCCCACCGCGGATTCATAACTTAAGTGCAACAACAGGCCCCGCAACGAGTACGGTGACCGGTGGACCCGGTAAACGTCAGTTCTCCTCCAGGAGAATGAAGCCGCCCAGGTATGTCCAGATCACCGCGGCCGAAAGATACACCCTCGGCACGCTCCGTCGACTCGGCTCCACTGCCGCGGCCATCGCCCGGATCCGGGGCCGCCACCGCAGCACGATCGGCCGCGAGGTGCGCCGGAACGCCACCCGCTATGATGGCAGCTACCGCCCGCAGCTCGCGGATGGGTATTCCCGCAGTCGGCGGTCCTGCTCCCGGCGCAA
>JBGPLG010000150.1:0-7252 GCA_041486305.1 Gemmatimonadota bacterium
CCTCCAGTCGCCACCCCCGTCGGTCCGGGAGTTCCGGGCGGACGCGCCGGAGGCGCTCGACCGGATTCTGGCGCGGGCGCTGGTCAAGGACCGGGCGGGGCGCTTCCAGACTGCGGAGGACATGGTGAGCGCACTCCGGCTGGTGGCGGCGGCGGAGACCCTGGAACGGGCGCTGCCGACCGGGGTGATCACCAAGGAGACCAAGCCCGTGGCGGGGGCCGCCTCCGCCAGGGCACCCGCGGTTGCTGCGCCCGCCCCCAACGACCGACGGCTCCTGATCATTGTATCGGCGGTGGCGGTGCTGGCGATCCTGGCCCTGGTGTACGTGCTGTTGTTGCGGAAGTGAGGCAGGGGAGAGCGAGTAGCGAGCAGGAGATCGGGCGGCTAGGTTTCCCGCCCCGATATGACGGGACGTAGCGCAGTCCGGTAGCGCGGCAGGATGGGGTACGCGCCCGGAAGTTCGGGGGAGGTTTGGAGCTCGAGCTGGCGCGCGCTCGCCCTCGCGTTGCAAGGGCGAGCGTCAGGTGGCCGCGGGAAACCCGCGACCCCACAGAGATCAGAGCAGGTCCGGAGTTCACGGGACGTAGCGCAGTCCGGTAGCGCACCTGAATGGGGTTCAGGGGGTCGCGGGTTCAAATCCCGCCGTCCCGATGGCTGGAAGACCTAGCCTCACAGTGATTTCGCTGTGGGGCGTTTCCTTGAGCAGTCCCCGTCCCACCTCCGCGGCAGCCTCAGCGTTCTGAAGAGCACAACACGTTTCACCGTGTCGCCGTCCACCCCGCGGAGAAATCCTGGCGGCGGGTGGACTCGATCGACTTCTTGGCCCTCACCCCTCGGGGACAGTCCCGACGAGCCCTCCCGGCAACCCCTCCCGCAGCAGGAGCACCGCTCCGGCCAGCGCGCCGAGAACGAGGGTGTAGGCGCGCCAAATCAGGAGGAGCGCTGGCAGGTTGCCGAGCGGAAAATGACCGGCTAGGCTGGCTACCGCGCCGAGCTCGACCGCGCCAAGTCCAGCCGGAGTCGGAGCGAGTAATTGACCGTACAGCAGCACCGCCGAGGCGAGAATCACGGTGCCCGGGTCTAGCCGGGGAGAGCTGGCGAGCAGCGCAGGCAGGATCGCTCCCCGCGCGATCAGGCTGAGCAGCGTGAGGACGATCGTCAATGCGAGAATTCCCGGCGTTTGGGCCCGAACGCACCGCCACGCTTCCCGCCGGGATACCGCCAGGCTCGGGAGGACTCTCGGCATCCACCGGCGGGTGAACGCCACGCTCCCGGCCACCAGCGCGACCATCGCCACGATCAGAAGCCAGAAGCCGCGGGTTCTCACCAGTTGCCCGGACGCCGCGAGGAGCTCCCGCTCGGCAGGCCTGAATACCATGGCAAGCAGAACCGCGACGCCGCAAAGCACCACCGCATCGGCGGCGATCTCGATGCCGAACAGCGCCAGAATTGCGGGTCCCGGCGCTCCCAGGCGGCGAAAGCCAAGGTAGCGCACCGGGTCCCCACCCACTCGGCCCGGGGTCACCGCGGCCACCGCGTCGCCGCAGGTGTTGATCGTGAGCGCGCGGGAGAAGGGGACCGGGAGCAGGCAGCGAGTGCGGATCGCCCGCAGCAAGATGTCGACAGTGACCAGTCCGAGCGCAGCGGCATGCTGGGAAAGGGAAACGCTCATATGGGCCGGGTCAGGGCGCCGGTTTGCGCAGCGACGGCATGCCGGCGGAGACTCGCGCCCGCTCCAAGACAGGCAGGATGGCCTCGGGACGTTCCTCCTGGAGGTAGTGCCCCGCCCCCGGAACGCTATCCAGCGTGAAGGTTCGCAGGGTCCGCCGCAACTCGGCCACTTCTTGCGGCTCGACTCGCCCATCATGCCGCGCGCCCCCCAGGACCAGGCGGACCGGGCACAGAATCTCCACGAGGTGAGGCTCGAGACGATCACGCTCTCGCGCGTGGGCCATCGCCAGGTAGCTCTTCAGGGTCCCGTCGAGATCTGCCGCGGCCCCGGCCGTGTAGCTGGCCACCACGCTGTCGGTGATCCAGGAGCCGTCGCCGGACGAGGCGATCAAGGTGTGACGCACCACCCGGCGCATGATCTTGATTCCCCCGAGGAGCTTGATCCAGGGCATGAACGCCGCGGCTCGCCGAAACTCCGCGGTGGCAACCCGCTCGGTCGGGCCGCCTTCCAGCGACACCAGGGCCCGCACCAGGTCGGGGCGCAGATAGGCGAGACGAAGCGCCATGGCGCCGCCCACGGCGTGCGCAACCACGAGCGCGTGACGAATGCCGAGCGAGTCGAGCGCGGCGGCGATCCGGTTCGCCTGAGCGACAAATGAATAATCAGCGTGTGCCGGCCGCCCCGACCAGCCAGTGCCAAGGGGCTCCACAATCGTCGGCTGGTAACCGGCCTGCTCGAGGAGGGGCACCAATTTCCGAAACCCGAACGTCGAGCCGAAGAATCCGGGTATCAGGACGACCGGCTCTCCCCGGCCGACCGTGGCGACGTGCAGGGACTCCCCGCGGGCGACGGCCACCTTGAAGCTCCGACCGGTGTCGGCCGAGACGGCCGCGGCGAGCAGCAACCCAAGCGCCATTTCAGTCCCTCGCCTTGTACCAATGTCGCTCGACCAGCCGGCGAGCACGAGGAGAGTGCACCAGAGTGAGCCAAAGAACCTTCGCGTTGGCGATCGGCCACCCCCAATCGCCAAACTGATCGAATTTCCGGACTGAGGTGATGGCTCGGGCGCCCCGAAGTCGAACGAATCGTTGTCCCCGGGCGCGGCCGAATCTGCGCAGCGCCCGAATGAACGCGAGGTCCTCCGCAAAGACCAGTCGCTCATCGAAGCCCCCGACCGCAACGAAACTCTCACGACGGCAGAAGACCGCACCGGTATCCCAGCCGGTCACTCGTGACCCGAGCGACAAAAGGGCGAAACTCACGGCGATGCCCGCCCCCCAGCGATCCATGGTGATTCGCGTGGCGCCTCCGACGATGCTGTCGGAAGCCAGCGCGGCGTCGATGCGCGTGAAGGTCTCGGGATGGAGCTCAGAATCGGCATCGACAAAGACCAGAACGTCTCCCCTGGCCGCCGCTGCGCCGGTGTTGCGAACCGCCGCGATGACTCGCCGGGGTTCCGTCAGCGTCTGGCAGCCACGCTCGCGGGCCAGTTCGTTCGTGCGGTCCGTGGACATGTTGTCCACCACGAGCACTTCCACGGCGGCCGGATCAGCACTGTACCGCCATCGGGCGACCGCCACGGAATCGAGCAACCGGGGGAGGTACTTCGCCTCGTTGTAGACGGGGATGATCAACGAGAATTGCGGAACCGCATGTCGCTGGAACGGCTCCTTCGGCGTCCGTGCGATGGCCTCGAAGGTCGTGAGATCGAGATCACCCGCGGAGAGTCGTGCCCGAACCGTCGAGTCGAGCAGGGCTGCGAGCTCCCGTTCCCGCGGCGCCGTATAGGGATCCCATGACGCCGTCTCCGCGTCGGAATACCCCGGGTGCACCATCAGCTCCGTGATGCCCAGTTCATCGGTATCCAGCAACTTCAGCAGTCCCTGACGGAAAGCGCGCTGCGCGAACAGAGCGCTCCCATGGAAATGGTCCACGTGTCTGGGGCCGCCCGTTCCTTCCGCCAATCGATAGGCTGCGCGGAGCAAGAGCTGCTCGGCGAGCGCCCCCGGCCAAGCGAGGGTGTAGCGGAAATCCTCAAAGGGGACGCGGACGCTACCGATCCCTGCCTGCCGGGCGACTTGCCGGACCGGTGTCCATATGCCAGGCAGCAAATGCACGTGATGATGGGCATCGAGGTGGGTGATCGTCACCCCCCCGGCACGGAGGCGGTCAATCTGCGCTTCACATTCGGTCGCGACCTCAGAGGGGACGATTCCGCCCCGGAGCGCGCGCGCGATGAGCCGACGTAAAGGGAGAAAGGTGCCGGCTCCCCTATCGCACAAGCTGCGGACCCGGTCCGGTGGCGCGACCGGCGAGCCTGCAGTCAGGTTGAAATGCAGCCCGACGCCGAGGCGGGGCGCACCGGCGGCACAATGCAGGGCGTGACGAAAGGCGGGCAGGTTGACCATCAGGGAGGCCGACGTGACACTACCGGCTTCGTGTGCTTCGAGAATGCCTCGATTCACCCCATCGGAGATCCCGAAATCATCCGCGTTGATGATGAGGCGCCGGCGGCGAAACATCACGCCACGGGTTCCCGCGCGAATCCTCCTATGGTTCCTGGGACGACGCCTGACCGATGACGGATGCTGTCCCCCCGGGGTTACCTCAACGCTATGCACACCGGCCGCGAACCGTTCGGACCTTGTGGGCCCACCGACTGACCCCCGAGACCTGATCGACGCGAGACATGATTCCCTGTTTGGAGAGTCAGGGCAGTGTAGCGGGGCGACATTACAGGAGAGTGACACGGTGGCGGGGGTGACCCTCCCCATCCGGCAGGGGAGTGACACGCTCGAATCTGTCGAGGAGGGGATGGAGACGGCATGAGACGAGAAATGCGGGAGTCAGGGCAGTGCTTCGTTTCGGGATGGTTCCCCGAAGACCGTTGGCCTAGGAGGTAATGTTCGTATTGACTCCGACGATAGCGCCTCAATAGGCGGGCAGGTCGTGAGCTTCAAGAAACCCAGACTCAGCTCGAACGACTCCGTGCAGACGGTGACGACCGTGGACAGGAGGACAAGAGGTTCCGTTCCGGGCTCCGGTTCTCCCGGCAAACCCCGGCACTCGTGCAGTTAGACTCCGGCACCGATGCTCGGAAGCCCTTGAAATCTCCGCATCAAGTCGTTTTCGCCAGTCGCCCCCGGCTCGACTGGGGTTCAGGGGGTCGCGGGTCCAAATCCCGCCGTTCAGATTCGCGTAACTACAATTGAGGCGGTAACCTACAGGGCAGGAGTACTCGACAGAGAGCTCCCGCTTTCATGCCTGGTGTGAGCCGCGGTGGACCAGCAGTAACGCTCCTCGGTACGCCCGCATCGCAGCCGGTCTGGCCAGGAGGACGGCCCGTTGCCAACAAGAGTCCAATGCCTCGTGGTGGCTGCCTTCGCCGTCGGCACACTCACTTGGGGGTGTGAAACATCCGCCCGCCGAGCCCCGCTGACGGTCTCCTGCGCGGCCCTTTGGACCCAGCAGCTCTCACCCGACTCACTCGTCAACATCTGCACACCGCCCGGCTTCACCCCCGGGTCCACCGCCATCGGGGGCAGCTATACGTGGAAACGTCCAGCCCCAAGCCCCGCAGATTCCGACTGGGTCGCAGTGGCTATCGTCGCTGACTCCGCGGGACATGAGCAATGGCCGCCCTTGCTCGAGTCACCGGCGGGCTGCAGCACGGACTGCTACACCGTCGACAGCGCGGTGGTGCATACCGACAGCAACGGCCTCACTGCGATCCGGCTGGAGACCGGCTTGGTGAGCGGCGGAACCGAAGGAGCGCGGCGGGCACCTCGTCTGGTTGGCGGCTGGATCACCCCGCGCCGGACCCGGATCCTGGTGGTAGGTGCAGCGGAACATGCGATGACGCTTGACACGCTGCGGGCGGCACTCCGAACGCTCCGGGTTCGCACGCCATAGCGCGGAATCCGGGTTGACGGATTTTCCCGGTCGGCGACGCATTACATACGGATGACCCATTCCACCCGAGACCACCCTTGACGCAGGAGTCAACCATGTCTGGACACCCGGCGGCCCGACGCCACGCCCTCCCCCTCCTGATCGCGGCCGGCCTGGCGTCCGGCTGCACTCCGAGCACCGGGAGCATCGAAGGGAAGTACTACAACGCCCAGACCGGACAGTTCACCCTGGAACTCAAGGGTGGCAAGGTGCTGATGCCGCCCGGTATGGAAATGATGAACGCGAACTACACCGTCCGTGGCGACAGCATCATGCTGACCGATCCACGGGGGGGCGGTGCAGTGACCGCGCTGGTCAGGCAGAAGGACGGGTCGATTGACGCGGGACTGCTCGGAACGCTGAAGAGGAAGTAGCGGGATGCCGGGGTCCTGGCGTCCGCGGTCAGCTCGGCGGCACCGAAAGATGTTCGGTCACGATCATCCACTTGCCCGCCATCCGCCGGAAGACCGCGGTCCAGGCGCCCTGGATGGTGTGTGGGTGGCCGGTCGGGGCAATGTGCGGAATCGACCAAGTCGCGGTCAGGACCGCCGCGTCATCGTCCAGTCGGTTTACGTAGACCTCACCCCACACCCACTTCGCGTCCCGCATGTTCCGCCCCACGTTCTGCCAGAACGAGGCTATACCCGCTCGAAGCGAGTCGCGCGAGGCGATGATGTGTCCGCCGCTCGCCGAGATCACCCGCCCGGTGTCGGGATAGAGGGCATTCATCCGCTCGACCACCCCGGGGCGGCTGAAGTCGTACGCCTCCGCGATCCGGGCCTTGAGAGTGTCGGCGAGCGCGGCGTCATTTTGACCGCCTCGAGGAGCCGGCGCGGCGCAGGCGCCGAGCAGCATGAGGAGCCAGCAGGACCGAATTCGAGCCATTTCGCTCGCGGTGATCATTATTGCCTCATTACACGTCATTGTGCGCCAGCGCCAGCGCGGTACATTCAATCTGTCACTCGTACCGTAGGAGAGGCCAGTGCGCACACGCAACTTCGTCGCGACCGCTCTCATCACGGGCGGCTGGCTCGCTGCCTGTTCAAGGCCCGCCGACCACACCTCGTCCCAACCCGATCGCCACATCCTGCTTCCCGAAGCTCCCGCCCCGGAGGGTGGAGTGGTGTCCGACCTTGAGGCGCGGCGCGCCGCGACACCGGCGCAGGACCGCGAGCTGGCGCGGAGGAACGCCGCTGCCTCGGCGCGGAAGTCTATGCTCGCCGACGCGCTGACGCCGGTGGGGCTCACGCATGCGGTGGTGGTCGAGGTCGCCCCGGCCCACGAGATGAATATGTCGACCGTCCCCGCGGGATCCTTCGCGCAGCCGGTCGACGCGGCGCCGGAGCCGGTGGCCGAGACGCCTGGAACGGGCTGGCATGGGCGCGGCGGCAGCGACATTCCGTCGGTCCAGAGCGAGGGTGGCAGTCGGGGCCCGGTGATCATCCTTCGGGGTGGGCGCGGGGGGCCGGACGACGACTGCGACCTTCGCAACAGGCTCCATCCTCACGGAGGCGGTGCCGCGGTCAATCGCCTCGCGCCGTCATTCGGGGGTGGCTCCTTCGGACGTCGGGGTGGTATCCGCTAGGCCCTGCCGCCAGCCGAACCGCGCGGAAGGTGATCTCCGCCCAC
>JBGPLG010000151.1:0-7217 GCA_041486305.1 Gemmatimonadota bacterium
CCGTTGTTCACCAGCTGGTCGATCACCGACTTGCGCTGGAGGCGGCGCCACCAGGATCGTCGGGATTGCCCGACGATGATCAGGGTCACGCCCTTCTCCCGCGCGAAACGGCAGAGCGCGCCGGGGACATCCTCGGATTCGAGCTTCGCGACCTCGGCGCCCATCGCCTGGGCCTTCTGGATGTTCTCCACCAGTTTGCGCTGCACCGTGGCGTCGATGCGGCTGGCGCTTTCTCCCGGGGTCTGGACGTAGACGCAGTACCAGTCAGGATTGAGCCGGCCGGCGATCCGGCTGGCCTTGCGCAGCAGGATCGCGGTGTATTCCGGGTGACTCGACATCCCGACCAGCACACGGTCCACGGTCCGCCGCCCTCCGGCGCGGCCGCCGGCCGGCGTTGCCTCGGTGCGGGCGGTGATCTCCTCCCGGGCCCGGTCGACCGAACTTGCCACTTCCCGCAGGGCGAGCTCCCGCAGCGTGGTGAGATTCTCCTCGGTGAAGAAGCTCTTGAGCGCGGTGGCGACCTTGTCCGGGGTGTAGATCCTCCCCTCGATCAAACGCTGCCGGAGGTCTTCGGCCGAGATGTCGAGGTTGATCACCTGATCCGCCAGCGTGAGCACCCAATCGGGAACGGTTTCCCGGACCGTCACGCCGAGCGCGTTCTGGATGATGTCGTTGAGGGACTCGAGGTGCTGGATGTTGACCGCTGAAATCACGCTGATGCCGTCATCGAGCAGGGCCACTACGTCTTCCCAACGCTTGGCCCGGCCCGCCCCCGGCACGTTGGTGTGTGCCAGCTCATCCACCAGGGCCACCTGGGGCCGACGCGCCATGATCCCGGCGGTGTCCATCTCTTCCAGAATGACGCCCCGGTATTCGATCCGCTTGCGGGGGACTACCTCGAGGTCGCCGATCTGGGCTTCGGTTTCGGCGCGGCCGTGGGTCTCGATGAAACCGACCACCACATCCACCCCGCGCTGCCGAAGCAGATCCGCTTCGTTCAGCATGCGATAGGTCTTGCCGACCCCAGCCGCCGAGCCAACATAGAGCTTGAGTTTCCCGCGCTCGCGGGTCTGGAGCAGATCGGCGAAGGAGAGATCCGACGGCGGCAGACCGGTGGGGGCGGTCATGCCGGGAAGTTAACGCCGCCGGAGCATGAAATCTCCCACGGCGTCGATGCCCCGCGTCTGCACGGCCCGCCAGCGTCCGACGATGGAATCACCCCGCAGCACCCCGTGAAATTCCACGAGGTGATCCGATTCCGGCGCCAGCTTCAGGTCGAGCGAATCCCCATTCAGGCGCCCGACGACCGCGGGCACCCCCGAGTAGGTCCCCGCGCGGAATCCCAGCGAATCAAAGGCAATGTCGTACGTCCCGAACAACATCGGTGGGGCGCCGAAACCGGGAGCCGAGAGCCCCTTCTCGTTGAGGGTGAAACCGAGCTCGCCGCCGATGCTCTTGGGCGGGAGGGTGTCTCCCGCGGACCGGTCGAGCCGGATCTGCGCGCTCCAGATTCCGACCAGTCGCTCGGCGCCCTGCTCGGCGAGCGCCGCCCGCCAGGCGGAGAGGTCTCTCCCGCAACCAAGGGCCAGCGCGGCGGCCAGCCCCACCCCGAGCGCGATCCTGCGGCGCCACTGTGCAACGGCTTGACCGGACACTCGCACCTCAGAAGATGTAGGACACCGCGAACCCCAGTGTCACCTGGGTGGAACTGAGCGATCCCGAGTTGCCGAAGTCGTTCCTGTCCGAGTGCTCGATTCGGAGTTCGGGCCGGAGCAGTGCGTGCTCCCACGACTTCAGGTTCAAGGTGACCGTTCCGCTTCCGATTCTCCGGCCCGGCGCCGCCTGAAATCCCAGGACTCCCGACGTCCGGACGCCGTCGCGGTCGTCCATGTACTCACCGCGGAGGGCCAGCGAGGCCTTGGGCGAGAGGTCATAGACTCCCCACCCCCCCACACTCCACCACTTTGCGGTTCCGCCGGTCGCCCCGAGTCCCGCTTCGCCGCCTGCGTCGAGCTGGGCGTAGACCGTCGCCTCCGAGGCGGGCTTGAAGGTGCCGACGAACTCACCGCCGAAGCGATTGTTGCGCGTGTTTCCGACCTGCTCCGGCCCCAGATACCCCACGAAGGCGAGGCCGACCCGGTCCGAGGGGGTCACGCCGAGGCGGGCCATGACGGACTTGGCGGCGTTGTTGTCCTGCACCACATCCCAGCCGTTGATGATCCGGACTTGGGCGTCCACTTTGGCGGAGAACTTCGCGTAGACGCCGATGCCGGTGTCGGTGAAATCGGTCAGGTAGATGTAGGGATAGCCGTGGGAGAAGTTCGGATTGAGCACCTCGTCCACGACCTCGACGTCCAGCATGGTCCACATTTTCCCCGCCCGGAACTGCACGTAGCGGTCCTTGCCCGTGGGGATATTCAGGGTAATGAACGCCTGGGGCAGATCGCCTTGGTCGCCGAGGGAAAGCCCGGCCGACTTGATGGGAGGCGCATTCTGGCCGAACACGGCGTCCACCTCGAAACCGGCATCGAGTTTGTCGGTGGCCACCGACTTCTGCAGGGTAAGGCGCGCGGCGTTGAAGATGAACTGATCATGGAAGCGGTCGTAGAGCCGCCCCACGATGGTGCCGCCGGTCGGCTTGGAGGCGAAAAAGTACGACGCGGTGACGTACCCCGAGAGTTTGACGGCGCTCGAGGTCGAGTCATCCGCGATGCGAGCGGCGGGAGCGGCCAGCAGGGACGCCGGAACGGCAAGGGCGGCGAGGCCGGCCAGCCAGCGGGCGGAGTGCATACTTCCTCTTGTTCAGGGTTTCGCCGCCGGCAGGCGCGGCAGGGCGCTGTCGAGCGCGATGTTGAGCAGCAGAACGTTGACCCGCGGCTCCCCGAAGAACCCGAATTGGCGCCCTTCGATGTGCTGCGCGAGGATGCCGCGGACCTGCGCGTCACTCACCCCGCGGGCCCGCGCCACCCGGGCCACCTGCAGCTCCGCGTTGGCCGGCGAGATGTGCGGGTCGAGACCGGAGGCCGAACTGGTCACCATGTCCGCGGGGATCCTGCCGCGCTGGGCACCGTCGTTCTTGACGACCTCCTCTACCGCCCCGGCGATGAGCGTGTCGGCCAGCTTGAGGTCGGTCGGGCCCTTGTTGGTCCCCGACGAGGCGCTTGCGTCATATCCATTCCCGGCCGCGGAGGGCCGGGAGTGGAAGTACCACGGCTGGCTGAACGTCTGGCCGATGAGCGCGCTACCCACCACCCGGCCGTTCACCGTCACCAACGACCCGTTGGCCTGGCGGGGGAAGAGCACCTGCGCGAGGCCGGTCACGATGCCGGGATAGACTGCGCCCGTGATCAGGCAGAGCACCAGGGTGAGCACGATGGCCGGGCGAAGCTGTTTCTTGAGCATGGTCACACCAGCCTCAGAAGTACCAGCCCCATGTCGATCAGCTTGATTCCCGCAAAGGGCACCAGGAGTCCGCCCACGCCGTACACCCAGAGGTTTCGGCGGAGGATGGCGGCCGCGCCGGCCGGGCGGTACCGGACCCCGCGCAGCGCCAGTGGGATCAATGCGATGATGATGAGGGCGTTGAAGATGACGCTCGCCAGGATGGCCGACTCCGGCGAGTGCAGCCGCATGATGTTGAGCGCGTTGAGCGCCGGATAGGTCGCCATGAACATCGCGGGGATGATGGCGAAGTACTTGGCCACGTCGTTGGCGATCGAGAACGTGGTCAGCGAGCCCCGGGTCATCAGCAGCTGTTTCCCGATTTCTACGACCTCGATGAGCTTGGTCGGATTGGAGTCGAGGTCGATCATGTTGCCCGCTTCCTTGGCCGCCTGGGTGCCGCTGTTCATGGCAACGCCCACATCCGCCTGGGCCAGCGCCGGCGCGTCATTGGTGCCGTCGCCGGTCATCGCCACCAGCTTCCCGCCCGCCTGTTCGCGCTTGATCAGCGCCATCTTGTCCTCGGGCTTGGCCTCGGCGAGGAAGTCGTCCACCCCCGCCTCCCGGGCAATCGAGGCCGCGGTCAGCGGGTTGTCGCCGGTGATCATGACGGTGCGAATGCCCATCGCCCGGAGGCGGTCGAAGCGCTCCCGCATGCCGCCCTTCACGATGTCCTTGAGGTAGACCGCCCCCAGCACCCGGGTGGATCCGTTGTGTCGTTCGGCCACGACCAGCGGGGTCCCGCCGCGCCGCGCGATCCCCTCGACGATGCCGTTGATCTCGTCCGGGATCTGACCCTTCCCCTCCTTGACCCAGCGGACCACGGCATCGCCCGCCCCCTTGCGGAGCTGCACCGCGCCGATGTCCACTCCGCTCATCCGGGTGGCGGCGGAGAACGGGACGAAGGTCATGGGCTGATGCTCCGGGGACTCGCTGACCGAACGGCCGCGCAGGTTGAATTGCTGCTTGGCCAGGACCACGATGCTCCGGCCCTCGGGCGTTTCGTCCGGCAGCGAGGCAAGCTGGGCCCGGTCGGCCAGCTCGTGGATCGTGACGCCGTGCACCGGGAGGAACTCCACTGCCTGCCGGTTGCCCAGGGTGATGGTGCCGGTCTTGTCGAGGAGCAGCGTGTTGACGTCACCGGCGGCCTCGACGGCGCGGCCGCTCATGGCGATGACGTTTTGCTGGATCATCCGGTCCATGCCGGCGATGCCGATGGCCGAGAGCAGCCCGCCGATGGTGGTGGGGATGAGACAGACCAGAAGGGCCACCAGCACCGGGATCGCGACTGAGGTACCGGAGTAGATTGCGAACGGCTGCAGGGTCGCCACGGCGAACAGGAAGATGATGGTGAGCCCCGACAGGAGGATCGTCAGCGCGATCTCGTTCGGGGTCTTCTGCCGCGAGGCGCCTTCGACCAGCGCGATCATCCGGTCGAGGAAGGTCTCGCCGGGGTTCGCGGTGATCCGGACCACCAGGAAGTCGGACAGGACCTTGGTCCCCCCGGTGACCGCCGAGCGGTCCCCGCCCGATTCCCGGATGACGGGCGCCGATTCTCCCGTGATGGCCGACTCGTCCACTGAGGCCACGCCCTCGACCACCTCGCCGTCGCCGGGGACCACGTCTCCCGGCAGGCACAGGGCCAGATCGCCCTTGCGCAGGTTGACACCCGGTACCATCTCGACGTCGGTGCGATTCCCGGGGCTCTTGAGGCGGCGCGCGGAGGTCTGGGTCCGCGACGCGCGCAAGGCGTCGGCTTGGGCCTTGCCGCGGCCTTCCGCCATCGCCTCCGCGAAGTTCGCGAAGAGCACCGTGAACCAGAGCCAGAGGTCGAGGTGCAGCGTGAACCCGACGTTGCCGCGGCCGGCCGCAATGTCCTGCGCCAGCACCACCGTCGTGGCGATGCTGCCCAGGAGCACCACGAACATCACCGGGTTCCGCACCATGTGGCGCGGCGCCAGTTTCACGAATGAATCGCGCATCGCCCGCCGCACGATCGGCGGATCGAACAGCGGCCGTTTGGTGACCGACATGCTAGAAGAGCCTCCCCGCGCCCATGAGCAGATGCTCGACGATCGGGCCGAGTGAAAGGGCCGGGAAGAACGTGAGCGCGCTCACGATCAGGATGACCGAGACCAGGAGCGCCACGAAGAGCGGCGTAGTGACCGGGAACGTGCCGGCCGACTCGGGAGCCACCTTCTTCTCGGCCAGGAAGCCGGCGAGGGCCAGCATCGGCACCATCATCGCGAAGCGGCCGATGAGGGTATTGAGGCCGAGTAGCGTGTTGTAGAAATAGGTCGAGCCGGTGAGCCCGGCGAAGGCGCTGCCGTTGTTCGCGGCGGTCGAGGAATAGGCGTAGAGGATTTCCGACAATCCGTGCGGCCCCGAGTTGTTGAGCCCCTTGAGCCCGTCGGGAAGCACCGAAGAGATTGCGGTGAGGGTCAGAATCGCCGCCGGGAAGATCAGCACGTACAGCATGGCCATCTGCACTTCACGGGCCTGAATCTTCTTGCCGAGATACTCCGGCGTGCGCCCCACCATGAGTCCGGCGATGAATACGGTAAGGACCACCATCATCAGGATGCCGTAGAGCCCGGCGCCCACCCCGCCGAAGACCACCTCGCCCAGCTGGATGTTGACCAGGGGTACCAGGCCCCCGAGCGGCGTGAACGAATCGTGCATCGCGTTGACCGCGCCGCACGAGGCGTCGGTCGTGACCGTGGCGAAGAGCGCCGAGTTGGCGATGCCGAACCGGACCTCCTTGCCCTCCATGTTGCCGCCGGGATTGACATCGGTTGCGACGAGATCGATGCCGCGCGCCGCGTGAATCGGATTGCCGCGCGCCTCGGCCCAATAGGCGGTCGTGACCCCGGCAAAGAAGAGCACGAACATCGCCGCCCAGACCGCCCAGCCGTGGGCCTGCTTCTTCACCATCCGGCCCAGCAGGTAGGTGAGCGCCGAGGGGATCATGAAGATCGTGAACATGGACCAGAAATTGGACCACGGCGTCGGACCTTCGAAGGGATGGGCGGAATTGGCGTTGAAGAAACCGCCGCCGTTGGTGCCGAGCTGCTTGATGATCTCCTGGCTCGCCACCGGACCCATCGCAATGGTCTGCTTGGCGCCCTCGAGGGTGGTGATGTCGACGTAGGGCTTGAAGTTCTGAATCATGCCCTGCTGCACGAACAGGAGCGACAGCAGGAGGCAAAGGGGCAGCAGCACGTAGAGGGTGCCCCGCACCGTGTCCACCCAGAAATTGCCGATCCGGCCGGCGGACCGCCGCGCGATACCCCGCACCAGCGCCACCGCACAGGCAATCCCCACTGCCGCGGAGGCGAAGTTGTGGAACGCGAGCTGGGTCATCTGGGAGAAGTACGACATCATCGATTCGCCGCTGTATGACTGCCAGTTCGTGTTGGTGGTGAACGAGGCCGAGGTCTCGAAGGCCTGGCGGTCGGGCACGGCGGCGAAATGCTGGGGATTGAGCGGCAGCAGATGCTGCAGCCGCAGCACCAGGTAGGTCAGCAACATCGACGCGAGACTGAACAGCAGCATGGCCCCGGCGTAGCGGGTCCAATGCTGATCCTCGGCGGGATCGATGCCCGATACCCGGTAGATGACCCGCTCCACCGGACCAAGCCACCGCACCGAGCCGTCGTACACCCCCACCAGGTACAATCCCAGCGGCTTCGCGACCAGCAGCACGCAGAGGCTGAAGAAGAGAATCTGCAGCCAGCCGTTGACGGTCATCTCAGAACTTCTCCGGCCGGAGCATC
>JBGPLG010000152.1:0-7162 GCA_041486305.1 Gemmatimonadota bacterium
CGCCGCCGGCGCGCCCACGTTGTCGGTGTGGCCCTCGATCAGGATCTTGAGGTCGGCGTGCTCCTTGAGCGTGGCCGCGATCTCCTTGAGCACCGGCCGCGACTCCGGCTTGAGCTCCGCCTTGCCGGTCGCGAAGAGAATGCCCTGGGTGGCCCAGCGCCCCTTCGCGGCCAGCGCGTCGTACAGCACATCGACCGTGCTCTCGGCGACCCGGATGCTCGCCAGGTAGACCGCCATGCCCGGCTCCTCGGATCCATACAGGAAGACCCGAATGACCGAGTCGCGTCTGAACGCCAGCTCGGGGATGTTGTACATCCGGCGCTCGTTGGTGTAGAGCTTGAAGTACGCCCCGTCCATCAGCACCCGCACATGGGCCAGGTTGTTCTCGATCAGCGGCTGCATCGGCTCCGGGATCTTCACCTCGCTGTTGCCGTTGCCGCGCCCGCTGCCCTGGATGGTGGTGCCCTTGGTCTGCCAGAGGATATCCGCGGACTGGGCGCCCCGGTCCATCCGGGGGCCGCCCTCGAAGCTCAGCGCCTCGGATCCCCCGCCCAGCGCCGGTGCGATGATGTCGAATTCGAGGGTGAACCGCTCCGGCAGCTTCTTGCCGACCGGAATCAGGAACATCGAGCGGGCGGTGCTCCGAAGCATCCGGACCCCATCCCGTTCGACCACGTCCATCGCGCCGCTCAGGTACTTGAGCCGCCGGGAAAAATTCCCCACCTTGTCGTCCGAGAAATCGGTGAAGAAGATCACCCGGCCGCCGGGGATGAAATCGTAGTTCTCCCAGACCTTCGGATCGCCCTGGGCCGGCGCTGGAGCCTGGCCGGCGGCCGGGTCGGTCAGGACCAGCAGGACAGCAGCGATGGCAAGGGACTTCAGTATTGCTGACATGGGGCGGGATCTCCCGGTGGCGGCGTTGGGCTACGATAGCCCGGGCCCGTCACCCCCGGATCAAGCCTTCGTCAAACCGGCATCAAGGACCTGCCGCACAGGTGGCGCGGCTAGTTCCGCGGCCCCGGTTGGCTTGCGGTGACCAGGGGCCGCGGCTCGGCGATCAAGGCCAGGGGCACGGCGCGCCAGTTGGCCCAGCGCCGGACCGCGCCGCGCGAATCCCGGATCGTCAGCTGCGAGGAGATCCCGCCGTCGAGCAGCATGGCGCGGCGGCAGCCCAGCGATTGCATGAACTCGGCCATCTCGGGGACGGTCGGGCCGAAGGGCAGCGTTTCACCGAGGCGCCCCGCACCGGCAAAGCGGGTCAGCGCCACGACGATCGAGCCGTCGGAAAGCATTCCCAGCGCCAGGCGCGCATCGCGGTGCTGGAGGTTTATGCCGCGACCGGGCCGGCGAAGCTCCCAGGGCGGGGCGCCGTCGTTCAGGAGCATGGGATAGGACTGAAACGCGAACCGGACGTGGGAACGCCTGGCAGAAAGCTCGTTCGGTGTGACGAGCGAAGGAACCCCGACGCTGTCCAGGGCGAACGCCATGCCCAGGGTGCCGGTACCGGGCGCCTGAGTTTCGTTGCCGTTCAGGACCAGCCATCCCCAGGGGAAGCCGCCGGTGAATTGTCCGGCGTTGAAGGCGACGGCGCCCGGCTCGGCGAGGCTGTCGATGCTCCACGCACCCCGCAGCCCGTGGTTCCGGGTGGCGGTGTCGAGCCGGAAGGCGAGCCGGCGCGGGTCCAGCCGGACCGCGATGACCCACACCGCGGCGAGGGCGCCGTGGCTCGCCATGCGGGATTCGCTGACCCAGACACCCGGGCGCACCGGGTGCCAGGGGAGGGCGAGGGCGAGGAGGAGCCCCTTCCTCGAGAGGGTCAGTGGGTCTTCTCCATGAGATTCATGAGGTCCGTGCAGTAGCGTTGCAAGAGCTTTGACTCTTCTTCGGAGTACACATAGAATTTCCCGTTGTAGCCGCCAATCTTCAGCCCCCCATCCGGTGTCGGCCCCTCTCCCTCTTTCGGATCGACCGGGTCTTTCGCCGTGAGGTTCTTCATGAACTTGCAATACGCCATGACGCGCTCCTGAAGAATCAAGTACTGTGTGAGCGTCATTCCCTCTTGGATCTGATTCGCTTCGTCGGATTCGCCCGAGAGCCAGGGGCCGTGGATTGAATCCTCTCCCGGACCGCCCGGGTGGATCGGGCCCGCCGCCGCTGCGGCCTTGAGCTGAATCTCTTTCAACCGGGCCACCTTCCACCCCGCGCCGAGCTTGCCGGGATCCTCGCCGCACTGCTTCAGCAGGAACGCTTGCATGTCGCTGGAGAGCTTCGTCATCAAGCGGGTCCGCTCGTCCTGGTTCTCTTTCTCCGCCGCCGCGCTGAGCGACTCGGAGAATTTCTGGCCGGCGTCCGAGCCGAGGGCGTCCATCTGGCACTGCTGGTACTGCGGCTGGGTCTTCATGGCGGCGAGCTCTGTTTCGAACGCCTCGCGCAGGGCGACCTCGGTCTTCAATCCCTTCTCCAACGCGACGAGAACCGGCTCCGTAATGGTGAGCACGTCGGGGTTGTCGTAGGTGGGCTTGGCGGGCGCCGCCACGGGGGGCTTGGTCAGCTCGTTGACCTTTTTCTTGATGAGACCGCCGAGCTGGGCCTGGGCCCCCTGCGGAACCGCAACGGCAACCACACTCGCGAGCAGCGCAAACCAGGAGAGTCGTGTCAACGGCATGGGGCGCCTCGAGGGAGTGATGACTCCCGGAAATAGCCCCGGCGCATCAAGCCCGCGTCAAACCGGCATCAAGCGCCCTTCTCGGACCTCGCTTTCGCCCGAGCGTAACGATTTCCGAACTCCGGATCGGCGTGCCGCCAGGCCGCCTCCACCTTCCGGAAATGGGCCACCGCGCTGTCCGCCTGGCCGGCCAGCTCGAACGCCTGGGCCAGCGCCTCGTGCAGCTCGGTGTGGGTCACATAGGTGTTGCTGCCGTCCACGCCGCCGTACAGCGCCGGCCGGAGCACCGCGATCGCCTCCTGGGCCCGGCCCAGGGCCATCAGGCTTCGGCCCAGCTCGAGATTGATGCGAGTGTATCCGTCGGTGGGGGAGAACATGGCGCGGCGGAACGACTCGACGGCGTCGGCGTGGCGGCCCGCCCGCTGCAGGATCAGTCCCCGCAGGAAATGATGGAGCCGCGGGTCCCTCCCGAAGCTGCTTTCCCGTCCCACCAGCTCGACGCTGTCCGCCAGCCGATGCACCGCGGCGGTGTCCCCGGCCAGAGCCAGGGCGGTTCCGGCCAGGGTCAGCTGCCACGCGCCGACCCGAGCCTTGAATCCCGGCGGCAGATCCGCCGCCAGCGTGGCCGCCGCCTGCGCCTGAAACCGCACGGCCGCCTCCCGAGGTCGTCCGCTCTCCATGGGGATCACCGCGAGGTGGACCGGTTCCTGAGCCACCCCGGCCACCCGGGCCACCCCGGGAACCAGACCGTCCCGGGCCAGGGCCATCGCGTCCCGCAGCCGGCCCTGATTGCGGAGGCTGATCAGCATCAGCCACAGGGCCTCGGAACGGGTCTCGCTCGACCGGCTGTGGAGATCGGAAGCGAGCTCCGCATCCAGCTCCGGGAAGCGTCCCTGGCGAATGAGATCGCGCTGAAAGGTCGAGCGCGACGAATACTTCACGCTGCTCAGCGAGTCGCGCCGCGCCAGGGCCGCCTCGGCATCCGCCGGCCGGCCCAGCCGGAGCAGCGGCTCGGCCAGGTCGCCCCAGCCGATGGGCTCGTCGGGTCGGAGCGCGATGAGCCGCCGCGCGGTCCGGACCGCCGCGCCCGCCGAATCCCAGAACATATAGGTGTGGGTCATCGCCACCAGCGCGTTGCACACCCGGCAGAACGACCCCGCCGAAGCGCCCGCCACGGAATCGAGGCCCACCGCCCGATTGAAGGCCGCGACCGATGCGGCCCAGTTCCCCGCCTCGGACTGCGAGGTGCCCAGCAGGATCTGGCCGTCGGGGTCGCTGGGATAGCGAACCGTCAGGGTCTCGGCGATGGCGACCGCATCCGCGATCGGAGCATCGAGGCCCGCGACCCATCCCTCGATCAGGAGACGCTCCCGGTCGATGGCTCGCGGCGCCAGTTCCTTGGCCCGCCGCAGCAGCCGATTCCCCTCGGCGTCATCCACGGTCCCCCGGCTCACGAACCAGGCGTAGTACGCCGCCATGGCGAACGCCGAGTCGTGCTCCAGGGCCGCGCTCATCAGGCGATAGGCGGCAGCGGCGTCCCACTGATAGGCGGCGCGGAGCCCCTCCTCGTAGAGCGCGTAGGCGGCCGGCGAGGAGGTGCGGATCGTGGCGACCGATCCCGAGGGCGAGGCGAGCCCGAGATCGCGCGCGATCGCCGCGGTCGCGCTGTCGATGAGCTGGGCCGGGTCCGTCGCATGAATGGTGTACCCCTGCCGTACCACGCCGGAGCCGAGCCCCACGCGCCGCAACCTCAGCGCGAGGCCGGCCCCGGCGGGGACCAGCTCGCCTTCGAGGATTTCCGTGGCGCCGGCTCGGCGCGCGGCATCCGTGGTGGCGCCCGGCGTCGTGTCGGCCCCTCGCGGCATCAATTCAACCAGCCGCGAATTCGCCACCACCTGAAGGCCCCGGATGCTGCCAAGGCTGGTGGCCAGCATGTCGCGCAGCACGCCGCCCAGCCCGGAGCTGTCCGCCGCGCGAATGGTCCCCACCGCGAGGAACGGCTGCCCGGCGCCGGCGGCGGGGCGGAGCAGCTGCCACGCGACGGCGAGCAGGATGGCGACGCCGAGCAGCAGCGGCACGACGCGCCAGATTGGACGGCCCGGTTGGGTCTGCGGCGCAGCCGGGATCTCCGGAGGCGCCGTCGCGGCCGTCGGAGCCGGCGGGCGACGAACCGGAGGCGCCGGGCCCGGCTCCTTGAGCGTGGTGGCGAGCGCGCGGACCGCCGGGTCGACCTCGGCGTCCAGCTCCCGCTTCACCAGCTTCCCATGGCTCTTCACGTGGACCAGCGCGTACGCGTGGTCGCCGACGGCCGCGAGCGATCGCATCAGTCCGGCCGCATAGCGCCCGCTCAGCGGATCCAGCTCGGTCAGCCGGCGCCACCAGCCGATCGCGTCGGGCGACTGATCCGCGTCCGCTCGAGCGGCAACGGCCTCGAGCGCCTGGAGGGCGGCCGACTTGAGACGGGCCCGCTCCTCCTCGACCCAGCGCTCGAAGTCCGGCGCCCCGGGGAGATAAAAGCCCTCGAGGAACGCCCCGCTGTAGAGCTCGGCGGCCCGGGCGTAGTCTCGGGCCGCGATCGCGTCCCGAAACTCTCCCACGTCGCTGGCAATGCCGGCGTCGAGCCGCAGCTCGGGCGTCGCGGCGATCCAGTCGCGGCCGGTCTCCCGCCGCAGGGTATAGAGGTTCTGGGAGAGGGTGTGGCGGGCCTGCTCCTCGTCCACCTCGCCCCAGAGAATCCCGATGATCCGCTCGCGGGTTACGCCGCGCTTACCCGCCGCCGCCACCACCGCCAGCAGCCCCATCCGCCTCGGCCCGAGGGGAGGGGGCGCCGGATCGGCCTCGATCCACAGCCCGCCGAACGTTCTGAGTCGCAAGGGAATCCGGTTTGATGAAGGCTTGACGCAGGGTTGATCCGCGTCTGATGCCGCGCTGCTAATCTGCCTCCGAGAACGCTGCTACGGAAGCCGAAGCCATGGGAGGACCCATGTGGAGAGCAACCCTCATCCTCGTAGGCGGCGTGCTGGGGCTCGCGCCCCGGGCGGGGCGGCAAATGGTCTGGCAAGCCGATCTCAGAATCCGGACCTTCGAGGTCTCGGAGGTCAAGGGAAGCCTCACCGCCCGGGTGGTCGTGGTGTCCGAGTTCGGGGTGGCGAGCGCGGTCCGGCTCGAGCTGCTGCTGCCGGTCGGAGTCGGCTTGCTGGAGCTGAGTCCGGGCTGCACGGCCGGCCCCAGCCCGAAGGGAGTGAGCGCCCTGCGGGCCCGGGTGACCTGCCTGCTGGGCGATGTCCCGCTGCACGTGAGCCGCGAGCTGCACGTCACCACCACCACGCCGCCACCCGGCATGGCGCACGGCTTCGGCGTCATCGCCATCAGCGATACCCCCGACCCCCGGCCCGGCAACAACTTCGCCGAGAAGGCGATCCCCGAGCGGTGAAATGAGAACCGGGGGGAGCGCCCCTTCGGAACCTCCCGACTCAGTTCGCGGGCTTGATGACGACGCCGTGCACCCCGGCTGCGCTGGTGTGGATCCCGATCGGCGGACCGCCCGGACCCTCGGCCAGCAGCAGCTGGAACGAGCCCTCGATCCGGATGTCGAACGACGCCAGCTCGCAACGGAGCGTCGCGTCCTGAGGCTGCGTCGGGCACGCGCTTCCGCTACCGGCCAGCTCCAGATCGGCCGAGCCCGCGGTGGCCGCCCAGATGTTGTGGTTGACGAGGTCGTTCCAGTGCCCCCGCGCCGTGCTCCCGAACAGCGCCTCATCTCTCGCAGATGTGACCTGGAGCAGCGCCGTAAGAGGCCGGCCGGTCCACGCCACCAGGTGGCGTATCATCACGGCCTCGCCGTTTTCGCCCCGCCGGATCAGGCCGACCACGATGGCCGCGTACCTGGTGGTCTGGTCCCGCACGGTGACCTCGATCACACTCGGCCGGAGGCCCCAGCGAATGGCGCCGGCGGCGTGTCGGATCGCCTCCGCGCGATCCACATCGCCCGCGACGACCGCGGCGCCCTCCGCCGACGTGAGGGCCGCCTGCAGCTCCAGATCTCCCTCGGCCGAGGCCGTGGGGGAGCCTTCCCGGCACCCGCCGGCGATCAGTGCCGCGGCAAACAACGCGAGCGAGCCCAACGACTTACCCGACATACCGCCTCCTGGTTAGACCTGAAGACCGGACCCGCCGGCCCTCTCCTATCTAACCCGCGATCGGGGTGCTGTCGGTGACCGGGCGCACACTCAGCGATCGACCATCTTTTCCGAGCCCTCGGAGTACCGGTGGCCCTGGACCGGGGTCTCCGCCACCCCGCGGGCAATCTCCTCGAGATCGGCGGTGGTGAGCTCCACGGCGGCCGCGCCGAGATTCTCCTCCAGGCGGTGCAGCTTGGTGGTGCCCGGAATCGGCACGATCCAGGGCCGCTGCGCCAGGACCCACGCGAGCGCGATCTGCGCCGGAGTCGCCCCCTTCCTCGCCGCGATCCGGCCCACCAGCTCCACCACCGCCTGA
>JBGPLG010000153.1:0-7037 GCA_041486305.1 Gemmatimonadota bacterium
AATGCCGTCGTCCGGCTGGGCGCGCCCAAAGACTGGCAAGTGGCCATGCAACACATCACGCTGCTCTTCGGCGACCGAGTCCCCGCAGCGTGACGACCGGCTCATACACAGAATTCCTGACAGGCCCAACGATGGAGGGCTGACAGCCGAACTCCTGTACCATATTGCCGCTCACTGCTCCC
Organism: Gemmatimonadota bacterium; assembly: GCA_041486305.1. Taxonomy (GTDB): domain Bacteria; phylum Gemmatimonadota; class Gemmatimonadetes; order Gemmatimonadales; family GWC2-71-9; genus JABFSM01. Next base: position 183 of record JBGPLG010000153.1, read on the forward strand.
TGCTCCCCGCTCCCCGCCTTACCCCCTCCCCAACCTCGCCCGTGCCCGCGGATCCAGTGAATCCACCGCCATCGCCTTCCAGTACCAGGCCACCGCTCCCGGCTGATCCCCCGTCACCTCCCGCGCCACCCCCGCGCTGACCAGCGCCCCCGGTAGCGCGGGCAGCAGCTCCGCGACCGCCTCGAGCAGCGCCAGCCCATCCTTCGCGCGCCCCCGCGCCAGCAGGGCCCGGCCCACCTGGTCGATCCCGTACCAGTTGCCGGCGAATCCCGCCGAATCCCTTGCCTTGAACGCCCGGAACCGCTCCAGCATTCCCGACACGCCCGCGCTGTCCACCCGCCGGAGCGACTGCGCCAGGCCGGCATCGGGATGCAGCGGGTCGGCCGCCCAGCCGTGGACCTCGAGCGTGATCCGGGCGCTGTCGCCCATCGTGGCGCTCCGGAGCTTGTCGAACCAGTCGTTGTGCGCGCTCCCGCCCAGGATCCCGAAATCCCTGCGCGCCAGCATCAGCGTGGCCTCGAACCCCACGACCGTGATGCCGTGCGGGTCGTCGGTCGGCCCCAGGGTCATCGTGAACGGGATGGTCACCTGCTTCGTGATCCCGTGCATAGTGAGCGGCCCGGTGACCGACGCCTTCCCCCCGGCCCCCGTCACCATCCGGCCGCTGAAGCTGATCACCGGGTAGCGAGCCGCGTCGAAGAAGTCGTCGCTCTTGAGATGCTCGTCCCGATGCGCCGAGCCGGTGCGGAGGCTCGCCGCGCCGATCACCACCGCCACCGACGAGCTCGGCCCCAGCAGGATCGCGCCCCGGACCTCGTCGAAGCTCCCCCGGACCTTGCCGTAGAGAAACGGGATCTCGAACCCGACCTCCGAATGGCCGGCATCCACCGAGAACTCCCGGGTTACGGCCGGCGCCGCGGTCACCTCGGAGCCCAAGACCACTTCCCTTATACCGCGCCCGCCCCGGGCCGACTCGTCCCAGGTCCGCACGCCCACGCCGTCCGACTGCCTCACCCAGGCCAGGTACTCGTGCCCATCCATGTTCACGGTCATGCGCCAGCAGTCGAACGTCCCCGCCGGAACCGTCACCCGCTCGGTACCAGTGACCCGGAGGGTGACCGGGTGCAGCACGTCGATGTCCATCACGGCCCAGCCGAGGACCGCAAGGCTGCCGGACCAGCCGCTGCCCAGCGCGACGCTGGAGAGGAACACCGGCGACAGTGCGTCGGTGACCAGCGGCCCCGAGCCGGGCGCCAGCCGCCGGAGGAAGGCCTTCTCGAACGGCTTTGGCCCGCCGGCCCACGCGGTGACCCGCCCGGAGAGGCTGTCGCCGTTGAGCGCCTGGGTGATGTCCAGCCGCCGGTAGTTCTTGAACGGCGTGACGTGCAGACTCCGCGACAGCGGGCGGAGGGTGCCGCGATCGACCCAGAGGGTCTCCGCCTCGGTGCGGGTTACGCCGTCCGCCCCGGCGCCGCTGAAGACATGTTCGATCCGCCAGGACGCCTGGCCCCCGAGCTCGGCCGCCGCGATCCGGCTCGATTGGCGCCCGCCGCTCGAGACCCGCCCCGCCGAATCGGTCCAGTGCTCCTCGTAGTGCAGCTCCCCGGCGCGCAGCCGAGTGCCGTCCACCCCGGTGACGGCGGGCGGATGGGGCAGGGTGGCGCCCGGAACCGACTGGGCGCTCGCGGTGCCCGCGAAGAAACCGGCGCCGCTCAGGAAGGCCTGCATCGCAAATGTGCTGTCGGGATTGGTGCCGGCATACGGCCGGCGCAGGACCCCCCGGAGCACGCCCAGCGTCACCAGGAGCACCGCGGCGGCGGCTACGCCTGAGATGAGGAGCGTATTGCGGGGCCGGGGCGCCGGCACTTCCGCCGCCGGCAGGATGGTGCGGACCCCCGCGGCGCGCGCCGCCAGCACGCTTTGCAGCAGACCCTCGCGAGGCGAGGGCAGCGGCGCCGCCGTGGCCGCCGCGGCCATGCGTCTCGCAAAGCTCACCGAGGTCCGGCAGCGGGAGCAGCCCTCCAGATGCCGGGCGACCCGGCGCCGCTCACCGTCGGCCGCGTCATTGTAGGAGAAGCGCAGGAGAGCAGGGTGGGTCGGGTGTATGAGTGGCATGATCATGGCCGGACCTCGTGAGCGGAGAGGCGGGCGCGGAGCTGCTTGATCGCCCGGTGCAGCCGCACCTCGGACGCCGCGGCGGATATTCCGAGCAGCGCGCCGATCTCGGCGTGGGCATAGCCCTCGATGGATTTGAGCACGAACACCGCGCGGAGGGCGTCGGGGAGCTGGGCGATGGCCCGCTGGACTGCGGCGTCGTCCCCTGCCGGCGTTGCGGCGGGTGCGGCGACGTCGGGCTCCAGCCCCACCTCGTGCCGCCGTCGCTCGGTGCGGAGCCGGGTGAGCGCCACCCGCGCGGTGACCCGCTTGAGCCAGGCCTCGAGAGTGCCCTGCTCCTTGTAGAGGCGGAGCGCCTCGGGCAGGCCGAGGAAGACGTCGTGCAGCACGTCTTCGGCGTCGGCGGCGGAGCCGAGCAGGTGCCAGGCGAGCCGCATCAGGCCGGGGGAGAAGCGGGCGTAGAGCGCGCCGAGGGCGTCGGCGTCACCCGATCGGGCCAGCGTCGCCAGCTGCGAGGTATCGTTGAGTAGGGTGGTCATCGCCGGGCCGGTGTGTACCATACACCCTGAACGCCGGCGGGTGGGGAAAGCTTACAGGTGGCCTTACAAGAGGAGGGACGCCTCGAAATCAGGCGGCGACCAGCGCCCTGGCGACCTCGCGCGGGGTGGCGCCGAGCACCAGGAGCCCCCGAAGGGCTCAGGCCCGGGAATTCGGCCGTCGTGCCCACTCGCCATCCGTGCGCTTCCAGTTTCTGTCCCGAGTACCGGAATCGCGCCGTCTGAGGTTATTTCTCCTTAGGTGTGCCGACACCACTGGTGCTTCTCTGGCTGGAAGTGCGCGGTTATGGTAGTGGCAACTCGACCTGGAGGCTTATCGTGTCTGAGCAAATGGGAACCTTCAGAATCGATCTCGAGATCGAAAACCCGCTTCGGGAAGGGCGCCGGGAGACCGTGCGGGACGCCTTGGTTGACACCGGAGCAGAATCCTCATGGGTTCCGGCTCCGATTCTAGAGTCCCTCGGAATTCCCCGTCGCAAGACCATGCGGTTCCGGCAGGCGAATGGGGAAATCCGGGAACGCTGGTTGGGGCCTGCCAATTTCTATGTTTTCGGGATCTGGACACTTGACGAAGTCGTCTTCGGTGAACCAAACGATCTCACGCTGCTTGGCGCCAGAACTCTCGAAGGCTTGAACCTTCGGGTGGACCCGAAATCGAAGACACTGGTGGATGCGGGTCCCGCTCCTGCTGCAGCTGCCAGCGTGTGACCAAGCCAGTGCGGAGACATCGTCGCACGCCGGATCTCCAACGAAGAAGAGACCGGTACCGCCCGGTGTCGGGGGGCTGCTTCGGTCGGTCTGCTCCCTCGCAGTGACAGTAGAATGCTTGCCCCGTACCGCGGGCACCACCTTCGCCGCCTTCCACTCCGCCATGACATCGGGGTTGTCCCCGAAGCCATAGCGGATCATGTCGCGCGGCCCGAACCGACTCGGCGGCGACCTCGAACTCCTCGACCATCCCGGCAAAGCGCTCCAGGAGCGCTCGCTTCATCCCCCTAGGCGGCGGGATGGGTGGGATGTACTAGCAGAGGAGTCATTGCGAGGCCGCCCGGGAGGGCGGCCGAAGCAAACCCAAGGAGGAAGGACCCGGGGCCAGGGGAGAAATCTTCTGTCCCGGGCTTTTCTCAGGGCCAGGCGTGCAGGCTCTTCAGCCGATCGATCGCGTCGAGCATTCCGGGATCGTTCGCGACCGATTTGCGGTAGCTCACGATCGCACTGGCCGTGTCGCCAGCTGCGAGATGGGCCTCGGCCAGCCAGTACGGCGCCAGGAACGAGCGCGGGAAGATCTGGACGTTGGCCTCGAGAACACGGATCGCGTCGGGTATTCGCCCGGCCGCAGTCAGTCCGTTGGCCACCTGGTTGATCTTGGCCTCATTGAATACCCGCACCTCGGGACACGCCTGGCGAACCGTCCCTGCTTCCGCCATCGCCTGTGCCGGGCCCACCTCCCGAATGCGATCGGCAAACCCCGCCTGGACCGCAAGCTCGACGATAGGACGGACGTCCTCCGAGCGCGCCGGTGACGTGGAGTCACACAGGGCGATGGCCGCGCGCTGCGACCCTTGTGTCACCAGGCCGGCCGCCAGTTTGCCGATGCGCACGTTGTCACTCGCGACGGCCTCGAGGCGTTCCGCGAGCTCACTCTGGGGCAGCCAGCGTCCGCGCGCCATCACCCCGGCGATCCGCTCGGTGGCCCCGATGTCTGCCAGAGGATTCCGGTCCAGCAGCACCAGGTCTGCCCGCTTGCCGGCCGCAATGGTTCCGACTTCGTCCGCCTCGCCGAGAAATCTGGAGGGAACCGTGGTGGCGGCCTGGAGCGCCTGGTACGGACTCATTCCCACGTCCCTCACGAATATCCGGAGCTCCTCCTGCGAGGCCCATCCCGGCACCCACATCGGCCCGACTGCGTCGGAGCCCGTCATGACCGGCACACCGGCTTGCAATAGCGCCTGCACCAGCTTGACCTGGAATAGCCAGCGGGCGCGAAGCATCGGCAGGCCGGCGGCCGTGAAGTTGCGCAGGTAGCGGTTGTTCTCCCGCTGCCAGTAGATCAGCTCGCCAGGCCGCACGTAGCGCGTGTGGGTCACCGCCATGAGCGAGTCGAGGTTCTCCACCTGGGCCAGAATCCGCCGGTAGGTGACCAGCGTGGGGGTGACATACATCCCGGCGTGGCGCACCGAATCGGCGGCCTCGGGAATCCGGCGGGCGGAGCTGTCGCTCACGTCGTAGTTGAAGTAGCCGTAGATGAATTCCTCGGCATGGCTGATCTCGGCCTGGCCGCAGCGGACCATCGCCCCGAAGGGCAGGTTCCGCACCGCGTGGCCGACCACGGGAATGCCGGCCCGATGCGCCGCAGCGCAGAGCGTGTCATACGTCTCGGCCGGCAGGCTGCCGTGAATCTTGATCTCGTCGTAGCCGGCGGCCTTCTGCTCCAGGACCGCTCGGCGGGCGTCGTCCGGCGTGGCGATGCGCGGCAGGTTGGTGAATGGACCGGAGGTGAAGAGGTCGGGACCGACGAGCTGCCCGGCGCGGATCCGCCGGCGCCATTCCAGGTGCTCGGGGCGTCCCTCCAGATTGCGGACGGTGGTGAATCCTCGCGCCAGGAACAGCAGCATGCCGGTGGTGTCTTCAACGTGCGCGTGCATGTCGAAGAGTCCGGGGATCAGGTAGTGGCCGCGGCCGTCGACTCGGCTGGCACCGGCCGGAATCCGCACCGTGCCCAGCGGCCCCACCGAGATGATGCGGTCCCCGCGCACCAGGACGACCTGATGCGGGAGCACCCGCTCGCGGTCCATCGGGATGACGTTGACATCGACGAATGCGTGAACGGCCGGCCGGGTGGTGAAGAGCGAGCCGGCCATCAGGACTGCAACCACGAATCTATTCCGCATCATCATGCCGTTCTCAAGGGGACATTTCAGCCGGCGCGTGCAGGGCGAGCGCCGGGCTGTCCTTCGAGGTGCGCATCACGATTGCCGTGCGGGTGCGGAGCACACCCGGTACGGACTTGAGGTCGGTGTTGATGACGCGGTCCAGATCGCTCACGCCTCGGCAGCGCACCTTGAGCAGATAGTCATCCTCACCGGTGCAGTGGTGGCATTCCTGTACCTCGGCCAGGGCCTGCACTCGTTCGAGAAAGGCCGCCCGATGCGCCGGCTTCTCAAGCGAAACCGAGATGAAAGCGGTGAGGCCCAAGCCCACTGCCTCCGGGTCGATCAAAGCGGTGAAGCCCCGGATGATGCCGCGTTGCTCGAGCTTCCGGACTCGTTCTGCGGCGGCGGGCCCGGTGACGCCCAGGAGCTCCCCAACGCGGGTCCAGCTGGCGCGGCCCTCGTCCTGGAGGAGCTGTAAGACCTTCATATCATTAGTATCCATTATATCAATCTAACGAATAGTTAGACACAATGCCAATATGTAAACGTTGCAATGGTTGAGAGGACGTTTTCGGCGCGTGCGGGGGCGGGAAGAATGGCGCGCCCGTCCGAAGGGGACACCCGGCGCGGTGGTCCAGCTACTGCGGCGGCTTGCTGTTCCTGAACTGGGTCAGCTTGTACTTGAGGTATCGGGTGAGCTTGAGCGTCGTGTCCGGGGGGAGCCTGGCGATCAGGCCATCGATCTGGGCCGGGCTCAGCGATGCCTGCTCAGGATCGCCCTGCTTTTGCGCCGCTCCGGTGGGGTCGCGCACCACGGGGGCCTTGGTTGGAGCCGTGGGCTTTTCCAGGTCCAGCTCGGCGAAGCTCGAGACCAGCATCATGGCGAGCGCCATGGCCGCCGAGCCTCCCTGCGCGATGGCCTGAGCCAGGCTGTTCACGTCCTGGCTTGGAACGGTGATTCCGGCCTTGCTCAGCGCCGCGGCCAGATGCTGGGCCGCCGCCTGCTCCTCGGCACTGGGCGTGGCCGTTGCCCGCCGTACCAGGACGGGATTGATGGCGTCAAGCCGCTTGATGGTATCCGCGGTCTGGCCCAGGGCGACCTGAGCACTCCCCAGGATCAAGCCGGTCACGGCCAGCGCGCAGCGCGACGTTGGTGCGAACATGGAGAGAAGGAATCATCCCCGATCAGCGGACGCAAGGCCGGTCCTCCGGCCCGGTGCCGGCACCCCGGCCCTCATGCTGCCGGGCGATACCGCCGTTCGGTCCTTGGAGGCCTCCGACCCTGCCGCCACCAGGTATCGGATGAGCCG
>JBGPLG010000154.1:0-6872 GCA_041486305.1 Gemmatimonadota bacterium
AATCTTGGGCTTGGACTTGGTCATCGTAGCCATAGCTGCTCTCTCCAAACGGGTGGTAAGGTGGGCGCTAACTCACTTCTGAACAACGTTTTAGCACTCATTATGCCGGAGTGCCAGGTCCGGGGCGTAAGTTAAGCCGCGCGAGCGGCTTGTCAAGTTGGTCCGAGTCACGGTTTTGCACCGTTCGTGCCCGGATTTTGTGCCGTTCTGGCAGGGATTCGCCCGTCAGCAACTGCCGGCCACAGAAATTACGGAAACAGACCGCGGATTGATCCTGGGGAGCAGTTCACCCTCTTGCGGTATCCGTAGTTTCGGTGGCTTGCTGTATCCGTTGTTTCGGTGGCTTGCTGTTTCCGTTGTTTCGGTGGCTTGTTGTGTCTGAAGTCATTGAACGGCCGGAGGCCTGAAGCAATCTGACCGGACTCCCCGCCGGTCCGGGGCTAGTGCGGGGTGACGACGGGGGGTGACTGGGTGGGGCTGGGTAGCCGTGCAGGCTGGTTGGCCGCGACCCGGTTGAGGAACTCCTGCCCGCTGGTGACCTGCTCGAGCTGTGCGGCCAGCCGCTCCACGGCGGCTTCCAGCGCGTCCACCCGAGCATCGTGAAAATCCGTGTTCCGGAGGTCGGCCTCCAGCTCCCGGACCCGGCGGCGGAGCCGGAAGAAGGAGGCGGCCACAGTGATGACAGCCGCGCTGCCGAGGAAGGTCCTGACCACGATGAGCATATCGCCGGGGTGAGCCAGTTTGGCCGCGGGTTCCGCCCTATCGGGTGTCCTCCACCAGGCCACCCGCCATGCCCCGGCTCCAGACTCGTCTCTCGACCGCCATCGTCCTGCTGGCCCTGGCCGCCTGTGGTGGCGGCGGCACCTCACCCAGCCCCACTCCGCCGCCGGCGCCCCCTCCCCCGCCCCCGCCGGCCCCGGCGCCGGTCGCGACGGTGACCGTCACCCCCAACACAGCCAACCTGGTGCCCCAGCAGACCCAGGCCCTCTCGGCGGCCACGCTGGACGCGGCCGGCAACACCCTGAGCGGCCGTACCGTCACCTGGAGCACCAGCGCCGCCGCGATCGCCACGGTGAGCCAGGCGGGCCTGGTGACCGCGGCCGGTGGCGGCACCGCCACCATCACCGCCACCAGCGAGGGGAAGACCGGCAACGCCACCATCTCGGTGGCGGACGGCGGCTTCGTCGGCACCGGGGGCTCCACCGTGGACGCCGCGGGCGGCGCGGTGAAGATCGTGATCCCGCCCGGCGCGGTCAGCGGACCCCTGGCGATCACGGTCACCCCGAACGCCAGCCCGCCGGCACTCCCGGCACTTCCGGCCCTGTCGACCACGGCGTTCCTGGTCGGCGGGACGACCTACAATCTTGGCCCCGAGGGAACCACCTTCTCGGCGCCGATCACCGTGACCATCAAGTACGACCCGGCCAAGCTGCCGGCCTGGGTGGGTCCGGGCGACCTGATGCTGCTGCACCACAACGGAACCCAATGGGAGAAACTCCCCAACCTCGTGGTCGACCCGGTGGCCCACACGCTCACCGCCACGGCCACCAGCTTCAGCCCGTACGGGGCCGTCGCCGTCCTCCCGCCGGTGACCCTCACCCCCGCGAACGGCCAGGTGAATCTCCACCAGATCTCGGCGCAATTTACTGCGACAATCCCGGGCCATCCCAGTACGAGCGGGCTCCAGTATGTATGGACGACCACCGGGGCCAACGGCGGCGTGGGTAACCTGTTCCAGAATCAAGGCCAGTACACCTGGACCAATTTCATCGCGCCCCCGGGGGTGCTCGATGTCGTGACCGTGCAGGTGAATGGGAACATCGATCCGCTCAACCCCAGCGTCCTGGTGCCGCTGACCAGCGGGCAGGCCAGCGTCGACGCGTCCCTCCAGTTCACCTACGAGGTGAATCCGGACGACTCCCAGATCCCCTTCGGCGGCACCCGGACCCTCGACGCGTCGATTCGGAACTCGACCGGCGGCATTTACACGCCGCCCGGGGGCCTGGCCACCCTCCATACCTGGACCTCGAGCAGTCTGGCCGGGAAGCTCGACATCAACAGCCCGAACCACCAGACCGATGTGACCCATGGCACCTATACCGCGCGAACCGCCGCCTTGTCGCCGCCCAAGGCCCCGCGCATCGACGAGATCACCGTCGACTTCTATATCGGCTACGTGAAGGACCTTTTTCATATCGTCCCGGGGTACACCATTCCATTCCTCAACATGGGCATCCAGGACCAGTACGTGCACGACGGTTTCAAGAACATGTGGGACAAGAAGTCCGGCACCGCCAACGCGTTCATCGAGGTCGCGCCGAAGACCGATGTCGCCTCGTTCACGGTGCGCACCACGCCATCCGGGGGCGGATCCTGCGTAGCGGCCGTCGCCAACATCCTGAAGGAGCCGGGCGCGACCTCCTATACGCTGGACGTCACCGGCATCGACCCCAGCTCGGCCTTCGGGGCCGCCGGATACCACAGGGTGGTCACCGGCACGACCAGCAACGGCTCATTCATGGATATCTTCGACGGTGGCACCTTCTACGGCGTGCCGATGGATGGCGGGTGCGCGTCGCTGCCGTCGTCTATCACCTTTCGGCAGGGCCTGTATCAGCAGCAGTACGGCCACGCGACGTTCACGGTGAAGATTGCGCCGTAGTTAGACGCTACGACGCGAGGACGAGCCCTTTTGGCTCGTTCTTGCGCATGTAGAGTGTCCCCCAAAAGGCGCTCCCCTGCCCTTGCGCGCGCAACACCGAGGCGCCGAGGCTCGGCGCGGCGCCTAACACGCTGAGGCCGCCCAGCCGGGCCAGCGCCTCGCGGCGGGAGAGGGTCATCGGCGGCTAGAGATCAAACCGCACCTCGACCCCGTAGTAGCGCGACTTCTGCCGGAAGAACTGCCGCTGCGAGCTGTACCCGTCCTGGAAGGTCAGCAGCAGCGCGAAGCCGCGCCTTCCCTGCGGGTCGGCGAAGCGGGCCCCGGCCCTCCCGGACCAGGTGACCCTCCAGTCGTTGTACTCCTGCGCGTCGGCGTTCAGGGCCCAGATGGTCCCCGCCGAGCCGCCCAGCATGCCCCCGGGTTTGCCGCGGTAGTCGATGGCGGCGGACACGGCGCCGCGGCCCACGTTGATGGCGTCGATCCCGGCGTACGACGCGTTGGCGTGGAGCTTCAGCAGCCCGGCCCGGTAGCTGGCCCAGACGCCGATGATCTCCCGGCTCCAGTTGATCCGGGACACGGTGGGAAAGCGCTGGGCGTACTCGTCCCCCAGATGACTGCTCTCGTGGTAGGCCTCCGCCGCGAGGCGCAATCGCTTGAAGTCGGCGGTGAGGATGGCGTTGACGTGCCAGTCGTTGCTGATCAGGGCCGAGGCCGCGTCGCCCAGCGAGAAACGGCCATAGGCCTCGGCGCCGAAGTGCAGGGTGATCGGCACCTTGCCGCGGTGGACCGCCAGGATGGGCCAGATCTCCCCCAGGCCGGCCTCGGCCTCCGCCTCGGCGCCGAATCCGGACTCGCCGCGGCTGGCGTAGAACACCCGGCCCACCATGGCGCTGGTCCGGGCCGAGGCGAGGGGGAACTCGAAGGGGGAGATGTCGTTGGGGAGCGGGATGGAGCGGCCCTGGGCCAGGGCCGGCGCGGCGGCACCGGTCGCCCAGAACATTGATAACGCCAAATATCCCACGGTGTTGTACCGCGTGGGGCGACGGCCTAACTTTCCCGCCGAAGCGGCCGATCGCCGTACCATAACGCTGGGAGCTCCCATGCTGTCCGTTCTGCTGGTGTCCGCGCTGGCTGCCACTGCCCTGCCGGACTCGACCGCCCTCGCGCAGGTGCGCCTCGACACCCAGCACAAGGAGGTCGTGGTCTCGGCGGGTCCGTTTTCCGTCATGGCCATGCCCCCGGGGATGAAGCACGAGCAGATGGACATGATGGACGACCACAACACGCCGGTGATCCGGTTCGAGTGGCCGGTGGACGGGTGGTTCCGCGGCTTCGCGATCGAGATCGTCGATGGCCAGGGCCAGCCGGTGAACCGGCGCCTGGTACACCACCTGATTGCCATCAACTTCGACCGGCGCCAGCTGCTCTATCCGTCCTATGAACGCATCTTCGGCGCCGGGCAGGAGACCGAGGACGCCTATGTGCCGAAGTCCATCGGGGTGCCGATGAAGGCCGGCACCAAGATGGGGATGTACCTGGCCTGGGCCAACGAAACCGGCAAGGACCTCGAGGGCGTGGTGGTGAGGCTCCGGCTGGCCTACAGCCCAACCAACCTGAATCCCCGGCCGCTCGACGCCCTTCCAATTTATATGGACGTGAACCTGACCGTGGGCAAGGGGAACGAGTTCGACGTGCCCGCCGGGCACAGCGAGAAGTCCTGGGAATTCACCCCGCCGGTGAGCGGCCGGCTGCTGGGGGTCGGGGGACACGTGCACGACTACGGCGCATCGGTACGGCTGGAAGACGCGGAGACCGGGAAGGTGCTGACCCGCATCGAGTCGATCCGGACGCCGGATGGGAAGGTGACCAAGATCGGGCGGAAGCTGTTCGGGGTGACCGGCGAGGGACTCCGGCTCAAGGCGGGGCACAAGTACCGGGTGGTCGGGGTCTACGAGAACCCCACCGGGCAGCTGATCAAGATGGGCGCGATGGCGCACATGGTGGGGCTCTACGTGCCGGACGACTACAAGAAGTGGCCGGCGCTGGATCTCACGGATGAGACGCTGCAGGACGACCTGGCCTATCTGGATGAGATGGGGGGCGGGGCGCACCACCACCACCCCTAGCTCGGGCGCGTCGCGGCTCGGGCGCGCCGCGGTGCTCGGGCGCGCCGCGGTGCTCGGGCGGGTATCCCCTTTCGGCGCTGCACCCGCCGGGCATGCCCGATCTCCCTGGTTCAGTCGAGTGGCCGGCTGACGCGCCTGCAGGGGATACCCCGCCCTGCGCCCGCTGACGATCGAGCGCGTCGGCGCGCGCGCGGGGCCGTGAACGACCCCGTTGGCCAGGAGTCGGCACGGCCCAAGCGTCCACCCGACGCCCGCGGCGGGCGGCGAACGCGGCTGGTCACGGAAAAGCAGCGGTTCGTCCCTGCCGGGTTGACGTCCGTCCCCACGGGGGCCGAACATTCCCCCGATGGCACCCCCTTCCGACCACTCCGCCTCCCGCACCCGGCTCGGCCTGGCGGGCTCCGCCATCTGGGCCATCGTCGTGCTCGGCGTGGCCAGCCAGAACTACGCCACCTTCGCGGTCAAGCGCGAGGATCTGCCCTTCTCCCTCGCGCTGCTCTGGGCCCTCAACGACTGGATCGGCTGGCTGGTGCTGGCCCCCGCGGTCTTCTGGCTGGCCCGCCGCTTTCCGGTGGAGCGGCCCCAGGCCGGGCGCAACCTGACGATCCACATCCTCTTCGGCGCGCTGGTCGCGGCGCTGCACGGCTTCAGCTACTTCCTGATGGAATGGGTGACCAACGAGTTGGATGACGCGGCCCTCTCCCGGGGCCAGCTGGCAGTGCTGTACACCGCGAAGAACCTGGTGTTCGGGGTGCTGGTGTACGGCGGGCTGGTGAGCCTGTCGCACGGGATCGAGTACTATCGCCGCTACAAGGACCGCGAGCTCCGCGCCACCCAGCTGCTGGCCCAATTGTCGAGGGCCGAGCTGGAGGTCCTCAAGATGCAGCTCCAGCCCCACTTCCTCTTCAACACGCTGCACGCCATCTCGGCGCTGCTCCGGCCCGACCCCGACGCGGCCGACCGGATCATCACCCGGCTGGGCGACCTGCTCCGGATGAGCCTCTCGTCCAACGGGGCCCAGGAGGTGCCGCTCACCCAGGAGCTGGAGTTCGTCGAGAAGTACGCCGACATCCAGCGGACCCGGTTCCGCGACCGCCTCTCGATCCGCATCGACGCCGAGCCGGCCGCGCTTCCCGCCCTGGTGCCGAGCCTGATCCTGCAGCCGCTGGTGGAGAACTCGATCCGGCACGGGGTGGAGCGGCGGGAGGCGTCGGCCAGGATCGAGGTTCGGGCCCGGAAGGCGGGTGACCGGCTGCTGCTCACCGTCACCGACGACGGCCCCGGGTTTCCCGAGGAGATTCTGACCCCGGTGCCGGGCCGCGGGCTGGGCCTCGCCAATACCCGGGCCCGGATCGCGGCGCTCTACGGGGAGACGGGACGGATCGAGATCGGCAGGGTGGCGTCGGGCGGCGCGATTGTCACCCTGAACATTCCCTTCCGTATTGGGAGTCATGGCGCCGTTTAGCGTGCTGATCGTGGACGACGAGCCGCTGGCCCGGGAGCGGCTCCGCGCGCTGCTGGACCAGGAGGACGGCGTGCGCATCGCGGGCGAGTGCGCCAGCGGGCGCACCGCGGTCCGGGCGATCCAGGAGAAGCGGCCCGACCTGGTGTTCCTCGACGTGCAGATGCCGGGGCTGGACGGGTTCGGCGTGGTGGAACAGATCGGCGCCGAGAGGATGCCGGCGATCGTGTTCGTCACCGCGTTCGACCAGTACGCGCTGAAGGCGTTCGAGGTGCACGCGCTGGACTACCTGCTCAAGCCGTTCGACCGGGAGCGGTTCCAGGCCACGCTCAAGCGGGCCCGGGCGTCGCACAAGCTGCGCACGGAGGGCGGTGGCGACGAGCGGCTCGCCGCGCTGGTGGAGGCGCTGGCCGAGCGGAAGAAGTTCGCCGATCGGCTGGTGGTGAAGGCGGGCGGCAAGGAGCGGCTGCTGCCGGTGGAGGAGATCGACTGGTTCGAGGCGGCCGGCAACTACGTGCGGCTCCACGTGGGCCGCGAGCGGCTCCTGCTCCGGGAGACGATGGTGCGGCTGGAGACCCGGCTCGACCCGGAACGGTTCTTCCGGATCCACCGGTCGACGATC
>JBGPLG010000155.1:0-6858 GCA_041486305.1 Gemmatimonadota bacterium
CGAGCCGGCCTACGGAGGGACACCTTCTGCAGCTCGTCGCCCCAGGCTACTCCAGTTCGCGGCTGATGGATTCGGTTCACCGGATTCTGACCGGGAACACTCTGTGCGCCATGGCTACTCGGAGCGAGGCCGGGGTGGTGGACATCAACACCGCGTTCTTCTCCTTCACCGACGACCTGACGCTCTATTTCCTCTCGAACCCGGCTTCGGCCCACTGCCGGAATCTCGCCCACGTCGGACAGGCGGCCGTCACCGTCTTCGACACCCATCAGGAATGGGGCCAGCCGCATTCCGGCCTTCAGCTCTACGGCACCGCCGCGCCGGCGCCGGCCGAGGATGTCGAACGGGCGCGGGTTTCGTACGCGACCCGCTTCACCCAGTACTTCGACTGGGTCATGCGGGCCGGCGAGGCCCCTGAGGAGACGACCGGGTTCCCCGCGCTTCAGCTGTTCGGCTTTGTTCCGGTGCGCATCCGGGTCCTCGATGAGCAGGAATTCGGTGACGAGGTGGGCATCATGACCGAAGTGCGCCGGTCCCGATGAGCGACCAGGCGAAGAAGCCTGACCCGGCTCATCGCGTGGCATTTCCCGATCACGACTTCCAACAATCGCTGCTCAACGCGATCATCGATGCCTCTCCCGACGGCATCCTGGTCGTGGACGGCAAGGGCATCGTGGTGTCCCACAACCGGCGGTTCGTGGAGTTGTGGCGGATTCCGGCGGATCGTCTCACCGGCACCAGTCCCGGCAGCGCCGTCGGCGGCATCGATGACCCCATCCTCGCCACCGTCCTCGAACGGGTGAAGGATCCCGACGGTTTTCTGGCGCGGGTGAGGGAATTGTACGCCAGCCCGTCCCTCGACGATGATTCCGAGATCGAGCTGAAAGACGGCCGGACCGTGGAACGTCACTCGACCATGCTGCGCGGCGAGGGTGACGTGTACCTTGGGCGGGTCTGGTTCTTTCGCGATGTCACGGCACGAAAGGAGACCGAGGCGACCTTGCTGGCGCTCGCGCGCCATGATCCGCTCACCGGGATCTTGAACCGGCGCTACTTCGCCGAACGGGCGGAGCAGGAATTCGTCCGTGCCAGGCGCCACCGGACGCCCCTGGCCATCGCGGAGTTCGACATCGACCACTTCAAGCGCGTCAACGACCGCTTTGGTCACGCCACGGGAGACGAAGTGCTTAAGGCGGTTTGCGCCACCGGCCGGGCGATGATCCGCGAAACCAGTCTTTTCGGTCGAATCGGCGGTGAGGAGTTCGCGGTCCTGCTGATCGACGCCGACCCCGCCGGCGCGAGAGTCTTCGCCGAGCGGCTGTGCGCCGCCGTGGCCGGGACCAGGGTGCTGGCCCATGGCAGCGAGATTTCCTGCACCATCAGCGTCGGGGTGGCGCTGCGGCGAACCGACGATGCCACGGCGGAAGATTGCCTCCAGCGGGCCGACGCCGCGATGTATCTCGCCAAGAAGGGCGGCCGCAATCGCGTCGAGGTCGCTTCCTGAGCACCCCGCAGTTCCCCCTACTCCCAAGACTCCGCCTATGGTAGACGAAGCCCGCGGCTACCTGGTCCGCCAGCTCGACACCGCCTGGAAGCTCACCACCTTCCATCTCGACGGCCTGGCGACGGACGAATGCCTGTGGCGCCCGGCTGGGCGGGGTTTGCAGGTGCACCGGGACGCCGACGGTGCGTGGCGGGCGGAGTGGCCCACCCACGAGCGGTACGACCTCGGTCCGCCGAGCATCGCGTGGCTGACGTGGCACCTCGGCTTCTGGTGGTCCCTGGTCCTCGACCACTCGTTCGCGGAGGGGACCCTCACGCGGGAGGACATCCTGTGGCCGGGCACCGCCGTCGGCGCCGCCGAGTGGCTCGCCCGGCTGCAGGCCGAGTGGCGAGCGCTGCTGGAGCGGCTCACCGACCTGGACCTGCGATCGCCCGAGCGGACCCGCTGGCCCTTCCAGCAGCGGCCGTTCGGTGACGTCGTCGCCTGGGTCAATATCGAGCTCGCCAAGAACGCCGCTGAGATCGGGTACGCCCGCTTCCTGTACGCCGTCAGGGAAGCCGGCCGCTAGGGTCAAACCCGGTCGGGGCGCCAGGCATCCTACCTGAATCATCAACCGAGGGAGCCTATGCGGACGATTCGGGCGATTGTTTGGTTCACCATGCTGGCGGTACCGAGGCACGGTCTCCACGTTCAGCAGCTGCAGCAGATTGTCTTCGGCCCGCCGACCGCGAGCCTCGCGCAGGGGTTCACTCGGCTGGGTGGGGTCCGGGAACTCGACCGCACCAGGGCCGTGATCGTCGACGTCGCGGATCACAGTGTGTTCCTCGCGGACTTTGTCGCCGGACTTGCCACCGTCATCGGGCGGCAGGGGCAGGGCCCGGAGGAGTATCTCCGGCCGATCGGACTGGTTGGACTACCCGACCATCGTATCCTGGTGCAGGACGCCGGGAACGAGCGCCTGCTCGAATTGTCTCCCGCGGGCACCGTCGTGGGAGTGTGGACAGCCACGGCCGCAGGGGGCCGCCCGGTCCTCCTTCCCCCGCGCAGCGTCTCGTCCAGCATCTGGGGCAGTGACAGCCGGGGACGCCTCTATTTCGAGCAGGCCCCCAAGGAATCGGGAGGCGGGGCATCGGCAATCGTGCGGCTCGATCTGAGCGCGACCGGAGCCCGCTTCGACACCGCCGCGACGCTGGCGGTGACCGAGGCGATGGGTGCGTACACCATGGTCTCCCAGGACAACCAGCAGGTCAACTTCCGTCGCCGAGTTTGGGCACCGCGCTGGCGGTGGGTGGTGAGCGATGACGGGCGCATCGCGTTGGTCGAACCCGCACCGTATCGCGTCAGCTGGGTGGACGGCGCGAGCCGGACGGCCGGTCCCCCCGTGCCGTTCGCGCCGGTCAAGGTGGTGCAAGCCGACCGGGACGCCTATCTCGAGAGCATCGGGCAGCCGGTCCGCACGTCGAGCGGGACGGGCGCGGGTGGCGGCCCGTTTCGGAAGCAGGAGGGGACACCCGAGTTTCCCGAGGTCATGCCGGCCTTCCTGGGCCAGGACGCGATCCATGCGGCCCCCGATGGCCGCCTGTGGGTCGAGCGGGCCGCCAGCCTGACCGATCCGGTTCGCACCTACGATATCTTCGACGGCACCGGCCGGCTCGCCGCCCGGGCGACCGCCCCCTCTCGGCGCCGGGTGGTCGGGTTCGGAGAACGCGCGGTCTACATGGTGTTCCGCGATGCGGATGATGTGGAGCACCTGGAGCGCTACAGCTACCCGGTTCCCTGATAGCCCCCCGGGCACCAGGCGGACCGGACGGTGAAGCGACTCTGTTTCATTCGGCGTGGCCCGCCGATCGTGGCCTGAGCCGCTCGGCCGCCGCCCATTACATTGCGCAGGCGGTCTGGCAGCGGCCCTTCCGGGCCCTCGCGGCTGAAGGGCAGTCGCCGGGCGGATGCGAGGAGCGATGCGGTTTCAGCTCGAGCGCGCGGTGGATGTACTGGGGCGCACTCCCGGCACCCTTCGTGTGCTCCTGGAGGATCTCGACGAGGCCTGGAGCCGGGCCACGGAAGGGCCGGAAACGTTCAGCCCGTTCGACGTCGTCGGGCATCTCATCGACGGGGAGGAAACCGACTGGATCCCCCGGGCCCGGATCATCCTCGCCCGGGGCCCGAATCCGGCCTTCGAACCCTATGATCGTTTCCGGCACCGGGGGCGCAATGCGCGGCGCTCCCTGGGGTCTCTCCTGGAGGGATTCGCCCGGCTTCGGGCCGCGAACCTCGATGTGCTTCGCGCCTGGCATCTGACCGAAGCCGACCTGGATCTCCCCGGCGCGCATCCCGGTCTTGGTCGCGTGAGCCTGCGGCAGTTGCTGGCGGCGTGGGTCGTGCACGATCTGGGGCATATCGCTCAGGTGGCGAGGGTCATGGCCAAGCAGTATCGGGAAGAGATCGGGCCGTGGGCGCCGTATCTCCCGGTAGTGACCGACCGGCCGACCCCGAGCTCCTAGGGCGGTCGGCCGCGGGCGCCCCCGAATTCGAAGGAGGTTCCGATCACCAGCCACGGGTCTCGATCGCTGGCCACGATCAAGGTCATTCATACCCTGGCGTGGGCCTTCTTCGTCGCGGCGATCGTCGCGGTACCGATCAGCGCCGCGAGCGGGCGCTACCGACGCGCCCTGGGCTTTGCGGGAATCGTGGTGGCCGAGATTCTGGTCCTGGTCTTCAACCGATGGCGGTGTCCGCTGACCGCCATCGCGGCCCGCCACACCTCGGATCGGCGCGCCAATTTCGACATCTACTTGCCGGAGTGGCTCGCCCGGCACAACAAAGGCGTTTTCGGTTCCCTCTTCGGGCTCGGCCTCCTCTATACCCTGGCGCGATGGAGGGGCTGGCTGGGTTAAGCGCCCGGTACGACACTCCCAACGCGGGCATACTCGGTGGAATGGTTCATCAAGGCGTTCATACGCTCCTCGCTGCTCTGGTTCGCGGCCGGCATCGCGCTCGGCCTGGCGATCGCCATTCATCCGCAGTGGCTCATCTACCGTCCAGCCCACGCGCACATGAACGTGGTTGGTTTCCTCACGATGCTGGTATTCGGCGTCGGCTACCAGCTGCTGCCGAGACTGTTCGGACACGCGCTTCACAGCACCCGCCTGGCCGTCGTCCACTTGCTCTGCGCCAACGTGGGTTTGGCCGGCGTTGTGCTGGGCTTTCTGCTCCAGCCGCACCGCCAGACCATCGGCCAATGGGTGCTCGTGGGCGGCGGTTCACTGTTTAGCGTGGGCGCCATGCTGTGGGTCTACAACCTCTGGCGCACCTTCGACGCGGCGGACGCCCGGCACCGGGTCCAGTCCCCGGCCGAACGCCCCCGCCTTCCCACCCTCGGCGAGTAGGCCGGATGCGAACCAGTGTCCTGCGCCTCAACGCCGTCGGACTCGGCGCCGTTGGCGCTTTCTTCGTGTTCTACTCGGTGCGGTTGCTGGTCGTTACCGGGATGCTGCGCCACACTCGCGCCGGCGGTGGCGGTGCGTTCGTGGGCGCCGTGGCGTTTCCGGTCCTGGCGGTCTGCTTCGGGTGGGCGGGTTTCCGGATGTGGCGGCGCGCGGGACAGCGCGCCACGGGAGGGTGATGCGCGCCGGTGCCTTGCGAGTCGTGTCTCCGGAGGCGAGGTTCCACGGGTCGAAGCGGAGCGGCCCCGAATGACGAAGTCCGATGGCGTGGTACCTGAGCCAGGTGGGGCATTGCGCTCGTCACCCGGCCCCGCCTTGCTCCTCATCGACGTGCAGCAGGGCCTCGATGATCCGCGCCTGGGAGCGCGGAACAATCCCCAGGCGGAACAGCGCATGGCCGAGCTGCTAGCGGCCTGGCGCGCGGCCGGCCGCCCGGTCATTCACGTCCAGCACTTGTCGCTCGAACCCCGCTCTACGCTTCGCGAAGACGCGCCGGGCCACGCCTTCAAGGCCGAGGTGCTACCGAAGGCCGGCGAGCTGGTCTTCCGGAAGCATGTCAACAGCGCCTTCATCGGCACGGACCTCGAGGCGCATCTCCGGGCCAACGGCATCGAGGAGCTGGTCGTGGTCGGGCTCACTACCGACCACTGCGTATCCAGCACGACCCGCATGGCCGGCAACCTCGGGTTCACCGTCACGCTGGTCGGGGATGCCACCGCGACGTTCGAGCGCCGGGGCCCGGATGGAGCCCACTACAGCGCCGATCTCATGCATCGGGCCGCGCTGGCGAGCCTGCACGGGGAATTCGCGACGGTCCGCTCCGCCCGGGAGGTTCTTGCCACCGCGGCGGTACATCCGTAGGCGGATCTGGCGCGGTACCGAAGACGGTGCGAGAATTCCCTCCGCCCTACGATCGCTGCTCCTCTCCTCCGCCCCGGAAGAGGTCCCCATGTCACGCCGTCTCATTCTCGGCCCGCTGCTGCTCGCCGCCTGCACCATACAGCACACTTCCCGTCCCGGACCGGCGCCTGATGACCATATGGCCCACATGAGCATGGCGGACCGGGCAGCGCCGGCGACCTATGGAGCGGCCGCAGCGTCCCGGTTTCAGGGCACGCCGGGGCTGCCGGCCAGCAACGTGTCCGCGCCGGCGCGGCTCGCCGTTAGCCCGCGCCATGGCGAATGGGTCACGATCGCGCTCGAACCCGGCTCCGCCGACTCGGTGATGGCGTGGGTGGTGTATCCCTCCACCAGCCGGAAAGCGCCGGTGGTGGTCGTGGTGCACGAGATCTTCGGGCTCTCGACCTGGGTCCGCGGCGTGGCGGACCAGGTGGCCGCCGAAGGCTTCATCGCGGTGGCGCCGGACTTCCTGTCCCGGGTGCGGGGCGGCCCTTCCTCGGTCGAACTCAGCGGAGATTCGGCCCGGGGACTTATCAGGGGCGTAAACAGCTCCGAGCGAAATCGCATCATCGTCGCCGCAGCCAACTGGGGCATGACCCAGCCGTCCGCCACCCAGAAGTACGCCGTTATCGGCTATTGCTGGGGCGGCCAGACCACCTTCTTCCACGCCATTCACGGTGGCGTGTCGGGCTTCAGCGGCGGCGTGGCATTCTACGGCCTGCCCTATTCCACCGGCGGCACTCAAGCGACTGCCACGCAGCCGGCCGTGCCTACCGCGTTCATCGCCGATTCGATTGCCCAGATCCGGGTGCCGGTGATGCTGCTCAACGGCTCCAAGGACGCGCGGATTGCCGCCGCAATGCCGGCGCTCGACTCCATCATGAAGGCCATGGGGAAGACCTATTCGGCGATGAACTATGAGGGCGCCGTCCACGGCTTCCTCCGGGCCCAGGACGATCCCAAGACCACCCGTGACGAGGCCGAGGAGCAGGCCAACCTCGCGGCGACCAA
>JBGPLG010000156.1:0-6736 GCA_041486305.1 Gemmatimonadota bacterium
ATTCACTCGGCAGAGCTCGGCCAGCGAGTGCAGGGCGAACCCGCGCGCCACCGGGTCGTTGTGCACCCGATGGATGGAGGGCTGGTCGAATCCGGGGTTCGTCACCAGGGGGATGAGCTTGACCCCCTTGGCCCACGCGGTGGCAATGACGCGCGGGTCCACACTCCCCCGGATGGCGCCGGTGGAATCCAGCGAGAAGACCTGCGGGGAGACGATGGAGATCTGATCGGCGTGGGCGAGGAAGGCCTGAATGCTCTCCTCGCCGCGGAGGTACCAGAGCGACTCGAGCCCCTGGGCGCGGGCGCTCCCCGCGCCGAGGACCGGGAGGACGAGAAGGGCCATCCCGCGGAGCCGCCTCACAAGGCCGGAGCTGTGGACCTTCCCTGCGGTGGTTGGTGCCGGGGCGTACAACTACTGGACCAGGAGGACGAAGAACTCCGCATCCGCCGGGGCACCGGAGCTATCGAAACAGGAGAGCGTCACGAGAAGGTCGGCCCCGGAATTCGCCCAGCTCACGAGGGTGCAGATCCGGCTGTCCTGGAACGGGGTGACGAGGATGGTCTCCGTGGCGCCGGCGGGCCGGGCCTCACCCTCGAACAGAACCCGGTACTGACCGGTGGCGAGCTTCCGTGCCAGGATGTTTCCCCCCGAATTGTTGCGCCAGAAGGAGTTGACCGGCGTGTAGTCGGTCGTCGAGGCCGCCCGCTCGGCCAGGGCGTAGGCAAAGCGGTACCCCAGTGTGCCCGGTCGTCCCCGCTGGAAGAGCATCACGCTGAACGGAGAATCGGCAGGTAGCCCGTTGGCGCCGACGCACTTGACGTTGAGACCGGCGTTGGTCACGTCGAGGTTGGCGAGGTAGCAGCGCTCCGGACCGGCGCCGACTGCCGTCACCTGGTACGTCTCCGGTCCCTGCTGCGGTCCGGCCACTCGCTCGAGTCCGGGAAAGATCAGCGAAAAGTCGCCGGTCGAATTGTGCCCGACCTCGACGATCGACTTCGAGGAGTTGTTGCGGGTGGTGCCCGACGTATCGAGCATCATGGTGCCGGTGAAATCGGGGACCAGCGCGAAGCCCAGTCGGGACGTGGTGACGTAGACCCGGGCTCCCGAGAGGAGGACGGTAAAGCGGCTGTCCGCCGCGGCGCCCGCGGGGGTCAAGCAGCGCACATCGATCGTCATGTCGGCGCCGGCCGATTGCCACCCGGCCAGTTTGCAGAAGGTGCCCGCCGCTCCGCCGTAGCCGGTCACCTGTACGTTATCCCGTTGGCCGCTCAGGCGCCCGAGCCCCAAGAATCGCACGGTGTACACGCCGGTCGAGGCCCGGGTAACCAGCACACCGCCGCCGCCCGAGTTGTAGCTGGTGGCGGGATCCGGCGCGTAGGGTCCCGCTGCCGCGGGCTGATCGGCAAAGGCATAGCCCAGGCGGGTGTCGTCGCCGACGCTGATGAGCTTGGTGCCGGTCACCTTGCCCACGGTGGCGGAGATGGTCGCCGATTGGCCCACCACGTCGCTGGTGACGCGGCCCGCTGCATCCACCTTGACGGCGGCGGGATTGCTGCTCTGCCAGGTGATGGTGGTGTCGCCCTGCGGGCGCTTGCCGCCGGAATCCTTGAGATCGACCAGCGCCTGCACGGTGTCGCCGACCAGGATCGTCGCGGGCAGGACGATCGTGACCGAGGCGACCTCGTGGTTCGGCACACCCACGAGCGCGGCAACCGCGCCACAACCAGCGACGAGGAGGGAGAAAACGGGAGAGAGACGAGCGGCTGGGCCCGGCATGACCGTGCGTGGGGATGGGGCGAATATATCGCCCCCTGCGCAGAGCGTTAGCAGGGCTCCCCGATCAGGGAAACAGGGGCGGCGCCATCCGCTTCTTGGTGGCCTGCTCGAACGCGTAGGCCAGCTCGATCAGCCGGGGCTCCGAGCACGCCGTCCCCGTAAAGCTCACGTTGTAGGGCGACGACCTCGGCTCAAACCCCGCCGGAATCGCGTTGGCGCCGGTGCCCGCTGGAATTGGAACGAAGGCGAAGGGCACCGTCACCGTAGGGTAACCCGGCCGGGCGCCGATGCCGGCGCTGCTCACCGAGGGAAACAGCAGCGCGTCGAGCCGGTTGGCCTTGAGGGCTGCGTCGATGCCGTTGGTCGCGGAAAGGAGGATGTCCTTCCGCCGGTCGGCCTCGTAGCGCGTGCGGTCCGCCTGGAGATCCATCTCATCCGAGACGTCGAGGTTGGCCTGGCCGTACTTGATGGCGCCGGCCCGCTGGTGGGCAATGTTCCAGGCCCTGAGTTCGGCGAGCGTCTTGACCGGGGCCTTGTCTCCCAATGACTTGAGCCAGAGGTTGAAATCCCGCTTCATCCCGTATTTGAAGGCAATCGAGCAATCGGCGTCGCGCCCCTTGGCGTTGTCGAGCCCGCCGCAGACGTTCCAGTTGAGGAAGTTGTTCGCGGGCACGGTGTCGATCAGGCTCGGAATGTCGGCCGGATCCACGATCATGGCACCCTTCTCCTTGAGCACCGCGATCGCGCTGTCCATGACCTTGCGCTGGGCGTCGTTCAGACCGCCGCGCGGGTTGGCACCCGTGGTGCGATCGTAGAAGAAGGTGCGGGGGATGCCGATGCGGGCGCCGGTCAGGCCGTTCGCGTTCAGGAACTTGGTGTAGTCGCGGGCCGGGGGCGGCGGGCACTTCCTGGTGGCGGCGTCGTTGGAGTCGGGGGTGGCGCTCTCCAGCACGCCAAGCATGATGGCGGCGTCGCTCACGGTGCGAGCCATGGGGCCGGGGGTGTCCTGGTCGGCGCTAATCGGAATGACGCCGTAGCGGCTCACCCGCCCCACCGTGGGCTTGATTGCGGCGAGCATGTTCTGGTTGGCCGGGCTCAGGATCGAGCCGGAGGTTTCGGTGCCCACGTTCGCCGCCCAGAAGCTGACGTTGGTGCCGACGCCGGAGCTGGATCCGCCGGTGGTGAGCACCGGCTGGCCGTCGAAGTTGTTGTCGCGGGGGTCCCGGCGCGGGTCCCAGGGATTCATCCCATAACCGGTGAGCGCGTTGTAGTTGCCCGGCATCCCGCTGGCGACCCAGTTGGCCAGCTCGGTGAGCTGGGTCTTGGCCAGGATGATGGCACCCGCGGCCTTGAGGTTCTTGGTGAGGGTCGCGTCGTAGGGGGGAACCAGGTCGGCGAAGGCCAGCGCCCCGCCGGTGGTCGGCATTTCGACGTCGTGGATGTTGTCCTTGAGCGCGACGGGGATGCCGTGCAGGGGTCCCAGGATGACGCCCCGGGCCCGGAGGCGATCGAGGGAGTCGGCAATCGCGAGCGCGTTGGGGTTGACCGTGACGATGGCGTTGAGCCGGTCCTCGTAGGTGGCGATTCGCAGCAGGTACTGCTGCACGATGGCCCGGGAGGTGGTACGGCCCTGCTCGAGCGCGGTGCGGAGGTCGGCGATGCTGGCCTCGATGACGGAGAAGGGCGCGGCAGCCGTGATTCGGTTGGTTCTCGGCTGCCGTGGGGTTTGGGAGGCGAGGGGCCCGGCGAGCGCGGCTACCGCGAGGCTGCCGAGGAGAATTGGTCGTGACATTGGGTGACCCTTCAAGAAGTTCATTCGCCCCACACCTCCCTGAAATACTCGGCAAGATCTATTTCCAGCGGCGGAAGCTTGGGTGAGGGGTGCCACGCGATGCGCGCTACCAGGATTTCCGGCCGCTCATCCTCGGGCCTCCACCGCTCGATCAAACGAGCATCCAGATCGACGATCCAGTATTCGCCGACGCCGGATTGCTGGTACCGAACCCGCTTGCGATTGCGGTCGTTGAGCGCCGTGGAGGGCGAAAGGACCTCGACGACGAGGATAGGGATACCGAAGTCGGACCAGGCAAGCGGTTTTCCACGCGGCGGTGGAGAGACGACGAAGAGATCGGGTTGCAGCAGTTGGCCGCTCCGGAGGTCGAGATCGGCGGGTGACCAACCGGCGATTCCCAGCCAGTGGCGCTGCACATAGGGCCGGATCCGGTCGTTGAGCGCGAACAGGGCGAGCTGGTGGATCGGACTCGGGCTCGGCGTCACGAGCAGAGCGCCGTTGAGCAGCTCGTAGCGGTTGCCGTCGTCCGGGAGGTCGAGCACTTCCTGGCGGGTCCAGCGCCTGGCCACGTCCGGCATGAGCATAGACTACCCTCGGCGGCAGATCGGGGGCAAGGGCACATCGCCCCAAGGTGAGCAGTGGCAGACGGTCCGCGCGAACCATGTTATGCCGGCCAGCGGTGAATTGCCGCGGCTCGTCGGATCGAATGACGGCGCATGAGGGTTGCCGTCCCGTGAGTGGTCATGGACGGCGTTGAACGGCGCGCCGAATGGCCGCGACGGTGGCGCCGTGCGCCCGGATCTGGTCGTGATTCGCGCCCGGCACCTCGACGTACTGCGCCTCGGGCCAGGCGCTCCCGAGCGTCTGCGATTGAGGCAGGAGGGGATCGCCGGTTCCCACGACGATCGCCACCGCAGTCGAGCGCCCCGGGTGCCGTGCCGCCGGGAGCATCAGGCCCCCCATCGAGCGCATGGTCGCGAGGAGCGAGCCCAGATCGTTGGCGAGCATGGCCTGGGCGTTGAAGGCGGCAGCCGTCGAGTCGGGAAGGCCCGGAAAGATCCACTTGAGGAATCCGACGAGCCCCTCGCCGCGCTCGAGCGAGTGGACGAACGGCTCGGTCAGTCGGCTGAACGCGGCCGAATCGGGCGCGAACGGCCCGGCCACGAGCGAGGCCGACGCCACTCGCTCCGGATGGCGCAGGGCGGTCTGGGCCGCCACCAGGGCACCCATCGAATGCCCCACCAGATGCGCCCGGCGAATTTTCAGATGATCGAGGAGGCCGATCACGTCCTCGACCATCGCCTGGCCGTAGCGCGCGGGGTCGGAGAACTTGGTGCTCTCGCCGAAGCCCCGTTCGTCGAACACGATCACCCGGAACGCGCCGGAGAGCGAGTCCGCGAGGTCCTCCATCAGCTCGATCCGCTGGGTCCAGCCGTGCAGCAGCACGACCGGCTGCCCCCGTCCCGCCTCGCGATACCGGAGCCGCGCCCCGGCGTGGGTGAAGAAGTGGTCGGGCGCCTGGGCGATGGTCCGCGCCGTCGCCGCCGCAGTCCGGTTGGTTTTCGGTGGGGCAGAGCTCTGCGGCTGGAGAGGGCCGCCGACGGTGGCCAAAGCCGCGACGAGGGCGGTGCCGAGGACCATGGATCGAGGCATTGGGTCACCGTTGGACGGGTGACAGATAATAGCTCGGCTGGCGCTCCCGAGGTACACTCTTGCGCTAGATTCCCCCCCGGAGGAACCCCCCGTCATGGCCGATGTGCTGCGGATGCTTCAGGAAGGCCTGGCCGGCCGCTATACGGTCGAGCGCGAGCTCGGCCGGGGCGGCATGGCGGCGGTCTTTCTGGCCCGGGACCTCCGCCACGACCGGCTGGTCGCGCTCAAGGTGCTGCACCCCGAGCTGGCGATGAGCATCGGGACCGACCGGTTTGCCAGGGAAATCCGCTTTGCCGCTCGGCTCCAGCATCCCCACATCCTTCCGGTCCACGATTCGGGTGACGTGCCCGGAACGGGGGGCGAGCCGACGCTGCTCTGGTTCAGCATGCCGTACATCGACGGGGAGTCGCTGCGCGAGCGACTGGCCCGCGACCGGCAGCTCCCTCTCACCGAGGCGATCCGGATTACCCGCGAGGTGGCCGAAGCCCTCGAATACGCCCACCGCCAGGGGCTGATCCACCGCGACGTCAAACCGGAGAACATCCTGCTCTCCGGCGGTCATGCGCTGGTGGCCGACTTCGGCGTAGCGCGGGCGCTGGCCCCGGGCACCGGGGAGCATGCCGCGCTGACCGGGACCGGACTCGCCATCGGCACTCCGGCCTACATGAGTCCGGAGCAGGCCACCGGCGATCAATCGCTCGACCACCGATCCGATCTCTACTCGCTGGGGTGCGTGCTGTACGAGATGCTGGCGGGCCAGCCGCCCTTCACCGGCCCGACGGGCGAGAGCCTGGTCCACCAGCACTTGAGCGTCGAGCCGCGCTCGGTGGCGGATCTTCGGCCCGCGGTGCCGGCAGGGATGGCGCGTGCGCTGGGACGGGCACTCGCCAAGACGCCGGCGGACCGGTTCGGCACGCTCGCGGCGTTCGCGGAGGCGTTGGCCGATCGGGAATCGGCGGCCGTGACGGCGACCCCGCCCGTTCCGTCGGCGCCCCCGGAGCGCCGGCCGTGGCGGCTCGCCTTGCTCGGCGGAGCGGCCGTGATTGTCGCCGTTGGCGCGCTGCTGGTGCTGCGCCCCGGGCGGCAGGCTCCCGCCCCGGCGACGCCGGCTCATGCGCGCACTGAGATCGCGGTACTGCCGTTCCAAAACCTGAGTGGCGAGGGGCCGCATGCATACTTCGCGGGCGGGCTGCATGACGACTTGATCACCCAGCTCTACAAGGTGGCGGCACTCAAGGTGATCAGCCGGACCTCGGTGATGGGCTATCAGGGCACGGCCAAGCCGCTCAAGCAGATCGCGACCGAGCTGGGGGTGGGGAGCGTGGTAGAGGGGAGCGTGCAGGTGGTGGGCGGGCGGTTGCGCGTGACCGTGCAGCTGATCGACGCGGCGACGGACGAGCACCTCTGGGCGGAACGTTACGATCGGACGCTGGACGACGCGTTCGCGATCCAGAGCGAGGTCGCGCAGCAGATCGTGGCGGCGGTGGGCGCGACGCTGACCCGTGCCGAACAAGG
>JBGPLG010000157.1:0-6701 GCA_041486305.1 Gemmatimonadota bacterium
AGCGGACGGGGGCAGACACGGGACCTCCGATTGGGAAACGGGCCGGCCCCGAAGATAACGCCTTCCGCCTAGTCGCTCTTGAGGGCCTCCAGGGGGTCGACTCGGGTGGCGCGCCGGGCTGGGATCAGGCACGCGATGATCGCGGCCACCAGCAGCGTGACGGCGACGATGGTGAATACCAGCGGATCCCGGGGCGAGGTCTCGAAGAGCAATGGCGCCAGGAAGCGGCCGCCAGCCAACGCCACCCCGACACCCAGCACCATCCCGGCGGCCACGACCCGGACGCCGCTGCCGAGCACCGATCCGACGATCCGCCGCGAGGAGGCGCCCAGCGCGGTGCGAATGCCGAATTCGTGGGTGCGCTGCACCACCGTGTAGGACATCACGCTGTAGAGCCCGAGCGCCGCCACCAGGAGCGCCAGGCCGCCGAACAGACCGAACATCACCGCGCCCATCCGCCAGGGCTGAATCTCGGGATCCATCATCGACTGGAAGGTGCGAATATTCGCATAGGGCAGATTCGGCGCCATTCCCTGGAGCAGGTTGCGAATTTCCGGGATGATCGCCCCCGGCCGGGCGGTGGTGCGCAGGAACAGCATGCGGTCCGGATTCAGGCCGCGCCGCAACGATTGCTCCAGCGGCACGTAGTACATGGCCGCGGGCCGCTCCTGGATCTCGTTGACGCGGGCGGTCGCCACCACGCCGATGATCTGCGCGCAGGGCACGCTGTCGTCTCCAACCTTCACGCACCGGCCCAGTGGATCGCGCTTGGGCCAGAAGAAGTCGGCCAGCCGCTGATTGATGACCATGACCTGCGCGGCGCCGGCCCGATCCTCAGCGCCGAACCCCCGGCCGCGTACCAGGCGCATTCCCAGCGTCGCGAAATACTCCGGGGTCACGCCGTTGTAGTAGGGCCCACCGGTGGGCAGCCGGGGCGTCGAGTCGCGGTCGGTCAAACGGAACCGGGTGCTGTTCATCGTCCAGAACG
This sequence comes from Gemmatimonadota bacterium, assembly GCA_041486305.1. Taxonomy (GTDB): domain Bacteria; phylum Gemmatimonadota; class Gemmatimonadetes; order Gemmatimonadales; family GWC2-71-9; genus JABFSM01. The sequence continues at coordinate 989 of JBGPLG010000157.1, forward strand.
GGCTGTTGAGGCCGAGACTCGCTCGCTCAATGCCGGGCATCCGCCGGAAGCGCTCGAGGGCCTGGGCGTAGAACTCGAACCGGGCCGGTTTGGTGTACCCCGCGAGATCGAGATCGATGTCGGCAACCACGAGGTTTTTCGGGTTGTAGCCGATGTCGGTATTCACCACCCGCCAGAGACTGCGGACGAAGAGCCCGGCCCCGATGAGGAGCACGAGGGAGAGCGTCGTCTGCGCGATGAGGAGGCCGCTGCGCAGCCGCGAGCGCGGCGAGGCGGCGTCCGCGGCGCCGCTCCGGAGGGCGGAGGTGAGCGCCGGCCGGCTGGCCTGGATGGCCGGGGCCACGCCGGTGAGCAGTCCGGTAAGCAGCGTGGCCCCCACCGCAACTCCCACCACCCGCCAGTCGAGCGGGCCATCGACCCAGCTCACGTCGGGAAGCAGCGTGGCGCGGAGCAGCGCTCCACCCCATCGGGCGATGAGGATCGACACCGCTCCCCCACCCACCGCCAGGAGAAGGCTCTCCACCACGAGTTGGCGGACCAGACGGCCTCGGCCGACTCCCAGCGCCAGACGGACCGCGATCTCGCGCCGCCGGCCCGCCGCCCGCGCGAGAAGCAGGTTAGCCACGTTGGCGCACACCACCAGCAAGACGGCGAGCGCCACGCTGGCGAGCCAGAGCGCCACCCGTTCCCGCGCGTGCGGCACCGCCCCGCGTTCGAAGCCCTGCAAGGGGACCAGCGCGGTCTTGGCGTTGTGATCGACGTCGCGCACCGTGGCCACCGCGGCGCGCTGGATCCGGCCCGCCTCATCCGAGGCCTGGGCGCGAGTGACCCCCGGTTTGAGGCGCGCCAGGACGTGGATCCACTGCCAGTTGTAGGTGGTCCGCCATTCCCCGCTCTTGCCGACCAGGTCAGGGGCGGCGGCATGGAACGGCAACCAGGCGTCCACTGCCTCGAGATCAACGCCGTTGAACCCCTTGGGCATGACACCAATCACGGTGTAGGACTGGCTGCCGAGGAACACCTCGCGGCCCAGCACGCTCCGGTCTCCGCCGAAGCTGCTCTGCCAGAATCGCCAGCTCAGAACCGCAAGCGGGAGCCCGGCGCCCGGCTGGTCCTCGCCCTCAGCATAGAAGCGGCCCAGCAGCGGCCTGGCGCCCAGTAGCCGGAAGTAGGAGGCGGTCGCCAGGACCACCCGTGCCTTCCCGGCCCGGATCCCGCGCCCCATCGGCATGGCGGGCTGGGTGGCATACGCCGCCATCGCGGAGAAGTAGGAGGCGTGATCCCGCTGGTCGGTGTAGGTGAGCCACGCCATACTCTCGTTGGTCCAGGAACCCATGCCCGGCTCCGACTCGCTCAGCTGGAGCCGGACCACCCGATCGGCCTCGACAACTTGGGCCGGCGGCTTGAGGAGGAGGCGGTCCAGCAGCCCGAACATCGTGGCGTTGGCCCCGATGCCCAGCCCCAGCGTCAGCACCACCACGGAGGCGAACCCCGGCTGGCGCCGGAAGCCGCGCAGAGCGTATCCGATGTCCTGGAACAAGTCCTCGAGCCGGCTCACCCGTCGCTCCTTTTGTCTGAGCCCTCGATCGATGCGCGCCAGCTGCGCGCGGGTGCGCCCCAGGTCGCCGAACCGGCGGTACGCCTCAGCGGCCGCAGCACCGGGGGTCATTCCGCGGGCGACCAGCGCGTCGGTTTCCGCCTGCAGATGGAACTCGAGCTCGGAGTCGATCTCTTGTTCCACCGGAGCGCGCCGGCCGACCAGCCGGAATAGGCGCCGCAGCCCGGGAAGCGGCACCGCTACCTCGCGGCCGCGGCGTGGCCGGCGCGGAGCACCTTGAACACCGCCCCGGCGTACCGCGACCAGCGCGCCGCTTCCTGGCGGAGCTCCCTCCGCCCGGCATCGGTCAGCTCGTAGTACTTGGCCTTGCGATTGTTATCGGAGAGCCCCCACTCCGCCTCGACCAGCCCCCGCTTCTCGAGCCGATGGAGCGCGGTGTAGAGCGCTCCATCCTCGATGTTGAGGTCGTCCTCGGTGGTGGTGCGGATCCAGCTGGCGACTGCATGACCGTGCCGCTGGCCCCAGGAAAGGGCCTTGAGCACGAGGACATCGAGCGTACCCTGCAGAAGGTCGAGTTCGGCGCGCGGCATCGGTTCCCCTGAATCGTTCCACTGAAACATTCAGGGGAGAGCCGGATCTGTCAAGCCCGGTGACCTATTCCGCCCGGAGGGCCACGATCGGATCTACCCGCGTCGCGCGCCGCGCCGGGATCCACGTGGCCACCAGCGCTACCCCCACCAACCCCGCCGCGACGACCGAAAACACCATCGGATCGGCGGCGTTGGTCTGGAAGAGGGTCTTCTGAATGAGCTGGCTCGCCACCAGCCGGGCCAGGGCGAACGCTCCGGCGAGTCCGATCCCGACTCCGGCCCCGGCCAGCACCAGACCCTGGTTCAGCACCAGACGCAGCACCCTTCCGGTTTCGGCGCCGAGGGCGAGACGGATGCCGAGCTCGCGGGTCTGCTGCGCCACCGTATAGGACATGACCCCGTAGATCCCGACTGCGGCGAGGGTCGCCGCCACGGCGGCGAACAGCCCCAGCAGGAGCGAGAGGAACCTCGGCTGCGACGACGAGCCGGAGACCCGCTCCTCCATCGACTTCACGTCGTAGATCGGCTGCTGCGGATCGATCGCGAGGATCAGACGCCGCACCGCCGGCACCAGCGCGAGGGGATCACCCCGCGAGCGGATGGCCAGCCCGAGCTGGGTAAAGGGCGCCTGGGCGAATGGCTGGTACATCTGGGTGTGCTCATCGTCCTTGGGACTGTTCTGCATCACGTGGCCGACCACCCCCACCACTTCCAGCCAATCGGGATCGTTGTTGCGCCCGCCGTAGCCGACCCGCTTGCCGATGGGATCCTGGCCCGGCCAGTACTTCCGGGCCAGCACCTCATCCACCACCACGACCCGGCGCGCCCCGGCGACATCGGTCTCGTCGATGGCGCGGCCCTTCTTCACTGGGATCCCCATCGCGTCGAAATAGCCGGGCGTAACGGTTCGGAAGTCCCCCCAGGGTCCGTTGGCGTGGGCGGGCGGCTGATACCCTTCGACATTGAAGCTGCGGGTCCAGTTGTTGTTCGACATCGGCAGCGCGACGTTGCCACCCACCGCCGCCACCCCCGGCAGCGCCGCGATCGCGTGCCGGAGCTGATCGAAGAACGCCACCTGCTGTTCCTTGGCCCCGTACTTGGCGTCCGGCAGCGAGACACCCAGCGTCAGCACGCCGCCGGCCTTGAATCCGGGGTCCACCGAGATCCAGCGCCGGAAGCTCTTGATCATGAGGCCCGCGCCGATCAGCAGCACGATCGCCAGCGCCACTTCCGATACCACCAGCGTGGCGCGAAGTCCGCCGCCCGCGTGGGAGCTGCGCACGCCGTCTTTGAGCACGCCATGCAGCGCCGGCCGCGCCGCCTGCAGCGCGGGAGCCAGGCCGAACAGCAGCCCCAGGAGCACCGTGATGCCGCCGGTGAATGCCAGCACCGTGCCGTCGATTCCTACCACATCGAGCCGGGGAAGGTTGACCGGGTTGCTGGCGACCAGCCCCCTGATGGCCAGGAAGGCGAGCGCGAGGCCGCCGAGACCCCCGGCAACCGAGAGGAGAACGCTCTCGGTCAACAATTGACGGGCCAGCCGCCATCGGCCCGCGCCCATGGCGGTACGGATCGCGATTTCCCGTTGCCGCGCGGCGGACCGCGCCAGGAGCAAATTCGCCAGGTTGGCGCACGCGATCAGCAGCACGAACCCCACCGCGCCCATGAGCACCAGGAGAGCGGGCCTCACATTACCGACCACTTGCTCCGAGGCGGACTTGGATCTGAGGCCCCAGTCGTTGTCGCGGAAGCTGCCCGCAATGGCCCGCACCTGCGCCGCCAGGCGCACCAGGTCCTTCTGTGCCGCCGCCGGTGTGGTCCCCGGCTTCAAGCGGGCGACCATGGCCATCCATTCGCAGCCCCAGCAGCCGGTGGTCTGGTCCGGGGTGAAGGCGAGTGGCTTCCAGATGGCGATCGGGTCGGTACCGAACTGGAATCCGTTCGGCGCGATGCCCACGACGAGATGGGCTTCCCCGTTGATCACCAGCGCTCGGTTGAGCAGGGACCGGTCACGGCCGAATTCCCGGGCCCAGAGGCCTTCGCTCAGAATGACGACCTTGTCCTTGCCGGGCTGCTCCTCATCGATCGTGAAGCTCCGGCCGAGCAGCAGCGGAATGCCGAGCGCGGAGAAGTACTCCGCCGTGGCCCGCTGGCCCACCAATCGCTTCGGCTCACCCCCCTGCGCCAAGTTGGCCTCCCAGCCGGTGAACGCGGCGCTCTTCTCGAACACCCGGTTCTGGTCGTGGTAGTACCGGAACCCCACCGCGGAAACGCCGGCGTCCAGGTTGATCGACGTGTACCGGTGATAGACCATCAGCACCCGCTCCGGCTCTCCCAGCGGCAGGGGCCGGAGCAGGACGCCGTTCACCACGCTGAAGATTGCCGTGTTGGCGCCCACGCCGAGGGCCACCGTAATGAGCGCGGTGAAGGTGAACCCGGGAGACTTGCGGAAACTGCGCAGGGCGAAGCGGATGTCCTGGAACAGCGTGGTCATGGGCGCTCCCGGCGGCGAGGTCAGTTCTTGGCGAGGCGGATCGCGATGTCTCCGGACAGAGATTCGACGTCAAGCTTGGCGGAACCGTTACCCCAGGTGGCCGCCACCCGGCGCCGGTGCCGCCGAGACTCGTCCTGCGTAGTCGGGAGATCCGACGAGAAGCTGCCCGAAAAAGTTGCCGCCGAGAGGGTGGCGTTGGGCCGATCGAGCAGCGTGAGGGTGATGTCGCCGCTGGTGGTGCCGAAATCGTAGCTGCCGGTGTCCATCAGCGGACCCCGGAACTCCACTTCGCCGCTGAAGGTGCGCCCGGAGACGTCCTTCGACCGGACATCCTGCAGGGCGACGTCCCCGCTCACGGTTTCCAGCGCGATGGCGGGCCCTTTCCCGCCGGAGAGCCGGACGTCTCCCGAGACGCTGTTGAGCTCCAGGTCACCGTCCAGCTGCTCGGCGGCGACGTCCCCGCTGACCGTCCCGATATGCAGCCGGAGCCCCGAGGGGACCCGGACCGTGAAGTCGACCGCGGTATCGTTGCGGTCCCCATTCCCCGACCAGCTTCCGTCGGTGCTGCACGGGCTGTGGGAGGTGCCCTCCTGGGGTCCCCGCCGCCTGCTGTATTGCTGGGGGTAGCGGACACACAACGCGACTCCGTCATCGAGCTCCACCACTTCGACCGTCACATCCTGCGGCTCGCCATGCCGGCCCTTTCGTTTGACCGCGGTGACCTCCACGGTCCGGCCGGACGTGCCGGTCACCCTGACATCGCCGATAATGTCGGAGAGGCGAAACCGCCGCCCCGCCGCGAGCTCGCGATGGAATTCGAAGTCGGATTTGCCCTGAGCGCACAGAGGTGCGACCAGGAACAGCGAGGACAGCACCAGCAGGCTGGAACGCATCGGTCACCTTCCGCTTTCGGGCTGTTCGTGGTCGGTCTCTTGATCGTGATCCGGCTTCTCCTTGTGCTTCCGGTGGGCCTTTTCCTCCTCGCGGTCCTGCCGAGCCTTCAGCTGCTGGTCGAGCCGGGCGCCCAGCTCGGCGGGACGGAACAGTCTGATGTCCCCGCTGAAGGTCTCC
>JBGPLG010000158.1:0-6415 GCA_041486305.1 Gemmatimonadota bacterium
AAGCCGGAGGCCTCGCTGGACGAGGTGATCGACTCGGCGCGGGCGGCCAACGCGCACGACTTCATCATCCGGCTCACCCACGGGTACGACACCATCGTGGGCGAGCGGGGCCAGACGCTGAGCGGGGGCGAGCGGCAGCGGGTCTCGATCGCGCGGGCGATCCTTCATAACCCGCGGATATTGATACTGGACGAGGCCACCAGCAGCGTGGATACGGAAACGGAGCGGCACATCCAGGAGGCGCTGGAGCGGCTGGTGCACGGTCGCACGGTCTTTGCCATTGCGCACCGGCTTTCGACGCTGCGCAAGGCGTCCAGGCTGTTCGTCTTCGAAGACGGTCGCCTGGTGGAGGAGGGATCGCCGGCGTTTCTGCTGGCGATCGAAAACGGAAAATTCCGGCGGCTGCACGAGATGCAGCTGGCCTTGAGCTGAAAGGAGGACAACATGCTGACGACGACGAAGCTGGCCCCGACCGTGTACCTGCCGCCCGAGACCCCGCCTCCGGTCCTGGAGCTGGGCGCCGACGGCCGGCTCCGGGCCGGCACGGCCGAGTCCACCCGGCCGGTGGTGGTGCGGCGCTGCTTCCCCTGGTCGGAGCCGAACCGCTACGTCTCGCTCCGGGACGCGGACCAGGCCGAGGTGGCGCTGGTGCGGGATCCGGCGGATCTGACGCCGGCGTCGCGGAGCGCGCTCGAGCTGGCCATGGCGGAGGCGGGGTTCGTCTTCGAGGTCACCCGGGTGCTCGAGGTGGAGGAGGAGGTGGAGATCCGGCACTGGAAGGTGGATACCAGGCAGGGGCTCCGGTCCTTCCAGACCCGGCTCGATGACTGGCCGAGGGCGCTGCCGGGGGGCGGGTTCCTGATCCGCGATGTGGCGGGGGATTTGTACCGGCTGCCGGAGCCCGAGCGCATGGATAAGATCAGTCGGGACCTGTTGTGGGCCTTTGTCGGGTAATGAACAAGCCACAGAACAAACGGGCCACAGAAACTACGGAAACAGCAAGATGTTTCGGTCGTTTCTGTGGCTTGTTGTTCTCGGGTGGGTCAACCTATCCGGTGAGCTTGGACCTTGAGGCTGGGAGAGCCGATACCCATGGATGTGGAAATCATCGCAGATCAGATCAGCAGGGCCTTTCGGGGCGAGTCCTGGCATGGGCCCTCGGTACGCGAGGTGCTGGCGGGCGTCTCGGCGGAAGACGCCGCGGGCCACCCGATTGCCGGAGCTCACAGCATTTGGGAAATCGTCCTTCACCTGACTGCTGGATACACCTTGCTCCTCCGACGCGCCGGGGGAGAGCGTGCATCGCTCCTGACGGAAGAGGAGTGGCCTCCAGTGCCGGTGCCCGATTCGGACGCGTGGCGCGAAAGCCAGCGAGCCCTGGAGGAACTCAATGAGCGACTGCAGGGCGTTGTGCGCGCCTTCCCGGCGGAGCGCCTTCCCGAGGAGCTGGGCTCCGAGTACTCGGCGTACACCCAGTTCGTCGGCACGCCGCAGCACGACCTGTATCATGCGGGTCAGGTCGTCCTGCTCAAGAAGGCGCTCGCTGCATCGCGGGGGGCGGCCTGACAACGTTGTCGCGTCTTTCCGATGCGGAGATCGGGAGGCGGCTGGTGCTGGTATGCCAGAAGCTGAAGATCGATCCAGACGGCCCCGAGGCGGCCGAGCTGGTGGATCTGATTTCGAGGCAGGCGGACATCTCGATACTGTCGTAGCGCCTTGCACCTACCCGATCGGCGGATACCGCTTCGCGCCTCGCCTTCCGATGTTTCCTTCGAACCCATAGCTCGAAGGAACCACGCCATGCCTGCAACACTCTCCGCTTTCTCCGACCAGCTCGCCGACGCCGTTGCGCGCGCGGCGGGCTCGGTCGTCTCGGTCCACGCCCGTCCTCGGCTGCCCTCCACCGGCGTGCACTGGCGCGACGGGGTCGTGGTCACGACCGACGGCACCGTCCGGCGGGACCAGGACATCACCGTCACCCTTCCCGATGGCCGCAAGATTCCGGCGCAGCTCGCCGGCCGAGATCCGGGCACCGACCTGGCGGTGCTTCGCATTGCTGCCGGTGCGCTGCCGGTCGCCACGCTGGGCGACCCCGCCGCGCTCAAGGCCGGACATCTGGTCTTGGCACTGGGCCGCACCGGTGACGCGGGCCCCCGCGCCGCGTTCGGCGCGGTGAGCGCCGTCGGCGGCAAGTGGCGCTGCTGGAAAGGCGGCGAGATCGATCTCTGGATTCAGTCCGATCTCACCGTCTATCCCGGCCTCGGCGGCGGGCCGCTGGTGTCGCCCGACGCGGAAGTGCTCGGTATCAATTCGGGAGGGCTGAGCCGCCCGATGGCCACCACGATTCCGGTGAGCACGGTCGAGCGGGTGCTCGGCCAGATCCTGGCCAAGGGCTACGTGGCGCGGGGCTGGATCGGCGCCGCGATGCAGCCGGTGCGGATCGCCGATGACCGGGTGGGGCTGTTGGTGCTCTCGGTGGAATCGGGTGCGCCGGCCGAGCTGGCCGGACTGATGGTGGGCGACGTGATCGTCTCCGTCGCGGGTAACCCGGTCACGCGCACCGACGATGTGCTGGGCATGCTCGCCGGCGATGTGGTCGGCAAGGTGCTCACGATCGAGCTGGTGCGGGGCGGAAAGCCGGAGCGGGTCGATCTGCTGGTGGGCGAGCGGCCCCGCAACCGCCGATGAACGCCGTCGAGCGGCTCAAGCAGTGCGTGGTGGAAATCCGCCAGGACCGCGCCACCGGGACGGGGTTCGCGTGGGACGTCGATCTGGTGGTGACCGCTGCGCACGTGGCGCATGACGGCCCGCTCGAGGTGCGGCTCCCCAATGGCGAGGTGCGCACGGCGCGGCTGCGCTTCAGTGACCGGTCGAGAGACATTGCCCTGCTCGAGGTACCGGGCCTCGGCCTGGCCCCGGTGACCCGCCGCGATCCCGCCGAGCTGCGGCCGGGCCATACCCTGTTCGCCATCGGCCATCCCCTCGGCGTGCGCCACGCGATGAGCTCGGGCATACTTCACGGGGTGGGTCCCCTGCCTGATGGGTTTCCGGTTCCGCCGCGGCTCCGGCGTCTGGCGTGGGTGCAGGCCGACCTGCGCCTGGCGCCGGGCAATTCCGGGGGACCGATCGCGGACGACGAAGGACGGGTGGTGGGGGTGTGCACCATGATCGTGAGCGGGCTGGCGCTGGCGGTGCCGATCACCGACGTCGAGACGGCGCTGCGCGCCCGGGCGGCATGAGGCTCCGGGTCTACCTCGGCGTGATCGACGCAGCGGAGCGGCGCCGGCTGCGCGGCTTGTTGGGCCGGGACGCCGAAGTGGTGTTCGTGACCGATGCGGCGCAGGCCGATGTGGTCATCGACGATGCCGCCCCGGCGCGCGCGGTGAGCAGCGCTCCCCCGGCCGAGGCCGGCACCGCGCTCACCCCGCGGGAGCTGGAGGTGCTCCGCCTCATGGCCGACGGGCTGGGCAACAAGGGGATCGGCGCCGCGCTCTCGATCTCGGCGCACACCGCCAAGTATCATGTGGCGTCGGTGCTGGCCAAGCTGGATGTGCACTCGCGCACCGAGGCGGTGACCCGGGGACTGCGGGAGGGTCTCCTGCCGCTGTAAGGCGGAATGGCGCAAAGGCGCAAAGGGTGGGAAATTTCGGTTCTGAGTATCTTCTCGACATGACACCCATCGCCTTGCTGGCCGCTCTCCTCGTGAGTCGACCCATGACCGGCGGCACCGCTCCTGTCCCAATCGTCTCCGAGGAGGTGACCTTCGTCGCGGGCGGCCGGACTATTCCCGGCACCCTGGTCCATCCCGAGTCGGGCCGAGGACCCGGGCTCCTGCTCCTGGCGGGCAGCGGACCCACCGATCGCGACTGGAACAGTCCCCTGCTGTCCGGCAAGAACGGCAGTGCCAAGCTGCTGGCCGAAGCGCTGGCAGCGCAAGGCATCACCGTGCTCCGGTTCGACAAGGCGTTCAGCGGGAAGAACCCCGGTCTCCCGATCACCGAGCTCACGCTCGACACCTATCGCGACGAGGCGACCGCCGCCCTCGATTTCCTCCGGTCCCGCGCCGAGGTCGATCCGGCGCGGGTGTTCGCCGCGGGGCACAGCGAAGGCGGCATTCACGTCACCCGCCTCGCCCTGTCCGCCGCCGACAAGCTTCGCGGCGTGATCCTGATTTCGGCGCCGGGCCAGTCACTGGCCTCGGTGCTGGAGGTCCAGTTCGAGAAGAACGTCCTGTCCCAGCTCGGGCTGACGCCGGAACAGGTGAAGACGGAGATGGGGCCGATCCGGACCGCGCTCCGCGCCTTCGTGGCGGGGCAGGACGTCGATCCGAAGTCGGTGTCGTCCCGTCCGCAGGTGCTGGCGATCATGAACGCCCTGATGGCGCCGATGGTCGCGAAGATCGGCCGGGCGCTGGCGGGGTTCGAGCCGGCCCAGGCGGCGGCCGGCATTGCGGTACCGGTGCTGGTGCTACAGGGGGGTAAGGACGTGCAGGTCGATCCGGTCGAGAACGCGGAGGTCCTTTTGGCGGCCCGGCGAGCGGCGGGCAAGCCGGTCGACTACCACCTGAGCCCCATGGCCAATCACGTCCTCAAGACGGAGCCGAAGTCGCTCGAAGAACTCCGGGCCAACATGGTGCAGCTCCAGGTTGGCTACAATGCGCCGGACCGTACCCTCGACGGGGACATTCTCGAGGCGCTGGCGAACTGGATCCGCGAGCACTGAGCCTTGAGGGAGTGGCGGATCTTCTGGTGCGTCGGGACAGTGGGGCCCACAGATTTCACAGATCAACTGGTGGTGGTCTCGTCTGAGGAGACCACACCAAGGCCATCTGTGGAATCTGTGGGCTACCGTGCCTGAGGAGGTAAACCATGGATGATGAGGAAGTCTTGGTACCCTTGCCCCGTCTTTCCGATGCGGAAACCAGACGGCGGCTGTTGCTGGTGTGTCAGAAGCTGAAGATCGACCCCGATGCCCTTCGACGACATCACCACGAACTTTTACATCAGCTCGTACCGTCCCGTGGGACAGGGGGTCGACGTCCATGTCTGGGAGCTGGACTCGTTCTTCAACGACGACGACCCGTTCTCATGCAAGTTCGGTTACTGCGCGGCGGAGCAATTTTACCCGCGGGTACAGACCTTCTCCGGAGGGAGCATGAGTTTCCCGTTGTGCGAGGGTCTACCCACGCAATGCAGCCGATCGCCCTCTGATCTGGAAGTGACATTCAAAGACCACCCATGAGACTCGCCCGGGTCCTGCTCTGCTGCTGCGCGACGGCCTGCGACACGCTCAGCACACCCCCTTCGGGAGGCCCACTCCCCGTCGTTCAGGGGCTGTTGATCGTCGGCGAGCCACGGAACGTGATCAGTGTAACCTGGAGCATCCCCGCGGAGTCGACGTTCGGCTTCGCGGGCCCCGCTCGCCCGGTTGCGCCGGCCGAGGTGAGCCTGCGGCTAATGCAGCCGAGTGGCGGTTCGCTGCCGGTGGTCTCGACCGACCCCGCCAAGGGACAGTTTGAAGTCGTGGGAGACATTCTGCCCCAATCCGCCTATGACCTCGAGGGCAGCGTGGCGGGACACTCCGTCTCTGCTCACGTCGTGACGCCAGGGCCATTCCTGATCTCGCTCCCCGCCGGCGATACGGTGCGACTCAGCAATGCCGGGAATGCCGCGCGTCGAGTCACTTACTTGTGGCATGCGAACGGCGCCCTGGGCTTTTCAGCCAAGCCCTTCCCAACCAGCGTCTCCGCCGCATCGGACTCCACCGGCACGATCTTCTTCTTTATCGAGCCAGATACGGTCCCGCTCACGTTGCTGGCCTTCGAGCGGCACGCCGCCGAGTTCTTCCTGCCCAGTCCGATCGAGCGGCGTCGCGGCAACATCGAGGGGGCGCTTGGCGTGTTCGGCGCGGCCAGCACGGCCAAGCGGGTTTTCATCTGGCAATGACCTCATCCTGGCCCGCTGCGGCCGGCGCGCTCACCGCCGTCCTGGCATTGGCGCCCCAGGCCGGCGCGCAGACCGTGGTCCGCGGCACGGTCACCGAAAAGGGACGCGACGCCCCCATCGCCGGGGCGCTCATTGCGGCCCGCCGGGCGGGGCTGTTCATCACCGCCGACCGCTCGGGGCGATTCGTCCTCCGGCTGCCGGGCCCCGACACCCTGGTCGTCGCGGCGATCGGTTACCAGCCGGATACGACACTTATCGGCAGCACAGCCGCCGTCACCCTCAACGTGGCGCTGACCCGCGCGCCGGTTCCGCTCTCCGATATCATGGTCACGGCACCCGGACGCTCCGATGCCGACCTCGCGACCCTGGGCCAGTGGGTCGCCCCGCGCGAGGCCATGCGGGCGGTCCCGTTCGCGATCGAAACCGACGTGTTCCGCTCCTTGAGCCTGGTCCCGGCGGTCAGCTTCAGC
>JBGPLG010000159.1:0-6021 GCA_041486305.1 Gemmatimonadota bacterium
GAGCTCTTCAAGCCGTTCATCATCCACAAGCTGGTGGAGAAGGGCATCGCCGAAACGGTCAAGCGCGCCAAGAAGATCGTGGAGCGGGAGGGCCCCGAGGTGTATGAAATCCTGGAGGAGATCATCCAGGATCACCCGGTGCTGCTCAACCGCGCCCCGACCCTGCACCGGCTGGGCATCCAGGCGTTCGAGCCCAAGCTGGTCGAGGGCAAGGCCATCCGGATTCACCCGCTGGTCTGCGCGGCGTTCAACGCCGACTTCGACGGCGACCAGATGGCGGTGCACGTGCCGCTGTCCTTCGAAGCCCAGCTCGAGGCCCGGCTGCTGATGGTGTCGTCGAACAACATCCTCAAGCCGTCCGACGGCCGGCCGGTGGCGGAGCCGTCCCAGGACATGGTGCTGGGATCCTACTGGCTCACCAAGCTGCCCCAGGGCCTGGAAGAAGAAATCCGGCGTGGCGCCGGCAAGGCCGAAGAGGTCAAGACCCGGCTCTGGAAGAACGCCAAGTTCTACGGGAGCATCTCCGAGCTGGAGATGGCCCTCCACACCGGCAAGCTGTCGTACCACACTTGCATCCAGTTCTGGTACATCCCGCCCGCCGAGGCGCTCGATCGGGAGCCCCGCTGGGTCAAGACCACGGTGGGCCGGGTGCTGTTCAACAACATCCTGCCCCGGCGGGTGGTGGCGGAACTCGGCTTCCGCGACGACCTGATGAAGAAGAAGAACCTCTCGGAGCTGGTGTTGCAGAGCTACCGCCGCGCCGGCCTCAAGGAAACGGTGGACTTCCTGGACCGCCTCAAGCGGTTCGGCTTCGACTTCGCCACCATGGGCGGCGTGTCGATCGGGGTCGAAGACCTGGAGATTCCGCTCGAGAAGGCCTCGATCCTCGATGAGGCCCAGAAGCGGGTGGAGCGGTTCCAGCGGGCCTATAACACCGGCCAGATCACCTTCGGCGAGCGCTACAACAAGGTGATCGACGCCTGGACCCACGCCAACAACGACGTGGCCGAGGCGATGGTGGCCCACATGCGGCAAAGCCGCGGCGGGTTCAACCCGGTGTTCATGATGTTCGACTCCGGCTCCCGCGGCAGCCGGGACCAGATCCGGCAGCTGGCCGGGATGCGCGGCCTGATGGCCAAGCCCCAGAAGAAGCTGACCGGCGGGATCGGCGAGATCATCGAAAGCCCGATCAAGTCGAACTTCCGCGAGGGCCTGTCGGTGCTCGAGTACTTCATCTCGACCCACGGCGCCCGGAAGGGTCTGGCCGATACGGCGCTCAAGACCGCGGACGCAGGGTATCTGACCCGCCGCCTGGTGGACGTGGCGCAGGATGTCACGGTCACCGAGGAGGATTGCGGCACCATCCTGGGCCTGGAGAGCGCGGCCCTCAAGGAGGGCGAGGACGTCATCGAGACGCTGAAGGAGCGCATCCTCGGCAGCGTCGCCGGAGAGGACGTGTTCGATCCGCACGAGCTCGATGAGCACGGAGATCCGCGCCTGCTGGTGCAGGCCGGGCAGCTGATCGATGAGGAGACCGCGGACTCCATCGAGGACGCCGGCATCGAGAAGGTCAAGATCCGCTCGGTGCTCACCTGCGAGGCCCGGCGGGGTATCTGCCGGATGTGCTACGGCCGCAACCTGGCCACCATGGACATGGTGGACATGGGCGAGGCGGTGGGCATTCTCGCGGCGCAGTCGATCGGCGAGCCGGGGACCCAGCTCACGCTCCGGACCTTCCACATCGGCGGCACCAGCTCGCGCATCGCCGAAGAGGCCGAGCGGCGGGCTCGCTCGGACGGGGCGGTCAAGTACACCAAGGGCCTGGAGTACGCCGACCAGACCGTCGAATACGAAGACGGCACCCGGGGCGAGATCCGGGTGGTGCTGACCCGCGAGGACGAATCGGCCAGCGAGGAGACCAAGGAAGGCATCCTGGTGGTCGATCCGAAGGACCCGTCCCACGTGCTCTCCCGCTACCCGGTTCCGGAAGGCGCCATCCTGCACGTCAAGGAAGGCGACGCCGCCACCAAGGGAGACTCGGAGAAGCGGGCCACGATTCTCTACACCTGGGATCCGTACAACGACCCCAGCATCATCAAGACCGACGGCGAGCTCCGCTGGAAGGACCTGGTCAAGGACGTCACGCTCCGCGAGGAGCTCGATGAAGGCACCGGCCTCCGTTCCCTGGTGGTCACCGCCGACCCGGACCGGGAGCTGCATCCCTCGGTGCTGGTGTACATGGCCAACCGGAAGGATCCCCAGGAGTACACCCTGGCGGAGGGCTCCCGGGTCATCTTCGGCTCGCCAACCGATCAGCTGAGCCGGGCCATGGACATTCCGGACGAGGCCAATCCGTGGTCGTCCAAGTACCACGTGGACGAGCGCGCGGTCAGCGAGGCGTGGCCGTCGAAGTCCAAGAAGGAGAGCCGGGACAAGACGGTGTACCTCTCGCCACCGGTCAAGGTCTCCAAGGGCGTCTCGGTCACCAAGATGCCCCGCCAGGCCTACAAGACCCGGGACATCACCGGCGGCCTGCCCCGGATCGCGGAGCTGTTCGAGGCCCGGCGTCCCAAGGATCCCGCGACGATGTCTGAAATCGACGGCATCGTGAAGTTCGGCGAGATCAAGCGCGGCAAGCGCGAGATCTACGTGTACCCGATGACCAAGGACGGCGCCATCGTCGAGGGCGAAACGCCGCAGGTCTACGAGGTGCCGGCCGGCAAGCACCTCCGGGTCCACGAGGGCGACCGGGTCCGCGCGGGCGACCGCCTGACCGAGGGTCCGGTAAACCCGCACGAGATCCTGCTCATCAAGGGTCCCCGTGCCGTGCAGGAGTATCTGCTGAACGAAGTGCAGGAGGTCTACCGGCTGCAGGGCGTGCGGATCGCCGACAAGCACATCGGCGTCATCGTGCGCCAGATGCTGCAGAAGGTCCGGGTCACCGATCCGGGCGACACCAGCTTCCTCGAGGCCGAGGCGGTGGACAAGCTCAGCTTCAAGGAAGAGAACGACCGGATGCTGAAGAAGAAGATTGCACCGGCCATCGCCGAACCGCTGCTCCTGGGCATCACCAAGGCGAGCCTCACGACCCAGTCGTTCATCTCGGCGGCGTCGTTCCAGGAGACCACCCGGGTCCTGACCGACGCGGCCATCCGCGGCGCCAAGGACGACCTGCGCGGCTTGAAGGAGAACATCATCATCGGGCACCTGATCCCGGCGGGCACCGGGCACTACCGGTACGTGGATCTGGAGATTCAGCCGCCGGCCGGCTTTGAGCCGCCGCCGCCCGCCCCGCCGGAGGAGCAGGTGGCGCCGGTGGTGCTGACGGAGGAAGTAGAAGCGCTGTAGGGCGGGGAGCGGGACGCAAGGGAGCAGGCTGCGGCTGATTCCAAGCGAAAGCGCCCGGACTCTTCGTCCGGGCGCTTTCCGTTTTCCCCGCTTCCGCTACCTGAAGTTCCGCGGCACCGTCGCCACCCTCCGCCCCCGCCGGTCGATCACGATGATCGGGCCGGTGATCACTCCCTCGTTCAGCTGGAACCCGGCGGCGAACGAGGGCAGGGCAAACGCCGGCGCGCCCACCAGGTTCGCCAGGAAGGTGAACGGATCGGTCGCGGCGTCGTTCACCACATATCCCAGGTCGCGGAACGACGTCGCGGTGAAGGCGCTGAGCGGGTTGCTCCCGTTGTTGAGGAACCCGGTCATCAACTCGTTGCTGACCGTGAGCTCGCGCCAATGGGAGTTCGCGGTGCCGGCGCCGCCGAGGTTTTCCACCGGCACCGGGTTCCCGGTGAAGGTGCGCCCGGGGGCCACCGCGGCCAGGAACGCCGCGCGGGTCGAGCGCCCGGTGAAGATCGGATCCGCCGTGCCTTTCCCGGAGAGCAGGGTATTCGGGGGGTTGTCCGGGCCGATGGGGATGATGGCGCTCGCTCCAGGGTCGAAGTCCCACATCGTTCCGAACCCGAGCACGTGACCCATCTCGTGCAGGATCACGTCATTGAGCTGATTCCGCGATTCGAGGGCCACCAGGTCCGCGGTGTCGAACTGCATGAGGCCCACGGCCGGTTGGAATCCATGGTCGTCCCTGACGATGCACGGCCCCGACTGTCCGAGGATGCCGTTGACCCCGTCGATCGGCACCATGCTGGCCCAGATCACCAAGCCGTCCACCGTCTCGTTCATGGCGGGGAAGCAGGAAGACAGCGGTTCGTTGACGGGGTAGGGCACCGACCCGGATAGGATGATCTGCTTCCACCGGGCCGCCGCCTGAGTGAAGGCCGCCGTCTGCGAGGCCGTCGGCGCCACGCAGTTGGTACAGCCCGGCCCGGCGGTCCGGAACCGCACCTCGAGGTTGAATGTGCTCGCGGGCACCGCGCCCGCATTGGCGGTGAAGAGAACCGGAGCCGCGCTTCCCGCCACCGCGCGGACGCCCTGCGAGGCACTGACCCCAAGGCGCCAGCCGCCCAGAGTGGCGTGGCCCTGGGAGTCGGTCGTTGGGTTCGTTCCGACGATCAGGCCATCGGACTGGAGCAGCTCGAAGGAAACTTGCGCACAGGCCACCGGGTGCCCCTGGGCGTCGGTGAGCGCCACCACCGGCGGGATGCCGACGAAGTTGCCGAAGAATCCGGACTGGGTCGTCGGGCTGGCGGCCGCCACAGCAGCCGGCACCCCCGGAACGCCGGTGGCGGTGAAGCTGATCAATGGCACACCCAGCACCGTGGCGTCGACCTGGTTGGCGCCCGGGGTGCAGCCCAGGGACCAGCTCGTGGCCCTGGCGATGCCATCACTCCCGGTGGTCGCGCCCGCCCCTTGAACCGTGCCGCCCCCGGCGGCCACCGCGAAGCTCACGCCGACACCGGGCAGCGGGCTTCCGTCGGGGCGAGCGGCGCGCACCGCCGGTGCTACGGCGAGGGCCGCGCCCGCATTGCCGGTCTGCCCGGTTCCGGCGACCGCGACCGCGGTGGCGGGTACCCCCTGGGCAGAGAAGGTGGTGGACTGCCCGGTCGCCGGGCCGGTCGCGATGAGCGCCCGGACCGTATAGGCGAGGGCGTCCGGACCGATGGTCCAAGAGCCCAGTGTGGCGATCCCGGTCGCATTGGTCGTGGCCTGGCTGCCGGTCAGCACCGACCCGGCGACCGGTGCGTCGAAGGTGACCGCCTGGCCCTGGATCGGATTGCCGAACGCATCGGTCACCCGTACCGACGGCGGGATGGTGACCGCGCGGGTTACGACCGTGAACTGGAACGCATCGGTCACCGGGAAGATCGTGGCGGCGGCGCCGATCTGGCCGGTGGCCGAGATGGTGACGGCGGGCAGGCTGGTGGCGGTGAGCGTGAGGGTCTGGGTGCCGACCTTCGTGCCGAGCGTCCAGAGGATCTCGGCCTGGCCATTGGCGGCGGTGGTCACCGAGGTCGGCGCGGCCGACCCCCCGCCGACCGACTCGGTGGTCGCCGACACCACGACCCCGCCCAGGGTGCCCTGGGCGTCGCTGGTCCGGACCACGATCTTGGTGGGAAGTGTGTTGCCCACCCCGCCGGTCTGGCCGTCGCCGGCAACGACCTCGAGTTTGGTTGCGAGCCTGGGCTGGGTAGGGGTACCCTTGCCACAGGCGACCAGCCCGGCGCACACCGCGACCGCCGCGAGTTGGAGAGGCCGGGTGACGAAGCTCATCATCATTCCACTGGTCGGTTGGATGTCCCGAAAGCTAGGATGTTCAGGGAGGTGAGGAAAGGGTTTAGGTTGCGACCGATTTTCACGCGGAGTCCCGAGGTGCAAACAGTTTCTCGACCGGCCCGTCGCCTGCTCGCGGTGCTCTTCGCAGCCGGGCTGCTCATCCTGCTCGACCAGTCTGCCGATCTGATCGCGACCCTGCTCTCCCAGAAGATCGATCCTTCCGCCGCGAACTGGCGATTCGGCCTCTTCGGCCTGGTGACCAGCCGGGCCAGCGCCCTCCTGGTGGGGGACGTGATGCTCCTCGCCGCGACGAGCGCGCTGGGGTGGCGCTATTGTCTCAAGGTCTTGGGC
>JBGPLG010000160.1:0-5966 GCA_041486305.1 Gemmatimonadota bacterium
AGCTCGGCTTGGTGTCTTCATGCAAGCAGGCCGAGCTGCTAAGCAGCCGCACGACGGCTCCGCTGAGGGCGTTCACGATCCAGATCTGGCTGTGGGGGCAGCCCAATCGCCTGGAGCTAAAGGCGATCTGGATGCCGTCGGGAGACCAGGTGGGCGAGTCGTCGTCCTGGTCGGTGAGCTGCACCTGGCCCGACCCATCGGCGTTCATGACCCAGATGTGGGTGCCCCGGGTGAACGCGATCTTCGCCCCACCCGGCTTGTATGCGGGCGACCGGTCGCCCGGGAGGGCGCCGGGAAGCAGCGTGGGGAGGCAACCGGGACTACCGGGGGGTAGGCAATTGGGATCTACCAGCGAGATGCCCGCAGTGGCCGAGGCTCGGTAGGCGACCCGATTGCCATTCGGCGACCAGTCCGGCTGGTCTCCCCCGTACGCCAACAGCCGCAGGTTGCTTCCCGTGGCATCCATCACATAGACGCCGGTGGCACCGGCGCGATCGGTGCCGTGGAATACCAGCCTGAGTCCATTGGGTGACCACGACGGCGAATCGTCCAGCTCCGTGTTGGTCGTGAGACGCGTCGGGTTCAAGCCCGTGGCATCCATGGCATAGATCTCGAGAGGTTGGCCCGGGCTGGCGCGGTCGCTCGCGAAGAGAATGCGGCGCTGATCGAATGACCACCGGGCGTCGTCGTCCCGCGCCGGGTTGTTCGTGAGGTTGATGGGGGCGCCTGCGACGGGCTGTTGGACGTAGATTTCCTGGTTTCCGTCACGATCGGTCGTGAAGATGATGCCGCCAGCCGGAACCGCGATCGCTCCCGTTGCGGTGAAACTGACGGACGCCAGCCCCGGCGCACTGGCCACCAGGCTGTTGAGCCCCGGAAACGGTCCCAGCGTCCAGCTTCCGGCCGTGGCGATGCCCTGGGTGTCCGTGGTCGGCGACGCGCCGGTGATCGAGCCGCCGCCGGAAGTGACCGCGAAGCTGACCGGCACTTGCGACACCGGATTCCCCAGCGCGTCCTGGACCTTGACCGAGGGAGGAACGCCCACGGCCACCCCGGTGGTGCCGGTCTGAGGGTCCACCGAATTCCGGGTCATCTGGGCGGCGGCTCCCGCGTTAACCGTTGCCGTAAACGTCACCGTGCTTCCGGGAATATCGGGGGAGGTCGCGGTGAGGGTGTACACACCTGCTGCGTTGGGGAGAGTCCAGCTTCCGACCGTCGCCACGCCATTGGCGTCGGTCGGGACCGGGGTACCGCCTCCGGTTGCCCCGCCGTTGGAGCTCGCGGTGAATGTCACCATGGCGTTGATCAACCCGGTGCCGTTGGGCGCCTCTGCCTTGACCGAAGGCGGGGGCTGCACCGAGGTACCGAGCACGGCGATGATCTGCTGATTGCCGACGGCAACGAGCCTGCTTCCGGTTGGCGCAACGGCGGTCGCGGTGAATGCGGCCTGGCATGAGCATTGAGGGTGTCGAGGGCTTATTTGTTGTTGCCCGATCTTCGGACCCAGTGTCCAGGTCGTTTCGATCATGCCGTCCGCGTCGCTCGTGGTAGGTTCCGGCGTGTTACCGCCGCTCCCCGGGCCTTTCGTCCAGCTCACCTCCACTCCCTCGAGAGGATCTGCCAGCCGGTTTTGGACCCTGGCCTTCAGCACATTCGGCAAGGCCGCCAACGCCACACCCTGTTGCAAGTCACCCGATTGGGGGAGAATGTCGCTGACCGAGCTGTTGAGATTCTGGCAACCCGGCAGGAAGCAGATCACGATCAGCGCCGGCGTGGGGAGGTTGAGCGATCGGAGACGCATAGGCCCTCCAGTTCTCGGTGCGACGTTGAACCCCGGCCCAGTCGCGCCAGGGACATCAGAAGTAGGACGCCGTCGCGCTCGCTCGATTCTCACCCAGTTCCGGCCGGCCCGGGGACTCCCTTCACACGGTGGGGGCACGGGCTAAGTTAGGCTCCATGCCGCCTGGCTCGGACCCTCTCTCGCAGGCCCTGGAATCGGCGCTCGCGCGGTTCGGCGCCATGGTGCGGCACGTCGGGTTCCGGCATCGCCTCACCGGCGCTGACCTCGACGAGATGCTTCAGGATGTGCGGATCCGCATCTGGCGCTCGCTCCAGAGCGGTGAGAAGATCGCAACCGTTTCTCCGTCTTACCTATATCGGGCGGCGACAACCGCCGCATTGGATCTGATCCGTCGGCGGCGCCCGCCCCGGGTCCGTTCATTGGAGGAGGTGCCGGTGACGAGCATGGCGCTGCCGGCGATGAAAGCCGACCCCGCGGCCAGTCTGGCGGAAACCGAAGAGATCGCTCATGCGGTGTCATTCCTGGGCGACGGGCGGCGCCAGGTCGTGCGGATGTATCTCGCCGGCTACAGCCGGGAGGAAATCGCTGCGCTCCTCGGCTGGACCGAAGCCAGGACTCGCAACCTGCTCTACCGGGGGCTCGGCGATCTTCGCCAGCGCCTGACGGCGCGGGGGATCGGACCAGGGGTGGGTCGATGACGGACGCAGAGTTTCGGGCCGAGTATGCTCGATTCCTCGAGCACCAGGAGCCACGGGATCGGGAGGGCTGCCCCAGTCCCGACCAGATCCGCGCCTTAGTCGAGCGGCAGGGCGCGGAAACCGAACGCCTGGCGACGCTCGATCATATCATGGCCTGCGCCGATTGCCAGAAAGAGTTCGAGATGATGCGGGCGCCGCGTGAGGCCGCCGTAGCGCTCGAGCGCCGAACCTTCCCCTCCTGGCTCGCCGCCGCGGCAGTGCTCGCGCTGGCGGTCGGCGCGGCCTGGATCTGGAAGGCGAGAACTGGTCCGGTCGGGACCGAGGTCACCCGCGGGGGGACCGCTGCCGTCGTGCTGGTCGGACCGGCCACCGCTGCACCCGGCTCGACGCCCACCTTCGTCTGGCGCGCGGTGCCGGCGGCCCAGCGGTACCAGTTGGAGTTGGACACCGAAGCCGGCGATCCGGTCTGGGCGACGTCAACCGCGGACACCTCCGCCGTACTTCCCGCCACGATTCCCCTGAATGCCGGTACCGCCTATCGCTGGTGGGTCCGCGCGACGCTGGCGTCCGGGACCGTGGTCCGCTCCACCGCCCTGCGACTGGTGCCCCAAAGCCAGTAGAACAGCCCGCGGCGAAGCGGGATCTGCACCGCTGGATTGCCGATCAGCGTGAAGGCCGCCCATTCTCGTGGTTTGAGCCCCCGACGAACCGCGGCCAGCTTCGCGTACCGCAGCGCGTCGCCCGTGGGGTGCCCGGCGGCCAACTCACGATAGAAGTCCTCGATCAGTCTGACCGCACTTTCGTCTCCCACCGGCCAGGAGGTGGCCACAACGGCTCTGGCCCCCGCTTGCAACAGGGGGGCGGTGAACCCCAGCACTCCCTCACCGCCGGCCACCGCCCCACCCGCGGTGCGGCACCCCGAGAGCACCACCAGATCGGCGTCCAGGCGCAACGATGCCAGGTCGGCCGGACTGACGAAGCCGTCCTCCCCGTTGCCGGGAGCGAGGGCCAGGGCGGTATGGGTCGTGGTCTGGTCGTCGACCAGGGCATGGGTGGCGAAGTGGAGGACCCGGTACCGGGTGAGCTGGGCCCGCTTCAGCCACGATTCGCTCGCGGCCTCTCCCAGCCGCAGTTCGGCGCGCTGAGCGAACCGAGCGACGATCCGGGCCTCCCTGGCGGCGCCGGGGAGCGGGGGAAGCCCGCCGTTGGCGGCGAAGGCGGTGAGATAGCTCGAGCCCTCCTTCGCGGGAGCGGGATCGCCGAAGACCGCGGCCTCGACCGGACGGGTCGACGGAGCCCGGCGCCAGAGGTTGGTCGCAACGGCCGCCGAAGGAACCAGGCTGATGGAAAAGCGCTCAAGCGTAAGCCCGCCGCCCGGCAGCGTGAGCGCCTCGAAGGGGAGATGGTGCAGCGGTCCGTCGGGAACCACAACGAGCTGGGTGACTTCCGGGCCCAGCACCTGGAGCACCGGGCCCAGGAGCGCCGCGCCGAGCCGCTCACCCACGGCGCGCGGGGTGGCGCCGGATTCGAGGAGCACATTGAAGCGGGCTATTTCCCGCGCCAGCGAGTCGGTCGTCGGCAGGAGGAAGCCATGCAGTCCGTTCCGACTGAGCGCGAACAGGATCGTCGGCTCCCCACCAAATCCGGCGACGTACTCGAGCAGGGCGGTATGCCCATCGGGAATCCGGGCGGAGACCTCCGCCGGCTCGACCCCACTGTAGGATCGGCGCAGGGTATCCACCGCGGCACGAAAAGTCTGGCCCCCGAACGCCTCCATCCGGACCAGCCGGTCGAGGAGCTCACGGGCCCGCCGCCGCTCGGCCAGCCGAAACGCGGACTCGGTGCGGCCCGCGCGGACCATCCGTCCCAATACGTCGGACACGCCGAGGTCGGGCTCGAGATCCTCCCCCCGCACCTCAAACACCAGCAGCCGGAGGTCTCGGCTGGTCAGCCTGCCGCGCCAGGCGTCGAGCGAGTCCATCGCCGAGGTGAGCATCTGTTCGGCGGCGGCCAGGTCGCCGCGGTGCGCGAACACTTGGGCTAGCCGAACCTCGGCGGGATAGCGCCGTCCGGGCTGCTGCGGCCCCATCGTCCTGAGATGCTCGAGAAGGAACCGCTCCGCGGCGGCAAGATCATTCCGCTTCAAGGCGAGGATGCCAAACTCCTGGCCCAGTCCCATGACGAAGCCCTCCATGCCCAGCGCCAGCGCCTTGGTTCGCGTGGCCGCGAGCTCCCGCTCCGCCCGGGGGAGATCTCCTTCCTCGATGGCGAGGTCGGCGAGCAGGCGATGGTAGTACACCGGAGATTGCCCCAACATGTGTTCGGATTGGGCCAGGCCCCGTTCGTAGGCCAGGCGCGCGCCGGGAAGATCTCCCGCAAGACGGGCGAGCGAGCCCCGGTAGCCGACCAGGATCGCCAGCCCGCTTCGGTCACCCTGCGCGGTGAAGAGGGATTCGGCTTGCGAGACGTACCCCGACCCCGCGGAGATGTCGCCGACGAGAACGGCAATGCCGGCAAGATTCAGCGTGGCCCAGGCCACCGGTGAGAAACTGCCCGACGCGCGGCCCTCGACGACCGCCTGCAGCAGATCTTGCCGAGCCAGACCGTATTCGCCGACGGTGTTCTGCAGATAACCCCGCCGCTGCAGCGCCACCGCGAGTCCCTGGCGATCGTGCGCCAGGCGATCGAGGTTGGCGACGGCCCCCTCGAGCACGATCGCCGAATCGATCGAGAACGACTGTGCCAGGTCATTCGCCGCGACCTGGAGGCACATTGCCTGGAGGCGGGGTTCGCCCGCGCGGGCCGCGAGCGTGGCGCCCGCGAAGGCCCCGCGTCCCGCGCCCCGGCGCGCCGCCACGGTGAGTACGTTGGCGCGGTGACACGAGAGCTCGGCCTGAAGCACGGCATCGGTTGCCGGAATCAGTCGTTGGGCGCGGGAGACGAGCTGCATGGCGACGACCGGACCGCCGATCCGAAGCTGCGGCACCGACCGACGCATCAATGCCAGGCCCTGGGCGGTGGGGTCGTGGGCGCCGTGCGCCTCCCGTACCGCGAGCGCGTACAGAGAATCGGCGGCGGACAGTGCCCCGCGGGCCAGCCAAGCGGCCGCCTGATCCAGACGGCCAAACACCGCAATCCGGTCGGGGGCGGCACGGCCCGGAGCGACGAGCCGGGCGTAGAGCCGGTCGGCGGTGGGGTAGTCGTAGCTGAGACGGGCGAGCGCCGCCAGGCCGAGCGTGGCCAGACGGTCGGTGGTATCGCGCGCCAAACGCTGCCGCCAGCTTGCCGCGAGGGAAGCGGTGTTACCGGTCTCCGCGGTGCGGAGTGCCATCCGCAGG
Organism: Gemmatimonadota bacterium; assembly: GCA_041486305.1. Lineage (GTDB taxonomy): Bacteria > Gemmatimonadota > Gemmatimonadetes > Gemmatimonadales > GWC2-71-9 > JABFSM01. Next base: position 5,838 of record JBGPLG010000160.1, read on the forward strand.
ATGTCCCGAGGGTCCTCCCTGGCGGGTTGCGGCGGCGCCAGGGCGAGCAGGGCGAGCAGGGCGAGGACCCGCGACATGCCAGCAAGCTTGAAGTAGCCGGGCGGACGGCGCAAGCTCAGCGCAGGGCCG
>JBGPLG010000161.1:0-5941 GCA_041486305.1 Gemmatimonadota bacterium
CTCGCGGCGCGCAAGGCGTCGGAGGCGGCCAATCACGCGAAGAGCCAGTTCCTGGCCAACATGAGCCACGAGCTGCGCACGCCGCTCAATGCCATCATCGGCTACAGCGAAATGCTCGAGGAGGAGGCGGCCGAGCGGGGCCATGCGGAGTACGTGCCCGATCTTCAGAAGATCCGGTCCGCCGGCCGGCACCTCCTCGCGCTGATCAACGACGTGCTCGATCTTTCCAAGATCGAGGCCGGCAAGATGGAGCTGCACCTGGAGACCTTCGAGCTCCGGCCCGCGCTCGATGCCGTGGCCACCACCGTGGCGCCGCTCATCGAGAAGAACGGCAACACGCTCCGCCTGGAGCTGGCCGTTGACCTAGGCGCCATCCGGGCCGATGTGACCCGGGTGCGGCAGGTACTGTTCAACCTGCTGTCGAACGCCAGCAAGTTCACCGAGCACGGCAGCATCACCCTGCGCGCCAATCGCGAGCGCGGCCCCGACGGTGAGGCGGTGTGCTTCTCGGTCCAGGATACCGGCATCGGCATGACGCCGGAGCAAATGGATCGCCTGTTCCAGGCCTTCTCCCAGGCGGAAGCCTCCACCGCCAGCAAGTATGGCGGGACAGGATTGGGCCTGGCGATCAGCCGGATGTTTTGCGAGATGATGGGCGGAGGCATCACCGTCACCAGCACGCCCGGGATGGGGACGACCTTCCTGGTGCGTCTGCCGACCGAGGTCCGGCAACCGCAGGAGCGCGCCGCCGTTGCGCCTAGCGGCGGCGGCGCCACCGTGGGAACGGTGCTGGTGATCGACGACGATCCCGCAGCCCGACAGCTGCTGGGGCGGATGCTGGGCAAAGAGGGATTCCGGGTGGTGGAGGCCGCCGGCGGCGAAGCAGGACTCGCTCTGGCGCGGGCGGAGCGGCCGGACGTCATCACGCTCGACGTGCTCATGCCCGGGCTGGATGGCTGGGGGGTGCTGGCCGCGCTCAAGAACGATCCCGCACTGGCCTCGATTCCGGTGGTCATGCTCACCATCACGAACGAGCAAGACCTCGGCTTTTCACTGGGGGCCGCCGAGTATCTCACCAAGCCGATCGAGCGGGCCCAGTTGGCCGCGGTGCTCGCCCGCTACCGCCGCGGCCCGGGGGCCGGCGTGCTGGTCGTGGAGGACGATGCGGCCACCCGGACCGTATTGCGGCGCTCACTGGAGAGAGAGGGCTGGGCGGTCACCGAGGCGGAGAACGGACGGGTCGGCCTCGAGCGGGTGGCCGCCGACCCGCCCGCACTCGTCCTCCTCGACCTCATGATGCCCGAGATGGACGGTTTCGAGTTCCTCGACGGGCTGCGGTCCCGCCAGATGGCCGATGCACCGCCGGTCGTGGTCATCACCGCCAAGGAGCTGACCGACGACGACCGCCAGCGACTCAACGGCGGCGTTCGGGCGGTGGTCCAGAAGCGATCGCAGGACCTCGATGGGTTGCTGGTCGAGATTCGCGACCGAGTGGCCGCCCATGCCCGGCGGACCGCGGTGGAGACCACCGCGTGAGCACTGAACCGGTGGGCAGCGGATCACGGCAGCAGTCGCCCCACGGCCGGCAGCGCGAGGCGGCGCTGCTCCGCCTCAGCACCGCCATTGCGGCCGCGGAGACCGAGGGCGACATCGGTACAGCGGTCGCTCACGGACTGCAGAACCCCGCGCTCGGGTTCGACTTCGTCGCAGTGCTGTTGGTGGACGACGCCACCGGCGATCGGGTCGTCATCGCGAGCCACGGGTGGGAGGGAGCTCCCGCGGGCCTTCGGGTTCGGCCCGGGCACGGCCTCAGCGAACTGCCGCTCCTGGACGGCCGCCTCCACTACACTCCGCAAGTCACCCAGGACACCCGCTACCTCCCGACCCGCAACGAAGGGTCCGAGGTCGACGTGCCCCTGCAGGTCAACAAGAAGCTGGTCGGGGTGCTGGTGGTGGAGAGCAACCAGCACCATGCCTTCGACTCCGATGATTTCGAGGCGCTGCGCGCCGCGGCGAACCAGGCCGGCATCGCCATCGGCCGGGCGCGTCTGCTCGCCGCCGAACGACAGCGCGCGGACGAGCAGGAAGCCCTGCGCGCGACCATGGCGGACCTGTCGGCGAAACTGGAGTTGCCGGACCTGCTCCAGGCGGTGCTCGAGCGAGCCGTTCAGCTGCTTCGGGTAAGTCACGGCGAGCTGGCGATCTACAACCCCGAGCGGGAAGAACTCGAGATCGTGGCCAGCTACAACGTGGGGAAGAAGGACACCACCGGCACCCGCATGCGGGTCGGCGAGGGAGCCATGGGCCACGTGGCGCTGACCCGGGAACCGTTCGTCATCCCGGATTATCAGACCTGGACGGCCCGATCGGAGCAATATGCCCAGGTCGAGTTCCATGCGGTGATGGCCGCGCCGCTCCTCATGGGGCGGCAGCTCGTCGGCGCCATCGCCTTCATGGACAAGGACCCCGCCCGGCAGTTCGGCACCGACGACCTCCGCCTCCTCGATCTCTTCGCGCCCCAGGCCGCCGTCGCGATCGAGAACGCCCGGCTCTTCACCGTGGAACGCCGCCGCGCCGGAGAGCAGCAGGCGCTGCTCGACACCATGAAGGATCTGGCCGGACAGCTGGAGCTGTCCAAGGTGCTGCAGCGCGTCCTCGAACGGGCGGTCGCCCTGCTGAACGTGACGGGCGGCGAGCTGGCCACCTTCGACGCCGCCTCGAGCGACCTCGTGATCGTCGCGAGCCACAACATGGGGACGGATGCGGTCGGCAACCGGATCGCCCTGGGCGAGGGAGCGATGGGCCGCGTGGCGGAGACGCTGGAGTCCCTGATCATCCCGCGCTACCAGGAGTGGGAAGGTCGATCGTCCCAGTACACCCAGGGCACGGTGCAGTCGGTCATGGCCGCACCCTTGCTCATCGGGACCCGGCTGGTCGGCACCATCGCAAGCGTGCACTCTGATCCCGGCCGCGATCTGGGCCCGGAGGATCTGCGTCTGCTGGAGCTCTTCGCGCCCGAGGCGGCCATTGCCATCGAGAACGCCCGGCTGTTCACCCAGGCCCAGCACCAGAAGCAATACTTCGGGGAATTGGTCGCCAACAGCCCGGTCGCCATCGTCACGCTCGACACCCACCACAACGTGGTGTCGTGCAATCCGGCGTTCCTGGAACTCTACGGGTACGCCGAGGCCGAGGTCGTCGGACAGCAGCTCGACGACCTGATCACCACCCCGGAGACGCGGGCCCAGGCTGTCCAGTACACCGATCAAGCGCTCGACCATCGCCGGGTCCGCGCCATTGCGCAGCGGCGGCGCAAGGATGGCACCCTGGTCGACGTCGAAGTGCTCGGAGTCCCCGTCGTGGTGGAGGGCCAGCTGGTCGGAATGATGGGGTTGTACCACGACATCACCGAGCTGCTGAAAGCGCGGCGGGAGGCGGAGACCGCGAATTCGGCCAAGAGTCAGTTCCTGGCCAGCATGAGCCATGAGCTGCGCACGCCGCTCAACGCTATCATCGGCTACAGCGAGATGCTGGAGGAGGAAGCGGCGGAGCGGGGTCAAGCGGAGTACGTGCCCGACCTGCAGAAAATCCGGGCGGCCGGCCGCCACTTACTCGCGCTCATCAACGACGTGCTCGATCTCTCGAAGATCGAGGCCGGCAAACTCGAGCTCTATCTCGAGAGTTTCGACCTCCGAGCGGCGGTCGAGGACGTGGCATCCACCATCCAGCCTCTGGTCGCGAAAAACGGCAACCGCCTCGTGGTCGAGACCTCGGGCGACCTCGGCACGATGTGTTCCGATCTTACCCGGGTGCGGCAGATACTGCTCAACCTCCTCTCCAACGCCTGCAAATTCACCGACCGCGGGGCCATTACCCTGGGGGTGGATTGGCGGGACGGCGAAGTACTCTTCTCGGTGCGCGATTCCGGCATCGGCATGACGCCGGAACAGTTGGGCCGCCTGTTCGAGCCATTTTCACAGGCTGAGGCGTCCACCAGCAAGAAATATGGCGGCACCGGACTGGGCCTCGCGATCACCCGGCGATTCTGCGAGCTGATGGGCGGCACCGTGACCGCCGCGAGCGAGCCCGGCCGGGGATCCACCTTCACCGTCCGGCTGCCCGCCGACCAGCGCCAGCCCGCGGCCCTGCCGATCGAGGCGGCGGCCGAAGGAGAGCGCGCCGGCACGGTGCTGGTGATCGACGACGACCCCGCGGCCCGGGCGATCACCCGACGGTCGCTGGCCCGCGGGGGCTATCGGATCGTCGAGGCCGCCGACGGTGACACCGGGCTCCGCCTCGCACGCGAGCTCCACCCCGATCTCATCACGCTCGACGTACTGATGCCGGGCATGGACGGCTGGGCGGTCCTCAGCGCGCTCAAAGCCGACCCGGCGCTGGCCGGGATCCCGGTGATCCTCCAGACGATCATCGACGACCGGAACATGGGCGTGGCACTGGGTGCGTCGGAGTATCTGACCAAGCCGATCGACCGGAAGCGGCTCGCCGAGCTGGTCCGGCGGTACGTCCCCGCCGCGACGACGGCACCGGTTCTGGTCGTGGAGGACGACGAGCCGACCCGGGCGTTGCTTCGGCGGGAGCTCGGCAAGGCGGGGTGGACGGTAACCGAGGCGGAGAACGGCAGGGTGGCGTTGGAGCGGATCGGGACCCAGCGGCCGGCGCTCGTGCTGCTGGACCTCATGATGCCCGAAATGGACGGCTTCGAGTTTCTCGATGCCCTGCACCAGGACGAAGCCCATCGCAACCTGCCGGTCGTGGTGATCACCGCCAAGACCCTCTCCGAGGCGGAGCGGCAACGGCTGAACGGTGGGGTGGAGCGCGTGGTGCAGAAGCGCGGCCTCGACGCGGACGCGCTCCTCGCAGAGGTCCGCGCGCTGGTCGGGCCAAGATGAAGAAGCCCCGGCGATCGTCCGCCCGGCGGAAGCCGGTACGTCGAAAGCCCGCCTCGCGGTCGGCCCGCCGCCAGGCAGCCCTGCTTCGGCTTTCCGCGGAGATCGCCGCCGCGCCGAGCGAAGAGGAGATCTGCCGGGCGGTGGTGAACGGGCTCCGCGATCCGGCGCTGGGATACGACTTTCTCGGTCTCTTTCTGGTGGATGAGGCAACCGGCGACCGGGTGCTCCGTGCCACCGTGGGGTGGCCCGGCGTTTCACCCGGGCTGCACCTCGGCGCGGGAGAGGGACTGAGCGAGCGGCCGCTGCAGGACGGCCAGCTCCACTACTCACCTCGCGTGTCCCGGGAGACGCACTACGCTCCCAGCCTGAGCAGCGGCTCGGAGGTGGACGTGCCCCTCCGCCTGGGCGAGCGCACCTTCGGGGTCCTGGTGGTGGAAAGTGCCGAGCCGGACGCGTTCGGCGCGAACGACTTCGAGATTCTCACCGCGGCGGCCACCCAGGCGAGCATCGCGATCGGCCGGGCGCGCTCCCTGGCGGCAGAGCGCCGCCGGGCCGACGAGCAACAGGCGCTGCTCGACACCATGGCCGACCTCTCCGGGGAGCTGGAGCTGAGCAAGCTCCTCCAGGCGGTGCTCCGCCGCGCTACCACGCTGCTCGGGGTGAGCGGGGGGGAGCTGGCGATCTACGACGAGACCAGCCAGGAGTTGGAGGTGGTGGCCGGCCTCCATATCGGCGTGGACTCGGCCGGAACCCGCCTCGCCCTCGGCGAGGGGGCGATGGGCCATGTTGCGGTAACGCGAGAGCCGATCTGCATCGACGAATACCACGCGTGGCTCGGGCGATCGACCAAGTACTCCAGCGTCGAGGTCCACTCCGTCATGGCGGCCCCGCTGCTGATCGGTCAGCGTCTGGTCGGCGCCTTCGCCTGCCTCCACGACGACCCGGCCCGCCGGTTCGGGCCCGACGACCTCCGGCTCCTCAATCTCTTCACTCCGCAGGCGGCGATCGCGATCGAGAACGCGCGGCTCTAC
>JBGPLG010000162.1:0-5880 GCA_041486305.1 Gemmatimonadota bacterium
CCTCACCTGGCCAACCTTCAGCTTGCTGGTGTTCTGGGACTACCGGGGAGCGCCGACCTATGGGGTATTCAGCGACGGGGCCTACGCCAAGCCCTATGCTTCAGGCTTAACGAGCTGTCCGGCCCTGGGAAACACCACTCAGCAGCGGTGCGTGCTGGTCCAGTGGGGTTTTGCTCAATCCGCCTATGACAGGAATAGGGGGGCGCCCGGGTACCCGAGTTGGCAGGGGTCGCTGCTCACGAGCAAGCGAGATGCGAGCGGATTGGAGTACAAACGCAATCGGGTGTATGATCCGGCGACCGGGCGGTTCACCCAGGAAGACCCGATCGGCCTGGCCGGCGGGCTCAACGCCTACGGCTTCGCCAACGGGGATCCGGTCAATTTCTCCGATCCGTTTGGGCTGTGCAGTGACGATGTTAAGAAGAATGGCAAGTGCCCTGGGGGCCTGACTGATGAGCAATGGCGACGCGTGGAATACGCCGCCAATAACCGAATGACCGGAGAGGCTCGAGAACGCGTGTTGGGATTGCTGAACGCAGGCAAGATCCATTCTGGGATATCCTGGTTCTCCAAAGCTGTCAGCCACCTCAAAGGGACTGAACCTGCAGCGGTCACGTCCACATTTACCGGGAATGTTTCAATTGCCGAGGCGGCGTTCGACTACCAGCCAGGGAACTTCGCAATGCTCCTTGCGCATGAGTCTCAACACACAGTGCAGGGACTATTCATGGGACCCTCAATGGTGGAGAGGGACGCTGACGCATTCGGCTGCGCGAATACCTGGGGTCGGAGCGGGTCCTATACCGGCGGGACTTACGGCATTCGGTTCGGCAACTACTGTGGCGGTCATTGATGTGCGGGTGGGCACTTCGGCTAGCGAGGACAATTGTAATGCGAAGGCGAGCGCTACTCTGGACCCTATTAGTTCTGGCGATCTTCGCTATTCTCTTCTACGTCGTGCCGAGATATTTCCTGATTGGGGATCCGGGGCCGCAGTAACGGCCGCGGCGAGGCGAAGCGGGACGGCGCCGGGCTGCAGTACATGCGGAACTGGGTGTATGATCCCAGCACGGGGCGGTTTACCCAAGAAGATCCCATCGGGCTCGCGGGGGGATTGAACGCCTACGGCTTCCCGAACGGCGATCCCGTCAACTTCAGCGATCCGTTTGGACTATTCGATCGTTCGCTCAAGGAATGGCGTGACTGCGAATTTGGAAGCCTCACCGGCGGATTCGGATTCACTGGTATTGGTGTGAAGGGCACGCTGGGGCCGCTGAAAGCAGAAGGTACCGTACTGAGTGGTGGTGTAGAAGGCGAGGTCACAGCCACTGCAACCGGTACCAAGACATCTGCCAAGACGAAAATCACCCTGCTCTCTGGTAGTGCCGGCGTGGGGAAGTACTCAGCCAAGGGCTCCCTCGATTGCTCTCTTGGCACCGGTGGCTTCGGTTGTTCCAGCAAAGGATCGCTTGGCGAGGACATTGAAGCGTCCTCGAACGGCACAATTGGAGCTGAGCTGAAACTCGGCGTCGGGAGGCTTGGCGGAACGTGGGACGTCGTCGGAACCGGCAAGATTGTCGCTGGGTCCACGATCGAACTACTCACGATGGTGTCGAAGGCTGCGTGGAAACTGATTTCTCGCGGAATCACCCCATGAATGCCACTCGGGCAACCAAGGCAAGACGGACACTCGCAGTCGCCAGTTGGACGCTGTTGGCGCTCGTCCTCATCGGTTTCATGATCTCCGCACCGATGATCGAGCAATGGCTTGACGCGCTACCCAAGGACGGGCTTCTCCACTTCGGCGTCTCGCGACTGCCGCTCTTGGCAGGTGCCGCCGCTATTGCAGCTTGGATCTCAGCTCTCGTCCACGCTGCGAGTGAGGATCCACCGCGTCGCCTCCCGCGGTGGGGACTGGTGGTGATTTTGATCGTGGGGAATTTTGTCGCGAGTTTCTTCTACTACTTCTTGTGGGCTCGTCGACGGCCGGAACGCAGCCTGGCCTGATCTCCTTGGTGCCACCACGCAGCAACAGCTTGGCCCTCGCGGCCGGGCTTCTGGTTTGTGGGGTGCGGCCTAACTGGCGCGGGTCTTGGGCCGCACACGCAGCCGGGCGGCGTCGAGGAGCTTGAGGTCGGTGCGCTGATCGGTGGCGGGTGTGAGTGCGCCGGCGGACCGTCTGCGCGCCGCTCCACCAGCTCGAGTGCATCACCTCCGCGACCCGGCGCACCATTTGGGATGGCACCCAGGAGCTGGCCGAGATTCAGGCGCCGTCGGACTCCACCACTCCCGGGCTGGAAGAGGCCGATACCGGGTGGCCGGTGCAGCCCTACCATGCGGCGGCGGGCAGCTACGGGGACCCCAACTCGTTCTTCGGGAGGGTGGTCTACGGTCCCTCGATCGGGGTGGACCAGCCGCTCAGTGTGACTCGCTACGAGTATCACGACAACCCGGGTAGTAATCCCCTCACTTGGCCAACCTTCAGCTTGCTGGTGTTCTGGGACTACCGGGGAGCGCCGACCTATGGGGTATTCAGCGACGGGGCCTACGCCAAGCCCTATGCTCCAGGCTTAACGAGCTGTCCAGCCCTGGGAAACACCACTCAGCAGCGGTGCGTGCTGGTCCAGTGGGCCTTCGCGCAGTCCGCCTACGACCGAAACCGGGGAATAGCGGCGTTTCCGAGCTGGCACGGGTCGCTGGTGCATAGCAAGCGCGACGCGAGCGGGCTGGAGTACAAACGGAATCGAGTCTATGATGCGAAGACGGGGCGGTTCACCCAGGAAGATCCCACCGGGCTGGCGGGGGGGCTCAACCTCTACGGCTTCGCCAACGGCGATCCGGTCAACTTCGACGACCCCTTCGGCGACACAGTCACGGTCAAGAGCAAGAAGAACCCGAGGGACGCGACGGCCATTGAGAGTCAGATGCGCGCGGACAAAAACCCGGACCGCCAAGAAATATTGAAGAAGATGGATCAGGATGCGCGGCTGTTCGAAGTCTGGCTTGCTAGCGACTTCGGAGATCCAAGTGACTATCAACTCGGCCTTGGTCACGGTGTGGCCTATCAAAGCAACCTCCCAGCCTCCTGTGCAAGTCTTGGGTTCAGGCCCATGCCGGAGGGAGTCCGTAGCGGCGTCAGTTCCCGCGCAGCGGGGGTCGCCCTGATCAACTCCGCCAACGGTGTCGATATCTCTGCGGCGCGCGCATTTCATGAGCTGGCCCATTTGTCTGGCCTTCAGGGTGGACCGTGCATGCGAGTTGCCAGAGATCCGATTTTCTCAAAGCCGGCGTTCCTTCCCAGGTAGCCCGGGACGGAGAGGATGGTGCATTACATGAGCGAGGGGCATTTTGGAGTGACATCAAGTCTTTGCCGGTACCCCAGGAGCAGGATCGCGCGTACTCGCCTGGTCGTGTTGGCTCTCATGACTCAAACGGCTTGCCGCGGGTACTCCGCCGCTCCGAACGGGAGTCCGAATGCGCTGGCTGTCAACGCAATTCCCGTGCAGGAGCTCTGCGCTGACAACTGCGGAGTGGTGCTGGTCGATACCACGGTCCGCGCCATTCCGGAGCTGCGAAATGCGAAATGGGAAGGCTATCCGGTTGTTGAGCGACTCCAGCTGCGAGAGCTACGGGTTCTTGCTGGGGGCAGTGCGATGATCCTGGCGGACGGAACTCGCCCGTTCCCAGCCGAGACGGGGGACACGGCCCGGCTCGTCGTCGCGCTGATCAATGACCAGAGCGGAACGAACAATCAGCGAATCTATGCGATCCTCTTCTACACTCCGAAGCACTCCTTCGCTCTGTGGCGTGTAACTCTGAAGCAGTCGGGAGGCGTCTGGACTGTGGCGAACACAGAAAAACTGATGCAGGCTTAGCAGGGGTCTAGCAGACCTTCGGTCTCTGTCGCTGTCGGGCCGTGCCGTTCGTAACGCTACGTGAGCGGCGGGAGCACGCTGGTGGAGCGAGCAGTCTCGAAGTTGCGAGAGCGCCCGTCGAGCGCTTCAGCGCGCGGCTTGGCGGACCTACACTCGGACGTTTCACCGGCGTCGGGCGTGAGTCGCGCCCGAAAACCACACGTCGGGGCGCGGGAGCACAAAGTACGACCTCTCTTGTAAGAGCGCCGCCGCTAGAAAACGGAACCGCAGCGGCTTGCCGAGCTGACCCAGTACGACGGGCGTGGGGCGGGACAGTTACCCAGGAAGATCCCCTCTGCCTAGCGGGCGGGCTCAACGCCTACGGCTTCGCCAACGGCGATCCGGTCAACTTTGGAGATCCGTTTGGGCTCTCTGGCTGTCCCGTCGGACGGGAATGCCTATTCAACCCAGTGACGTTCGTGGTCGGATCAATCAACGTCCTTCGGGGCGCCGTGGGTACTGCGGCAGGTGCAACGACGGTAACGGGTGGAGCTGCATCCGCGAACATCATTGGGCCACTCGCAGCACCAGCACCAGCACCAGCACCAGCACTAGTTGTAGGAACTGTCCAAATCAGCCTCGGTCTAGCCAGCGTTAGACGTGGAGCCCAACAACTGGAGGAGGCTCTCGCGGGCGACGGCGGGCTTTCGGTGAAAAACCTGCTCGGCCTCGCGCCGTTCGGCCAAAGATATGACGATCCCGCTGAGCCGAGTGCTGTAGAGTATTTCAGGTCCCTAACCAAACGTTTCGCGAAGGAGCCCTCGAAGGCCCTCGTCAGGGCGATCAAAGACCTCTTCGCCGTTGACCAAAAGTGAGGAATGCATGTCGCGACTTTGGTCTCATCTAAAGAACTTTGCCAAATGGGACATGTACCTGCAGATACTCTTTATCATCGCGATGGTAATTGTCGGAGTGGTGGCCTACCTCATCAGAGAGTAGCGCAGGAGCTTGCAACCCGTACTTCGGCAACGTGCTCTCCGGCCCCGCGGTGACCGGGGTGTGACGTCCCCCCGGAAAAGTACGACAGCTGAAAGTAGAGTACCTTGGCCTGAGCGCTCCCGGATTTCGGAAACGGACGGACCCAGGAAGCGCTCGAAGCTCTCCGAAGACCAGGTGGCGCGAACCCTACCAATTGCGGCCGGGTTACCCGGCCCCCTCCTTCGGCTCCACCGGCAGCCCCCGCTCCTGCCACGCCTTCCATCCGCCCACCAGCGCGCGGGCCCCCAGCCATCCCGCTTTTCTCAGCTCTCGCGTCACCCGGACGCTTGTGTGCTCGTCCATTCAGGCGCAGTAGGCAATGAGCCAGTCCTCCCGCGGCAGCGCCAGGCTCGCCGCACTCTCCGCCGGCCGGGTGGGCAGCAGCCGGATTGCGCCCTCGGCCCGGAGCTTGGCGGAGTCGTAGCTGCGCTCGGTGCGCACATCCAAAATCCGGACCGGCGCGCCCGCCGCCTGCAACTTCGAAAGCTCATCGAAGGTAATGAGCTCGGGATGCGCCACCAGCTCGGCGCCGCGGAGTGTCTGCAGGGCGGCGGCGGGAATTTCCCCGCGATCGTCCCGCCGCTTGAGGCCGTGGGTGGCCCAGCAGAGCAGCGCGCCATGCCCCACCACCGAAAAGAGCACCACCAGCGCGGTGAGCGGGAAGAGCGCCTGGCTCCCCTCGAGCCCGGCGAACACCGGCAGCAGCACCAGCAACAACGATGAGAGCGCCCGCGGCCCGAACCAGACAATCAGCCGCCGCGCCACCGGATCGAGCCCACCACGGGGCAGCGTCAGGCTCAACACCAGCGGCCGGCCCAGCAGCGCCACACCGGAAAGCAGCAACGTCTTTCCGTTGAGCGCCGGAAGGCCGCTCCAGATCAGCGAGGCGCCGAAGGCAATGAAGCTCAGCAGCAGCAGCATCTCCGCGGTGGCTTCTCCATAATCGTGGAAGCAGTCGCACAGCTCGACGCTGGCCGCCGCCACGCTA
>JBGPLG010000163.1:0-5841 GCA_041486305.1 Gemmatimonadota bacterium
AGCTGCCCCGCGATCGCAACAGCGGCGATCGCGTCGCCGCCGATGGTGAGCAACATCCGGAAGCGCTGGCCGGGCGTCCGGCGCAGCGGGCCTGTCGTTCTGCGCCCGCTGCTTTCGCCAGCGCTCCCGGGATTCGCTCCCCGCCGCCCTGGCCCGGTCCCACGCCGAGCCGTAGGTTCCGTCTCGGCAAGACTTCGGGATCCGGTCATGCTTGCCGGGCCGCATCGGGCTGGAATACAAACTCGATCGGAATACTCGCGAGCCGCTCCAGCATGGCATAATCCCGGGGCGAGCGCGTGTCAGGGACGACCGGAAGGACCGCGCTCAGGGGTGCGAAGAGCCATGCTTCCCCTGGTCCGTGGCATCCCATTGCCAATCCCGGATCTCCGGCATGTCCTCACCGTATTGCCGGATGTAGCGGTTGTGGTCGATGAGCTTGTCTCGGATGATTCGGGTGAGGTAACCGGCGCGGGACCCCACACGTGATACCCGATCGACGACGTCTTTGACCAGATGAAAGCGATCGATGTCGTTGCGCACCGCCATGTCGAAGGGGGTCGTCGTGGTGCCTTCCTCCTTGTAGCCGCGGACGTGGAGGTTGGGGTGATTCGTTCGGCGGTAGGTGAGCCGGTGGATGAGCCACGGGTAGCCGTGATAGGCGAAGATGATGGGCTTGTCGGTCGTGAAGAGCGTGTCGAAGTCGCGGTTGGAGAGACCGTGGGGGTGCTCCTCGGCCGGTTGGAGCCGCATGAGATCGACCACGTTGATCACGCGTACTTTCAGCTCGGGGGCATGCTGGCGCAGCAGGCTGACGGCCGCCAGGGTCTCCAAGGTCGGCACGTCGCCGGCACACGCCATGATCACATCGGGCTCGGCGCCGCGATCGTTGCTCGCCCACTCCCAGATTCCGATGCCGGCCGTGCAGTGCTTGACGGCCGCGTCCAGGTCGAGGTACTGCAGGGCCGGCTGCTTGCCGGCGACGATGACGTTGACGTAGTTGCGGCTCCGCAGGCAGTGGTCGGCGACGGAGAGCAGCGTGTTGGCGTCCGGCGGCAAGTACACGCGGATCACGTCCGCCTTCTTGTTGACCACATGATCGATGAAGCCCGGATCCTGGTGCGAGAACCCGTTGTGATCCTGCCGCCAGACGTGGGACGTCAACAGGTAGTTCAGGGACGCGATGGGCCGCCGCCAGGGGATCTGCCGGGTCACCTTCAGCCACTTCGCGTGCTGATTGAACATCGAGTCCACGATGTGGATGAAGGCCTCGTAGCAGGAGAAGAAGCCGTGCCGGCCGGTGAGCAGATACCCTTCCAGCCAGCCCTGGCAGGTGTGCTCGCTCAGGATCTCCATCACCCGTCCGTTGGGGCTCAGCTGCTCATCGTCCGGCATCCGGTCGGCCATCCAGGTCCGGTCCGTCACCTCGAACAGCGCGCCCAGCCGGTTGGAGGCCGTCTCATCCGGGCCGAAGACCCGGAAGTTGCGCCGGTCCAGGTTGCGCTGCATGACGTCTCGGAGGAAGCCGCCGAGGACCCATGTCGCCTCGGCCAGCACGGTCCCGGGCCTCGGGACCGCGACCGCATGGTCCCGAAAGTCCGGCATCTCGAGGTCGTCGAGCAGCACCCCGCCGTTGGCGTGCAGATTGGCCCCCATCCGCCGGCGACCCTCGGGGGCCAGTCCGGCCAGCTCGGGGATCAGCGCCCCGGCCCGGTCGAAGAGTTCCTCGGGGCGATAGCCCTTCATCCACTGTTCGAGCAACCGGACATGCTCCGGCTTCGTCCCCATCTCCGCGAGCGGCACCTGGTGAGAGCGCCAGGACCCTTCGGTCTTTTTCCCATCGACCTCCTTCGGTCCGGTCCAGCCCTTGGGGGTGCGCAGGATGATCATCGGCCATCGGGGGCGCGCCGCCCGGCCTTTCGCCCGCGCGTCCGCCTGGATCGCATGGATCTCCCCGACGACGGTCTCGAGCGTCGCGGCCATCGACTGATGCGTGCCCCCGGGCTCCGAGCCCTCGACCAAGTACGGCTTATACCCGTAGCCGCGGAACAGGCTTTCCAACTCCTCGCCGCTGATCCGATCCAGGACGGTCGGGCTAGCGATCTTGTAGCCGTTCAGATGCAGGATTGGCAGCACCGCGCCGTCCGTGACCGGGTTGAGAAACTTGTTCGAGTGCCACGCCGTGGCCAGGGGCCCGGTCTCGGCCTCTCCATCACCGACCACGCACGCCACGATCAGGTCGGGATTGTCGAAGGCGGCCCCGAACGCGTGGGCCAGCGAGTAGCCGAGCTCTCCGCCCTCGTGGATGGAGCCGGGCGTCTCCGGCGCCGCATGGCTCGGAATGCCGCCCGGGAAAGAGAACTGTCGGCAGAGCTTCTTCAGCCCTTCGGCGTCCCGGGACACCTCGGGATACAGCTCGCTGTAGGTGCCTTCCAGATACGTGTTCGCGACCACGCCGGGCCCACCGTGTCCCGGGCCCGTGACGAAGATCACGTCGAGGTCGTGCCGCTTGATGACGCGATTGAGGTGCACGTAGATGAAGTTGAGCCCGGGCGTGGTGCCCCAGTGCCCCAGCAAGCGGGGCTTGATGTGCTCCAGCGTCAGCGGCTGCCGGAGCAGCGGGTTGTCCAGGAGATAGATCTGGCCGACCGAGAGATAGTTGGCGGCGCGCCAGTAGGCGTCGATCGCCTGCAACTCGGCCGGTGAAAGCGGCCCATCGGTCATCGTTGTCTCCGCGTCATCGTTGCCAGAGGATCTGGGGGGCCTCCAGCGGCGTCCGGGCGTCGGGGTGATGCGGCACCAACCGTGGCGTGTAGTCCCCGGCCGGGCGCGAGGCCGGCACGCTCGCGGTGCACTCGTAGCCCCCGCCGGAGCCAGCGAGGCGTCGGCCAAGCGCCATCGCGTGGCGCAGAGGGTCGCCGCCCTCGACAGGGTTGGCGAAGAGCTCGACCCGGATGGCATCGGCGTCCAGGCGACCGAGATAGACCTCGACGGTGAACTGGTGCCGGCCCTCGTGGGTCTCCACCATGACCGCCGCGAACCGCGCCTCGTTCCAGTGCTCCGAGAGGTGGCGCTGCCACGCGAGCAGCCGCGTAGCCAGTGCTCCCCCGTCAGCGGCACGCTTGCGGTAGGCCGCCGCCGCCGGCAGGTAATAGCGCTCGGTGTATTCGCGTACGACCCGGTTGGTGGAGAAGCGTGGAACCAAGCTGGCCATGCTCTCGCGCATCTTCCCGACCCAGGCCGCCGGGATGCCGTGCGCGTCGCGGGTGTAGAACGCCGGCACGATCTCGCGCTCGAGCAGCGCATAGAGCGCCTCCGCCTCCGCGGCATCCCAGGCCGGGTCGTCTCCGTGCTCCCGGCCGTCTCCGAGCGCCCAGCCGACTTCCGGCGCGAACGCCTCCGCCCACCACCCGTCGAGCTCGGACAGGTTCAGACCCCCGTTGACCAGGACCTTCATACCGCTCGTCCCGCTGGCCTCCCAGGGACGCCGCGGTGTGTTGATCCAGAGATCGACTCCCTGCACCAGCCGCTCCGCCAGAAGCAGGTCGTAGTCGGGAATGAAGATGACCCGCCCCTCCACCTCCGGGCGGCGGCTGAACCGGACCCAGTCGGCGATCATCGCCTGTCCGGTCTCATCGGCGGGATGGGCCTTACCGGCGATGATAAGCTGCACGGGGCGGTCGGGATCGGCCAGGATCCGGAGCAGTCGCTCCGGGGAGTGGAGCAGGAGGGTTGGCCGCTTGTACGCCGCGAAGCGACGGGCGAACCCGAGCGTGAGTGTGTTAGGGTCGAGCGCCTGCCGCATCCGCAGCACCTGCTCCGGTGCGGCGCCCGTCGAGGCCAGCTCTCCCGGCATGCGCTCGCGCGCGTACTCGACCAGGGCCTTCCGATTGGCCGCGCGGAGGGCCCAGAGATCGGTATCCGCGACGCGTCGCAGATCCGGCCCGACCGCTTCCATGGTGCCGCGCCAGCGGTCGCGGCCGCACGGCTCGGTCCAGAGCGCGTCGGCCGCCGGGGAGTCCCAGGTGGGGACATGCACGCCGTTGGTCACGTGCTCCACCGGGACCTCGATCTCGGGCCAGCGCGGGAACAGAGTGCGGAAGAGCCGGCGGCTCACGGCGCCATGGAGCCGGCTGACCCCGTTGACGGCGCCGCTGCCGCGGATGGCGAGGTAGGCCAGGTTGAAGGCCTCGTCTGGGTCTTCCGGGTTCTCCCGGCCCAGCGCCAGGAGATCGTGGAGCGTGATCCCCAGCCCCTCCTCGGCATAGCGCCGAAGGTAGCGCTCGATGAGCGACGGAGCAAAGCGATCGAATCCGGCCGGCACTGGAGTATGTGTAGTGAAGAGATTTCCCGCGCGTGTCGCCGCCAGGGCCACCTCGAAAGGACATCCGGTGTCCTCCGCGAAGCTCCGCGCGCGCTCGAGCACGGCCAGCGCCGCGTGCCCTTCGTTGAGGTGGCAAACGTCAGGCTCCAGGCGGAGCGCTCGCAGCATACGCCAGCCGCCGACGCCCAGCACGAGCTCCTGCTGGAGGCGCCGCTCCGGGCCCCCGCCGTAAAGCTCGCCCGTGATGGCGCGGGCGGCCGGCGGGTTCGCGGGGTCGTTGCTGTCGAGGAGGTACAGGGTTCGGCGGTCGACCCGCACCTGCCAGGCCCGGAGCCGGATCGGGTATCCCGGCAACGCGACTTCCACCCGCAGCCAATCGCCGTTCGCGTCGCGCACCGGCGTGATCGGCAGCTGCCCCGGATCGTTGTAGGGGAGGAGTGCCTCCTGACTGCCGTCGGTCCGGATCACCTGGCGGAAGTAGCCCTGCTGGTACAGGAGGCCGATGCCGACCACCGGGACCCCAAGGTCGCACGCGGCCTTGAGCTGGTCCCCGGCCACGTTGCCGAGGCCCCCGGAGTAAATGGGCAGCGCTTCACTGAGGGCGAATTCCATGCTGAAGTACCCGACACTAGTCAGCGGAGCCTCGGGGTGGCTCTGCTGGAACCACGCCGTCGCGGCCCGGTGCTGGCGCCTGTGACCGAGAAGCGTCTCGACCCGCTTCCGGTATTTCGACCGACCGAGGAGCGCCTCCAGCTTCGCCTTCGACACGGTCTGGAGCACGACCCAGGGATTGTGCGTCGCGGCCCAGAGCTCGGGCTCGAGCTGGGCCCAGAGCTCGTCGGCGGTGTGGTTCCACGCCCAGTGTAGATCCAGGGCGAGCTCCGTGAGGGACTCCACACCCGGCGGCGCCGCTCCTCCGGGCGGCTCAGCCCGGGGCTTCCGTCGCGACGGTGGTCTGGATGATGGCATACCCTTCCTCCTGGATTCGGTGCAGGTGGGCCCGGTCGACGAACCCGCGCACAGAGGTGACGTCCCCGCTCGCCAGCCGGACCTCACCGTTGCGAAGCTCCTTGCCGAACCAGGCCAGGTTGGACCACATCTGAAGGTCACGCAGGTCCTGCGCTGTGACGGGCCCGCCCTGCTGGCGCCGAGCGAAGAGCTCGCGATATCGCGCGTAAGGCGCGATCTGAGTTTTCCACTGCGCATCGAAGAACGTCGCCAGGATCTCCTCCGCGCGGTCGCGCTACTTGGCTTTCTTCGGCTCGAGCTTCTCGAACAACATCAGCGACTGATGCTGCTGCTGCGGCGTCAGGATCGTGAACGCCTTCGCGAGCGCCTGCTCCGGCGTCGTGATCCACACGGGCCGCTGATAGGGGGGCCTGGTGCGACCGGTCGACTCGTAGATCGCCCGCTCGTCCCGCACGGCCTTGTGCAGGCCAGTGAGCTCCGCGAACTGCTGGTTGCTCAACAGCAGCTCATGCCGCTGAGCGATGATCTGCTCGACGACCTCGTGCGCCTTG
>JBGPLG010000164.1:0-5753 GCA_041486305.1 Gemmatimonadota bacterium
ATCGCGCCCATAGATCCAGCAGATCAGGTTGTAGACCCGTTGGAGGTCCAGGCCATGGTCGTCCGCGAAGGCCAGGCTGTCGAGCCGGCCGGACCGGGCGCTGGTCACGAACCATCCCACCGCGCCGAACGCGAGGGAATCGCCGGAAGCCCCCTGCTCCAGAAGAAGGATGGTGGCGAGCTGATCGACCGCATCCTCCTCCCGGCCGGTAATCGGCAGCGCGAGGACGTCCACCAGCGCGTGCCCCATCTCGTGCATCAGCGCAAACACGATGGTGCCGGGGACGACGTACTCCCCGCCCGCCGTGGCCGCGAACCGGTCGGAGAGGGTCTTGAACAGCTCATAGCAGAGGGTCACCCGGCGGGTATCGGGGTCGTAGGACGCGTTGGGCTCGCTGCAATGCGCCGTCGCGAGCGTGATGTCCTTGGGGATTCTGAGCGAATCGTTGAGCCGCGCGGCGATGGTATCGAGAAATCGATGCGCCATCAGGCCGGACCGGAACGCTTGAAAGGTCGGCGCCGCGGGTCCGTAATCGGCGAGGAACCGGCCGGTATCCGGCGCCACCCGCCCGTCGGTCCGGCGCGCGCGCGCGGGCGCCGGCCCGGACTTGCAGGCCACCGCGGCAACCACGAAAAGCGTGAGCGTGCAACGCCACGCTGATGCGCCGACCCGCGTTCGAAAGCGATGGATCAAGCCTAGCGCCCGGTAACGGCCGAAACTCCCGGCATGGTGCGATCCCCCTCCACCGGAAGGTATCCGGCGGCCCGACTGGCGCCAACCGTGCGGGTCTTGGCTGCGGATCGCCAACGGGGATACACGGTACTCCGGGGGCTGCGCTAGGGCCCTCCGGCTGGGCCAGCGGCATCCGCCGCCGGCGCAGCGCCAGGAACATGTCAGGCAGATTACGATCTGATGAAATCGGTTGCGACCCGGTCCGGCGATCCGCAGATTCGGTGGGGGGTCTAACCCGGCGTGTCCGGTCGAGGCAACGGATTGCCAGTCTGGCGCGTCTTACCCTGCTGGACCCCCGAGTCAGTTCACCGCGATCAAAGGAGCTCCGATGCGTCTGGTCCGCAGCCGCTGGTTCCCCTTCGCTGTCGCCGCCGTCGTGGTGGGCGTCCCGGGCGCATGGTTGCTGGCGCGGAGCTCGGCCGGGGGTGAGTCGGCCGCCGTGGCCCGGGTCAAACGGGGCGAGTTCAAGGTGACCGTGACGATCTCCGGCGAGCTCCGGGCCCGGAAGTTTGTGCAGATCAACGTGCCCCAGAACGCCAATCAGGCCGACGCCTACCAGATGAAGATCGCCTCGATCGTTCCGGAGGGCACCGTCGTCAAAGAGGGCGATGTCGTGGCCGAGTTGGACCGCTCCAGTATCGCGGCCAAGATGGCGGACGTGTCGCTCGCGCTGCAGAAGGCCCAGGCGGTTTACGAGCAGGCCATGCTCGATTCGACCCTCAACCTCTCCAAGGCGCGCGAGGACATCCGCACCATGGATCTGGGACTCGAGGAAAAGCAGCTCGCCAAGGAGCAGGCGGTCTACGAGGCGCCGACCGTGAGGCGGCAGGCGGCAATCGACTACGAGAAGGCCCAGCGCGCCCTGGCCCAGGCCAAGGTGGACTACAAGACCCGCACCGAGCAGGCCCAAGCGAAGATGCGCGAGGTCGGCGCCGATCTGGACCGCCAGAAGAACAAGCTCGCGGTAGTGCAGGACGTGATGGCGGCGTTCACCATCAAGGCTCCCGCCCCCGGGATGGTGATCTACGTCAAGGAATGGAACGGCAAGAAGCGGACGACCGGCTCCCAGGTCTCGTCCTGGGATCCGGGGGTTGCCACGCTCCCCGACCTCACCCAGATGGAATCAACCACCTACGTCAACGAAATCGACGTCCGCAAGATCGCGGTGGGACAGGCCGCGGTGATCACCCTGGATTCCGACCCGACCAAGAAGCTCACCGGCAAGGTGACCAGCGTTGCCAACGTGGGGGAGCAGCGCCCCAACCAGGACGCGAAGGTGTTCGAGGTCAAGCTGGTGGTGGAACAGGCCGACACCACGCTCCGCCCCGGGATGACCACCGGCAACGCGATCGAGACCCAGACCACCAAAGAGGCGCTCTACGTACCGCTCGAGGCGGTGAGCAGCGAGGGCGGCGTTCCCTTCGTCTACAAACAGGCCGCGGGCCGGGTGACCAAGCAGGAGGTGCTGACCGGCGCCATGAATGACGACGAGGTCATCGTTCTGAACGGCCTGGGAGTGGATGACCGGGTGCTGCTCACCCCTCCCGAGAACCGCGACAAGCTCCCCATGGTACGGCTGCCGGGTTCGACCGCGGGCACCAAGGCGGCCGGGGGCGACACCGCGTTCGGCCCGCGCGCCCTACCGCCGGGGGTGCCGCCGGCCGCCCCTCCCCCGAAGAAAAAGGGCTGATCCCGTGGGGCTGGATCGGGCTGCCCTCGCGCGGCTGCGCGGGCAGATCGTCGCGCACGCACTGTTCAGCATGCGCACCGCTCTGGAGGCGGTGCAGCACAACAAGCTGCGCGCGTCGCTTACCTCCCTCGGCATCCTGTTCGGAGTAGCCTCGGTCATCGCCATGCTGGCGATCGGAAAGGGCGCCGAACAGGAGATCCTCGAACAGATGCGCCTGCTGGGCTCCAATAATGTGATGATCACGCCACTGGTGGAGCAGAAGGAGGAGCAGGTCAAGGATCAGAACCCCGAGAAGCAGGTGAAGAAGTTTTCCCCCGGGCTCACCTACGCCGATGCCAGGGCGATCGCGCGCGTCATCCCGGCGGTCGAGGCGGCGAGCGCGGAAATCGTGCTCAACACCACCGTGACACGGGAAGGCCACCGCCGGTCGGGTAAGGTGGTCGGCGTGGATACCAGCTATTTCCGACTGACCAACCTCGAGCTGAGCGGCGGCACCTGGTTCACGCCGCTCCAGGTGGAGCACGGCCTCCCGGTCGCGATCATCGGCCGGGGAGTGCGCACCCGATTCTTCACTACCGAAGACCCCATCGGGAGGCCGCTCAAGGTGGGCGGGACCTGGGTGACCGTCGTGGGCGTACTCCAGGACCGCCGGGTGAGCAACGCCACGGCGGCGCGACTCGGCATCCGGGACGCCAACATGGACGTCTACGTACCGGTGCATACCATGCTGCTGCGCTTTCGCGACCGGGCGCGGGTAACCCAGCACGACATCGAGCTGGCCGCCCGTCCGGGGACCTTCGTCACCAGCGACTCCAGCGAATCGGAGGAACAGCGGCAGGAACGGACCAACCGGAATCAGCTGGACCGGATCATCGTGCGGGTGAGCGACTCGAAGCTGGTTCCTTCGGTCGCGGAAGTGGCCCAGCGTATGCTCGCGCGCCGGCACAATTCGGTGGTGGATTTCGAAATCACGGTACCGGAGCTGCTGCTCCGACAGGAGCAGCGCACCAAGACCATCTTCAACGTCGTGCTCGGAGCGATCGCGTCCATTTCGCTGATCGTAGGGGGCATCGGCATCATGAACATCATGCTCGCCTCGGTGCTGGAGCGGATCCGGGAGATCGGCGTGCGCCGCGCGGTCGGCGCCACCCAGAAGGACATCCTGTTCCAGTTTCTCAGCGAGGCGGTGCTGATCAGCGTGGCCGGTGGGGTGGCGGGAATCCTGACCGGGGTGGCCCTGAGCTTCGGGATCGAGAGTGTGGCGAGCATCAAGACGATCGTCTCCGCGCTCTCGGTAGTGCTGGCGTTCGGCGTGTCGTTCACCGTGGGGCTCGGGTTCGGCATCGTGCCGGCCTATCGCGCCGCGAAACAGGATCCCGTGGTCTGCCTCCGCTACGAGTGAGTGCCATGGCGCATCGTGTAGCAGCTGTCAGGAACCGCCTCCCGTCGACCGGCGCCCGGGTGCTCCGGCTCTGCCTCCTGGGGATGGTCGGGGGGGCGCCGCTCGGCGCGCAACGGTCGCCTCCGATCACGCTCCAGCAGGCCATCGAGCTCGCGCTCACCCAGGGCTACCAGGCCAAAGCCGCCACGGCTACTCGGGACGCGGCCCGCTATCGAGACCGGGCGTTCTACGCGCGATTGCTCCCGCAGCTCTCCGTCGGCGGCACCGCGCCGGCCTACAACCGGTCGATCATCCAGGTGGTCCAGCCCGACGGCAGCACCCTCTTCCGACCGCAGGATCAGACCAACGCCGCGTTCACCATGACCATGTCCCAGAAGCTCCCGCTGACCGGCGGGGACTTCTTCGTCACGTCTTCCCTCTCCCGGCTTTCGGTGACCGGCCAGCAGGCGGTCCACACCTGGTCGTCGACCCCGGTGTCGGTGGGGCTCCGGCAGGACCTGTTCCGGCCCAACGCCGCGGCCTGGGATCGCCGGGAGCAGGACGTGCGCTCCGAGCTCGCCGAACGGCAGTTTCTCGAGGCGCGGGAGGACATCGCCCAGCAGACCGCCACGCTGTTCTTCGATGCCTACGCGGCGCGGGTGGCGTTGGACAACGGGATCAAGAACGCGGCGGTGAACGACACGCTCTACACCCTCAACAAGGGCCGCTTCGAAGTCGGCAAGATCGGCGAGAACGACCTGTTGCAGAGCGAGCTGGCACTGCTCCGCTCCCGGACGACCCTCGACGGCGCCCGGCTCGAATACGACCGCGCCTTCGCCGCGCTGCGCCTCGGCCTCAACCTGCCGGAGGGTGCCCCGCCCGAAATCTCCGTCACGCCGATCGTCCCCGACTTCGAGGCGGACACCACCCGCGCGGTGGCGGAGGCGCTCAAGAACCGCGCAAGCGTCATCGACGCGGAGCTACAGCAGGTCCAGGCCAGGCGGCGGGTGACCGAGGCGCGGCTCGGCAACGGCCTCGGCGCCACGGTCCTGGCGAGTTACGGTTTCAATGCGACCGGAAACGAGATGAGTCTGGCGTACCGGAATCTGTTGGAAGCGCGGCAGTTCTCACTGGCCGTGCAGTTCCCCATCTGGCAATGGGGCGCCCGAAAGGAGGGGGTCCAGGCCGCCGAACAGGAGCGCGAGCGGGCGGCGACCACAGCACAATCCACACTGCAACAGACGGCCCAGGACGCCCATTTCGCCGCGCTCCAGCTTTCCCAGGCCCGCCGCAACCTCGCCCTCTCCGCCAAGGCCGACACGGTGGCGGGAAAGCGGTTCGAGGTAGCCTATAATCGTTACGTCATCGGGCGCATCTCGATCGACAACCTGTACATCGCCCAGTCCGAAAAGGATCAGGCGCTCTCCCAGTTCGTGCAGTCGCTCCGTGGCTACTGGCAAGCCTACTATCGGCTCCGGCGCCTGACCCTGTTCGATTTCGCCACGGGACAGGCCATCCGCTAGCCCTGGGGGCGTCATCGACCCGGGTGCCCTGGTCCGCGCGACGAGCGCGGACGCAGGCACCAGGCCGGTGAAATCAACTATTTGGAGAGCCGAACCGGAATGTTGCGCCTTCGAACGGTCCCTAGTCGGTCGTGATCTGGACCCCGCCCACCAGGCCCGCGGCGAAGTTGTAGATCAAGGCTCCGATGAAGCAGACGATGAAGCCGACGACCCCGTAGATCAGCGGAAGCACGATGATCCCGGCCAGTCCGAAGCTCCCCCCGAGATTCATGCCCCCCATCATCCCCCCGACCATGCTGGAGAACAGCGCGAAGATGATTCCCCCGATCAATCCGAGAATCGCGTACAGGGTACCCATGAGCTTGGCAAAGGGGAACGGCTCGATGCGCTTGATGACCATGATTCCTCCTGGTTGGGGGCGATTGGC
>JBGPLG010000165.1:0-5667 GCA_041486305.1 Gemmatimonadota bacterium
GCGCTGATCTTGAATTCGGCAATCTTGGCATAGGGGTCCAGCGCCGGGTTGGTCAGGAGGTTGGCCGCGGCCTCGCGGTAGTGCATCGGGATGAACACCTGGCCCGGCGCCTGGCGGTTCGAGATCCGGACCCCGATGAGCACGCTGCCGCGCCGGGACGTCACCCGCACGGTATCCCCCTCCGAAACGCCCAGGGACCCGGCATCGGCCGCCGACATCTCCACCACCGGCACCGGCTCGCGGGAGTCGAGGCCCTCGGCCCGCCGGGTCATGGTGCCGGTGTGCCAGTGGTACATCTGGCGGCCGGTGTTGAGGAAGAACGGGTACTCGGGGCTGGGCAGCTCGCCCGGCGGGAGAAACTCCACCGGCACCAGCAGGGCCTTGCCGTCGGCGGTGGGGAAGGTCTGGTCGAAGAGGAACGCGGTGCCCTTCGAGTCGGGGGTGAGCACCGGGTACTGGAGCGAGCCGTCCCGCTTGAGCTTGGGATAGGACACCCCGCGCCAGGTGGGCGTCACCCGGGCGATCTCGTCCATCACCTCGGCGGGCGAGCTGAACGGGGTGGGGAGTCCCAGCCGGCGGGAGAGGTCCACCAGGATGTCGAGGTCCTGGCGGGCCTGGCCGGGGGTGGGCACCGCGGCGCGGGCGAGCTGGATATGGCGATCGGTATTCGCGAAGGTCCCTTCCTTTTCCGCGAAGGACGAGCCGGGCAGCACCACATCGGCCCAACGCGCGGTTTCGGTCAGGAACAGGTCCTGGACCGCGAGGAACTCGAGCTTCCGGATCCACTCTTCCGCCTTGGCCACATTGGGGTCGGACAGCACCGGATTCTCCCCCATCACGAACATGCCGCGGACCGGGCTGCCTTCCTTCACGATCTCGGTAACCATCAGGCCGTTCTCGAGCGAGAGCGCGGTCTCGGGCACACCCCAGGCGGCGGCATATTCGGCCCGGTTGGCCGGGTCAGTGACCGGTCGATAGTCGGTGTAGGCGAACGGAATCGCGCCCATGTCACTGGCGCCCTGCACGTTGTTCTGGCCCCGGATCGGGATCATCGCGGCGCCCCAGCGACCGATCATGCCGCAGGACAGCAGCAGGTTGAGCAGGCTGGCCACGATATCGGTGCCGGTGGCGTGTTGGGTGAGCCCCATGGCCCAGAGCGTCGAGGTGTTGGGGCCCCGGGCGTAGAGCTCGGCGGCCCGGCGGATGAGTGCGCGGGGAATGCCGGTGACCTTCTCGGCCAGCTCCAGGGTGTACGGCTTCACCGCCTTCGCGACCGCGTCGAATTCCCGGGTGCGCTCACGAACGAACGCCTGGTCGATCAGCCCCGCCGAGATGATGTGGGCCAGCATGCCGTTGTAGAGGGCGACATCGGTGCCGGGCAGCATCTGGAGGTGAATATCGGCCAGTGCGGCGAGCTCGGTCCGCCGCACGTCCGCCACGATCATGGTGGCGCCCTTCGCCTTGGCCCGCTTGATCAGCGCCCCGAAGACCGGGTGGCTCTCGGTGGTATTGGCGCCCGCGATGAAGATCACGTCGCAGGCCTCCTCGATCTCCCGCATCGAGCCGGACGCGGCCGCGGTGGCGAGCGAACGGTTCATCGCGGCCACCGACGTGGAATGGCAGAGCCGGGTGCAGTGGTCGACGTTGTTGGTGCCGAACGCCGCCCGCACCATGCGCATCAGGACGTAGTTCTCCTCGTTGCTGCACTTGGCCGAGGAAAACGCGGCCAGCGCGCGGGATCCCAGGGTATGGCGAATCCGGAGCAGCTCCTGGGCGGTGAGGCTCATCGCCTCTTCCCAGGTGGCCGGGCGGAACTGCTCGTACCACTCCGGGGGCGTGGCGTTGCGGTCGCGGACGTCGCCGTCGTCCACCAGGGGCATGCCGGTCTGGGGCGACTTGCCGGCCTGCCGCGTGGGCGGTTTCGGCTTCCGGCCCCGGCCTTCCTCGGCCACGGTGGGCCAGTCACCGCTCCGGTAGCGGGGCGACTCCCCGGTCCAGACCCACGCCCCGCCGCGCTGCTCCCAGCCGGTCCGGATCAGCGGAACGGTGAGGCGATCCCGATGCTGGGGGAAGTCGTATCCGAAGCGTCCCTTGACGCAGGTGGAGCCCTGGTTCGGGGTGCGCTCCTCGATCCACGGCGAGGTGACCCGGACCACCTCGTTGCCGCGGGTCTGGATGTCGATCTGGCACCCGACGCCGCAGTAGGGGCACACGGAGCGGGTGGTCTTGTCCGGTGCCTCGATCTGGGCCCGATTGAACCGCTTCCTGGGCATCACCTCGAAGATGGCGCCGGTGGGGCAGACCCGGACGCATTCACCGCACCAGGTGCAGCCGGCGTGGTCGGGATCGCCGTCGCCGCCGACGATGATCTCGGTATGCGACCCCCGCTCGGCCACGTCGAGCACGCCGACCTCCTGAATGTCCTCGCAGGCGCGCACGCAGCGGGTGCACAGCACGCAGAGCGACATGTCGTGGCTGATCATCACGTCGCCCGGGCGGGTATCACCGCCGCGGAGCGGGAGCTCGCGAGAGGCGGCGCCGGTCACGCCATAGCGGGTGACGTAGCGCTCGAATTCGTTGCGGGGTTGGTCGCGTCCGCCGTTGCTGAGGTGGTCGCCCGGGTAGCGCTCGAGCAGGAACCGGAGGACGCTCTTGCGGTTTTCCACCGCGGCGGGCGACTCGGTTTCGACCACACTGTCGGCCACGGCGGGGGTGCCGCACGAGGGCATCAGCTTGGGCGATCCCTGGACCGAGACCAGGCAGATCCGGCAGTTGGCGACGTTGGGGAGCTTGGGGTACCAGCAGAGCGTGGGGATGTCGATGCCGTGAGCCCGGGCGGCGTCGAGGATCGTCGCGCCGGGCTCGAAGGGTACTGCCACTCCGTTCAGGGTGAAGCTCGGCATTCGGGGCTCGAAAGCTCGGGGAGGCAGGCCGATTCGAGGATACGTCCCCCGCGCGGCCCGGCGCAAGCTTGGGGGTCCGCGTCCTCACTCCAGACGTAGGCCCAAAAGGGAGCCCGGGTCTTCCGGGGGGTTCCGGTTCGAATGATGATGCCTCGGGGTTCGCGCTTGTCGAGCGCCGGGGTCGGTGCGGCCATGGTCCCACCTCCAATCAGGAGGGGAGACGACTGACGCTCTCCGGGGCGCACCGGAGCATGCGGTCAGGCGAATGAGGCCCGGGAGGCGGTCGGTGGCAGGGGGCGGGAGACCAGGACGCCGGGTGCGGTTTCCCGCTTGGTGCCTCTGCGCTGGCTCCGGACCGGAACCGGGATCCGTTCCCAGTCCGGATAGAGCGACAGCCAGGACTCCGACGGTCCACCGGTGTCTCCGGGGAGGATTGCATGGATGCCCCCGGGAACGGTGACGTCCTGGAGCTGCGCCATGAGCGTCATCCGGCGGGGCGAGGGCAGGGAGGCGAGGGTCGCCCCGTCGATCACGACCAGATGGATCGGGCCGACCGGCGGGAACCAGTTGCCGAACATCACCACCAGGGCCTCGAAATTCCCGGTGAGCGACTCGGCCGCCATGCGGGTCTCGATCCTGGTACAGGTGGGGTTGTCGCCGACCAGACAGGTGATCCGCACGTCGTGCGCGGCGAGGAGGTAGAGCGCCGCCTCCACTCCGCCTCCCACCACCAGCGCCTGGTCCCCGATCTCGAGCCGCGGCAGGATGGCCGAGACCGCGTTGTGGCGTTCCAGCCCCCAGTGGGTGGGTGACTGCTGGGCCTGGCGGAGCTTGGCGAACTTCTGCTTCCAGCGGGAAAACGTGGGGATGCGAAGCCGTTTCTCGATGATCTTGTCGACGGTTTCCTGCATGACGACTTCGGTCAGGAAGTACTGGCCGCTGTCGGCATCCTGGATCTCGGTGGCGGCGTCATTGCCCAGGCGGAGGAGCTCCTCCCGGGCAAGGGAGTTCTTGTAGTCCTCGATCCGCTGCATCAGGTATTCGTGGTAGCGCTGCTTGGGGGACAGGATGGGGCGAGCCCGCCGGGTCCGGGCGGACTCGGTCCGAGCATCGAGCTGTGCGGCCGTGAGCATGTACCGTAAAGTAAGAAACCACCGGGGGTTGGGGCTAGTGTCGAGTTTCGGGGGCCCGCCTCGGGGCTATTCCTCGGCGCGCAGCACCACCGCTTTCAGGTATCCCGTTTCCGGGATGGTCACGACTTCGGGATGATCCTCTCCCTGGCCCAACAGCTCGACCAGCCTGAGTATCCGGCCGCTGTCCCGCGCCGCCTCGGCGATCATCTCCAGGAATTCCGGGCGCCGGACGTGAAAGGAGCAGGAAGCGGACAGGAGCACTCCGCCCGGATTGAGCAACCGCATTGCCCGCAGGTTGATCTCGCGGTACCCGGCCAGCGCCTGGGCCACTGCGCTCTTTGATTTTGCGAACGCGGGCGGATCAACAACAATGGTATCGAAACGGGTCTTGGCCCGCGCCATCGCGCGGAGGGCTTCGAAGGCGTCCGCTTCCTCCCACCGGATATTGTCGAGCCGATTGAGCTCGGCGTTCCGGGCGCCGCGGCGCAGCGCCTCCGCGCTGGTGTCGAGCGCCAGGACCGAGGCCGACCTCCCGGCCAGGTGCAAGGCGAACGAGCCGTGGTAGGCGAAGCAGTCGAGGGCGTGTCCGCCCTGGAGCGCCAACCCGCCGGCCCGGAGGCGGTTAGGGCGCTGGTCGAGGAAGGCGCCGGTCTTCTGGCCGGTGAATGGGGCGGCAAAGTAGCGGACCCCGGCCTCCCGGACCTCGATCTCCTCGGGCACCGTCCCGTACGCCAGCTCGACCTTTTCAGGGAGGCCTTCGTGGCGGCGAACCGGGGCGTCGTTCCGGAGCAGGACACCCTGCGGCCCCAGGACGCCGACCAACGCCTCGACGACGGCGCCGCGCATCGTCTCGAGACCGGCCGAGAGCAGCTGGGCCACCACCCAGCGATCGTAGCGGTCCACCACGAGCGACGGGAGGCCGTCGCCTTCGCCGTGGACCACCCGGTAGGCGGTGGCGTCGATGCCGACCCGCCGCGCCAGGGCGCGGCCGAGCCGCTGGGCCCACCAGGCGGCGTCGACCGGGCGGTCGGTGCGCTCCAGCAGCCGAAGCCGGATCTCCGAGCGCGGCGAACAGAGCGCCTGCCCGATGAACTTGCCCCGGGGATCCTCCACGCGCACCAACCCCGGCAGGTCGGGCGCGTTGGTGACGTCGCTGGCGTAGATCCAGGGATGGCCGCGGACCCAACGGTCGGCGCCGCGGCGGGTGACGACCGCGTGGGCATCCCGGCCCGGGCCGGTCAGCCCCATGATAAGATTGGGTCCATGAACGACAATCTAGCGGCGCGGCTCCGGCTCATGCTGGTGACCGACGACCGGCTGCTGCAGGGACGCGACCTCGTCGCTACGTGTCTGCAGGCGGTGCAAGGCGGTGTTACCTGCGTGCAGCTCCGGCTCAAGGCGGTGCCGCCGCGGCAACTCCTGGAAGCGGCCCGGGCCCTCATCGGCGCCCTGCCGGTGCCGGTGCTGATCAACGATCGCCTGGACGTGGCGCTGGCGGCCGGGGCGGCGGGGGTTCACCTGGGCCCCGATGATCTTTCCGTCGCGATGGCGAGGGAGATTGCTCCGGCGGGGTTCTGGGTTGGAGCGTCGGTCGGCGACCCCGACGAGGCCCGGTTGGGACGCGACGCCGA
>JBGPLG010000166.1:0-5509 GCA_041486305.1 Gemmatimonadota bacterium
GCGGCCTCGTCCGGCAGCCGGCGGCTACGGCTGGGGTTGATCAGCGTGGGCTCGGTGTGCCTGCTCGGCGCCGCGGTCAGCCTGCGGGCGATGCCGGCGGATTTCTCCCGCCAGGATCAGGCCTTCGCGCTGGTGTGGCTGCTCGTCGTGGGCATCGCCCTGTTCGCCTGGGATCGTGCCGCGGTCTGGATCGGCGGGATCTCCGGCCGCTTCGGCCGAGGCGCGCTGCTCGGTGCCCTGGTGCTCTACGCAGCCGCCGGCGTGGCCCGAACCGTCCCCCAGGTCGTGGCCCAGTATCGGGAGAGCCGTTTTTCCGATCCGGTGGCCGAGGCGGTCCGGGAAGCCTCCCGGTGGGTGTCCGGCAACACCCGGGCGGACGCCGTGGTTCAGACGACCTTCTCGGTCCCGATTCAATTCGCCTCCGGACGCAAGGCGGTCAGGTTCCCCGGCACCATCCCTCCCGAGCAGCTGCGCCACTACGTCGAGCAGGTCAAGCCTGATTTCCTGATCGTCCTGCGGGACACCGAGCACCCGTACTACCAGCCGGTGGATACGGAGAAGTTCGCGATCGTGCAGGCGCTCTTCCCGGGAGCCTGGCGGGAGGTCGCTCGCCTTCATGGAAGCACCATCTATGCCTTCCGCTGACACCAGGGATACGGCCGGCCGCGACCCGATCCGGATCGTGGAGGTGGGTCCCCGCGACGGGTTGCAGAACGAAGCCCGGCAGGTCCCTACCGAGGTGAAGATCCGGTTCGTGGATGCATTGTCGGAGTGCGGGCTCCACGAGATCGAGGTCTCGTCGTTCGTGAGCCCGCGCTGGATTCCGCAGCTGGCGGACGCGGAAGAAGTCTTCGCGGGCATCCGGCGCGCCCCTGGCGTGACCTACATGGCCCTGGTCCCCAACCAGCAGGGGCTCGACCGGGCCACGCGGGCCCGGGTCGACAAGGTGGCGGTGTTTACTGCGGCCAGCGAGACCTTCAGCCTCAAGAACACCAACGCCACCATCGCGGAAACCCTGCTCCGGTTCAAACCGGTGATCGCCCGCGCCAGCGTCCCGGTGCGTGGCTACATCTCCACCGCGTTCCACTGCCCCTTCGAGGGACCGGTCAAGCCGGAAAAGGTGCTCGACGTCGCCAAGGCGCTGCTCGATCTGGGCTGCGGCGAGCTGTCCATCGGCGACACCATCGGCAAGGCCACCCCATACGAAGTGAGCCGGCTCTTCGACCGCCTCCAGTCGATCGCGCCACCCGACCGCCTGGCGGCGCACTTCCACGACACCTTCGGCCAGGCCGTGGAGAACGCCATCGCCGCGGAGGCGCTGGGCATCCGGATCTTCGATACGAGCGCCGGTGGCATCGGCGGCTGTCCCTACGCTCCCGGCGCGCCGGGCAACGTCTCCACCCGGACCCTCGTCGAGGCGTTTCCGGGAAGGACCGGGGTCGACCTCGAGAAGCTGGAGGCAGCCGCGACGGCAATGCGGCCGTATCTTTCCGGGCGATGACGCGAACAAGCATGATTGGCCGGATCTGGAACACGGTGCGGAACCGGGTTCGGACCTCCGCGCTTCTCAATCGGTCAGCCTACCGGGAACGGGACCGGGATCGGGCGGGTGGGCATCCGGTATCGGCGAATCCCGAAGACCACCTGACGGCCGCGGTCGAGTGGCTCGTCCGGGCCCAGGACGCCACGCCCGACGCCGGTGTGTCGCGGGGATACGGTGTGACCTGGGTACCTGAGTTCCGGTCCCGCGGGTGGCAGCCCTCGTATCCAGAGACGACGGGCTACATCATTCCAACGATGTACGAAGTCGCCGCGCGTCTCCGGCGGCCGGACCTCGCTGCACGTGCCATTCGCATGGCAGACTGGGAGCTCGATGTTCAGCTCGAGTCCGGCGCGGTCCAGGAAGGAGTCATCGGCCGGTACGCCTCACCGGCGCCCGCGGCGTTCAATACCGGACAGGTGCTGTTCGGGTGGATTCGAGCCCACCAGGAAACCGGGCGCAGCGAGTACCTTGCGGGCGCCCGCCGAGCAGCCGACTATCTCCTGACCGCCCAGGGAGCGGATGGATCATTCGTGAGAGGCCGCTCAGCCATGTCGCGGCGGGACTGTACCACCTACTACACCAGGGCGGCCTTCGGCCTTTGTCTCCTGGGAAAGTACGCGGGTGAGCGTCGCTATATCGACGCTGCGGAGCGGAACATCCGTTACGCAATCTCGCGCCAGCTCGAGAATGGCTGGTTCCAGGACAACTGCCTTTCGGACCCCGACCGTCCGCTGCTGCACACCATTGCCTATGCGATCGAAGGGATTCTGGGATGCGGGTTGCTGCTCGGTCGTGAGGAGTACATCCAGGCGGCCCGTATCACCGCGCTCGCGGTGGCAGCCCAGCAGCGGCCCGACGGCGGCCTGAGCGGACGCTTCGCCTCGGACTGGTCGCCCCAGGTCGATTGGGACTGCCTCACCGGCGATGCCCAGATGGGCATCGTGTGGTGGCAGCTGGGCGACTACTTCGGCGATTCCGGCCTTCGCGACCGGGCGCGGCGAATCGGCGAGTTCGTAATGCGAACCCAGAACCGGACCTCGAACGATCCTGGACTCACCGGGGGAGTCAAGGGCTCCTTCCCCATCGACGGCGGCTACGGCCGGCATCAGGTGCTCAATTGGGCCACGAAGTTCTTCGTGGACGGGCTGCTCCTGACCGCCCCTGCGCCATCGGCTCCTACCTCCGACCCCCGTCCTGCGAAATCATGAACAGCACCGCCCTCGACGCCGAGCTCCTCGCAATCCTCTGTTGCCCCGCCTGCCGGGGCGACCTGCACTACAACCCGGCAGGCGCTGAGCTCTCCTGCGCACCCTGCGGATTCATCTATCCGATTATTGACGGGATCCCGGTGTTGTTCCCGACCAATGTAAAGGCCCGGTTCGAGGAACTATTCCAGCGCTCCTGGGATTCGGAGGTGCGTGCAGAGGTGTATGACAAATTCGTCGAGGGCGGCGAATCGATGATGGACATGCACCACCACCTGGGCGAGACTCGGGCGACGCTCAGGATGCTCGAGCAGCCTTCGGGGGGAATGCTGCTCGATTGCGGCTGCGGCAACGGGCGCTTCTTCGAGCGCTATTCTCCTGACATTTCGGCAGTCGGCATCGACGCGTCGCTGAACCTGCTCCGCATCTGCAAGAAGAAGGGGCGCGCCACCAAACTCGTCTGCGGAGAGGTCGAGCACCTGCCCTTCAAGACTGACGTGTTCGATCGCGTCGTCTGCGTCCGGGTGCTGCAGCACATCCATGACCAGCCGCGCGCCGTCTCGGACATGGTGCGCGTTCTCCGTCCGGCCGGGGAGCTGACGCTTCATTGCTACAACGATGCCAGCTCGAAGGGCGTGGTCAAGCGGATTCGCCAGAGCAGACTCGGACCGATCCTCAACGCGCCATTCCGCGCGCTCTTCCGCACGATGTCGCCTTTCCGGCCGTGGGAGCTCGAGTACGATCAGTACAACACGGTTCCCCAGGTGAACCGCTGGCTCAGGCAAAGCGGCGCCAGGAACATCGGGACGCTGGGGACCGGATTCGGCTTCAACAAGTGGCTGCTCGCGGGCTTTCTGGTGGCCAAGTGGCTTGAGAAGCGCCATCCCGCCGTCCTCAAGCGGTATCTCGCGGGTTCACTTCGAACCGAGGAGACGGTCGGCCGCTGGTGGCCGATCAGCATCGTCATGGAAAAATTCGTCATACGTGCCGTGAAGACCGGTAACCCGGGGGGAGCGCCGTGAACAAAGTCTTCCCCGACGCAAGATCCGCCTGCGCCGACATTCCCGACCGGGCCACCCTTTTCGTGGGCGGCTTCGGCCTCGCCGGCGTTCCGGAGGAGTGCATCTTCGCGCTGCGCGACCTCGGGTCGAAGCATCTCACCATCGTCTCCAACAACGCCGGCACCTCCGAGCACGGTCTGGTGCATCTGCTCAAGAACCGGCAAATCAAGAAGATGATCTCAAGCTACGTCGGGGAAAATCAGACCTTCGAGCAGCAGCTCCTGGCCGGCGAGATCGAGGTCGAGCTCACCCCCCAGGGCACCATGTCGGAGCGGATCCGCGCCGGCGGGGCCGGCATTCCGGCCTTCTTCACCCCCACCGGTGTCGGCACCCTCGTCGCGGAGGGGAAGGAGGTCCGCGAGTTCGAAGGCCGCCGCTACGTCATGGAGCGGGGCCTCACCGGCGACTTTGCCCTGGTCAAGGCCTGGAAGGGAGACCGGCTCGGCAACCTGGTCTATCGGAAAACGGCGCGGAACTTCAACCCGATGATGGCCATGGCAGGGAGAATCACCATCGCCGAGGTGGAGCACCTGGTGGAGCCCGGAGAGCTGGAACCCGATCTGGTGCACACGCCGGCCATCTTCGTGCAGCGGATCTTCCAGGCCCGCGCGCCGTCCCATCTCATCGAACGCCGCACCGTGAGGAAGCGCCCATGAGCGGCGACGCGCGGGACGTCATCGTGCGGCGGGCGGCCCGCGAGCTGCTCACGCTGACCGAACAGACCGGGTACTACGTCAATCTGGGCATCGGCATGCCGACCATGATCGCCGATTGCGTGCCCGAGGGCGTTCCCGTGGTGCTCCAGTCGGAGAACGGGATGCTCGGCGTCGGGCCGTATCCCTACGAGGGGGAAGAGGACCACGACCTGATCAACGCCGGCAAGGAAACCGTCACCGAGCTTCCCGGCACCAGCTACTTCGACAGCGCGACCTCGTTCGCGATGATTCGCGGCGGCCACGTGCCGCTCACGATCCTGGGCGCGATGCAGGTCTCGGAGCAGGGGGATCTCGCCAACTGGATGATCCCCGGCAAGATGGTCAAGGGGATGGGCGGCGCGATGGACCTGGTGGCCGGAGCCCGGCGGGTCATCGTGGTGATGGAGCACTGTTCCAAGGACGGCAAGCCGAAGATTCTGAAGCGCTGCTCGCTGCCGCTCACCGGCGAGCGCTGCGTGCACCGGATCATCACCGAACGCTGCGTGATCGACGTGACGCCCGCGGGTTTGCGCGTGGTGGAGCTGCAGCCGGGATGGAGCCGGGAGCAGGTCATCGCGTCGACCGAGCCGACCCTGCTATGGTGAGCGGGGAGTGGGGAGCCGGGAGCGGTAACCGGCGGCCGCGGCTCGAACGTCCCTGACGCCCAGAATTCCGGAGATCACCGCCACGCCGCTTCCTCCGGCCTCGAATACCGGCGGCACATCCTCAGGCCCGATGCCGCCGATGGCCACACAGGGAGTCCCTCGCCCCAGCTCGCAGAGCCTCCGGAATCCGTCTTGGCCCAGTGGCACGCCCGCATCGGGCTTGGTCGTCGTGGTGCGCCAGGGCCCGATGCCCCAGTAGTCGGCGTCGCGTCCCAACCGGGCCTCGTCGGGGTCGCCGACCGACGCTCCAACCCAGAACCCCGCCGGAGCAATCTCCCTCGCCATCGCGACGGAAAGATCATCGGGGCCCAGGTGAACCCCCGCCGCCCCGGCCGCCAGC
>JBGPLG010000167.1:0-5489 GCA_041486305.1 Gemmatimonadota bacterium
AGGCGGATCTTGAAGAGCGGGCCCGGGTTTTGGAGAGGCGGGGGCGGGTTCGGGGGAGCGGGAGGGAGGTGCGGAGGAGCCGGGGCGAGGTGCGGAGGAGGGTTGGGGAGGTGCGGAGGAGGCGGAGGGAGGTGGGGAGGAGCGGGGGCGAGGTTCCAAGGACCGGGAGCGCGGCTCCAAGGAGCGGGAGCGAGGTTCCAAGAAGCGGGGGAGAGGTGGGGCGGAGGCGTCGGGAGGATACGGGGAGGCGGAGGGAGGTGAGGAAGGGGCGGGGAGGGGTTTGGGGAAGCGGAGGGGAGGATACGAGGAACGGGGGAGAGGTGCGAAGGAGGCGGAGGGGGAGGTGTGGTGTGCAGATATTTGTGTAAACGATCCGACGGTGGGGCCAAAGCAAGGCCATCGTCTAGCTTCTCTGGGGGGAAGCAACCAAACCCGGGGTGACAGCCCCGAACCCAGAGGAGATAGCCAATGGCCTTCGACGAGAAGGGTAGGACCAGCCCGGCCCTGGAGCAAGCGGCGGCGCCCGATGCGGTGCGGAGCCTGCTGAGCACCTTGGTCCAGGAGACGATGCGAGCAGAGTTTGAGCGGTTCGGCCGGTCCGACCAATTATTCCGCCTGAGACATATGCCCCCGGAGGGATAATTGTTCGAGAGGGCTAACGGAGAGACATGGAGCGCGACTGATTCAGAGATTGGTTCAGCCGACCGGTGGCCAAGCGACGCACCCCACGACAGATTTCCCCGGACATGCCCACCCGCCGCGGCACCATCCTGGCAGCCACGTCCCGCCGACCCCCGCCGAGGCAGGCGGAGCCGGCGCGGCCGAAGCTTCCGTCGCTCTACAGCAACGAAACCCTCCGGAGCTACCGGCTGGATCGCCTGATCGGCAAGGGCGGGTTTGGCGAGATCTACCTCGCCACCCCCATCCACGCGGGTCCGCTGCCGCCTCAGGTCTGCGTCAAGGTCAGCCACTGGATGAAGGGATGGCTGCGCGAAGCCTATTTCGCCCAGCTCCTGTTCCGGCAGGCGAGGGCCCTCCGGGTCTACGACTGCTTCGTCGACGCCGAGGCGGGCGGTTCCCGCTATTGCCTGGTGATGGAGTACGCCGAGCATGGCGACCTCGGCGCCTGGCTCGCGGCCAGCGGCGGACAGCCGGAGCGCTTCGTTCGCCAGGAGATCGCCGCCATTCTGGCGACCCTGGATGTGCTGCATCGCGGCCAGGCGCTGCACCGCGACCTCACCCCGTTCAACGTCTTCGTCTGCGAGAACCGGCGCCTGAAGCTGGGCGACTTCGGCATCGCGACCCACCAGGTGAGCCGGGGAGGCGTCACCGCCGACGCCTTCAACCCCCTGGGTGCACCCACCGAGATCGCCTGGGGAAAAGTGCGGAGGTGGCAGCAGCGCGACGACGTCTACCAGGTGGGCCAGCTGATCGCGATGCTGCTGCGGGGCGACGTCCACAAGCCGATGCGGAGCAAGGACGTCCGGCGGCTGCCCTGCAGCGACCACCTCAAGCAGGTGATCCATCGCTGCCTGGGGGCTCGGGCCAGGCGGTATGAATCGGCGGGGGAGCTCATCGCCGCGCTGCGCCATCGGCCCAAGGAGCTCAAGGCCGGCCGGGTGGGGAGTCTCAAGGGACGCCGAGTGTCGTTCACCGGATTCCTGAACCGACCCCGACACGAGGCCGTCGCGGCGGCGCGGCGCCGCGGCGCGATCGTGCAGGGACGCCCGGGCCCCTCGACCGACGTCCTGGTCCGGGGCCGGCCTAACGCGCTTCAAATCGCCGGCAAGGACGGGGGCACCAAGCTGCTGGAGATTCATCGCCAGGCGGCGCGGGGCAACCGGATCACGCTGATCGGCGAGGCGCAGTTCTGGAAGCTGGTCGGCTCACCCCGGAGCGGCCGATCGTGATCATCCCCGCCCACAAGATCGACGGCATCACCGTCGCGTTGCTCCTCGCCGTCGTTTCGGGTAGCCCTGCCCACGCCCAATCCCTCGCCAGCCCGTTCGGCACCGTCTCCCAACGGATCGACAGCACGACCATGACCGTCGAGTACTATCGCCCCTCCGCCCGCGGGCGGACGATCTTCGGCCGGTTGGTGCGCTGGGGAGACCTGTGGACCCCGGGCGCGAACTGGGCCACCACGCTCGAGGTGTCCCGCGACGTCCAGATCGAAGGCCGGCCGCTGCCCCGCGGCAAGTACTCGGTCTGGATGATCCCGGCCCAGAAGCCCGACTCCTGGACGGTGGTGCTCAACCGCTCGGCCCGGCGCTTCCATGTGGTGCGCCCCAATCCCGCCGAAGACGAGCTCCGGGTCCGGGTGGCCGCCGATTCCGCGCCCTACCTCGAGATGGTGACCTTCTCCTTCCCGCTGGTCACCCGCACCGGCGCGACCCTCGCGTTCCAATGGGCC
This sequence comes from Gemmatimonadota bacterium, assembly GCA_041486305.1. Lineage (GTDB taxonomy): Bacteria > Gemmatimonadota > Gemmatimonadetes > Gemmatimonadales > GWC2-71-9 > JABFSM01. The sequence continues at coordinate 2,414 of JBGPLG010000167.1, forward strand.
GGGACGGTGGTGCCGATCCGGCTGGAGATCGTGTCGTCGCGCCCGGCCATCGTCGCGGCGCACCCGTCATCGAGCTACTCCGGCGTCTACCAGCTGCACGACGCCGACGCCGACTCGACCGGGCCATCGATCCGCTACGAGATCCTGGACCGCGGCGGCACCCTCTGGGTGCGCACCACGGCGGACGCGGTCGAGCCGGGGCTGGACCCGGAGTTCGACCTGATCCCGGCCGGCGGCGACAGCTTCCACCCCCGGCAGTACAAGAACGGCAAGCTGATCGGCGATGAGCTCGACGAGCTGATCGTCTTCCATCTGGACGGCGCGCGGGCGACCGGGTTCGAGGTGCGCGGGATCGCCGAGGACAAGGTGCTGGCGCGCGGAAGGCGCCGATGATGGCCAACACCGAATGGTGGCAGCGCGGCCCCGTCGACGGCGTCCCCGCCGTCCTGCAGCCGGTCGCGCACATTCTGCTCCAGGTCCGTGAGAGCGTCGGGGAGCTGATCCCCGGCCTGACCGAGGCCCAATGGAACGCCCGCCCGGCCGGCGTCGCCTCGGCGGCGTTCCATCTGCGGCATATCCCCGGCGTCATCGATCGGCTCTTCACCTACGCCCGCGGGGGCACCCTGTCTCCGGAGCAGTTCACGGCGCTGCGAGGGGAAGGCGAGGCGCTCCACCTCGCCGACGTGCCCGCGGCGCTGGCGCTCCTGGACGCGCGGGTCGAGGCCGCCGTGGCCGAGCTCCGGACCGTCGACGTCGCGACGCTGGGCGACTTTCGCGGGGTGGGGCGGGCGCAGCTCCCGTCGACCGTGATCGGCTGCCTGGCGCATGGGGCCGAGCACGCGATGCGGCACGTGGGGCAGCTGTCGGTGACGGTGCGGGTGGTTCGGGCGGTCGCCCAGGAGGCGGGAATTCCCCACAGGGGGTAGAATCTCCGGGGACAACGCCGCATCTCCATTCCGATGAGTCCCCGAGAAGGACGAGACCCATGCACGCCAGACTCTCGATACCTGCCGCAATGCTGCTGCTGATCACCACCCACCCCGCCGGCGCCCAGACCCAGGCCCCCGTCGGCCCGCCGCTCAACGCCAAGGTCACCGAGGCCCTGATGGGTCCCCGGACCCAGCGGATCTACCTGAGCGAGGACGGGGACCACATCGCCATCGTGGCGCCGAAGGGCAGCCGGGAGGTGATGCTGGTCGATGGCGTCGAGGGGCCGCTGTTCGACGAGATCCCGCTCAACTTCCGCTGGAGCACCAGCCGGGCGAGCCGGGGGTCGGTCGAGTTCAGCCTCACCGGGGGCCACAGCGCCTACGTCGGCCGCAGGGGCGGGGATTTCATCGCGGTGGTGGACGGCAAGGAGGCGGCCACGCTGGTGACCACCCCCGTGATGCAGAGCGGGATGAACGCGATGGCCCCCGGCTGGGGGTTCCTGTTCAACCGCGACGGGTCCCGGCTGGCCTACGCCACCCTGGCCGCAGCGGGAAGCTGGGTGGTGGTGGCCGACGGCGTGAGGAGCCCCTCGTACAAGGCGCTGGACCTGATCCAGTCGGCGCTCAACGGCAAGCGGCTGTTCTATGCGGCCCAGACCGCGGATGACCAGTGGCACGTGGTGGTGGACGGCAAGCCGGGCCCCGGGTACAGCGGCGTGTCCGACCTCCAGGTCACCCCCGACGGGCTCCACTACGTCTACAAGGCTATCAAGGCGGGCGTGGGCACCAAGTCGAGCACCGTGGTGAACGACGGAGTGGAGACGGCGATGTATTACGGTGTCGCCGATCTCGACCAGGCGCCGGACGGCCGAATTGCCTATGTGGGCGTCACCAATCCGGGGGACATTCAGGGACGCGGCGCCGTCGCCAACCTGTTCGTGGCCGGGATGACCGTCCCGGTTCCCCGCAAGTTCAACGTCCAGACCTATGACAAGGTTCGCGTCGGCTACCGGATCGGCTACGGCAGCCACATGGTGGCGTGGAGTCCGGACGGAAAGCGGGTCGCGTGGGTACAGCCCAATACGCCGGCCCCGACGGTGTCCGTCATGGTCAACGGGAAGGCGATGGGCCTGACCTACCAGACTGCCGAGGAGCTGCTATGGAGCCCGGACGGCGCCCACCTGACCTACCAGGCCGTGAGCCCCGCCGGGACCTTCCCGGTGGTTGACGGGACCGAGGGGACCGGAGCCACCTGGGTCAAGGAGTTCCAGTGGAGCCCGGACGGGAAGCGCTACATATACCAGGAAGCCACCAGCACCGGCCTCCTGGTGGTGGTAGACGGCAAGCCGGATCCCAAGGTACGCGGTGTCCTGGACGGCTCGGAGCGGTTCAGCCCGGACGGCAAACACCTCGCCTACGGCGCGCAGGTCGGGATGACCGGGGACTTTCAGCCGATGGTGGACGGCGTGGCCAAACCCCACAATCTCCAGAGCTTCAATACCACCAACAATCCCAAGATCCTGTTCCCGGAACTCTCCTGGAGTCCCGACGGGTTGCACCTGGCCTACGTGGGGTTCACGATGGATCAGATCCCCAAGGGAGGCGTGTGGGTGGACGGCACCCTCTACCCGGGGCAGATCGCCTGGTTCCAGTTCCCCTCGTGGAGCCCCAACAGCAAGCACTTCGCCACGGTGATCACCGCCCGGGCCTGGGTGGCGATGATCGACGGCAAGCTGGGCCCGCCGTACGAGGAGTTCCTTTCCCTCAGCGCCACAGCCTGCCGGTTCATCGATGACAAGACGTTCCGGTTCTACGGGGTCAAGGCGGGACAGGTGTACCAGGTGACCCTGGATATGGGGTCCTGAGGACGGGGAGGATCGTATGCGCGCTGGACTGTTGGTGACGGCCGGGTTGGTGCTGGTGGCATCGCGCGCGAGAGCCCAGGGCTCCGTGCTGTCGGCGGCCGAGGTGCTCGAGGCCAAGCTGATGCGACAGATCGGTCCCCACACGCGCGCCTGGATTGCTCAGGAGGCCGCCCGCGAGGCGCAGATGCAGGAGCTGACCGAAGCTGCGGCATTGAGCGCGGTACGTGCGGAGGCTCCAATGCTCATGGATCGCCGGTCCAGGGCGCTGGAGACACTCTCCAA
>JBGPLG010000168.1:0-5414 GCA_041486305.1 Gemmatimonadota bacterium
GCTGGTGCATAACCCGCGCTTGCTGCTGCCGGGATCCTGAACGCGGCGGCCGACGCAAGCCCCCCCAGCAGAAGCGCAGGGCGTTCGGCCGCTTGGCCAATGGTGGGGGACCCGACCCCGGTGAGCCCATGCAGCATGCCGTGAGAACAGGGCGTTTCTTGCTCTCCGGGGCGGTTGCGGGAGCCACCTCCGCCGCTGCGTTCGCCGCCCTCCATCAGTTATTGAGCACGAGCATGGAGTAGCGGACGCGGGGCTTGGCCGGACCAACTTGCGTCCTCCAGGGCGACACCGCGGAGGCAGTGGCCAGGCTCAAGAGGGAGCCACGCAAGGATGTGGTCATGGTCGGCAGCGGAGCGCTGGTTCGGTCCCTGATGCGGCGCAACGACGTCGACGAGTACGTGCTGCTGATCCACCCGCTGGTGCTCGGCTCTGGGCGCCGTCTGTTCACCGACGGCGGTGCATTCGCGGCGCCCGAGCTCGCCAACAGCGATGACGACGGCCAACGGCGTGGTGAGCACGACCTGCCAGCCGATACACCAGCGAGGATGAACTGAGCCATGAAATCAACAATTGCGCGACCCAAGACCATCACCGAGTACATCAATGCCGCCCCCAAAAGCACTCGGAAGAAGCTGCGTGAAATGCGTGCGTGTATCCGCACATCTGCACCCGGGGCCACGGAAAGCCTGAAGTGGGGGATGCCGGCTTTCTCCGATCGAAGGATCCTGGTCATGTTTGCCGCGTTCAAACGCCACATCGGCTTCTATCCCACGCCGTCAGCAGTGAGCGCCTTCGCGGATGATCTGTCGAGATTTGCCACGGCCAAAGGGTCGATCCAATTTCCGCTGGAGAAGCCGCTACCGCTCGCTCTGATCCGCAAGATTACCGCGTTCCGGGTTCGCGAGAGTACCGAGGACGACAGGAAATGGAGAACGTGACGGAAAGCGATACCGGCAACCTTTCCTGGCATGCGACGGATCCCCATGCCGTGCGAGAGGTAGGGAGTGGCTCGACGACCGTACGTCGATTGGATCGCGCACTACCAGGCGTTCTGGCTCGAACGCCTCGACCGACTTCAAGCGCTGCTCAAGGAGATCGATGAATGAACCCCGCACCCGAAACGCAGTCGGTTTCCATGGAGTACGACCTGCCATACCCGCCTGCCAAAGTCTGGCACCCGCTGACCGAGCCCGACCTGCTGGCAAAGTGGGTCAGGGCCTGCGTTCGCGTTCGCCGGCGCGGGCAAAGGGCGGCGGCATATGGTTGGCGAACGTCTGGGCGAGGTCCTGGCGGGGCTATGAACGCCTCGTCGTCGGGTCGTGGGCGCTTCGCCCCGAGGGCCGCGAGCTGAAGCGGCCTGAACAGTCGGAGACTGCCAAGGCGCACGGCGGGCCAACTCCAGGCTAGACGGCAACATCCAGCCACGGTCCTCCAGATCGACGGGACCCACGTTGAGGTAGGTCCCCGAGAGGCCGTCGACGGGACGCCGATCCTGGATATCAAAGGTCGGGGCAGCCCGGTGGTGCTCGGGATGGGCTTGCAGGACTCGGCCGCGCCCTGCAGCTTATGCCCAGGCCGTTAGGCTCACCCGCTCACTCAGGAAGGATGGCCCCGTGAATACCAAGGGGCTCGTCGCATTCGGATTCTCCGCGGCACTTGTCGTCACCGGGGTCCTCCTCGAGGGGAGTGAGCAAAACCCCTTGAATCTGGCTATGGCGTACATCTTTTCGGTAGGCACTGTCGAAGCGGTGGCCGTGCGCCCCTCCCTCTGGCGTTACGGCCTCTGCGCGCTGGTCTTAGGAGTCAGCATCTACGGCGCCGTCTGGACCCTTGGGGCACAGCACGCGGCGGCGCCCCGCGCAGCTCTCGTTTACGTCGGCTTGGTGGGCGGAGTACTCAGCGCCCTGGTGGCCCCCCTTCGGGGCCGGCAAACGCCTACGGTGCCGGGGGCATGACCCGCACTTGCTGCACATCCTCCCCCGCCGTCTCCATCCCCTCCTCGACGGATCGGACCGACGGCTCCTCTTCGTGACGGAGTTCGATCCGGCGACCGGGGCATTCCACTATCAGGTCAACCAGCATTTCGGTGCGGCGTCGGGACCGCTCAACCGGTTCCGCATCCCGTTCGTCCTGACGCTCTGAGGGAGCCTCAGACTGGGAGGGCGGGGAGGCCGCTGACGCCCGAGTGGCGCCGGCCCTACCGGACTCTCCGGACCGCGGACCCCGGCGGCGGCACGAGATGTTTCGAGAGGCTCGTCGGACACCCCGAAAGGAATGGCCATGACACGCCTGGTCCTGATGCTCCCGCTCTTCACCGCGCCAGTGCTCGCGGCACAATCGCCCCCGGTCTATCACATCACCCACACCTGGGTGCTCGGCGGCGAGGGGAGCTGGGACTATGTCATTCCTGACCCGGCGCAGCATCGCCTGTTCATCGGGCGGCAGAATCGGGTCATGGTGGTGGACCTGCATGACGGGAAGCTGCTGGGCGAGGTGACCGGCATCAATGGCGCCCACGGAGTGGCGGTGGCCGAGCGGAGCGGCCACGGCTTTGCCACCTCCGGGAACGACAGCGCGGTCGTGATGTTCGATCTCAAATCGTTCGTGGTGCTCGGGCGGATTCACGCCGCGGAGGACGCCGACGCGATCACCTACGACCCGGCGTCGAACCGGGTGTTCACCTTCAACGGTGACGCCCACTCCTCGACCGTGATAGACCCTGGCCCCGGAAAGCTGATCACCAACATTCCGCTCGGCGGAAAGCCGGAATACGGCATCTCCGGGCGGAACGGCAAGGTGTACGCCAACATCACCGACAACAGCGAAGTGGTCGAGATCGACTCGAAGACCCTTACCGTTACGCGGCGGTGGTCCACCGCGCCGTGCAAGCAGCCGGTGTCCATGGCCATCGACCTGGCGCACCATCGACTCTTCAGCGGCTGCCGGAGCGGGGTGCTTGCGGTGTCCGACCTCGACGGGGGTAAGGTCGTCGCCACCGCGCCGATTGGGAGCGGCGTTGACGGGGCGGGATACGATCCTGCCAGTCACGACGTGTTTGCATCAAACGCCGACGGGACCCTGACGGTGATCCACCAGGACGGTCCCGACCAGTACCGCGTACTCGAGACCGTTCAGACGGCGGCGGGCTCCCGGAATATGGGCTTCGATTCGACGACCCGTCGGGTGTATGTGGTGGGCGCCAGGTTCGGCGCGGCGCCGGCTGATGCGACGCCTGCCAATCCGCGGCGGCGCCCCCCGATGGTGCCTGGATCGTTCATGATCATGGTGGTTGAGCGGGGAGCGCCCTGATATGGGGTTCGGCGTTCAGAGGTGGTCCCGCTTCTCTGTACAGCCAAACCAGGTCGGTTAAGTGGATGGGCGAGCATGTTACGCCGCGGCCCGGAGTGGCAGTGGCGTGAAATACGCGTCATCAGGCGTCTGGTCGGCCAGACTCGAATGCGGCCGCGCCGCGTTGTACTGGGTAAGGTAGCGCCCGATCCCGGCCTTCGCCTCGGACACCGAGGCATAGGCATGGAGGTACACCTCCTCGTACTTGATTGAGCGCCACAGCCGCTCGACGAAGATGTTGTCGCGCCAGCAGCCCTTCCCATCCATGCTGATCGCGATGCCGTGGTCCTGGAGCTGCCCGGTGAAGGCCGCGCTGGTAAACTGCGCCCCTTGATCGGTGTTGAAGATCTCCGGGCGGCCATAGCGCGCGAGGGCCTCCGCGACGGCCTCGAGGCAGAAATCGGGGTCCAGCGTGATCGAGGTGCGCCAGCTGAGCACGCGCCGCGTCGCCCAGTCCATCACCGCGGCCAGGTAGACAAAGCCGCGCGCCATCGGGATGTAGGTGATGTCCATCGCCCAGACCTGATTCGGCTGGGTGATGGTGCGCCCGCGGAGCAGATACGGATAGACCGGATGCGCCCGGTGCCGGCGACTGGTGCCCGGCTGCGGCGCAATCGCGGTGATCGCCAGGCGCCGCATTAGGGTGGCGACGTGACGACGTCCCACCGGCACCCCCTCCCGCCGGAGCAGGCGCCGCAAGAGACGGGCGCCCGCGTAGGGAAAGTCGAGATGCAGCGCATCCAGCCGCCGCAGCAGCGCGAGGTCGGCCTCGGAGACCGGGCGCGGCACGTAGTACACGCTGCCCCGGCTGATGCCCAAGGCGGCCACCTGCCGAGTAATCGGCAGCGCGTGGGTCCGGTCGATCATCGCCTGGCGCTCGGCCACCCGGCCTTGACGAGCGCGCGATCTAAAAAATCATTCTCCAAAGTCAGCTCGCCGATCTTCGCGTGGAGCGCCTGGACATCCACGGGAGGGTCGAGCGGGCGCCCCTCGGCGAAGACCAGGGCGGCGCCGGCCAGGAATTGTTCGCGCCACTGGCCAATCTGGTGCGGGTGGATATCGAAACGCTGGGCCAGCTCCGCCAGGGTGGCCTCGCCTTTGACGGCCGCCAGGGCGACCTTGGCTTTGAAGGCGGGCGAATGGTTACGACGGGGACAACGGGACATAAAGGCAGCTCCAGTGGTGATGGACGAAAGATCGTCCGGGGAGCCCGCCTATCCAGTTATCCGGCCTGTTCAGAATTGCGGAGCCACTTCTAGCGTCACTCCCATCCCTAGCGGCGGTGGGACCATCCGGTACATGGTCTTCGATCCAAAGACCCGATGGATCTGGTTCGGCACGGACAACAACACGATCGGGCGGGCGCAGGTGCCCCCGGCCCGGCCGGCCACATCATGAGGCTGATCACCAGTTGGTGCGCGCTCCTCGGGAGCCTGTTCCTGGTGGCCGCGTGCCAGGGGGTCGACTGTCCCGCCATCATCGCTCCCGCGATCCTCGTGACGGTGCGCGACTCGGTGACCAGCCTGCCCGCGGCACACGGAGCGAGGGGGGCGGTGCGCGACGGCGCATACGTCGATTCGCTCCGGCTGGCGGGTTGGGATGGGCCTCCGTCAATCGACACGGAGCTGTTGCTCGGCGCCGCAATCGACCGCCCGGGTACCTATTCCGTCACCATCGAAAAGGCCGGTTACCGAACCTGGCAGCGCGCCGGGGTCGCGGTTGGCTCGGGCGCCTGCGGCACCGACCAGGTGCCCCTGTTGGCGAGGCTGGTTCCCCTGCCCTGAGTTGCTTCTCCCGTCGTTCCGGTTGTGATCTGTATCACATTGTATTCAAAGCACTTAACGTCGCCTCCGCCGGTGCGTCCGCTGGGTGGACCCCAAACCGGAGGAGACCGGATGTCCACCAAGTTCACGAAGGTCCTGTGCTTCGGAGGCGCGATCGCGGCCCTCGGCATCCTGGGCGCCTGCCGCGGCGATCAGGTTACCAGCCCACCGATCGGCAACGGCAAGCTGCAGCTGTCGGCGGCGGCAGGCGATTCCATCCAGGCAGTAGTCTCGAGCGACGCC
>JBGPLG010000169.1:0-5388 GCA_041486305.1 Gemmatimonadota bacterium
CAGGTCGCCGCCGATCCGCTGATCGATCATCGCGCCGACCTCTATTCACTGGGACTGGTGGCGTACGAGATGCTCGCCGGTGGCTCGCCGTATGCAGCGACCACGCCGCAGCAGCAGATGGCGGCGCATGTCACCCAGCCACCTGCGCTACTGCAATCGAAGCGCCCAGACTGCCCGCCGGCGCTCGCGGACCTGATCATGAAATGCCTCGCCAAGAATCCGGCTGACCGATGGCAGACGGCGGAGGAGGTTGGCGATCGGCTCGGCGCGCCGGCGGTGACGGGCGAACGTCCGCGCCTCACCTTCTCCGGCCGACGGGTGGGCCTGATCGCCGGCGTGGTACTGCTGCTGCTCGTCGCGGTGGCCCTTGGCCTGCGTCGCGCGGCGGGCCCGGGCGGCGTTGCGGGCAGTGCGGGGGACAGCAGCGTCGGCGTGATGCTGTTCGACAACATCACCCGCGACACCGCCTACGCCTATCTGTCCGACGGGCTCGCATCCGAAATCTCGACCACGCTGGCGCGGGTGCCCCGGCTCGAGGTGCGCAGTCCAGGGTCGGTGCGCAGCGCCCAGCGCGGCATCGACCCCGACCCCATCGAGGTCGGCCGCCGGCTGAATGTGCGCAACGTGGTCGAGGGGGAGTTCCAGCGTGGAGGCGACAAGATCCATATCGCAGTGCGCCTCGTCGCGGTGCCAAGCGGCACCCAGCGCTGGAGCGACTCGTGGACCCGGCCGATGACCGATCTGCTCAGCGTACAGCAGGAAATTGCCCGCGCAGTGGCTACGGCGATCGCCGGAGCGCTGCTTCCCCAGGAGCAGTCGGTTCTCGCCATCCACCCAACTTCCAGCGCGGAGGCCTACGATCACTACCTCCGCGGAAACTTCCTGCTGGCCAGCCGCACCCCTTCGGGCGCGCTGGGCGGGATCGCCGAGTACCGCGCCGCGCTCCGGGCGGATACCGGATTCGCTCAAGCCGAGGCTCGAATCGCCCTGGCCTACAACCTCTATGCCAGTTGGGGGTGGGACTACCCCGGAGTATCACCGGACAGCCTGACCACGCTCGGCGGCCTCGCCGCCGACCGCGCACTCGCGCTCGACTCCACCTGTGCGGATGCGTGGATGGCCCGAGGTGGATTTCTCTCGGACCATCACCCGAAGACCCTCGAGGGAGCATTCGCCGCACTGGCGCGCGCCACCGAGCTGGATCCGCGCAACGCCGAAGCCTGGCAGCAGTACGCGGCGCGCCTGATGTTCGCAGGCCGATACGACGAGTCGATCGTCGCGTATCATCGCGCCCTGGCCCTGGAGCCCAAGCGGGCCGTAAGCTGGGATGATCTCGGCCTGGCCTACGAACTGGTGCAGCGCGATGCGGACGCCCTGGCGGCGTACGACAGTTCGCTGGCAGTGGATCCCGAGTACTACTCGTCCTACGCCAGCCGCAGTCGGATCCGGCTGCGCCGCGGCGACCGGACCGGTGCGCGGGCCGATGCGGAAGCCGCGCGGCGTACCAGTCAGCCCGGTGAGGCGCAATACGGTCTCGCGCCGCTGGCCTTGGTGGCCGCCGCAGAGGGCGATACCGCCGGCGCCCGGCGTCTGATGGCCGAGGTGGTTTCGCAGTTGGCTCAGCGACCGGTTGGGCCGCTCAGTGCGTGGCTGGTTGTTCCCGGCCTGGTGGCCGCCGGCGAGCGGGAGCAGGCGCTCGACTGGCTGGAGCGCGCCCAGCCGCGGGGCGCCCTGCTCTGGTGGGCGATGCAGTACCCCGAGTTGGATGCACTCCGGGCCGATCCGCGATTTCAACGGGTGCTGGCCGAGAGCCGGCCGTCGGGCGCGCCATGACGGACGCTCTCTCCCGGCTGACCGCCGCCCTCGCCGACCGCTACCGCCTGGAGCGGGAGCTGGGTCAGGGCGGCATGGCCACGGTGTATCTCGCCCAGGATCTCAAGCACGCCCGCCAGGTCGCCATCAAGGTGCTGCGGCCCGAGCTGGCGGCAGTGATCGGGGCCGAGCGGTTCCTGAGTGAGATCAAGACCACGGCCAATCTCCAGCATCCTCACATTCTCCCGCTCCACGACTCGGGTGAAGCCGACTCTTTCCTTTACTATGTGATGCCGTTCATCGAGGGCGAGAGCCTTCGGGATAGACTGAATCGGGAGAAGCAGCTCCCGATCGCGGATGCGGTGCGGATCGCGAGCGAAGTGGCTTCCGCCCTCGACTACGCCCACCGCCACAACATCATCCACCGCGATATCAAGCCGGAGAACATCCTGCTGCACGACGGCCGAGCGCTGGTGGCCGACTTCGGCATCGCGCTCGCCGCGAGCAAGGCCGGCGGCACCCGGATGACCGAGACCGGCATGTCGCTCGGCACGCCCACCTACATGAGTCCCGAGCAGGCGATGGGTGAACGGGAGATCACCGCCCGGAGCGACGTCTACGCGCTGGGCTGTGTGACCTACGAGATGCTGCTGGGGGAGCCGCCCTTCACCGGACCCACGGCTCAGGCGATCGTGGCCAAGGTGATGACCGCCGAGCCGGCGTCGCTTACGCAGCAACGGAAGAACATCCCGCCGCAGGTCGAGGACGCGATCCTCACCGCCCTAGAGAAACTACCGGCCGATCGGTTCGCGAGCGCGGCGGAGTTCGCCCAAGCACTCACGTCTCCCACTGGCCCCCTCTCCACGAAGTGGAGAGGGGGAACGGGGGTGAGGCAAGGCGTCCCGGCCTACCGCCGGCCCGCCCTCGCCGGCTGGGGCGTCGCGCTCCTGGCGATCGCGCTCGCGGCCTGGGCGCTCACCCGCCGTCCGCCCCCGGCCGGGCCAAGCGTGTTCGATGCCGCGCTCCCGGACAGTGGCGCAATGACCTTCGCCGCGACGACGGCCACGTCGGCCTACGGCACCGGGCTCCGCAACCTCTCGGCGTCGCCCGCCGGCGACTTCGTGGTCTACGCCGCGGAGCACGGCGACTCGACGCTGCTCTGGTACCGGAGTCTCCAGGATGCCGCCGCCAGGCCGATCCCCGGCACCCTCGGCGCCACCGCTCCGCGGATTTCCCCCGACGGTTCGCGCGTGGCCTTCCTTCAATCTGGTCGAGTCATGGTGGTCGCCATCGCGGGAGGCGAGCCCCGCCGGTTGCTGGACGCCCAACTCACCGCGACGGTGGAATGGGTTTCCCCAACGGTGCTGCTGGCGGCGCAACTGGACGGGTACCGCCTCAGCTGGCTCGATCCGGAGGTGGGGCAGACCCGGATGAAAGACATCCCGCGCTGCATCTTCGGGCACTGGATTCCGGAGGACCGCCAGCTGGTCTGCTCCTTCAACGGGACCGCCACCGTGGTGGAGCCCGAGTCGGGAAAGAGCTGGACCATCCACGCCGCCCGGCCCGATGGGTCCCCGGGGAGCCCGATTGTCGGTTCGGCGTTTCGGGTCGTGGACGGACGCTACTTGGTGTATCTCTCGGCGGACGGGGAGCTCCGTGCCGCGCCCTATGATCGGGCGTCGTACCTCGCCGGCCGATCGGTCGTCCTGGTCACCGGGATCCGGCGGGAGGCGATCGGTGATGGTCAGTACGACTTGACGAGGAGCGGAACGCTGGTCTTCGCCCCCGGGGTCAATGCGGAGGTCGGCCGGTTGGTGCGGCTGCGCCGGGGCGGCGTCCCCGAACCGCTCCCGGTGGAGCCGGCGGCGTACCAGCGGTGGGACCTGAGCCGGGACGGGCGGTGGCTGGCGGCGGCGGTACAGACGGCGGAAGGTCAGGAGCTCAGGATCTATGACCTGCGCGATGGCCAGCGACGCAGCTGGCTGCATGCCGAGGCGATTCGGCACCCGCTGTGGAGCCCCGCGGGGGACCGGCTGGTGGTCGCCGTGCGGGACTCGACCCGGGGGTCCATCCTGTCTGGAACGCCGAGTTCCGGCGGAAGGCCAGACACCCTGGACAGCTACGCTGCCACGGGGTCGGCAGTCACGCTCGACCCGATCGACTTTCACGACGACCATGGGATGCTGGCCCAGGATTGGGTGGGCAACGTCACCCAGCGGTTTGATCCGTCCGTTTCTCCCATGCGGTTCGACACGGTCGTCAGCGAGGCACGGTTCACTTCGGTCTCGCCCGACGGAAAGCATGTCGCCTTCCAGAGCTCGGACGGGAGCCGGATCCTCGTCACCTCCTATCCGGCAGCGGGACGCCGCTGGCAGGTTGCCTCGGATGGGGTCGAGCCGCTCTGGCTCTCAGTCGGCGAGATCCTGTACCGCTCGGGAGTATCGTGGTACCTGGTCCGCATCGACCCCGCGACGGGTGAGCCCCTGGGTCCGGGAACCCTCTGGGGCCGGGACCCGCGCTTCTCCGATACCTCGGGCTGGTCCAATCGCCTCTCGCATGACGGCGGCATCATCTACCTCCAGGGACCGGCACAGGTCAGCAGTTCGTACCTGCGCGTGGTGCCCAACTGGGTAGCCCAGATGAAGGTGGCGGTCGATGGGGCCAACCGATGACCGCTCCCCTCGAGCGCCTTGCCTTGGCACTGGCCGGGGGCCGCCGAGGAGGCCGCCAAGGAGTACGAGGCGGCCATCCAGCTCTCGGGACGGAGCGCCATCACCGTCGCCGCCCTGGCCCGGGCCCACGCGACCGCCGGCCGCCGGTCCGATGCGGACCGGCTCGTCGCCGAACTCGACGAACTTGGCCGCAAGCGATTCGTCCCGCAGTACGACATCGCTCTTTGCCGCGGCCGGTGATGACGCCGCCGCCTTCGCCCGGCTGGAACCCGCCCTGAGGGAGCGCGAGCACGAGCTCGGGTTCCTGGCGGTGGACCCCGCGATGGCCCCTCTGCGGGGCGACCCGCGCTTCGCGTCGCTGGCAGCCCGCATCGGAGTCTGAGCCGCCGGCGCCGGCGGAGGAGGCTGGCGCCAGGTGACCCCGCCGACGGCATCGCTGGCCGATCTCGGCTGATCGGCGCATCTTACCAGCCGACCCCCCAGCTCCTGGACCATTCAGTGACCCTGGCCCGTCTCCGAACAGTCCTAGCCGACCTCTACCGCCTCAAGCGGGAGCTGGGCCAGGGCGGAATGGCGACGGTCACCCGATTAAAACGCTGCGCGGCAATGCGTGGCTTCGCCACGCGCCCAGGACGCCCCGGCCGAGCACCGCCCGAAGGAAGTCCCTTTAGGGGCGGCTTCAGCCGCGTGAAAGGTGCCACCCGTGACTGAAGTCATCTCCCGCCTAACCGCCGCGCTCGCCGACCGCTACCGCCTGGAGCGGGAGCTCGGCGCCGGCGGGATGGCCACGGTCTACCTCGCCCAGGACCTGAAGCACGACCGAAAGGTCGCGGTGAAGGTGCTGCGCCCCGAGCTCGCCGCCGTGATCGGGGCCGAGCGCTTCCTGGCCGAGATCAAGCTCACC
>JBGPLG010000170.1:0-5348 GCA_041486305.1 Gemmatimonadota bacterium
GTGAGGACAGATCCTTCCCACCGTCCGTCCGATCCTCAACCGTCCTCACTGTCCGTCCGTCCTCACCGTCCACGGCCGGCCCACTCGGTCGCTATTTCGGCGGCAATTTCTTCGGCCGGCCGCGTCGCATCCAGCGTCAGCACCTGTCCGCCGATCTGGTGCCGGAACCAGGTCTCCTGGCGCTTGGCATACTGCCGGGTGCTGACGGTCACCGCCTCGGCGACGGTTTCCCGCTTCCGCTTGCCGTGCAGGTACTGCACCGCCTCGCGGATGCCCACGCCGTCGAGTCCGTGGGCGTCGGGGGGGTGGCCTTCGCTCAGCACCGCCGCGACCTCCTCGATCAAGCCACGCCGCATCATCTCCTCGGCGCGGACCTTGATCCGCTGGTGCAGCACCGGGCGGGGCGCGGTGAGCCGCACGTACCACGGCGCCACGGTGCCCTGGCCCCGGGCCCGGAGGTGCCACTCCGAGAGCGGATGCCCGGTGAGCAGGGCGATCTCGATCGCGCGCGACGCGCGCTGGCGGCCGCCGCCGGCAAAGCCCGGATCGAGCCGGGCGGCCCAGCGCACCAGGTCGCTCCCGTTCAGCCCTCCCACCCAGTGCTCCAGCTCGCGGCGCTTTTCCGGGTCGAGCGGCGGCTCGATGAACAGGCCGTCCACCAGGCCCCGGATATAGAGGCCGGTGCCGCCGACGATGACCGGGAGCCGCCCGCGCGAGCGGACCTCCTCGATCCAGCGGGCCGCCTCCCGGGCATAGCGCCCGGCGCTGAAGCGCTCGCCCGGCTCGGCAACGTCCACGCCGTGATGGGGCACCTTGCGGCGCTCCCGCGCGCCCGGCTTGGCGGTCCCGATGTCGAGTCGGCGGTAGACCTGCCGCGAGTCGGCCGAGATGACCTCGATCGGGAGGTGCGCGGCGAGCGCCATCGCCACCGCGGTCTTGCCGATGGCGGTGGGCCCGACGATCACCGGAAGCCTAGCGTCGTCCAAACCGTCGCTCCAACTCCTCGCGGGGCAGCTGCACGATGGTGCTGCGGCCGTGCACATCGTGAGGCGCGAGCTTGCTCTCGAAGAGCCGGAACAGCAGCGCCCGCATTTCGTCTTCGCCGAGCGGCATGCCGCCCTTGACCGCGGCGCGGCAGGCGTAGGTGGCGGCAAAGCGCTCGAGGCGGTTGGACCAGCCGCCGAAGCGGCCCCGGGCGAGGTCGGCGATCATCTCGCGAAAGCAGGCGATCGCGTCGAAGCGGCGATGCGGCGCCGGCACCGAATGCAGCACCACCGAGCGGCCGCCGAACGGCTCCACCTGGTAGCCCACCGCCTCGATGGTCTCGCGGTGCCGCTCCAGCGCGTCCAGCTCCTCGTCGGTCAGCTCCAGGGTTTCCGGCAGCAGCATCCGCTGGCTGGCCGCGCCGCCGCCGGAGAGCTGGGCCATCACCTCCTCGAACAGGACCCGCTCGTGGGCCGAGTGCTGGTCCACCATGACCAGCGAATCGGGCCCCTCGAACACGATGTAGGTGTTGAAGAGCTGGGTGACGGGTGCGGTAAAGCGGCCGGAGTGGGCGGCGGATTCCTCCCGCGGTTCCGCCCTCCCGCCGTCGTCACCGTCCAGCGGCTCGAAGAACGACGCCGGCAACCCCGCCTCGCGCAGCTCCGGCATCGGCCGCCACTCTCCCACCGGCGCCGCCGCATCGAGGCCGCCCAGCGCGTGCCGGATGGCTTCTTCCACCACCCGCTCGACCGCGATACGGTCGCGGAAGCGGACCTCCAGCTTGGCGGGATGGACATTGACGTCCACATCGGCGGGATCCACCGTGAGCCGGAGCAGCAGGCTGGGACGGTCGCCGGGGTGAATCGCCGAGCGGTAGCCCGCTTCGCCGGCGCGCACCAGGAAGGAGTCCCGGAACGGCCGCCCGTTGACGAAGAGCTGGGCCCGGCGGCCGGTGGGCGCCGCGTCTCCGGGCCGCTGGGTAAAGCCGGCGACGCGGAGCGGGCCCGACGCGTAGGTCACCGGAATCAGGGTGCCGGCCAGGTGGGGACCCCAGACTCCGGCGAGCCGGTCCGCTTCGGACTGGCCCGGCGGCACCGCGAGGCGGGTGATGCCGTCCACGATGAGCTCGAAGCCCACTGCGGCATGGGCCAGCGCCAGGGTGGCGACCGCCTCCGACGCGGCGCGGGTCTCGCTCGGCACCGAGCGGAGGAACTTCCGGCGCGCCGGCGTATTGAAGAAGAGGGCCCGGACCGCGATGGAGGTGCCGCGCTGCCGCACCGCCGGCGCCACCGCGTCGAGGCGCCCGCCGGTGACGGTGATCTCGGTGGCGTCGCCACCGTCGCTGGTGACGAGCGTGAAGCGGGAGACCGAGGCGATCGCGGGGAGCGCCTCGCCCCGGAAGCCGAAGGTGGTGACGCCCACCAGGTCGGCGGCGCTGGTGATCTTGCTGGTGGCGTGGCGGTCGAGCGCCAGCACGGCGTCTTCCCGGCTCATGCCGGAGCCGTCGTCGCTCACCGCGATCAGCGTCTTGCCGCCCTGCTCCACCTCCACTCTCACGTGGCGGGCGCCGGCATCGATGGAATTCTCCACCAGCTCCTTGACCACCGATGCCGGCCGCTCGACCACCTCGCCGGCCGCGATCTGGTTCGCGACGGCGTCGGGCAGTATGGCGATGCGGGGCGCGGCGGTAGAGGCCATCGCCTCAATCTAACGCGGGGACTGGAGCGAGGATGTCGGCGGGGACCCAGCCGATCGCATTGTCGAAAGTCTCGACCAGCCACCAGCCTCCCTGGCGCCGAACCAGCCGCACCACGCTGAAGGGGAGCACGGTTCCCCGTTCGGGGGCGAGCCCGTGCGGCGACACCCGGAGACTGGATCCGCCCACCAGCACCGCGCGGGGCATGGCGCGGTCGGCGCGGAGCGAGAATCCGACGAGGGCCGCCGTTCCCGACAGCACCAGCACCGCGATCCAGAGCGTCCGGCGCCTCCCGGGCAGCGCGAACATCACCGCGGCGAGCCAGAGCAGCAGCAGCGCGGCCGCGAGGGCCTCCTCGGCGCTGAACGGCCAGCGCGCGCCGGCGCTGCGCAGCTGCTCGTGCTCGCGGGCCAGCGCGTTCCAGAGCGCCTCGACGTGACGATTGCGGGGCGCGCGGGCCCGCGCCATCAGGAGCGCCGCTACGGCCTGGGGATCGTGGCGCGCCATGTACTCCGCGGCGGCCAGATCGTACCAGGCGGCGTTGGGGGCGTTGCGGGTGGCCTCGACCCGGAAGGCATGGGCGGCGGCGGCATATTCGCCGCGCAGGTACAGCTCGGTACCCGACTGGGCCGAGGCCGTCCGGTGGCCCAACAGCAGCAACACCGCCCCCACCCCGGCCAGCCGGCGGAGCTGAGGCGGAATCCGGGCCAGCAGGGCATCGATCGCGTGGAGCAGCTCCGGCGTCGCCCGGCCGGTACCAGCGGCGCCGAAC
This sequence comes from Gemmatimonadota bacterium, assembly GCA_041486305.1. Classification (GTDB taxonomy): domain Bacteria; phylum Gemmatimonadota; class Gemmatimonadetes; order Gemmatimonadales; family GWC2-71-9; genus JABFSM01. The sequence continues at coordinate 3,453 of JBGPLG010000170.1, forward strand.
CGCTCCGCCTCGAGGCTCCCGTGCAGCGCGATCAGCCGCTCGGCCTCCTCGCGCTCGACGCCGGCCTGGCGCAGCGCCGCGACCAAGGCGCGGGGCGTGGCGCCGCCGGCGGTGCGAGCCAGCGACTGGACCAGCCGCTCCAGGCGGTCGGCCGGATTCCCGATCGGCGCGGGGGCGCGGCGGCGGCGCGGCCGCACCCTGAGCAGAGCCACCAGCGCCATCACAAGCAGCGGCGCCGCGACGAGTCCCGCAAGGAGCCTCGGCTCGAGACCGGTGATCCGCTCCGCGAACGGCGCCGGCCCCATCCGCTCGATCGGGATCGGCGTGCCGCGCTCACCGACCGGCGCGGCCTCGAGGACCGGGACCAGGATTCCGGGGGCCCGGGCCTCCTTGTACGCGCCGGAGCCGGGATCGAAATAGGGATAGTCGAGCGGCGGGAGCGACAGGCTCCCGGCGGAATCGGGCACCACGGCATAGCGGAAGCGCTTGCTGCCGCCGAGCCGCTGGCCGACCGTGCGGAGGCTGCTCTCGGTTTCCTCTTCGTAGACCCGCGCGTCGGCGGGCCACGGCACCCTGGGCGCGGGCCAGAGCTGCAGATTGCCCGCGCCGCTCACCACGACGTCCACCTGGAGCACCGCACCCGCGCGGGCCGAGCTCTGCGCCAGCCGGTATTCCACGGCCAGATCGCGCGCCACCGGACCGTCGAAGTCCTGGGGGCGTCCCGCGACCGGAAGGTCCCGCACCACCAGGGTGGTGGGCGAGCTCTCGACGCTCTGGCGGCGATCGTCGCCGGTGGAGGGGCGGCCGCTGGGCTGGACCCAGCTCAACCGGGCGGCCGGAATGACTACCGATCCGGGATTGAGCGGATAGACGGTCTGGAACGCCACGAAAAGATCGTAGGTCTCGCCGTCCACCACGCGGCTGGCCACCGCGCCCGGCACCGAGGCGCGGGGGGTGGAGAAGACGCCGGGCAGCGCGGGAGGCGTGAGCGACGGGGGCTGCCGCAGACGCAACCGCAAGCCCCGGGGCAGCCACGCGGCGGTCAGTACGTTCACCTGGTCGCCGGCAAAGACCAGGTCGTCCGAGGTCAGTACGAAGACCGACGGCCCGAAGGGCCGAGGCGCGGGCACCCGCGGAATCAGGGCCAGCATGTCGGCCTCGAGCCCGGGCGACGATCCCGCGGACGCGTTGACGACGGTGACCGATGCCGCGGGCGAGAAGGCGGAAAGGTCGCCCTGCTCCACCCGGAACGGCCCGAGATCCCAGGTGCCGACCAGCTCGGCCCGCAGTTCCAGCTCCAGGGTGTAGGCCCGGGTGACCTCGCGCGCGATCGCGACGTCGGTGCGTTCCCGGCGCTCCACCAGCGCGAAGCCGTCGATCGGGGGCAGGTCGACCCGGAACGCGGCCGTGGAATGGCCGGTGGCCTTCACCGTGAGGACGACGGTTTCTCCCACCGCCACGCGGTCGCGGTCCACGCTCGCGGTCACGTCCAGCGCAGGCGTCTGCAGCACCAGGAACGCCAGCAGCGGCAGCATCACCAGTCCTTGCCCGAGGCGCTCTGCGCCACCCTGCGGCGGCGGGCCTGGTCCGCGCGCACGTCACGCTCGGTGCGCTCCACCGAGTTGAGGATCTGTTCCGCCTCGGCCTGGGAGAGCACGCTGTTGCCCCGCGGACTCTGGGTGGGCGGCGCGCTCGGCTGCGGCCTGGGCGGCGGCTTGGCGCCCCCACCACCGCTGGGCGGCGGCTTGGGCTGCTGCACCAGCTCGAGATTCCACTTGGCTTCGCTGGAGCGGGGCACCAGCAGCAGCGCCTCCCGGAATTCGTCGGCGGCGCTCTGCTCCAGCTCGGCGCGCTGGGCGGAGTCGCCGCGGCGCGCCTGGAACCGGGCCGCCAGCA
>JBGPLG010000171.1:0-5291 GCA_041486305.1 Gemmatimonadota bacterium
CACGATCGCGCGCCAGCTCAACCAACGGCCCCGCAAGCGGCTGGGCTACAAAACCCCGGAGGAATGTTATGCGCGATGAACCGCGCCGGAAGACCCGCTATCGCGGGGAACGGTGCACTTCAAAGTTGACTCTAAACAGCAAGGCGGTGCGCGATGTCCGCGAGGCGCTTCCGGCCTGAAGGACAAACGTCGCTGGGAGATCTCCGCGTGACAATCTATTGCGGCGGCTTGGCCTCCGCGGACTTGGCGTCCCTTCGCGCCCCGGCCCTGCGGCCCTGACGCGTGTAGGGTGGTAGTTCCGGTCCGCGAACATGGCGACCTGTCAAACCACAAAGCACTCCACCCGTCATCGTCATGCCATAGGGCCACCAAAAGGCTGTCGGCTGCTGAGAGATGCTCATGGCGAGCACCACTCCGCCGAACCCAGCAACCAGCAAGACGAATCCCGTGAGCCAGAGGCACGCAGCTTTCCACGATCGGCGGTCGAATCGCCGAAGCTCGGCCAGGGACACGCGGCGGAGGACTCGGAATGCGTCAACTTGGTTGCTGAAAGTCCTAGCCAGATTCCGCGTATTCCGAACAAACCCGTCAGGGGTATACAATGGAGAATCCCTCCGACTTTCGAGAGCAGGCACCGCCTGCTGCCTAACGGACTGCGCTTCTGCTGCGGGGACCTGCCGCAGCCGCCGCCAACCAGCTCAACAAACATAACTGGCGGCGGCTGAGGCGCTGAGGCCCCCGGCAGCAGCAAGCGCGGGTTAGGCCGAGCTCGGCGAGGATTAGCTGAATAGGATCGGCGACGGAAGCTGTCTGTGCCCACGGCCGCCTCGAAACAACCAAGGAAATTGCCTTCACTCATGATCGGCCAACTCACCCCGTGGCACGGGGCTACGGAGATCTACGAACCCGGGTCCCGCGCGCGAGAGTCTTGTCTTCGGCAATGCCGTGTATCTCAAACCTCGTTGCCTGCCCGCCTTCCAGGTGGAAGACGATGAGCTCGTCGACTTCATCGCCGATCAGTTTCCCATTCTTGTATTGCCGCGGGTGAAAGTCATCGCCCCCGGCCGGGATGAGGTCGAACTCCGGATCCAGCCCCGGTTCGACTGCTTCCGGCGTGGTACGTACCCAGAGACCACTCCCTCGGTCGATGACTTCGTACCGGATTGGGGGTGCCGTCGAGTCGCTGCCTGCGCCGCGGAGCTCGTAGGTGCCCGCGTAGCTGGACCAGGAGTGCGCCGCCGTGATCGCCGGGCGTGACGACAGGATCTCCAGCCTCATCGGCACCACCGTCTCGGCCCAGTGGACCGCGAGCGTCGCTCCGTTGCGAGTCACCACGGGGAATGAGAATGTGAGCACCTCCAAGTGGGGCGCCACGTCGACTGGCACGCGGAACCGGAGTGCGTCATCGCTCGGGACCGGGTGCATGACGTGAAACCGCCGGGCCGCACGGCTCAGGATTACTGTCCAAGAATCGGGCTTCGTGACCGGGATCATCCAGACGGAGTACTTGCCGCGGGGGAGGGGTTGGCCCTCGATCCGAACGTCGCGATCCACCTCAAGCGTCGTTGCCCAGTTTGCTCCTGGTGTCCACACCACTCCCCATCGGACCACCCCGCCGAAGATCGTCCGACCGCGGGCAGAAGGGCGATAGTATTCGACGCTGATTGTCGTGCTGTCGACCTTCTGCGAAACGGTGCCGAAGGGGCTGGCGAGGGACTGTGCCCTAGTCGTGCCGCTCGGAAAGGCTGTGGCCACCAGCGCGATGGCCCCGAGCGTGATGAGCCGGTTCAAGACGTCGGGCGGTTGGACGCCACCCTGCCGTGGTCGCGATGTCGGGTCGAGCAATGCTCCTATGATTGCTCCCCCTCGTGGATGCATGGCATGGGCTCCATGAGCTCGGCCTAACGCCCTGCGCTTCAGCTGCCAGGCCCGGCGGAGGCCGCCGGCGCCCAGGCTAGCCAAAGATACCCGCCGGCGGCCGAAGCGGTGAGGGCCTGGGCAGCTGCAAGCGCGGGTTAGGTACCGGCCCACAGCTCTATTCAGGCGACTGACCCAGGGAGAGGGTCGTTGCCATACCAACCAACGCGTCCCGCTGCGAAAAGCTGCGAGTAAGAATGGTGAAATGGAGGGCGCCAGCACCCGGCTGGACGACCTCCAACAGTGCCGCAAAGATGGTGTCGTGCGGAGTTGATCGCGTGACCCACAGTTGGCGAGTTTCCACCGCGAGGAATCTATCGGTCCGGCGCCGGCAGGGTGAACCCTCGCTGGCAAGATCATGGTCCATAATGGCCAAACCTGCAATGGCTCCCGCTTCGGTAATCCTCGTCAGAATCATGACGCTGCTATCAGCTGTTGCCCAGGTCTCGGAATCCGAGTCGGGTGCGGACAAAGGCCGGATTCCTCCTGACAGACGAATTCCTCCGGGGGAAACCCTGAGGGCGGCCACGGGCACTGCGGCGCCGGGGACGGGTGCTCCAAAGGAGCAGGGCGCCAATAATGCCGCCGAGGCGGCCTGTTGGGCTGGACTTGGCCTCTCCAGCGGCACCAAGTGAGTCAATGTGATGCCGCGCGAGGCAAGTACGTGCTCGGAATCACACCCGACACTCAGGCAACAGGCAATGTAGAAAAGCAAGATCCGCATTGACGTCCTTGGCCGGGTACCTAACGGACTGCGCTTCAGCTGCGAGCCCCTGCTGAGGCCGCCGCCAACCAAGTCGAGAAACATAGTCGGCGGCTGGCCGAAGCGCTTAGGGGCTCGGCAGCTGCAAGCGCGGGTTAGGCGGTCAAGCAGTGTGAGAGTGATGTGAAGGGGCCTGGTATTTAAACGATTCACAAACCTGGGCTCAGTGCTCGGAGCTGAACGCCACCGGGAAGGCTGGGACGAAGAACCACCCCTCCGGGACCTCCGGCCGTTCAGGGTACGTTACTCGGATCCAGGAGCCGCGCACTTCCTTTATGAGGAGTACTGCGTTCCCTGGCGTCCCGCGCACCTTTGCACCGACCGAGAAGATGGGAGGAAGAGGCAGTTGGGTCTGCGAGGCGGTAGCGGGCTCGGGATTAAGTAGGCGCACTGCCTCGGCTCCGAGAATGATGCCCGAGAGCAGAATGACTCCTGGCGTTAGACGATTCAACATGTGTCTGCTCCTGTGTGGGTTGGTCTAGGGCGAGAATCGAATGGGTCGACATCCTTACCTCGCAAATCCCGGCCGATGCCACGAAACAAGCGTAGGTGGGTGGATCGCCCACCAGATCGTGCTTCAAGGAATGGTCTTGCAGCACCGAATGGAGAGAGACCACTGTCCTTGTCCGCCTAACGCCCTGCGCTTCAGCAGCGAGGCCCTGCTGAGGCCGCGGCCGACCCTTTAGGAATGGTACCCGGCGGCGGCCGAAGCGACTAGGGCCTCGTCTGCTGCAAGCGCGGGTTATGCAGCGGGCGCGCAAGGGCCTGTTGGCAACGCCTTTGGTGACGAACCACTACTCTTGCACGGAGTCATAGTCGATACGACGGACCACTGCCATTTGGAAGAGCCCTGCGGCAAACACCACGCCACTGCAAATGAACAGAGGTAGTTCCACTCCTGCTGCCGCGCTCGTAGACGAATGAAACCCGCCGACTAGGGCCAGCGTTTCTGCAATCGTCCAGAGGAAGAACACCGCCGAAGCGCGAAAGCGAACGTGTTCGCGGACCGCGGCTTGCCTGATACCTTCGCCATATGCTGCCCGCGTATGATCGGCTACGGTTGCGACATACCCGGACTTGCCGTTTCGGCCGGGGCCGCGATTGCGGGCCAGCCAGAATGTGAAGTCGAGGATCGGATGAACAAGGTATCGATTGAGGGCGAATAGCGCGTTTCCGCCTGCTAGAGCGACTGTACCGAGCAGAAAGACTTGCGGCCACGTGGGGTTCGCGAGGCCCGTGAACCAATCGGGATAAGCGACGCGCACCCCCGCCATCAACAGAATCCCCGGGAACAGGTGACGAAGAATGTTGCCGAGCTCTGCCGAGACATCAGCGATCACACCACGCGGGGCATCTTCAGCTTTCATTCAGACCCGTCCCTGCGAAGAGTGTTGGACGGCTGCATAACGGCTTGCGCTTCTGCTGCGAGGCCAGGTGAGGCCGCCGCATTCCTTAGATAAAGCATACATCGCGGCGGCCGAGCCGCGTTGGCCTCGACAGCAGCAAGCGCGTGTTAGGTGCCGCCCCGCAACCTAGATTCGAATGACCTTCAAGCGCACGAGTTCAAAGAAACACCGAGCACACGCCTCGATATCGCCGCTGGCGTCGTGCGCCTCCGTGTGGCGCTCGCTGAACAAGCGCTGGTACAGCTCTGAGAGCGAAGGCCACTTGTTGCCGTAGTTGCCAGGGATCGCACAGTAGTCAGTGGACAGCTTCATTGTGCAGAAGCGGTGCTGGGTGCCCAACGGGATGGTCAGCCCACTACGTAAGAACTCGGAGGTGAGGATCGGCTCATCGAAAGCAAGGTTGTGAGCGACGACGGCCTTGCTCCGCTGGGCCGCACTGGCAAATGGAGGAAGAGCATCGCCCAGGGGTACTCCTTCCGCGAGCGCCCTGGCGGTCGTGATCCCGTGTATCCTGGTGGCAGCAGCGGGGATCGTGAAACCCACCGGTTTGATGACGTGCGACGCTCCGTCCAGTCGACGCCCCTTCTGGTCGAACAGCGCCCAACCCAGTTGAACAATGCGCGGCCAATTGTCCCCGGCTGACGGGGGAGCGTCCCGATTCTTCGGTAGGCCGCTCGTTTCAGTGTCGAAGAACAGGTACACTCAGATCTCCTCCGTACCCCTTCGTTGGCGTGCACCTAACGAATGCGCATGAGCCGCGAGCCGCGTATCCGGCAGGTTGCGGGACGCTCAAGCACCGAGCGGCTCGTCGGCTCCATGCGCGGGTTATGGCGATCGGCAGCAGCGGGCGGTCGCGCAAGATCCTCGGGCGGCCCACGCTCCGACCCCGGGCGAGGCCGGCCCAGCCGACCCCAGGTGCCCCACCCCCGGTCTGGATCTTGGCCGAGTCGGGGGGCTCTGGCAAGGAGAGCCGAGCTGGGCCGGTAGAGCGGGAGCTCGGACCTGACGGCGGGGGCCGTGGCCAAGCGAACGGAGCCCCGGTCCCACCTGGAACTCCACGCCGCCCTTTCAAGGCGCGGCCGCCCGCGGCCCGCTGAGCACGGAACCCCCGGAGTGCCCGTCCTTGCGGTCAGTGAACGTGCTGATCGAGCGGGAGGCGAGCGGAGGTTCGCCGACCAGGGAAGTCCGAACACCAAATCATTCAA
>JBGPLG010000172.1:0-5151 GCA_041486305.1 Gemmatimonadota bacterium
CGACTCGAAATACAGCGTCGGCCGGCACTACCGAGACACGCTCTCGGCCGCGCTCATGGTCAGCAATGAGCGGATCGCGGGCCGCAGCGCCGCGATGCTCCTGGTCTTCAAGGACGACTGACCATGCCGGCCACCGAGTACGACGCCGAACGCTTCCACGAAGGGCTGGTCCGGCACGGCCTCATCGTTCCCGTCGGAGTGCCGGGGGCGTTCGGCCGCAATCACGTCTTCGAGGAAGTGCTGGAGCGGTTCAATGCGCTGGTCACCCAGCTGTCCCGGGAGGATGGCGCCGAGTATTTCGTCTTCCCGCCGGTCATCGACCGCAAGGTGCTCGAGAAGAGCGACTACATGGACTCGTTCCCCCACTTGGCGGGGACGGTGTTCAGCTTCTTCGGCAAGGAGCTCACCGCGCGCGAGCTGTCGGAGCGGATCCACGCCGGGCAGCCCTGGGGAGATCTCCAGGGGATGACCGACGTCGTGCTCAATCCGGCGGCCTGCTACCCGGTGTACCCGAGCTTCACCGGGACGGTGCCGGCGGCCGGTCGGCTGGTCAGCATGCTCAACTGGGTGTACCGTCACGAGCCTTCACCAGAGCCCACCCGGATGCAATCCTTCCGGGTGCGCGAATTCGTGCGGTGCGGGACCCCCGACCAAGTCGTGACCTGGCGCGATATGTGGCTCGCGCGCGGGCTCGCGCTGCTCGAGTCGCTCGGGCTGTCGGTCCGGGCGGACGTCGCGGCAGACCCGTTCTTCGGCAAGGGCGGGAAAATGCTCGCGGTCAACCAGAAGGAGCAGAAGCTCAAGTTCGAGGTGCTGGTTCCGGTCATCTCCAAGGATGACCCGACCGCGGTATGCTCCTTCAACTACCACCAAGAACACTTCGGGCTGGCCTTCGGCATCAAGACGGTGGACGGAGCGGTCGCGCACTCCGCCTGCCTCGGCTTCGGCCTCGAGCGGGTAGTGATGGCGCTCCTGCAAGCCCACGGGTTCGATCCGGGCCGCTGGCCGACCGCCGTGCGCGCCAGGCTCTGGCCGTGACGAGAATCCGGGCCCTGGAGCTCGACGCCGCGGCGTACCCACGCCACTCCCTGCATGCCGACGATCGCGTCTGGGTCGAGAAGAACTGTTACGTCGACGTCTGGATCGAGGTGATCCACTCGGTCGGCTGCGATCCCATGGCGATCCTGCCGTTCGTCGTCGCAATCGACTTCGAAGGCGATCAGTGGACCTTCTTCAAACCGCCGCACGACGAGCTCCGGGAGCTTTATGGTATCGACGTCCAGGAGCTCAATTGCTGGAAGCCCCTCCTCGAGCACGCGGTCGAGCACCTCGCCGCCGGCAAGTTGATCGTCACCGACGCGGACGCCTGGTGGCTGCCGGACACCTCGGGTACCGACTACCGGCGCCAGCACACCAAGTCGTCGATCGTGCTGACCGACCTGGACGTCGCTGCGCGTCGGCTCGGCTACTTTCACAACGCCGGGTATTTCGCTCTCGAGGGCGAGGACTTCGCCGGTACCTTCCGGCTCGACCGCGCACCCGATCCGGCGTTCATGCCGTTCTACGCCGAGCTGGTCCGGCTGGACCGCCTGGTCCGCCGACCGCCCGCCGATCTCGCCGAGCGTTCCACCGGGCTGCTCCGGAAGCACGTCGGGCGCCGGCCGGCCGACAACCCGATCGCCCGATTCGGGCGGCGGTTTGCGCGCGATTTGCCCGCGATCCAGGATCAGGGCCTGGCCTACTACCACGTCTGGGCCTTCGCAACGCTGCGCCAGCTCGGCGCGGCGGCAGAGCTGGCGGCGCTCTTCCTCCGCTGGCTCGACGGCGGCGGCACGGTCCGCCCCACCGCAGGGCGGTTCGCCCCGGCAGTGGATGCCTACGAGCGGATTTCAGCCGGGGCCAAGGCGTTGATTCTGAAGGCCGCGCGCGCGGTGAACACCCGGCGGGCGCTCGATGCCGCGCCGATCTTCGACGAGTGGGCGGCGGAGTGGGACCGCGCCATGGCCACCCTCGTGCAGGCAGCCGCGTAGTGGTTGGGGACCCCGGGGTTCGCCCGCCGCCCCGGTTCCGGGTCGGCATCGACCTGGTCCGGATCAGCCGCATCGCCGGCTCGCTCGACCAGTTCGGCGAGCGATTCCTCCGTCGGGTGTTCACCGATGACGAAGTGGCGTACGCCCGGTCGGCACCCGGGTGTGCGGCCGCGCGGCTGGCGGCGCGGTTCGCCGCGAAGGAGGCCGGCAAGAAGGCCCTCGGGCTCGACGGCGTCGGCTGGCGCGATCTCGAGGTCCGGCGCGCAGCGGGCGGCGGGTGTGACCTGGTCCTCCACGGCGCCGCGCGCGCGGCCGCCCAGTCGATCGGCCTTGCCCAGTTGGCCCTGTCGATGAGCCATGAGGGCGACCACGCGACCGCCCTGGTCGTCGCCTGCTGTGAACCGCATGAGTGACCACGCGGCCAGGATTCGCGCCATCCTCAAGGAGCACGGCCGTCTGACCAAGGACGCCGGGACCCTCCCCGATGACGCCGACCTCTACCAGGCAGGGATGACCTCGCATGCCAGCGTCAACGTGATGCTCGCCCTCGAGGGCAGCTTCGACGTCGAATTCCCCGATCATATGCTCAAACGCAGCGTGTTCGAGAGCATCGCGGCGATCCGCGGCGCGATCGACGAGCTGACGGCGACACGCTGATGACGGCCCGCGGGCGGGTGCGCGGCGTCTCCGGCCACCGACGGGTCGCGCTCGACCAGGGCTGGCAGGTGGCGTCCGGGTCGATCGGTGGCCCGGAGGAGCTCGACCGACTGACTTGGCATCCGGCGACCGTGCCGGGAACGGCCGCAGGGGCACTCCGCGCGGCGGGGCTGTGGAGCTGGGACACGCCGCGCCGATTCGATGGCGAGGAGTGGTGGTGGCGCGCCCGGTTCGCCGGCGACCGGCGCGCGGTGCTCGGCCTCGACGGGCTGGCCACCCTCGCCGACGTGTGGCTCAACGGCGTGGCGATTGTCGCCAGTGAAAACATGTTCCGGGCGCACGAGCTGCCGGTCGAGCTCCGGGGCGACAATCAGCTGGTGATCCGCTGCCGCCCGCTGGAGCCGCACCTCGCCATCAAGCGTCCCCGGCCGCGCTGGCGGGTGCCCATGCTCGAGCAGCAGCAACTCCGCTGGGTACGCACCACCCTGCTGGGCCGCACCCCCGGGTGGTCTCCCCCGGCGCCGGCGGTCGGGCCGTGGCGACCAGTTTGGATCGAGCACCGGGCGGCCCTCGCGGTGGGTGACGTGGCGGTAGCGAGCCGCCTCGAAGGAAGCGCCGGAATTGTCGAGGTGGCCGCCGTCCTCGAGGAGGGCGTCGACTCCGCGTCGCTCATCGTCGCGCGCGGCGCCGAGCGGGTGGTAGGCGCGCTGGCCCACGACCGGGGCCGCTGGCGCGGCTCGGCGGCAATCCCCGCACCGGCGCTCTGGTGGCCCCACACCCACGGCGAGCCCGCCGGTTACACGATGTCGATCGAGACGCGCGGGCCGGGCGGCTCGGCCACGATCGATCTCGGCTCCACCGGGTTCCGGACCGTCACACTGGATCGCGACGACGGCGACTTCGCCCTGCGCATCAACGGCGTCAGGGTGTTTTGCCGCGGCGCCTGCTGGACCCCGCTCGACGTGGTCACGCTCGGTGCCACGCCCGAGGCGTATCGTACAGCGGTTGCCCAGGTGCGCGCGGCCGGCATGAACATGATCCGGATCGGCGGCATGATGGTCTACGAAGCCGACGCCTTGTACGACGCGCTGGACGAGGCGGGCGTGCTGTTGTGGCAGGATCTGATGTTCGCCAACATGGACTACCCCGAGGACCCCGGCTTCATCGCGAACGTCACGGCGGAGGTCGACCAGCAGACGGCGCGGCTGCAGGCGCGGCCCTGCCTGGCGATCATCTGCGGTAACAGCGAAGGCGAACAACAGGCCGCAATGTGGGGCGCGCCGCGGGAGCGCTGGTCGCCGCCACTCTTTCACGAAGTGCTGCCGGCCATCGTCCGCGACCGGCTCCCCGGAACTCCGTATACCCCCTCGAGCGCCTATGGCGGCGCCTTTCCGCACGCCGCGAACGCCGGCCCCTCCTCGTACTATGGTGTCGGCGCCTACCTGCGCCCGCTGGACGATGCCCGCCGCGCCGAGGTGCGGTTCGCATCCGAATGCCTGGCGTTCGCCAACGTACCGGCCCCGAGCGGGCTGCCGGCCGGGGCGGCGCTGCGGGTGCATCACCCCCTGTGGAAGCTGCGCTCCCCGCGCGATCTGGGCGCCGGATGGGACTTCGACGACGTGCGGGATCACTACGTCGCGGGCCTGTTCGGGGTCGATCCGGTCGCCTTGCGCATCGCCGATCACGAGCGCTACCTGGCCCTCGGCCGGGCCGCCACCGGCGAGGTGATGGCGCGGGTCTTCGCGGAGTGGCGCCGTGCCCGCTCGAGCTGTCGGGGCGGCCTCATTTGGTTCCTGCGCGATCTGTGGCCCGGCGCCGGCTGGGGCGTGGTCGACGCGCAGGGTGCCCCCAAACCGTGCTGGCACGCGCTGCGCCGGGCGCTCGCCCCGGTCGCACTCGCCCTCACCGACGAGGGCGTCAACGGTCTCGCGATCCACGCGGTCAACGACCGCGCCGCGCCGATCGCGGCCCGCATCGACCTCGCCCTGTACCGAGCCGGCGAAATCCTGGTCGGGCGCGGCGGCGACGACGTCACGCTGCCGGCGCACGGCGCGATCGAGCTGCCCGCCGCCGCGCTGTTCGATGAGTTCCTCGATCTATCCTTCGCGTACCGGTTCGGGCCGCCCACCGCGCACCTCGTGCACGCCACGCTCGAGGCCGCCGGCGCGCGGCTCAGTGAGGCGTTTTGGTTCCCCGCCGGGATGCCCTCGGCCCGCGAGCTCGATATCGGACTCACGGCCGGGCTGGTCGGGGAGGTGTTGACGGTCCGCACCCGGCGGTTTGCCCAATCGGTGTCGATCGATGCCCATGGCGCCCTGCCCGACGACGACGGCTTCCACCTCGCCCCGGGGCAGAGCCGAACCATCACCCTGCGGCGGACCGGCCCCGGCCCGCTCTTCGGCACGGTCACTGCGCTCAACGCCGAGGTGGGCGCCCGGTTCGAGGGCCAGCCGTGACCGGCGCG
>JBGPLG010000173.1:0-5048 GCA_041486305.1 Gemmatimonadota bacterium
ACCCCCGCCCCCGCCTCGGCGCCGAATCCTCGGTTACTTTTCGGCCGCTGGCCCTTCGTCCAATGGCAGGACATCAGACTTTGGATCTGAGAATGGTGGTTCGAATCCACCAGGGCCAATTCGACCGAGCGCGGTGAAGCACCCTTCACCTCGAGTTCAGTTTTTCGTACCGTCTCGGACGGTACCATGGCGCTGCGGCACCATCGCCCCCCGATGAAAGGGATGCATCGAATCCTTCGCCCAGAGGCGCGTATGTGCATACCCACCCTCCTGCCTCGCATTGCCGCCGTCGTTCTGACAGTAGGGAGCGTGGCGGCGTGCCCCTCCGTGCGGGTGCCCGAGCTGGTGCACACCACCCAGACACCGGTCCAGTCACCCGGAATCCTGCCGCTCAAAGTCCACCTCATGTCGGGTCAACTCCTGGTGCTGCAGCAGTGGCGGGAGTTGCCGGGCGATTCAGGGTTGACCGGGAGCGGCACCCGGTACGACGTGCGCCGGCATGCCGTCGGTCCCTTCGGCGGCCCGGTGGCGCGCGACTCGATTGCGCTGCTCGAGATCACCCGATCCCAGTCGGTCCTGCCGGCGGGCGCGATCGTCCTGGGCGCCTATACGGTGCTTGCGGGCGCCAGCACGATCGCCTGTATTTCCAACCCGAAATCATGCTTCGGCTCCTGCCCCACGTTCTACGTCAACGAGGGGGATGCGCGCCCCGTGGCCGAGGGGTTCAGTGCCAGCGTGGCGCGCGCCCTCGAAGCCACCGATGTGGACGACCTCGGCGAGATCCGGGCGACCGGGCGCGTACTGCACCTCACCATGCGGAACGAGGCCCTGGAAACCCACAGCGTCCGTTCGGTGCGCCTGATGGTGGCGCCGCGACCCGCCTCCGGAGCAATCGTCCGCGGGGTCGACGGAACCTTTTCTTCGCGACGGAGCCAGCGCCACCCGCCGCCTGCCGCGCCGATGGCGGCGACTGCATGGCGAGAGTAGTCGAGCGGGACGGGCGCGAATGGTCCACCCGTGCCGATTCGACCAACCTGAACGCCCGGGACAGCGTGGACCTGGTCTTCCCGGCCGGCGCCGGAGCGCGAGCACTGCTGGTGGCCGCTCGGCAGTCGTTCGTGAGTACCTACGTCTTCTACCAGTCGATGGCGTTCGCCGGCTCCCATGCGGGGGACCTACTGGCTGAAGTCGAGCGCCACGGCACCGCCGGCTTCCCCGGCGCTTGGGCGATGATGCAGCGCCTGGCGCAGGTCGAGGTGCTGGCCGGGCCGGTCGGCGGGACGCTTCGGCAGATCGGCACGTTCGGCGAGGCAGGACCGATCGCGGGTGATCAGCAAGTCGTGCGCCTGCCGGAAGGGGCCGGTGCCTCGCCGGTCCAAGTGCGGCTGCGATTCGCACGTGGGGCGTGGCGCTTCGACCGGCTGGCACTGGTCCGCGTCAGCGTCGCGCCGGAGCCGACCCGCCTCGACCCGGTTCGCATCGAGCGCGCCGGCGTAGCGGACACCGCGGCGCTGGCTCGGCTGCTCGATCCCGATCGCTATCTCGTCACAAACCCCGGTGATAACTACCGCCTGAGGTTCGAGCTGCCGGATGATGCCCAACGGCTCACCTTCTTCCTGGAGAGCCGCGGCTACTACTACGAATGGATGCGGCCCGAGTGGCTGCGCGAAGAGAATCCCGCGATGCTGGGCCTGATTGCCGCTGCGCCGGATGAGGCGCTGCGGCGCATGGCCATAGGGTATTCCCGTCTCGAGCCGCGGCTCGAGGCCTTGTTCTGGGCCAGCCGCTTCGGCAGGAGGTAGCGCAATGCGGCAGCGGATGTTGATTCCGATCGCGCTTGCGTTCCTGGCCGGCTCACTCGACGCCCAGGCGGCGCAGCCGGGTGAGAATGTGCGAGGGCGTCAGGTCGAGTTGCGACTCGGGGGCGGAACAGCACACCAGCTCAAGGGGGAGCTGTTGGCAGTGGACCGGGACAGCGCATGGGTGCTCAGCAAGAACCAAGTGGTCTCGGTGCCGATGGCGTCGGTGTATTCCGCGACGGTGCGGCGCCATGGGCTGACGGCCGAGAAGGGACTGATCTGGGGTCTGGCTGTCGGCGTGGGCGCCGGACTCGGGTTGACCATCGCATGCAGCAGCGTCGACGACACCAGTGGCTGCGGCGGAGTATTGCCGGCGTCGGCGCTGCTCGGGCTGGCGTTCGGAGGGCTCGGCGCGCTTTCCCTGGGCCCGTCCAGCCGGTGGCGGTTCCAGCCGGTCGTCGCCGAGTCACTCGCTCGATACGCGCGGTTCCCCCAAGGCCTGCCCCCCGGCGTGCTGGAGCTGCTCAAGGGGCCGCCGCCGGAGTCGTAAGGAGAAGCGACAGCCTGGGGCCGTCATACCTTTCGGAGTTGATGGGGCGCTCAATGGGCTCCCCTTTTGATCTGAGCATCGTGGTTCGAATCCACCAGAGCCAATTGCACGCCAAGTCGCTTCCCCGATGTCCCGGCCCGACCCCTGAGGCGGCGATCCCCCCCTAACCCGCGCGCGCCGCTACCCCGCCCCATCCGACGGTAGCTTGTAGATTGCGGCATGCCAAAGGCCGTCGTGCGCCCGGCTCCGCCCAACGGCTCCGGGATCTTCCTAGTGACGTCGGGACTCTCGATCGTCATGCTCGCTCACGGTGCCGCCAAGGACTTTCTGGTCTACTGGACGGCGGGTCGCGATCTCCTGTCCAACGGCTGGAGCGCCGTCTACGCGGTCTCGACCCTCACCCCGTTCAAGTACCACCCGGTTTTCGCGCTCTTCTTCGCACCGTGGGGCGCACTCCCGTTCCCGGTCGCCAAGCTTCTCTGGGCCGTGCTGAATGGCGCGGCCATACTGGATATCCAGCGCCGGTGGCATACCCGCTGGAATCTCGATGCTGCTGCAATAGGAATCGGGTTCCTCGGCGTTGCGGGGGCGCTGACCTGGGAGTTCTCATTCGCCAACGTCCCGTTCTTGATGCTCTGGCTGTGGACCGTCGCGGTGACTTCCGACATTCCCTGGCGCCAGGCCCTCGGTTATGCCGTGCTGATCACCTTGAAGCCCTTCTGGCTGGCCCTGATCGCCCCGTGGATTCTGGCGCGACGAATCCGCTTGATTCCCCTCGTCGCCCTGATGCTCGTCGGGCTCTCACTCCTGCCCGCCATCCTCGGGATCCACTCCTCGCTGACCGGTTACGAGCGGTGGATCGCGACATTCGCTGACCCGCTGCACGAGCACAACTTTCCGAAGATCGACAACCAGAGCTGGTATGCCCTCCTGTTCCGGCACCGCGAGACCTTGGGTGGGAGCGTGCCGTTACTCTGGATCGCGGGATCCGCGCTGATGGGCCTGCTCTGGCTCTGGCCGTGGCGCCGGGCGTTGCGGCACCGGGTCCCGCCGGAAACGAACTGGATGATCGAGATGTCGGTGATTCCGTTGCTGCTCTGGGCTGCCCCGCTCACCTGGATTCATCACCAGATTCTGCTGTGGCCTCTCCTGGCCTTCATGTGGCAAGGGGGACGCGAACAACCTGCGCTGCGGTACCTGTGGGCCGCGCTCTGGGTGCTGCTCAACGGCACCGGAGATTTCTTCATCGGGCGGGCGGGGTACGTGGCCGTCGCGCAACTCGGGCTGCCGATCCTCGCATACCCGGTACTCACCGCGTGGAGCGGCCGCTGGTTCAGTCGGAATCTCCTTTCGGGCGACCCCCACCGATCGAGCGGGTGACATCGCAGCTCAAGAACCTTGCACCAATTCGGAGGCTGCCCTGAAAGCCATCACCTATCACGGCCCGGCCGACTTCCGCGTCGAGCGCGTCTCGGACCCGATTCTGGTCGCCCCCATCGACGCCATCGTGGCGGTCCGCCTCGCCGCCATCTGCGGTTCCGATTTGCACGTCTGGCACGGGCGGGAGACCGGCCTCGACCCCGGCACGGTGATGGGCCACGAGTTTCTGGGCGAAGTGGTGGACATCGGCGCGGGCGTTTCGCGGATCCACCGGGGTGACCTCGTGGTGAGTCCGTTCAGCACCAGCTGCGGCGCCTGCTTCTTCTGTCTTCACGGCCTCCCCGGGCGATGTACCTCAGGCCAGCTGTTCGGCTGGATCGAGCGCGGCGCCGGCCTGGAGGGGGGCCAGGCCGAGCTGGTGCGGGTTCCCCTTGCCGATTCGACCCTGCTGCCGTTGCCACGGGACCTGGCTCCGGAGGCCGGCCTGCTTCTGGGCGACGTGCTCGCGACCGGATACCACTGCGCCGTGATGGGCGGCGCGTCTCCCGAAGCCGTCTGCGCCGTGGTGGGATGCGGCCCCATCGGGCTGATGGCAATTCTCTCGGCCCGCGAGCTGGGCGCCGATCGGGTATTGGCGGTGGATACCGTCGCGGAGCGGCGGGCCTTCGCGGCGCGGCTCGGTGCTGAGCCGATCGACCCGGGGTCCGGAAACCTCGCCGAGAGGATCCGGAATGAGACCGGTGGGCGGGGCGTAGACGTCGTCCTGGAAGCGGCGGGGAGCCCCGACGCGACCCGCCTCGCCTTCGACCTGGTTCGTGCTGGGGGGACGATCTCCGCCGTCGGGGTCCACCACGAGGCGGCCTTCCCCTTCTCCCCCGGCCAGGCCTACGACAAGAACCTCACCTACCGGATCGGCCGCTGCCCCGCGCGGCACTATATGGAGCGCTTACTGCCGGTGGCTCGGCGGCGGCAGGACGATCTCTGCGCCCTCCTCACCCACCGGGTTCCCCTCGAACAGGGGATCGACGCCTACCGCCGATTCGACGAAAAGCGGGATGGCTGCATCAAGGTGGCGCTGATCCCCGGCCACGGGGGCTCCGTCGATTGACCGCAACCTGCTTGCCGGGTTATACTTAGGGGTTATGGCCCTGCCGAACGACTCGTTGGTGCGGAACCCGATGCTCCTTCTCAGCGGCACGGCCAACCGGCCGCTGGCGGAGGAGGTCGCTTCCGAGCTCAATTCGTCGCTCTGCAAAGCCACGATTCGGCGCTTTGCCGACGGGGAAATCTTCGTCAAGATCGATGAGAACGTTCGCGGC
>JBGPLG010000174.1:0-5029 GCA_041486305.1 Gemmatimonadota bacterium
GGTGACCTCGGCGATCCGCCGCGGGTTGGCGGTCCAGGTGTCGCGGCTCCCCCGGTCGATGGAGGACTTCCCCATCGCGTAGATATTGTAGAGCAGGTTCTCCCGCATCCGGGAGGCGTAGTCCAGCACCGCGCGGTCCAGGGTGATCGAGTACTCGATGGACTGCCGGAAGTGCCACTCCTGCGGGGCCACCGGGAGGGCGATGTCCCCGCCGGGGATCTGGCGCGCGGCCACGAACGGGATGCGCGTGGGGGTGGGGCTGCCGATCATCTCGGTCAGCATGGCGATGGTGTTGTGGAACGTGGCGGTATTGCGGATGCCCCCGTTCCACCAGCCGTCGTAGGGTCCGCCGGAGCGCATCGTCGCGCCCCCCTTCCCCTCCACCGCCAGCCGGGTATGCATCGCGGCGCCCAGCGACTGGAGGCCCAGAATGAGCACCGGGTCGAGGTTGAAATTGTAGGGATCCCGGAGCGGGGGAGAGTACACGACCGTGCCGGCGGGCCCGCTCTGGTGATGGTTGTAGAGGATCTGGGGAAACCACTCGCGGTAGAGCACCCGGTTGATGTTCTCGGTCTCGGCCTGGGTGGAGGCGAAGAAGTCGCGGTTGTTGTCGTGCCCGATGTACTTCTGGTAGAGCCGGGGCAGTCCGTTCAGGGTGCGCCGGGCCGGCACCGGATTCCGCATGTACCAGTCAGCCACCAGGTCGTTCCCGTCGGGATTGGCATGGACGAACAGCACGATGACGTCGTCGAGGAACCGCATCGTCTCGGCGTCGGTGCGGCTCACCATTTCATATACCATCTGGGCCAGCTGCTGCGCACCGAGCACTTCGGTGGCGTGGAGGCCGCCGTCGATCCAGACCACCGCCTTGCCTTCCCGAGCCAGGGCGCGGGCCTGATCGTCGGTGAGCCCCTCGGCGTTAGCCAGGCGGCGGGAAATCTCCTGGTAGCGCGCCAGGCTCTTGTAGTTGGCCGGCGAGGTCACGATGGCCATCAAGTGCGGCCGTCCCTCGGCGGTCCTGCCGATCTCCCGGAGGTGGATCCGGTCCGATTCCTGTTCCAGCTTGTGCCAGTAGTCCGCGATCTGGTGATAGTCGGCCAGGAAATAGTCGTCCCCGATTGCCGAGCCGAACTGCTCCTTCGGGGTAGTGACGTGCGCCTGGGCGCCGAGGGCGGCGGGAAGGAGGAACAGAGCGCCGACAAGCCGGACGACGGGCGGGTGGCGGCGGGAGTGGCGCAGCCCGAGGCTAGTGGAAGACACGGGTCTCCTTTGTTTGGCGGTGCCGGGGGGCGGCTAGAAGATACCTCCCCCCGGCGCAGGAGACCGACGATGGACCTCGCGACCAACGGAATCAGAAGACGAACGCCGCGACCCCCCACTGGACTCCATAGGTGTTCAGCCGGCTGGTGTTGTCGGGGAAGCCAGGATTCTCGGAACTGATGCGCTCATGTCGGTAGTACAGCTCTCCCGTGATGCCAACGTGTTGCCCGACCATGAACAGCGCACCGCCGGACAGCGACCATTGTCCATTGCTGCTCTTGAGAGTCGGGGAGGAGCTCTGGGAAGAGGTGTGGTTCCTGTTCCAGATGAACAGGGTCCGAGCGGAGACGAAGGGATAGACGGTGCTGGAATGGATCCCCGGGTAATATGCGAGTTCCGGCCCCACCCCCCATTGCGTGAGCGCCCCCCCTTCGGTCGATATCCTGCCGAAGAGCAGGTTGCCGCTCAGGGCCAGCCCGCGGACCACAAAGTACCCGACCCGCGGGGACACCTGGAGCTCGTTCAGCGTGGCGTTGGTACTGGTTTGCTTGGTGTGACTCCAGCCCGCGGTTCCGGCGAGCTGAAGCGAACCCTTCTGGGTCGGTGACCCTTGTGCATGCAGCGGCACCGCGGCACCGCCAAGGACCAGCATGAGGGTTGCTGCTCGCATCGCCATACCTCCAGGTGGGAGAATCAGGGCCTCGGCCAGCCCGACGCTGGCGCCAATGCATCGGTCGGATTCGGAGGTGTGAGCGAAGATCGGGCCATTCCGGAACACCGGACGTTGTCAGAGAACGACGCGGCCCGTCTTGCCGGGGAGGGACACGGCAATTCGTTGCCCGGCACCATCTTGACCGCCGTCGCGGGAGGGCGGTCCCTCGGAATTGGGGAGTCGATTCGTGGCGCAGCAGCTCCGTCCGACGAGGGCAGCGTGTCCCGGTTCCAGGACACTGTGTCCTCTGGTGGGACGAGTTCGTCAGGGGGCCAGCCCCGGCTCGTAGGTCTCCACGAACTGGAAGAACTTCGAGACGTCCAGGATGTCCTTGCCGGTGTAGCGGATGCTGTGCGAGGTGGTCCGCTGGACGATGGACAGGTATCCGAGCAGCTCGGCCTGGCGGTAGTTCTTGAAGGTGATGTCGAGCCGTACCGGGTTGGTCAGCACGTAGGGCTTGAGCTCGGCCCGGCGCAGGACGCCGGCCTTCACCTTCTCACGAATCAGGGCCTGCGCGGCCTCGGGGGTCATGGTCTGGGCGGCGTGAAAGCTGATCGAACGCTTGACCCCCGCGCCCTCGAGACTTCCCAGCAGCCTCTGGGCCTCGGCCACGGCCGATTCGTCTCCCGAGATCGCCACCACGGGAACGCCGAAGCGCCCCGCGATCGCCGCATTGAACCCGGACTCGGGCACCGCCACACCGTTCAGCTCGACGCTGGTCAGGGTCGCGCTGGACATGGTGTGGGCCCGCACGCCGGTCATGCTGTTGGTGGACGCATGGTATCCGATGAACACCACCGCGGCAAAGCTGGAGTCGATTCCCTCCATCATGCCGAGGGGCCGGGGCCAGGAGCGGACGATGCTGACATCGCCCGGGAAACGCTCGATCAGCAGGTTCTCCCCGTTGCCGTGGGAATCGCTCACCACGATGGCGGTGGCCCCGGCGTCACGGGCGCCCTGGATGGCGGCGAGCACCTCCGCGGTCATGAAGCCACGGAAGCGCTCGTACTCGAACCCGGTGGGCCCGAGCTGGTCGGCGGTGACGACGCCGGCCACGCCCTCCATGTCAGCGGAGATGTAGACCTTGAGGGGCCGCTGGGCGGACGCGAGGGCGGGGGCCAGCAGCAGCGCGATCGCGAACAGGTTGCTTCGGCCTGCCGCGGGCGCTCCGCACCCTCGCAGTGACACCTGCGGGGCTCGCAATGACAGGAGAGGTTTCATGGGCCTCGCAATGACGGGGGAGGAATCACAGGAAGAATCACGGCACCGGCCTCAAGCCGGTCTTGTCGCGCAGGGAGTCGGGGACGAGGGGCCGGATGTCGTCGGGCGTCCCCGCCTTGCCGTCCGGGCCCACGGAAAAGAGATCGTAGCTCGATCCGTCCGGCGCCACGACGTAGTGAAAGGGCTGCGGCAGGCGAAGGTGCACGACCCCGGGCCCGAGGTCCATGGTCTGGAGGGGACGCAGCACCCCCCGTTCCAGCTGCAGGAGGGCCAGAGTTTCCGGGTAGGACTGCGTCCTGGCATGATGTTCCTCGAGCGCGGCGACGACCTCGCCCAGATCCCGCCGGATGCCGGCGAGGTTGGCTTGCTGGAATTGGTCGTTCCCGCCCAGCACCGCCATGAACACGATGATCCCCACGATATTGAGCAACGCCCCGGTTGCCGCGATCGCGAGGGCGCGCCGGGCGCCCCGCCGGGTGGACAGCAGCGCCCA
The DNA here is from genome assembly GCA_041486305.1 of Gemmatimonadota bacterium. Classification (GTDB taxonomy): domain Bacteria; phylum Gemmatimonadota; class Gemmatimonadetes; order Gemmatimonadales; family GWC2-71-9; genus JABFSM01. The sequence goes on from JBGPLG010000174.1 coordinate 3,687, forward strand.
GGAGACCGCCACCGAGCCAACGAAGAACCCGAGGACCGGCGTGAATGCGAGTACCGCCAGCACGTATAACGGCCAGACCGGCCGGTCTCTTGAATCGGTCATTCACGCCACCACGAGAGAGTCCCGGCGAAGCCGGAACAGGGTCAGCTCGGGGCGGGCATTGAAGCGGACCCGGATCAGATAGCCGATGCCCCGATTGATGTAGAGGGTCTTCATCGCATCCACGGCCACGACGCCGGCGCTGTAGCGCTTGTTCTCCACCGGCAGGATCGGAGGAGGCAGGAACGGGGGCCGGCACTGCCCGCCATGGGTGTGCCCCGACAGAATCCAGCCCTGGTACGCGCCCCAGACCGGCCGGTCGGCGGAGTCCGGGTTGTGGCAGAGGGCGATCTTCGCCCCGGGCGCATCCTTGACCACCGCCGCGGGCACGAAGTTGGGACCCCAGATGTCATCGAACCCGAGGAACTGGAGTCCCGCGATTGTCGCGGTCTCGTTGCGCAGGACCCGGACGCCGGCATCGCGGGCAATCCGGGCTACCCGGTCGCCGACCGCGGCCATGCGCCAGTGGAAGCCGTAGTCGTGGTTTCCCAGGATCCCGACGGTCCCGAGTCGGCCCCGGGGAAAGCCCTCCATGAGCCGGGCCAGCTGCTCGAGCTGGCCGGGCCCGCGCCAGGTGATCCAGTCGCCGGTCATCACGACGAAATCGGGGTGGAGCCCCCGCGCCGTCGCGAAGGTCCGGGCCACGTAGGCATCGTCCACCCGGGGGCCGATGTGCAGATCGCTCAGCTGCAGGAGAGTAGCGCCTTCCAGGCCCGGCGGAAGATCCCGCACCGGCAGGTCACGGGAGACGACCTGGAGCCACTCGGGCTCCAGCCTCCAGGTATACAGCCCGGTGGCGAGACCGCCGGTGGCCGCGGCCGCCAGGCCCTTGAGGAGCGCGCGCCGGGAAATCATGCGGTCAGGACGGGAGCTTCATCCGACGGACCAGCGCTTCGAACCGGGCCCGGCCGCGGAGCGGATCGACGATGGGATTGACCCGCAGGTACACCAGCCAGCCGCGCCGGTCATCATAGGCGCGCTCGGCCCAGTCGAGCGCCTTCTCCCATTCTTCCAGCCCGAGGTAGATGGTGGCGAAGGCGACGGGGGACACATAGTCGCGGGCGGCGAGCGCCAGGAGCTCGGCCAGTACCCGTTCCGCCTCGGGGCGCTGCCCGGATCGCGCCAGGACATACGCCAGGGTGGCCCGGTCGTAGGTACCGCCGTTCGAGAGGAGCGTCGCCTCGCGGGCCGCGCGCTCGGCTTCGGGCCAGTCCTCCTGCTGGGCGCAGGTGTGGGCGAGCACC
>JBGPLG010000175.1:0-4909 GCA_041486305.1 Gemmatimonadota bacterium
CTCGATCGCGTGATGCAGGTCTCCGATCATCACGCACTGCTCCAGCACATCCGCCACCACCCTGCCCGACGCCATGAGCCCCGGCTCGAGCTCCTGTTTCCGGGAATCGTCGGCGCCCACCGCGGCCACGAAGGTGCCCGGCCGCACCTGTCCGACACCGAGGAATGCGACCTTCGACGGCGTGCAGGTCACGATGACATCCGATTCTCGGGCATGAGAACTCGCCTGGGCTACATCGCACACCACCACCTCCACGCCCAGCGACTCGCGCGCCCAGCCGGCCAGTCGTTCCGCGGCCCCAGCGTCCACGTCATGGGCAAAGACGCGAGTGAGCGGGAGTACGCACGCCAGGCACTCGAGCTGAATCGCCCCCTGCAGCCCGCACCCGAACAGGGTGCAAGTGCTCGACTCCGGGCGAGCCAGGTGCTTCGCGGCGACGGCCGTGGCCGCGCCGGTGCGGATACGGGTGATCTCGATCGAATCCATCAGCGCCAGCACTCGCCCGTTGGTTGCGTCGGCCAGCACGATCACGCCCTGAATGGTCGGCAGGCCGTGCCGGGCCCGGTTCTCGGGAAAATTGCCGTTGAGCTTGCAGGCGAAATACCACCGCGACAGGTGCAGCGCCGCCGCCTTGGCGTGGAAGCCTCCTCCGGTCACCGGAATGCCCAGCGCGGGAGGCGCCACGCTTTCCCCCTCCGCCAGTCGCTGGAAGGCCTGCTCCACCGCCGCGATGCAATCCCGCGGGGTGAGCAGCGCGCGGACGTCAACCCCGGTCAGCAGCAGCGTCGGCGCGGTCACCGGGCCGCCTCCACCAGGCCGAGACCGCTCGCCGCCAGGCCCACCAGCGCCCCGCCAAGGACGACCAGCCCAGCGGCCAGGCGCGTACGCGCCATCACCAGGAACGCCGTGAGGGCCAGCAATACGGTGGGAACGTCGAAGATGGCGCGGCGACCCAGCACGATGCACGCCCCTGCAATCGCCCCAGCGGCGGCCGCGGTCACTCCGCGAACGAACCCCTTCACCATGGGACGTCCGGCGAATCGACTGAGCAGCGGGAGCGCGGTGACCGCGATCAGAAACGCCGGCAGAAACACCCCCGCGGTGGCGGTCAGCGCTCCCGGCACGCCGGCCACCAGGAAGCCGATAAACGCCGCAGTGATGACCACCGGCCCCGGGGTCAGCATCGCCACCGCGATGGCGTCGATGAATTGCCGCTCGGTGAGCCAGCGGTGCTCGGTCACCACCCCGGCATAGAGGAACGGCACAATGGCCAGCCCGCTCCCGAACACGAACGCGCCCGCCTTGGCGAAGAACCAGAACAGCTGCGGGAGCACCGCCACCGACGCCACGGTGCCGCGTCGGAGCGGGACCATGCCCAGCAGCCCGGCCAGGGGAAACAGCCAGATCAGCTCCTCCGCCCGCCACGCGGTGACCGCCGCGAGAACGATCGCGATGCTCCAGAGCAGCGGATCACTGCCGGCGGTACCCCGGGCCAGCCGAAGCGCGGAGAGCACGATGATCCCGATGACCACCGCGCCGACGCCATAGAACGCCGCGGCGATCCAGGGCATCCCGCCGGCGCGGACGTAGAGCGCGCCGAGCAGAATCGTCAGGAACAGGGACGGGACGACGAACGCGACCAGTACCGCGGTGGCGCCGCGGAGCCGGGAATGCAGAAACCCGAGACAGACCGCCACCTGCGCGGCGAGGGGCCCCGGCGCCAGCTGGGAGAGCGCCAGGCTCCGGGAGAAATCATCGGCGGAAAACCAGCGCCGCTCTTCCACCAGCTCCCGCCGCATCGCTTCCACCAGCGCGATCGGTCCCCCGAAGCCAGTGGCGCCGAGCCGGAGGAAATAGACCGCGAGCCGGCGCAGCGAGACACTCATCGCGCGCCGAAGTGGGTCAGCAGTCCCTCGAAGAGCGGGGCCGAGCGCGCCAGCCGCTCGTCGTCCGACACGTCGGCCTCCGCGATGGCGTTGATCATCGCGGCGATGCCCGCCGTCTCCGGGCGCCCGTACTTCACGTCCTTGCAGTCGATGTCGCGAATCACCTCGCCGATCGCCGCGAGCCCGGGGTCGGACCGGCCGAAGCGGCCCAGCAGCGTCTGGAAGGTGCAGCGATCGCCCACGTGGGTGTATTCCGCGTCGAACATGTCGAAGCGGAGCTCGCCCTTCTCGGGCTGGTAGCCCCGCGCCGCCACGAACTTGAACCGGGCCTTCGGATCGATGAACCGGTGGATGAGCCAGGCGCTCGCCATCCTGTCCACCTGCACGCCGCGCCGGGTGACCCAGGTGCGGCCGGGCTCGATTCGGTCGTGAGTTGCCGGGGCCGCGGCGGCGGCGGATTCCGACGTCTTGGCGTCGAACATGGCCTGGATCTCCTCGTCGCTCACGCCGTCCACGAAGGCCGTGTCGCAGATAATCGCCTCGCCCCCCTCCGCCCGGATCTCGGCGGCGAGCCACTGGAAGTCTTCCAGGGACTCCTCGGAGTGGGGCAGGACGTAAACCGAGTTCTTGAGGGGGGCGGCACCGATGCCGTGGAGCCGGCGCCGGACTTTGACCCGGAGGTAGTCGGGCTTGGGGGGGAGGTGGTGAATCAGCAGCAGCCAGCGCCGGCCGGCCGGGGAATCCGAGGCGGAAGACACAATAGAATCAGCCATTGATTCAATTGTATCTTCCGGCTGCGTCTACGTCAAGATCTAATGCTTGAGCCCCGCCGACTCCGCGAATTTCTTCAGCAGTTCGGCCTGCTCCTCGCTGAGCGCCTCGGGCACCGTTACCTGCACCGTGACGATCATGTCGCCCTTCCGGTCTCCCTTGGCGATGCCCTCGCCCTTGATCCGAAACCGCCGCCCCGGCTGGGTCCCGGCCGGGAGCTTCAAGACCACCTTCTTGCCGTCGATAGTCTTGACCCGGAGCCGAGTGCCAAGCGCCGCCTGCGCCAGGTTGACGGTCACGTCGGCGATGAGATCCTGTCCTTCGCGGCGGAAGAACTTGTCCGGCTGGACCTGGAAGGTCACCAGCAGGTCGCCGGCGGGCCGGCCGCTGCCACCCGAGCCCCCCTGCCCTTTCATCCGGATCCGGGTGCCGTTGTCGGTGCCGGGCGGCACCGTGATCATCATCTTCTTCTCCGCCTGGGTCTCTCCGGCGCCGTGGCAGGTGGGGCACTTTTCCGAGGGGATCTTTCCCCGGCCCCGGCACATCGGGCACGGGCGATTGACCGCAAAGCCTCCCTGCCCGAACGAAATGGTGCCCCGGCCCTTGCACTCGGGGCATTGCGACATCGTGGCGCCGGGGGCCGCGCCGCTGCCGCCGCAGGTCTCGCAGGGCCCGTTCATCGACAGCGTGATCGGGATCTTCCCGCCCATGGCCGCGGTCCGAAACGGCACCTCCATTACCACCTCGACCGTCTCGCCCTTGGGCTCTTCGCGCTTGTTTCCCCGCCCGAAGATCGAGGAGAAGATGTCTCCCAGACCGCCCATCTCGCCGAAGTCGAACACCGGGCCGGTGTCGTCCGATGCGCCGCCCTGCGGCCCACCCCGACCTCCCCCGCGCGACGAGGAACGCCCCAGGCCCGGATCGAAGGCACCCAGCCGGCGCATCGTGTCGTACTTCTTCCGCTTCTCGGGATCGGACAGGACGCTGTGCGCTTCGGAGATCTGCTTGAAGGTCTCCGCGGCCTCCGGCTTGTTCGGATTGGCGTCGGGGTGGTACTGCTTGGCGAGCTTCCGGTACGCCTTCTTGACCTCCTCGGCGGTCGCCTTTTCCGAGACGCCCAGGATCTGATAGAAGTCCTTGGACGCCACTTACGCGTCGCCTCCGGAGGAGTACACCTGCACCCGAGCCGGGCGCACCAGGTTTCCCTTGAAGCGATAGCCCACCGCGAAGGTGGCGGACACGATGTGATCCTGATCGGGAGACGGTGGCGGCAATGCGGACACCGCTTCGTGCAGCGAGGGATCGAACGGCTGGCCGACCGGGTCGATCCGCTCCAGGCCCGCGGCCTCGAGCTCCTTGCGAAGCTTCTTGTCCACCAGCGCAGTGGCCTCCAGCAGGGCGACCGGCGGAGTGCCCGGGTCGCTGGCCGCGACCCGGTCCAGGTCGTCCAGGATGTCCAGCAACCTCATGACCAGGGCCGCCTGGGCCCGGTCGGTGAGCTCGATCCGCTCCCGAGCCACCCGCTTCCGGAAGTTATCGAACTCGGCCGCCAGCCGAAGGTGCCGATCCTGGGCGTCGCGGAGCTGGCCCTCGAGCCGCACTATCGCGCCTTCAACGGGCTCCGCCGGCAGATTGGCCCCATCCGGGGCATCCTCGACGGGCGCGCTCTCCTCAAATTCCTTGCGTGTCATCGGTTCCGTACTCTCATATAGGGCTGATCAGGAACCTGTAATCTAGCAACCCGCGTTCCTCACGCACCTGCCGATTTGGCGTAGCGGAGGAGGCGGAACAGGGCGAACTGAGCGGCCCGCGCCCTGATCTCGTGCCTGGTTCCCGGAAAGACGTAGCGAACGGCATCGGTTCCACGAGGCCCGGCAAAGCCGAACCAGACCATCCCGACCGGCTTTTCCGGAGTGCCGCCCCCCGGCCCGGCGATTCCGGAGACCGCCACGGCCAGGGTGGCGCCGGACAACTGCCGGCCGGTTTCCGCCAGGGCTCGCACGGCTCCCTCGCTTACGGCCCCCTGCTCCTGGAGGATTCGGTCGGAGACGCCGAACGTCGCCTTCAGTCGATCGGCATAGGCAATGACCCCGCCCAGGAAGACATCCGAGCTGCCCGGGATGGCGGTGATGCGCTCTCCGATCATTCCACCGGTGCACGACTCGGCGACGACGATGGTGTAACGCCGCTGCCGGCACTCCTCGAGGAGTACCGCTGCCAGGTCGTCCTCGCCGGTCCCGTAGGCATTCTCC
>JBGPLG010000176.1:0-4845 GCA_041486305.1 Gemmatimonadota bacterium
CGCGATCAGCTCGGCGTTGTGGAGGGTAGCGGTCGAGATGGTGACGCCGCCGACCTCCACCGGCTCGAGATCGGCCCAGGGATTGAGCGCGCCGGTCCGGCCGACGTTGATCTTGATGTCCCGGACGCGGGTTATGCCGATCTCGGGGGCGAATTTCCGCGCGATGGCCCAGCGGGGCTCCCGTCCGCCGACCACGCCCAGGTCTTCCTGCAGCTCGCGCCGGTTCACTTTCACGACCACGCCATCGGCCTGGAACGGCAGGGTGTCGATCAGCGCCTCCAGGTGTTCCATCCGCGCCTGCACCGCCTCGAGGCTCCGGTGCCGCTCGTGGTGAGGCTCGACTTGAAATCCCCACGACTCGAGCGTCGTCAGCACGTCGTGCTGGGTCTTGAGGTCGAGGCGGCCCTCGAGCACCTCGATGCTGAAGGCAAACATCCGCAGCCGCCGCTTGCGGGTCGAGGCGGGATCGAGCTGGCGCAGACCCCCCGCCGCGGCGTTCCGCGGGTTGGCGAAGGGCGGATCACCCGCCTCCACCCGCTCCTGGTTGAGCTTCTCGAAGTTCTTGTAGGGGAGGTAGACCTCGCCGCGGATCTCCATCAGCGCCGGAAGGTCCGGGGCCGACAGGTGGAGCGGAATATCGACGACCGTCTTGAGATTGGGCGTGATGTCTTCGCCGATGACGCCGTTGCCCCGGGTGGCGCCCACGACCAGGCGTCCCTTCTCATAGGTCAGGCTCACCGCGGCGCCGTCGATCTTGATCTCGGTGGTGTAACCCGCGCCGGTGACGTCGGCGTTGAGCCGCGCGTTGCGCTCCTCCCACGCCTGGAGCTCCGCGGCATCGAAGGCGTTGGCCAGGGACAGCATCGGACGGCGGTGGGGATGTTTGGCCAGCGCCGAGGCCGGCGCGGCGCCGACCCGCCGCGTCGGGCTGTTGGGGACCGCCAGGGCCGGGTGCTCCGCCTCCAGCGCCTGGAGCTCCCGGAACAGCGAATCGTATTCCGCGTCCGGGATCTCCGGCTGATCGGCGATGTAGTAGAGGTGGTTGGCCCGGTCGATCCTCCGGCGGAGCTCCTCCGCCCGCTTGGCGAGGGCGGCGGGCGGCTTGGCGGTCATTTCCCCTGGGCTTCGTTGGTCAGCACCGTCAGGGCGACCCCCACCAGGCGGTCCAGCTCGGCGGTGCTGGAGCGGGCCAGCAGGCCCTCGTCCCAGGCGCCGTCCCGATCGCCGAAGGCCAGCAGGAACCGGCGCAGGAATCCCAGCATGGCGGCCCGCTCCCGCTCGGCCGCCACCGCCGCCGCGCCGCCACCCTTGGTGGTGCGGAGCCGCTCGAAATGGTGGGCCTGCCGGAGGGCCCTCGCGGTCAGGTCCGCCACCACCCGGCAGAACTCCACCTCCTGATCGGCGAGCTCGGCGCCGTCCTTGAAGGTGCGGAGGAAGATCGCGCCGATCGAGGCGCCCCTCCAGCTGATCGGCACTACGGTGATGGACTGGACCCGGCGGCTGGTCAGCACCGCGAAGACACCGGCCAGGGATGGATCCCGGGTGGCGTCCGGGATGTTGACCACCTCGCCGGTCTCCAGGGCGCGGCGGAGCTCGGGGTACCGGGTCAGGTCCACGACGTGGTTGCGGATGCCCGGATCCTCGTAGCTCGCCACCAGGTGCACCGCGCCGCCGCCCCGCTCGGCCAGGAACACCGAGCAGCGGTCGAGTCCGAAGGTATTGCCGAGGCGCCGGGCCACGGTCTGCACGATGTCCACGTAGTGGAGCGAGCCGCTGATCTCCCGAAGCAGGTCCAGCAGGGCCAGCAGCTGCTTGCGCTCCCTTTCCAGCGCGTCGACCCGGGCGGTGAGGCGGGAGATCTGCTCTGCGGTGCCGGCGGGCGGGGGAGTCGTCATAAGGGGTGGAACTTGGGCTGCCGGTGGGAGGTGGTCAAGCGAAGCGCGCCGGGGTACGTTCCGGAGCCGATCCACCGTTCACAGGAGCACTGGATGCGACGCGACGACGACGATGACGACGAGGAGTTCGAGGAGGAAGCAGAAGCGCCGCGGGGCGTGGGCGCCGGAAGTTTTGCCGAGGGCCTGGCCATCGGCGCGCTGGTGGGCGCCACGGTGGCGTTGCTCTTCGCCCCGGCCACCGGGAAGGTGACTCGCAAGAAGCTGAGGCGGCACCTCGACGACGCGAAGGAGCTGGCCGAGGAACACATCGACGAATTGAGCCGCAAGGCCAAGCGGGAGATCAAGAAGCACGTGAGTTAGTCCTTCTTCAGCTTCGCCAGCAGTTCGACCGCCTCGCGCCGATAGGTGGAATCCGCGGCGACCCGATTCGGCAGGCCGGCAATCGTCCGGAGCTGCGCGCGGGCCGCCGCGGCTTCGTTGCGGGCCGAGAGGACTCGGGCGAAGTCGAGCCGGTGGTAGATGCGCCCGGGGTCGATGGCCACCGCCTTCTCCAGGTCTCGGCGGGCCTCCTCCCAGCTCGCCTGGCCGAAGATTCCGCCGCCCAGGATGCTCTTCGCGATGAACCGCTCGAAGCCCGAGAGACTCATCACCTCGTAGTTCCACCGTCCCAGCAGGTGCAGGGCCCCGTCGTGGGTCGAGTCGGCGGCAATGGCGCGAAGAGCCAGCGAATGGATCTCGGTGGCCATCCGGATCTTCTCCTTGGTGCCCCGGGTCAGGGCAGTGTTGCCGAGGACCAGCCCCAGCGCAAAGAGCGCCGGCGCGTCGCTTGGCGCGGTCCGCACGGCCCGCCGGGCGACTTCCTGGCCGCGGGCCAGGAGGGAATCGCGCCGGGGCCGGTCGGATTTCCGGGTGAGCGGGAGCGACAGATCGTTGAGGGCGATCGCGGCCCGCCAGTTGGCGGCGAGGTCGAGCGAGTCGCGCGACAGGATCGCCTCGAAGCGCGTCAGGCCGGCCGCGGGGTCCATTCCGGCCAGCCGCACGCCCTCGGCGAGGAGGGAATCGCGAGAGGGGCCCTGCGCCAGCGCGAGGAGGCCGGCGAACGCGTATGTTATCACTGGGTCGTTGCTCCCTGTTTCCTGTTCCCTATTCCCCATTCCCTGTCACAAATGCTCATCCCCCGCCTCATCGAACGCAAGCGCGACGGCCTGCCGCTGACCGGCGACGAATGGCGGGCCCTGGTGAAGGGCTATGTGGCGGGGCAGGTGCCCGACTACCAGATGAGCGCGCTGGCGATGGCCGTGGTATGGCGCGGACTGGAACCGGGCGAGCTGGCCGCCCTCACCGAGGCCATGCTCCGCTCCGGGGCCTCGCTCGACTTCGGGGACTGGGCCACGCCCCGGGTGGACAAGCACTCGATCGGCGGGGTGGGCGACAAGACCTCGCTCCTCCTCGCCCCGATGGTGGCCTGCCTCGGCGTCGCGGTGCCGATGATTTCGGGGCGGGGGCTGGGCCACACCGGGGGCACGCTCGACAAGCTGGAGGCCATCCCGGGCTTTAATACCCGGCTTTCCCTGGACGAGGCCATCGCCCAGGTCCGGAAGCTCGGCCTCGTGATGCTGGGCCAGACGCCGGAAATCTGCCCCGCCGACAAGAAGCTCTACTCGCTGCGTGACGTCACCGGCACCGTCGAATCCATTCCATTGATCTCCGCCAGCATCATGTCCAAGAAGCTCGCCGAGGGGCTCTCCGGTCTGGTGCTGGACATCAAGACCGGGAGCGGGGCGTTCATCACCGATCCGGCCCAGTCCCAGGTGCTGGCCAAGACGATGATCGGCATCGGCGAGGCCCATGGCTGCCGGACCGTGGCCCTGCTCACCGCCATGGACCGGCCGCTCGGGATCGCCTGCGGGAATGCCCTCGAGGTGATCGAGGCGCTGGAAGGGCTTCAGGGCAGGGGCCCGGCGGACCTGATGGAGGTGACCTACGCGCTGGCGGTGGAGATGCTGATCGTGGCGGGCGTCGACACCGACCGCGGCGCGGCTCGGAAGCGGCTGGAGGAGACCGTCACCTCGGGGCGGGCGCTCCAGATGTTCGCCCGGATGACCGAGGCGCAGGGCGGGGATCCGCGAGTCGTGTCCGACTACTCACGGCTTCCCAGGGCCCCGGTGACGATGGAGTACCGCGCCGTGAAGGGCGGGGTCGTGACGGACATCCCGCCCCGGAAGATCGGGCACGCGATCATCGCGCTCGGCGGGGGGCGCTCCAAGACCACGGACACGATCGACGCCGGGGTGGGACTCATGATTCCCGCCAAACCGGGAGACCGGGTGCGCCGCGGGGATGTCCTGGCGGTGATCCACGCCCGCACCGAGGCCGATGCCGAGCGGGCCCGGACGGCCCTGGACGAGGCGATCGTGATCGGGGAAAAAGCAGCACCGCTCCCCCTCGTTTCGCACCGGATCACTGCGCAGGGAGTGGAGGTGCTGGCCGGGATGGTCCGATGACCGCGCCTGAGAGCGCGGGGCTGCTGCTCTATCGAAAGGAGCGGGGAGTGATCGAGGTGCTCCTTGTCCTCCCAGGAGGTCCCTTCTGGGCCCGGAAGGACTCAGGCTCCTGGACCATCCCGAAGGGAGAAGTGGACCCGGGTGAGGATCGCCTCGCCGCGGCGCGACGCGAATTCCGGGAAGAGACAGGATTCGCCCCGGCTGGCGCTCCGGTGCCGCTGACGCCGGTCAAACAGCGCGGTGGGAAGGTGGTCCACGCCTGGGCAGTGGCCGGCGACTGGGATCCTTCCCGCATCAGCAGTAACACGTTCACTCTCGAGTGGCCGCCGAAATCGGGCCGGCTGAGCCAGTTTCCCGAGGTCGATCGCGCGGAGTGGTTCGAGCTGGCGGAGGCGCGCCGTAAGATTCTGCTGGGCCTGGTCCCTCTGCTCGACCAGCTGGCGGCC
>JBGPLG010000177.1:0-4842 GCA_041486305.1 Gemmatimonadota bacterium
CGACGAACAGCCGGTCGTCGGGAAACCGGTAGACGACCGACGAAAACCCCGCGACGGTGCTGCCGTTGTGCAACACGAGCCGGTGGCCCCGAAAGGTATCCATGAACCACGCCATCCCGGCGCTGAATCGGCGCCCGTCATTCAGCACGACCGGGGTGGTCATGGTGGTGAATCGGGCCGGCGGGACGATGTCGCCGCGGCTCAGGGCGATGTCCCACTTCGCCAGGTCGGTGGCGGTGCTCAGGATGCCTCCGTTGGGCGCGAGGACGGACGGGCGCAGCGGCTCCCCGTTGCGAAAGACTCCGCCCGAATCCGCATAACCCGCGGCCCGGTTCGGCACCACATCCCGGGGATGCTTGAAGCGGGTCTCGGCCATACCGGCGGGCCCGAAAATACGGGTGTTGACGAACCGCTCGTAGGGTTCTCCGGTCACCTTCTCGATGATCAGGCCCAGCAATGGAAACGCGCTATTGGTGTACGACCACTGGTCCCCGGGCGCGAAGTCCAGCGGGTGCGAGGCGATCAGCTGGATGAACTCGGCGGGGGTGTATTCCCGGTGGAAGTCGAGCAGGCCGGGGCCCTCCCAGTCGGGCAACCCGGAGGTGTGGGTCAGCAGGTGGCGCACCCGGATCGCTTGCCAGGCCGCAGGCAGGTCGGGCAGGTAGGTCGAGATCGGGGCCTCGAGGTCGATCTTGCCCTCCGCCACCAGCATGAGGAGCGCTTCGGCGGTGAACTGCTTGGTGATGGACCCGATCTCGTAGAGGGTGTGCGGGCCCGCCGGCGCGTCCAGCTCCAGGCTGGCCCGGCCGTACCCGGCCAGTTTCACCACCCGGTCGTTCCGCACCACGGCGATGGCGGCGGAGGGAATCCGGTGGCGCTCGATGAAAGTTCGGACGTACCGGTCGATCGGATCGGGGGCGCCGGTTTGTGGAACGCTCCCGAGCAGGCTCAAGGCGGCGAGGAGATGGGGGAGCCTCATCCTTGACGGTATTACCCCCGACCGCGGGCCGCAACACCGGCCGCAGACGCGGGGCCCGGCTCGTCACCCGCATTCCGGGAGCCCGCTAGCGGCCTTCAGCCCTCCAAGGAGACCGGGGGCTCGCTTGCGCTCGCCCCCGGCCGGTCCGGCTCTACTCGCCGCCCACCGGCGCAGTGCTACTTCCTCACGCAGAACCCCACGTCGTAGTAGTTGGTGTTGTGCGATCCCGGCTGGCTGCCCACGATCGAGCGGTCCGAGACCTGCACCATCACCACGTAGCCGCACGGCTTCATCCCGGTGGTGTCGAGCTGCCAGGCATCGCCGCCGGCGGCGAACGTCGCCGTGTTGCTGGTGCTGGGCGTGGCCGTCGTGGGGGCCGGGGGTGACAGGCTCGACGGCAGGGTGATCAGGCTGAAGCTGCCCATGTAGTCGTCGATGGCGACGAAGTGTCCCTGGATCAGGGTCGTGGTGGGGAAGTCCTTGCAGTCCCCGCTGCTGTCGATGTGGATCTCGCAGGTCACCGCCGGCGGCTCGAAGGGAAGGAAGGGCGGCCGGCGGTGCGGCGCCGTATTGTCGAGCTGGATGCTGTGCCACGCCGTGGTCCCGATGATGAAGCCGAACAGGGTGGCCATTTCCACCCTGATCTCGCAGAGCTCGTCTCCCGACGGCTGCCAGTGCGCCAGCACCTGGTCCAGGTTCGCGAGGGTGCTCATGTAGCTGGCGTACCCGGTAAGCGGGTCCGGCGTGATCCAAGACCCCACGCCGAGCCAGTTCACCACGTGGAACGGGTTCTTGACGATCTCTTCGGTGGCGGGATTGCCGAACTTCCGAGCCCACAGCCGGTACTTGAACCCGGGCAGCGGCGGACCCTGAACGATGATCAGGCCGCCGAAGGGACATTCGCGGCTGTGCCCGTCGGCCGGGCTGCCGCTCAGGGCGAACGTCGCGGTCGGCCGGGTCATGCCGTTGCCGAAGATGTGGATGTCCGCGACCCCGATGCCGCCGATGATGCTGATGATCGGCTGGGTAGGCGGGACCGGGACGCCGGGGCGGAGCTGGACATGGGCGTCGATCCGGTTGCCCCAGTGATTCAGGGCGTCAGGATCCGTCGTCGATGGCGGCGTGTTCCACGAGAGCACCGCGCGGATCCGGGCGATCTTGGGCCCGCCGCCGCGGCCGCCGCAGGGCCGCCGGATGGCGCTCAGGTCGACCGGGAGGATCGCGCTGTAGGCGAGGCCGTCGCCCGGCAGCGACTTGATGTCGTGGACGTTGACCGGAACGGTGTTGAGGTAGGTCCACTCGCAGGTGTCGTCCCAGTCGGCCCAGAACGCCACATACTCCTGGCTGCCCGGGTAACAAAGCTCACCGGAGTACCCCAGCGACTTTTTGATTCGGAACGTGGCGACCAGCCGGTCCAGGTTGTACTCCAGGCCCAGGCACTCGAGCTGTTCGTACGAGACATCCGCCTTGGTCTGGTCCAGCGCGGCCAGCGCCGCGGCCAGGTCGATGCCGACGGCCTTCCACTCCGCGGCGGCGCTGACCAGCATCGCCTGGCTGCCCGCCCCGACCAGCGCCTGCAGGTGGGAATGCCCGAACCGGTGCGTCTCCACCGCGGCACCGGCCTCCTTGGCCTTGGGCTGGTAGAGCTGCGCCAGGTGGCTCAGGGACAGCGGCGGAGGATCGGGCAGGGGGATCGGGAACGGCTTCGCTTCCTCGATGAGCGGCGGAAGCTTCTTCAGCACGTCCTTGGGGAAGAGGTCGATGGCGTCGCCGAACCAGAACCGGCGGGGCTTAATCTGGATGTGCTGATCGTGCACGTTGCCCCAGATCGGCGGCCAATTCGCGTTGGCGTTCCCGGCCGGCGGCATCAGCTGCCAGGAGAGGATGGCCCGGACGTTGGGGAGAACCGGGTTTCTGCAATTGCTGCGCTCGGGCTGGAGCGGAAGCGTCACCACGTAGGTGAGCGGCTTGTCCTTGTGCTTCGCGCAGTCGAGGGAATTGGGAATGTCGTGCGGGTTGAAGGAAGCCAGCCCCGCGTCGATCCATCCGGCGCCGTAGTCGACGAAGAACCGGACGTACTCGATGGACCCCGGGGTGCAGAGGGTGCCGTTGTAGCCGCCGGGGAGCTTGATCTGCACCGTCGCCTCGAGCAGATCCAGCGCGGGATTGAACCCCACGCAGCTGATCTCCTCATAGGTGGTGTTCCCGACGATCTTCTTGACCGCCTTGAACGGGCTCTCGCCGAGGTTGCCGAAGTAGTTGGGATTGGCGGCCAGCAGCTGCTTGAATTCGACTCGTTCCTTCGGTGCGACGTGGGCCTCGGTCCGTTCTTTCGTCTGCTCGGCCATACACCACCTCTTCGAGGAATTGCTCCGGCGCTCGCCGTTTGGTCACCCACCTACGGGATTCTCCAGCAGAGCCAATCTCGCGGGACCGGTCGCGACGGCAAGCTGCTCTCCGTGGCAGGCAGCGGCCTGCTTGTCGTAGCAGGGGACCGAACATCGGGCAGCGAACGGGGTGTTCTTACCGGGCGGGCACGGCCAGGCTCGCGGCGTCCTCCTCTCCCCACTCCACCAGCATCGCGTAGCGGTGCATTTCGGGATCGCTGTGGATTCCGAGCACCCGGCGGATGTTCTTGCGGTGGAAGTGGATGGTCCATTGGCTCAGGTGAAGTCGGGCCGCCATCTGTCCCGAGCTCATCCCCTGTGCCAGCATGTGCACGATCTCCTGTTGCCGGGGAGTCAGGCGGAGGAACCCCATCCGGGCCGCGTTCCCGCCCCGATGACCGTGTTTCGGCACCCGGGGTGAGACATACAGCCGGCCGGCCAGCACCTCCTCGACCGCGCCCAACAGCTCCGTGCCGCTGGCGTCCTTGGGGATGAAGCCGGCGGCGCCGAGCCGCAGGGCGGCTTCCATCAGGGCGTGGTCCACGTGCATCGTAACGACCAGGACCCGAGGCCGAAGTGCTTCGTACTGCAGGTCTTCCAGGACATCGATCCCGGAGCGGTTGGGGAGCGTCAGGTCCAGGAGCAGGAGGTCAGGGCGATGCTCGCGGACGGCCCCGAGGACCGCCGCTCCGTCCGTAACAATTCCCAGGACCTCATAGTCTTCGCTCAGCAGGGCCTCGAGCCCCTTGGCGACCATCTCATGGTCGTCCGCGAGCAACACACGGGGCCGTTTCATGGTGCGCCCTCCCGACCGGCCAGCGCCGGTCCTCATCCGATAACACGCGGATACACGTTCGGGGATCGAGGGGAGGAGGGCAAGAGGAAGGGCTGAGCGGGCTATAAGATCTACTAGGTACGCATCCGGCTGAAACGTGCTACTCTGGGAAATCCTGACGCTTCTCAAGCGTCTGCCAAGGAGCCTTGGTGGCACAAGCGGTTCTCCCGACTCGCGGCCTGCTCGCCGGACTGTGCCACTGCGGAGCCCACGCGCCTGCGGGCCCGGGCCGCTGCCGTTGCGTCCCGGTGCGCGATACTCCGATCGAGACCCCGGACCTGGCTATCTACAGCCAGGACGAGGCGGTCGCGGGTGGAGTGGCACCGACCTGGGACAGTCCCGACATCGTCACCAACGACTGGGCGCCGTTCCGGCTGAAGCCCGAAGCGAAGGTGACGGTACGCAACATCTCGCCCACGACGTCGGCGGCGAACGCGCTGGTTCACTTCTACACCTCCGACTTCGGGATCGGTACCCGGCGCCAGCTGCGCCTGACCCGGATGGTGAGTATCCCCCGCGCATCCCAGCTGGACCTGCTCTTCCCGCTGCCCCAGGAGGTGCTGGCCGGCGACCCCCGAACCGGGGTGCACATCGTGATCAAGCATCCCACCGACCGGAACCTGATCAACAACTCCGGCTCG
>JBGPLG010000178.1:0-4794 GCA_041486305.1 Gemmatimonadota bacterium
CTGGTACTATGTCCAGAATGGCCGTCGGATCGAGGTGAAGCGGGTGCGCCGGCCGGTCACCTCGGGTATCTGGCACACCTTGCGGGCCGACATGCGGCGCGATCACGTCGAGGTGTACTTCGACGGCGAGAAGGTGATCGACGTGCGGGACGCCCGCTTCACAGCGCCGGGCAAAGTCGGCATGTGGACCAAGGCTGATTCGTACACGTTGTTCGACGATTTCACCGCCACCGCGCTGACGCCATGACTCTCCGCCGACCCGCTCTCTTGAGCCTGGCCCTGGGCTCGGTGCTGCCGATCACCGCGGTGGCCCAGGGAGCCTGTTCGGCCAGTCGCACTTCGCTGACCCCGGCGGGTTGGCCCACTCCGATCCCTTCCGCGCCGGTGGGTGCCGCCCGGGGGCCCTTGCGGGTTCTGCAGGACGTCCCGCTGCCGGGGCCGGCCAACCGGTTCGACTATCAGAGCATCGACCCGGCGGCCGGCCGGCTCTACCTCAATCACATGAATGCCGGCGAGCTCCTGGTCTTCGATCTGAACGCCGCGAAGCTGATCGGCCGGATTTCCGGACTGCCCCGGACCACCGGGGTGTGGGCCGTCCCGGCGCTGCACAAGGTGTTCGTCTCGGCGGCAGGCGCCGGCGAGGTCGCGGTCATCGACGACCGGACCCTCGCGGTCATCGCCCGGGTGGGAGGCCTGCGTTTCCCCGATGGGATCGGCTTCGCGCCGGGCGTCGACCGGATCTTCGTATCGGACGAGGCGGGCGAGGCGGACGTCGTGATCGATGCGTACAGCCACCTCAAGCGCGCCACGATCGCCCTGGGGGGCGAGGCCGGGAACACCCACTACGATTCGGTCTCCCGCTGCATCCTGGTGGCGGTCCAGACTCGCAATCAACTGGTGGCGATCGATCCCGTCACCGAGACCATTGCGGCCCGCTACGACCTGCCGGGATCGGATGGCCCCCACGGATTCACGCTGGACGAGCCGGGACGGCTCGCGTTCGTCACCGGCGAAGGCAATGCGAAGCTTCAGGTCGTCGACCTTCGGACGATGCGCATCATCGCCACCCATCCGGTCGGCCGGGGCCCCGATGTGCTGGCGTGGGACCCGGAGTGGCGGCGGCTCTACGTTGCCTCGGAGGGTGGCGTCGTGAATGCCTTCGAAGCAGTGGGGAGCGAGCTGCGGCCGCTGGGCGACTACCGCGCGCCGTCGGCCCACACCGTCAGTGTCGATCCCCGCACCCACCGGGTCTACCTCCCGCTCGAGAGCGTCGGGGGCCGGCCGGTGCTTCGGGTCCTGAGTTCTGATCCGCACTAGGTCCCGGTGCCGGGGGCACCCGCGGCTACGGGCAGTCGAATCGTGAGTCGGAGCAGCTTGACCGAGTTCAGGAACACCAGGATGTCCGGCCCTAGATGAATCAAGGCGGCCTGCACCGGTCCGATGAGCCGGAGCAGCGCGGCAACGATCCCCAGGACGTGGACGACGCCGACACCGACGATCAGGTTCTCCTTGATGGTCCGGTAGGCCCGCATCGCGATGGCGCGGGCCTCCACGATCTTGAACAGATCGTCGGTCATGAGCGCCACGTCCGCCGCTTCGAGCGCCGCCTGGGTGCCCGCCACACCCATCGCAATCCCGACGTTCGCGGCGGCCAGCGCGGGCGCGTCGTTGATGCCGTCGCCGACCATGGCGACCAGGTATCCTTCCGCCTGATACTTCCGAATCAGCGCCACCTTCCCGTCGGGCAGCAGCTCGGCGGCAACCTCATCCACACCGAGCGCCTTGCCGATTCGCTCGGCGACGGCGCGGTTGTCTCCGGTGAGCATGACCACGCGCCTGACCCCGCTCGCCTTGAGCGCGGCCGCCGCCTCGCGCGCGCCGGCGCGGGGCTGGTCCGCGAGCCGGATCCGGCCCACCGCGCGCCCGCCCGCCGCCAGGTACACCGCCGTCTGGCCCTCGTCACCGGGGACGCTGGGCACCGGCACGCCGTTGTCCGCCAGAAAGGCGGGGCTGCCGGCCAGAATCTTGGCCCCGCCGAATTCGGCGCGAACCCCACGACCGGCGACGACCTCGAACCCGGCCGGCTCGGGCACCTCGATCCCTTTCTCCCGGACATACCTCAGCACTGCCTCCGCGAGCGGATGGCTGGAGCGCCGCTCCGCCACCGCGGCCAGCTGGAGCAGGCGGGGCTCGTCGACCGCGTCGTCGAAGCAATCCACCCCGGTGACCTCCGGGCGGCCCAGCGTCAGGGTCCCGGTCTTGTCCAGCGCGACCAGGTCCACCTTGGCGAGGATCTCGAGGAACACGCCCCCCTTGAGGAGAATCCCGCCGCGCGCCGCGCGCGCGATCGCGGCGATGACCACCAGCGGCGTTGCGAGGCCCAGCTCGGCGGGCGACGTGAAGATCAGCAGGGTGATGATCATCCGGACGTCGCGAGTCGCCAGGTAGACGAGGAGGAGGAACACCAGCACGACGGGGATGAGCCAGGCGGCCACCCGGTCCGCCAGCTTCTGGACCGGCGCGCGCTCCGCCTCCGCCGTTTCCACCAGCGCGACGATCCGCGCGAACATGGTATCGCTGCCGACCTTGCCGGTTACCACGTCGAGCGCGCCCAGCTCGACGACGGTCCCGGCGAACACCGGATGGCCGGACACCTTGTCCCTGGCAAGACTCTCTCCGGTGATCGGCGCCTCGTTCACCGAGGCGGTGCCGGACCGTACTATGCCGTCGACCGGAATCTTTTCCCCGGCTCGCACGATCACCACGTCGCCCGGGCGCACAGTCTCCAGCGGCACCTCCACATCCCCATCGGGCCGGCGCACCAGCGCGGTGGGGGGGACGGTACCGATCAGCGCCTTGATGGAGGCCCGGGCCCGCTGGGTGTTCAGCTCGGCGATCAGCTCGGCGATGAGAATGATCGTCATGAGGATCGCGCCGGCGACATACTCCCGGCCCACCATGGCGATCAGGGTCGCCAGGGTGACGAAGATCTCGGTGCCGATCTTGTGCTCGTGCAGCAGATCGAGGACCCCGGTCTTGACCAGCGGATACACTCCAACAGCCACGGCGGCGAACAGGACCGGCAGGGGCAGCACGCCCTGCTGGTAGAGCGGCACGACGAGGCCGACCGCGACGATGCGGCCGATCTCGACCCAACGATCGCGGGTGAGCAGCCCCGCCGGCGCGGGTCGGGCCGTGGTACCGGTCACTCGCTGCGCCCCGCTGCCTCAAGAGACTCGGCGGTCCTCCCCCTGCGCCGCCGCCGCACTTGGTGGTGGAATTGCCGGGCCCAGCCGGGCCAGCGCTCCTCCAGCCATTCGTAGAGCAGAGGCAGGACGAAGAGGGTGAGGAACGTCGAGCTCAACAGCCCGCCGATGACCACGGTCGCCAGCGGGCGCTGGACCTCTGACCCCGGACTGGTCGATATCGCCATCGGGATGAAGCCGAAGGCCGCCACCAGCGCGGTGAGGAGATTGGATCGGAGCCGGTCGTCGGCGCCCTCGCGTACCGCCGAGTCGAGCGGGCGTCCCCGGTCGCGGAGGTGATTGATGTACGACACCAGCACCACGCCGTTCAGGACCGCGACGCCGAAGAGCGCGATGAACCCGACCGCCGCGCTGAGATTCAGGTTGAGGCCCCGAAGCCAGAGTGCGGCGATGCCGCCGACCAGGGCGAAGGGCACGTGCAGCATCACCAGCAGGGCCTGGCGGCCGTTGCCGAAGTTGGCATAGAGAAAGGCGAGGATCAGCCCGAGTACCAGGGGCACGATGAGCCGGAGCCGCTTCATGGCCCGCTCCTGGTTCTCGAACTGGCCCCCGAAGGTGACGAAGTAGCCCTCGGGCAGGGACACCCGCGCGGCCACTTCGCGTTGCACATCGGCGGCGAAGCCTCCGAGGTCACGGCCCCGCACGTTGCTCTGCACGATCACCATCCGTTCGCCGTTCTCATGATTGATCAGCTCGGGGCCCTCCACCACGCGCACCCGGGCCACCTGCGACAGCGTCAGGCGGGCTCCGCCCGGCGCGGTAAGGAGCAGGCCGCCGATCGCCTCCGGCGTGCCGCGGTACGGCTCCGCCAGGCGAACCACGATGGGGAAGCGCTTGCGCCCGTCGATGACCTCGCTGGCCTGGACCCCGCCGATGCCGGCCTGGACCGCGTCCCGCACGTCCGCCACGTTGAGGCCGTAGCGCGCCAGCACACCCCGCAGGAGATCGATCTCCACCTGCATGGCGCCGGCGCTCACGTCCACCGACACATCGGCTGCCCCCCGCACGGTCCGGATCACGTCCCGGATCTCGGCCGCCTTGCGCTCCAGGATCGGGAGGCTGTCGCCGAAGACCTTCACGCCCAGCTCGGTCCGTACCCCGGAGATCGCCTCGTCGAGCCGCATGGCCATGGGGGCGGTGAAGTTGTAGTCCAGGCCGGGGATCTCCTTCATGGCCGAGTCCATCTTCACGATCAGAGCCTGGATGGACCGGGTGCGCCACTGGCTCCGGGGCTTGAAGTTGACGTACACGTCGCCGGCGTAGAGTCCCATCGTCTCGGTGGCGAGCTCGGGCCGGCCCATCTTGGTCACGATGCTCTGCACCTCGGGAAAGCGCATCAGCGACCGCTCGACCTCCTTGGCGATGACCATGCCCTGCGGGAGCGACGTGCTGGGCAGCCGGCGGGTCTCGATGAGCATCGACCCTTCGTCCAGCTTGGGCATGAATTCGGATCCCAGGAAGGGCACCGACGCAAGGGCCACGGCCAGCACCACGCCGGCGCCCCCGACCACGACGCGGCGGTGCCCGA
>JBGPLG010000179.1:0-4753 GCA_041486305.1 Gemmatimonadota bacterium
GATGGACACGGGAGCGACCGCGTCGAATACGTCGCTCACATAGAGCGGACCCGCCAACGGCCCCGCGACGCAGAAGCCGTGATCGGCCTGTGGAGCTGGGGGCATGTCCCTGGGATCGCCTCCCGTCCGCTTGAACGAGGCGGCTGAAGCCGTATCTCGCCTTCAGGTACGCGAGGAATTCGCGCCCCATCGGTCCGGCACTGTTGGCAACTTTCGGGTTCATCTTGGCATCGAAGGCCGTGCTGAAGTAGACCACGGGCCCGGCCGCATCCGAGAAGCAATATCCCCCCGCCGTCGGGGCGCCCTGAGCGAGGGTGGGAGCGGCACCGGCGAGAGACAGGAACCAAGGAAGCAATCGGCGAGTCATTGTGGCTGCCCTGGCGAGCCCGTCGGGATGGGACCTAACCTACCGCACCCCGTCGCTGCTGCCAAACGCACGGGACCGCCCATGGGCGCGATCGTGTTGCCAGCGTCAATCTTCCCATGCCCGGCCGGCATCTCCTCAGCCGCATATCGACCAGCCCGCTCCGCTCCGACACCAAAGTGGGCATTCGGTGTTGGCGCCAGTCGGGCGACGCCGGGCGTTCACTTGGTTGCGCCGTTCGTCGGCGTCAAGCCATGTAAGTACACATACATCGCCTCGAGATCCGTGTCATTGGCGAAGGCTGAAATCGCCTTCCAGGGCATCCCTTCGGCAAGCGGGTGATTGTAGGGATCTACGCCCGTTCGCAAGGTATGGATGAAGTCCTCACGACCCCACTTCATGAGGATCACCATGAGGTTCGGCCCGGCGGGGGGACCGGGCCCACCGCTCTTGCCGCCCGTGAGGTTCTCGCCGTGGCATAGCCGGCAACCCAAAATCGAGACGAGGTACTTGCCGTGCTCGGTCGAGACGCCTTCCGCTGGCGCGACGATGGGGTGCGTGATGGGCGGCTGCGCACTGGTGGGGGCCATGCCCGCTCCGAGGAGGAACGCGGCGATGACGTTCAATTTGGTCGGCGGGGTGTTGGGTCCTACCGCTGGCTGCGAGCGCAAATAGGCCACGATGGCCTCGACGTCGACATCGCTCAGATGACGAAACACCTCGGAGGGCATGATGACCAAGGCACGGCCGGTCTTATGCACCCCTTCCCGGATGGCGCGGATCACTTCGCCATCCGACCAATTCTCAATCTCACCCGCGCGCGTGAGGTTGGGGGCCCAAAGGGTTCCGAACGGTGGGCCGCCTAGTGAAAAATTGCTCCCAACCAACGGGGCCTTCCCGTCCGGTGAATGGCATCCAGCGCAATACACGCCAAATCGAGCTCCCCGCGCGACCTGGTCTGGAGTACCGACTACCCTGATGTCTGTGACTGTCCTTCGGTAGGGTGGGAAGTTGATCCGGTAAAAGCCGACAAGCGTGACGCCGAGCGCCACGGTGCAGGCCAGTGTAACCACGCCCGAAAGGATAAGACCAGCCCACTTCACAACCCGGTTCTGTGCATGTCTCGCGCGCAGAGCGAGCCAGGTCCCCAACGTCGCGAGTAACAGCAGGGCCGTCACCCCGAAGATGTCGAACATGATCGCCTCCTTATCCTCCGAGCAGCCTGGACATCGATGGCCCGGCTGGCAAGCCGCAGGTCTTTTGCGCGCGGGCCCTGATCAGCGAACGGCATGGTTGCTTGAACACTGCAGTGCAACCTCACGACTGTTCTTCTGCAGCAAGGACGGGTTAGGTGGCCCGACCCGGTCCATTGCCGAAGCGCCTCATGAGCACAACGTGCGTCGCGGCCGCGGAGGGGACATGTTCGGTGAGCTGGTACCCCAGTGCCGGGAGATCGATGCCCGCCAGCAGTTGCTCCCCAGCGCCGAGCAGGACTGGCGCAATAGCCAGGTGCATCTCGTCCACCAGGCTCGCCCGAAGGTACTGGCGAATCGTTGATACCCCGCCCCCAAGCCGGACGTCCTGACCATCGGCCGAGGACTTCGCCTGCTCGAGCGCGGCATGGACTCCACCGGTGATGAACCGGAATTCGGTACCGCCCTCCATCCGGAGCGGGGGACGAGCGTGGTGGGTGAGTACGAAGACCGGGGTGTGATACGGCGGATGCTCGCCCCACCAGCCTTTCCAGGAGTCGTCTGGCCACGGCCCCCGGATTGGTCCGAACATGTTGCGGCCCATAATCCAGGCACCGATGCCCGCGAAGCCACGCGCCGCGAAATCGTCATCAATCCCCGTCGTGCCTCCCCCCGCCCCATGCACTTGCTGAAAGGTCCGGGTTGGGAAGACCCAATTGTGCAAGGCCAGACCGCCAACGCCGAGAGGGTTGGTGAGGTCCTGGGTCGGACCCGCGCCAAACCCATCAAGCGAGAGCGTAAAACAATGGACACGGAGTCGCGACACGGGCACGGATCTCCAGAACGTGAGTCGGCAATGGAAACGACTGAGGCCACTTAACGCCCTGCGCTTCTGCTGCGGGGCTAGCGCGGCCCCGTCAGTGGCAAACGCCGGTTAGGTCGCCGCTGCAGGACCAGTCGTCGAAACAGCGTGACTCCACCTAGCTGAGGCCCTTCCACACGAGTGCAATGAGGATGAGCTCGGGGATGCCCTCTGCTGGGCCCAGCGGAAGGGCGAACCCGTACCAGAAGATCGTGCTGACGCCCAGCAATATTAGCGCGAGGACCGCGCCATCCTTTCTGGCATTCCAGATCCAGTACGCTGCGAGCAGCTTCAGGGCACTGACCACGACGAACATGACGCCAGCCACTATTAGGACTTCAAGACCAAGCCGCTCGAAGGGTCCGCCCAGAAGCCGGATCCCCCAGATTGTGGGCAAGACATGATGAACGAAGGCATAGTGAAGCGTGGGAACAGCCCCAAGCGCCCAGCTGCCGCCATCAAAGAGAACGAGGAGGGAGAGCGCGGCGGACAGGCGTGTACGCATACGTACCTCCGCTCCGGGCGGCCTCACGACCTGCGCTCCCGCTGCGGGGCCCGCGGAGGCGGATGGGCCAACTCAGCGCGGCTCCGTCAGCAGCAAGCGTGGGTGAGGCCGCCTGGGCACTACGACACGTCCCCAAGGCTCTCAGCCACCCTTTTCGCCGGGCCTCAATGCTGGGCGATCTCGACCTTGAGCCAGCAATCGCTCGGCAAAGTCGAGGCGTTCCTGAAGCTCGGCGAGCTGAGTCGACTGATTAGCCAAGCTGTTCTGGGCGTCGTCCAGCGCTGCGGCGTGCTGCTCCACTTGCTCCGTGAGCTGGGTAAGCGCGGCGCGTGAGGGTCCGCGCCCGCTTATTGCCCCAGCTATTGCCCTCACAACCAGTACCGCCGTGGTGGCGGCCATCGCGAGAGCAAGTAGGAAGACGGGCTCGGTCATGGTTCGCGATGTCTCCAGAGTGGGAAACGTTTCGCTCGAGTCACCGGGCGAGGCGGCCTGCCTCTGTGCTTCTGCGGCGCTGCCGCCGCGGCGGTCCGGCACGAATGGTAGCCCTGCTGCGGCGGATGCGCCACAGCAGTGCGACCTCGGCAGCAGCAAGCGCGGGTTAGGCGGCATCGCCTCGTCGTCCTTGCATGCCGCGGAAGTCTGAACCCTGCTCGTCACGACTTCCGTCTTCGTTCGTTCTGCCGTTCCTAGAACACCCTGACAGGTGTGGGCGCACTGCCGGTGCACAGGTCCAGTGGCGTTTACACCCTCTTGGTGGTTTCGCGGAACCTCGCGGAGGCAGGCGGGCACAGGGGCCGCAGATATACCTCTTGACAATAGTCGTTATAACGTGTAGTATTGGACCCATGGCTGACACGGTTGCGCGGGCGCTGAAACAGACGAAGCCCTTTTCCTCCCCTGAGCAGGAAGTCCTGCTTGGCTTGCGGATCGCGGCGGGACGGGTCCTGGAGCCATGGGCCAGATTCCTGAAGACCACGGCCCAGCTGACCAGCAACCAGTACAACGTCCTTCGCATCCTCCGCGGCTCCCAACCGGCCAAGCTGGCGTGCCGCGGCATCGCGGAGCGAATGATTGACCGCGACCCTGACATCACGCGACTGGTCGACCGCTTGGAAAGACGCGGGCTGGTGCAGCGGCTCCGCAGTCGCCGGGACCGGCGGGTGGTCGAGGTGGGCATTACCGCCAAAGGACTGACGGTCTTACGCGGGTTGGACGCCCATGTCCAGCGCCTGCCGAAAGCATTGCTCGGGCATCTGGGCACCGAGAGGTTGCGGCAGCTTGGGAACCTGCTGGAGGCGGTGATTTCGGGCCTGGGCGCGTTTCCCTGAGCCGCCGCCGCCCGGGAGATCGGCTTCGCACGACGCGCTGCGCATAATAAGCGTTTACACGATAGTCGTCCTAACGTTGGTAAACTCAAAGAGGGTCACCATGGCCGACAAGAAAGTGATTGCGGTGGTAGGCGCGACCGGCGCCCAGGGGGGGAGTCTGGCCCGCGCCATTCTCGCAGACCCGAGTGGCGGCTTCGCGTGTCGAGCCATCACCCGTGATCCCAACAAGGACAAGGCCCAGGCCCTCGCCGGGAAGGGTGCGGCCATCGTGAAGGCCGATCTGGACGACGTAGACAGCCTCACGAAGGCGTTTGCGGGCGCGTACGGCGCTTACTGTGTCACCAACTTCTGGGAGCACTTCTCCGGAGAGAAGGAGAAGACTCAGGCCAAGAACATGGCTGAGGCGGCGAGGACGGCCGGGCTCAAGCACGTGATCTGGTCGACCCTCGAAGACACCCGGAAGCTGATGGCTCCGAGCGATACGCGGATGCCGATGCTTCA
>JBGPLG010000180.1:0-4735 GCA_041486305.1 Gemmatimonadota bacterium
CACTGCTTACTATCCGTTTGACACGCTCTCCCCCGAGCCCTAGGTTCTCGCCGAGCCCGCACGCGAACTGGAGTCACCGTGGAGCCTTGGCTCGCCGAGTTGAATGCGGGCCACGCTCAGGCCGCTTGGGACCTCTTTAACGGGCGCTATCGGCGGCTCATTCTCGCCACCATCAAGCGCCTGATCCCGGACCATGACGATGTCATGGACGTGTTCTCGACGGTGTGCCAGGCGCTTTCCGCTGACGACTTCGCCCGCCTCAAACGCTACTCCGATCGGTCCCCGCAACCTGCCAGCGTTTCCACCTGGTTGGTCGCCGTGGTTCGGAATCTTACCGTGGACTGGCTGCGCCAGCGCGACGGTCGGCGTCGCCTCAGCGTTCCGACGATGCTCTCGCCGCTGCAGCAGGAGATCTACGCGGCCGTCTGCATCGGCGGCAGTTCCCACGTTGAAGCGTACGAGATGATTCGGGCCCGGAGCGGATCGATGATGCCGTTCCACCAATTCCTCCGAGAAGTGCGCGCGACTCAGCGGGCCGCTCCCTGTCCTGACCAAACGCCTTTGCGACGTCCGGTGCGTGATCCGCCCCCGTCCGAAGCAGCCCTGCCCGCGTTGGATCCGGCGGAGACGGCGGAATCGGTGCGCCGCCTCGCCGCGGCGCTGGCCTCGCAGCCGCCCGACGTGCGACTCGCCGTGGAGCTGTTCGTCGTCGACCGCATGCCCGCGGCTGACGTGGCGCGCACCGTAGGGTGGGCCAACAGCAAGGCGGTCTACAACCGGGTCTATCGCGCGCTCGCCACCCTGAGAGCCAGGCTCGAGAGCGAAGGTATCGGCCCAGGCGACCTCTGATGAGCAATTCCCAGGCTCCTGCCCGTACCACCTCCTTGTAAACCATAGGGGCGCCCATCGCCCCGAGCGAAAGGTTCGTGTAGGTCGCCAACTCTGGGTCCACCGGCGTCTCGGTCTACAGCATCGACCCCAGCACCGGTGCGCTCACGCCGGTGGCCGCCAGCCCCTTTGCGGCCGGCGCCAATCCCAGCTCCACCGCTGTCTTCGCCAGGTGACATGACCTGGAACGGCATTGCGCTCGACCCGCTCCGGTCGGAATTTGGGTCCTGGTGCCCCGCCCGGGGGGGGGACCTCTCCCCGGGGGGGGACCTCTAATGAGCAATTCCGGCCCTGCTGTCCGTACTACCTCCACGTAGCGGTGCGAACACTCCCGATCACGCCACTTCTCCAGACCAGACGCCTGTGACCCTGACTTGTCCCTCGGAATCAGAAATCCTGCTGTCGGCCCTGGCGGATGACCCCATTCCGGCTGGCGTCACTGCCCGCCACGTGAGCGGGTGCGAGTCGTGCCGGGCACGGGTGGCCGACCTCCGTCGCGTGATGCAGGGGATTCAGGCATCCACCTCCGCCGCCGTGGCAGGCGATGGGGAGTGTCTGGACGAGGTCGCGCTGGCCCAATTCGTCGCTGGCGAGGTGCTTCCCGGCCAGCGGGAGGCTCACATCGCCCACTTGGCCGGGTGCGGACACTGCCGCGCGCAACTCGCCTCGCTGGTCGAGCTGCTGGCCGATCCCGGGGTGGCGGCGGAGGTTCGGCAAATCGAAGGGCATCGCGATCGGTCGGTGCCGCGGCGGAGATTCCTGGCGGGGGCCGGCCTCATCGCCGCCGCAGCGGTGGCGCTGCTGATCTGGCCCGGTCGTGGGGTGGACCACGCTACCGACCAACACCGCGGGCCTACCATCACGGCCTCCTCGGCTCCCCTGCCGGTGTCCCCGATCGGCGACGTCGCCGCGGCCAGGACGCTCCGGTGGACCGCCGTCGCCGGTGCCGTGCGTTACCGGGTGACGTTGTTCGATGCCGCCGCGAAGGTGCTGTTCGAGACCCAGATCGCCGACACCATGACGACGCTTCCCGATTCGATCGCCCTCGCCCCGGGACAGGTGTACCTGTGGAAGGTCGAGGCCCGCACCGGCTGGGAACGCTGGGCCTCGTCGGAGCTGATCGAGTTCCGGATCGGCCCGGGCGCGGCTCCAGAGCTTCCTCTCGCGCCGACGCCTTCACCCGACCCGCTCGTCTCCGCACCGCCGAAGCAGGACTCGCTCCGTCTTCTCGCCCGGCGCCTCTCCGACTCCGCACTGGCCCTCGAAATCCGGGCCCGGCCGCTCGAGGTCCGTGACGCCCTGAGCCAGACGCTGGCCCTGTCGGTCCGGGGCCAGCCGCGGGCGCGGGAGGAAGAACTCGTCATCGCCCGTCGGCTCGCCGCGGCCTACGCCGCCGCCTGGCACGATGAGTTTCTGCTCCGCGAGGTGGCGCGGTTCACCGCCTGGCCGCCGGAGCGCCGCGCGGCCAAAGTCCTGGCCGACAGCGTGCGCCGCGCGGGTATCACCGCGTATGCCCGTGACGGTGCGACTGCGGCGATCGCGATCTGGCGGGGCGCCTTGTCCCGCGCCACCGCGATCGATGACACCGCCGGCATGGCGGCAACCCTCGGCAACCTCGGGGCGGGCCTCTCGCATGACGATCGGCCCGACAGCGCGGAGGCCTACCTCGAGCGCTCGCGTCTGCTCGCCTCGGCCGTGGGCGACATTCGGGTCGAGGCCACCGCCATCTCCGAATTGGCCGGGGTGAGGGAGAGCCGAGAGGACACCGCGGGTGCCCGGCAATACTACGCCCGCGCGATCGCCCTTCGGGAACGGATCGGTGATTCCCGCGGCCTGGCCTCCGACTACAACAACCTCGCCGGGCTGGCCCGAGCGGCCGGGGACCTCGACGAGGCGCGCCGGCAGCTCGAGGCCGCGCTGGCGCTCAATCGGCGCGACGGCCGCGCCGAGGTCGCCGCAACCAACCTCGTCAATCTCGCCGCGCTCGCGAGTCTCACCGGAGACTTTGCCCACGCGGAGGTCCTCTACCGCGACGCCTTGGCGACGTGGCGCGCTCGGCAACAGTGGGCCGATGTGGCGGACGCGCTGCGTGGCCTGGGTGAGCTGGAGCTGCGCCGCGGCGCCTATCCCGAGGCTCGCACCGATTTGCTCGAGGCCCTGGCCCTTTACGACCGCACCGGGCCGCTGGCGGACGCGCTCGCGGTACGGCAGGAGCTGGCCGGCGTCCGCGCCGCCGAGGGCGAGCTGCAGGGTGCGCTGGACGAGCTGCGTCAGGCCCAGCATCTCGCCGACTCGGCCCGGGTAGAGCCAGGGATTGAGGCGGGCATCGTGCTGGCACGCGCCGACCTCGCGGTTCAGCTCAACGCTCGACCGGATGCTGAGCGTTTTTATGCCAATGCGGAGCTGCTGTACCGCCAGGCGGGAGATCGAGGTGGTGAAGCGGAGGCCGAGCAAGGGCGGGGACTGCTGTTCCTGGATCAGGACAACGCTGCCCGGGCGCAAGAGCTGCTCGATGCGGCGCTGCGGACCCAACTGGAAACCGGGAATCAGCGCGCCGCGGCGCTCACCCGCCTGTGGCTGGGCGAACTGTCGCTCTCGCGTGGAGACACCACGGGCGCGCGGCAACAACTCGCCCGAGCGTCGTCAGAGCTGGATCGTCTGGGTGATCCGGTCGCCGCCGCCGCCGCGCTGGGTGAGCGGGCCGGGGTCGAAGCGGCCGCGAGATTCCCGGCCGCGGCCGAGTCGCTTTATCGCACGGCACTCGCCAAAGTCGGCACGCGGATAGCGCCCGAAGTGACCTGGCGTTTGCACGCCGGCCTCGGCGCCTCCCGGCGCGACCAGGGCGGGATAGATGAAGCCGCGCGCGAACTCCGCGCCGCCATGGGAGACATCGAGCGCAGCGGCCGTTCGCTCGCGCTGCCGGAGCGGCGCTCCGGATTTCTCACCGACAAGTGGGAGGTCTACGTCCAGCTCGCCACGCTGGAGCAGGCGCGGGGCCGGGTCGCGGCCGCGTTCGACGTAAGCGAACGGGTCCGCGCCGGCGAAATGCTGGAACTGCTGGCGCAGGGAAGGATCGCCGCGCCCCAGGACACGGCCGCGGAGCTGGTGGCGCGCGAACAGGATCTCCGCCGCCACATCGACGAGCTGACCCGGGGGCTGGAAGGCGCGGCCCCGGGAACCCAACTGGTCCGCGGTCCGGACGTCTCCCAGGCTGGAGCGGTGACCCGCGAGGCGCTGCTCAGCGCGCAGGAATCCTACACCGAGCTGCTGCTCGAGATGCGCGAGCGGGCGCCGCGGCACGCGGCGCTGGTTTCCCGGGAGACCGCGACCTGGCAAGAGCTGGCTCGCCGTCTGCCGGCCGATCAGGCCTTCATCGAATACCTGGTGAGTGACGCCGGTTCGCTGGCCTTTGTGGTAACTCGCGACACCGCGGTCGCGGTGAAGCTTGCAGTCGGTCGCCACGAACTGGCCCGCTTGATCGAATTCGTGCGTGGCACTCTTCAACCGCGCGGATCGCCGGCGCTTGACTCGCTGTGGCGGGCTCCGCTCCGGCAGCTCCACCGTGATCTGATCGCCCCGATCGAGGCCTCCGGTCTGCTAGCGGGAAAGACCAGCCTCACACTGGTGCCGCACGCCGAGCTCCATTACCTGCCGTTCGCGGCGTTGCTGGGCGGGGCAGGACCGGAGCGGTTCCTGGTGGAGCGGTACCAGTTGACGGTGACCCCGTCGGCGTCGGTCTGGCTGGCACTGGGCGCCCGCCCTCCGGCGCGGGCCGCGGCTGGCGTGCTCGCCTTTGCACCCCGACCGGAGGCGTTGCCGGCCTCACGGCCGGAGGTCGCGGCGATCG
>JBGPLG010000181.1:0-4506 GCA_041486305.1 Gemmatimonadota bacterium
CACCATCTTGGTGCTCGTGCTGATCGCCTTCGTGCTGCTGGTGCTGGGGATCGTCCAATTCGGCTGGGGATTCGACGAGTTGTCCGCCGTCTTCTTCGTGATGGGGCTCGCCGCGGGGCTGGTGGGTGGGATGGGGTGGTCGGGGACGGCCAACGCATTCGTGACGGGGTTTCAGTCGATGGCAGGAGCGGCCATGTTGATCGGATTCGCCCGCGCCATCTACGTCGTGCTCGACCAGGGCCAGATTCTCGACACCATCGTGTACGGATTGTTCACCCCACTCGCCACGCTGCCGGTCGTGCTCTCGACTGTCGGCATGATGATCGCCCACACCATCATTCACATTCCGGTGCCGAGCGTGAGCGGGCAGGCGGTGCTCACGATCCCCATTCTCGTGCCGGTCTCCGATCTGCTCGGCCTGTCCCGGCAGGTCACCGTGCTGGCGTATCAGTACGGCGCCGGTCTCTGTGAGGTCCTGACACCCACAAACGGCGCCTTGATGGCGATTCTCGCCGCGGCGGGTGTTCCGTTCGGGCGCTGGTTCCGCTTCGTTCTCCCCCTTTGGGCACTGCTCTTCCTGCTGGGTCTCATCGCGGCGGCCGGGGCGATCGCGATCCGGCTCTAGCGGGCCGGGATGCCCCAGATCGCCCTTTGGGGCCCGATCCCCGGTCCGGTGACCGGTCGGCGAGCCCCCAAATGGCGTAGGCATGCCACAGCGCCCTGTCTCGACGGGCCCCCGAACTTCCCGGGTCGATCGAGCGTTCTAGTTGGTAGCAGCGGGTTTGCGCGTGAGACAGTCCACAGAAAGACCCGGCTGGACATGGCATTAGTGTTGCGCTAATGAGGGGTCAGACCTCGGGGGAAAGTGGGTCGCCGGTATGAGCGAGCTAAAGATCAGGGAAATGGAACAAGACGGGGACTTCTCCGCGTGGTTCTCCGACCTGGTGGCCGAGGAAGGCGACGCCGCCGGTTGGGGGAGCCCGGTCAATGACCGCTATCTCGTGCTCAGCAACGAGATCGGGGACTGGATCGGAGGTCTCCGATTCTCCCTGCGAGGGGGCGTGGCCCATCTGCTCGACGTAGTCGTGCTCCCCACCGAGCGACATCAGGGATACGGTCACCGCCTCCTCGCAGCGTTCGAAGAGCGCTCAAACGAGGCCGGCGCCCACCTGGCCGAATTCTGGACGGACGACCTCGATTCCGAGGGACTTCTCGCGGCGCTGGGGTGGCGGGTCGTGTTGCGGCGGGAGGGGTACATCGGCGGAAGGCCCTGGACCCTACTGGAGAAGCCGTTGGGGCTGGCAACCGCCTGATTCCGCCGTTGCCCGGCATGGCACGATGAGGACCAGCCACGCTATGTTTCGTGGCTGGTCCTTTGTCATTGTATTGCGGCATTTCTTCGGGGCCGCCGCCTTCTTTTACGACAGCCATCACAAGTCATGGGCCTGACTGAATCAGCTCGCCAGCTCCTCTCCAAGATCGAAGTGCTCAAGGACCTCGAGAAGAAGGTCTCCGAGCTCATGGTGGCCCACGAGCTGAAGCGCGAGCTTTGGTACCCGTCCGACCTACTGGGCCCCAAGGAAGGGGACTGCCCCGACACACACTACGCCGCACTCAGGAAGCAAGCCGCCGGCATCCCCGACCCGGCCCGCGCCGCACTCGCGCTCAACCTGCTGACCGAGGAAGGGCTGCCGCACTTCCATCGGTTGCTCGCTGTCTATCTGGGCGACGACAGTTTCTGGCGGAGCTGGAACAATCTGTGGACAGCCGAAGAGGATCGGCACGGGCAGGTGATCCACGACTACGCCCGCGAGACTCGCCTGCTCCATCAGCGGCGGCTGGAGGAGATGCAGTTCGAATACCTTCGCGCCGGCTTCCACCCCTCCTGGGACAAGGACCCCTACCGGGTGTTCGCCTACACGACCGTGCAGGAGCGAGCCACCCAGCATTCCCACGCGGAGACCGGCAGAGTCGTGGGGTCCTACGAGCCGGCCTTGGCCGAGATTCTGATCAACGTCGCGCGAGACGAGGCGCGGCACTACACGTTCTACCGCACCGTCTTCGAGGAGATCCTGAAGCGCGACCCCGACCAAGCGCTCGAGTCGGCATCGCATATCCTGCCGGGCATCGACATGCCGGGTTTGACCATTCCGGGATTCAGGGAGCTGGCGGACGTGATCCGGCGCGCCGGCATCTATGGCCCGCGGGATTACCTCCGGATCGTGCAGGAGCAGATCCGCTATTGGAAGATCGACAAGCTCGAGGGATTGGGCGAGCTTGGCCGGAAGGCCCAGGAGAAAATCATGGCCGTTCCGGAGCGACTCCGGCGAGTCGCAGACATCATGGAGACTCGCAGCCGGGCCAAGACGTTCAGCTTCGAGGTCGTATTCAACCGCGAATTCGCAATGGAATGAGGCGTCGGCCTCGGCGCGTGCTCCTGCTGCTGGCCGCGGGCATCGTGGCATGTGGGCACTCGCCGCCGGCCAAGGCAGCTGCGCGAGACGTGAGCGTGGATACGTTGCCGCCGGAATTGCGCGATGCGGCGCTCCTTGGGCGTGAGGTCTTCCAGTTGGTGGATCGGGCCGTCGACTACAAGGGATCCCATCGGGGCCGGGCCCCGACATCGCTGCGGCAGATGGGCATGGACAGCCTGGCACCGCTGTTCGTCCGCCGAATCGCGGTCGTGAACGACTCGTCGATCGTCACGGTCGCCTTCCGTCAGCCCCGGGGGCGTACCGTCGCGGCCTGCGAGGGCAATCCCAAAATTCTGGAAGACGCCTCGCTGAGCGGCGGCCGATTCACTCTCCTCTGCACCACCCCTTCTGGCTCAATCAGCCAATACGAGGTGCCAGCACGGTGATCGCCGGATTGGCCGAGTACATCGCCCGAACGATTGTCGTTGCGGCCCTCGTGTACGCCAGCATCCTGGCGCTCACCCATTGGTTGGTACGGCAGAAGCGTCTCAGCCCGTTCGGCGCGTGGCCGCGCTTCGTGCGCCGCATCGGCGATCCGGTGCTGGTCCCGCTGGAGCGCAGGGTCGTGCGCCGGGGTGGGATGCCGCAGGACGCGCCGCTGTGGCTGCTCGGCATCGTCGTGGTTGGCGGGCTCTTGCTGATTAGCCTGGTCCGATGGGTGATCGATCTGGGATACGGCATCGTCGCGCTGTCGCATGCGGGACCTCGAACTTGGCTGCTTCAGTTGGTATCGGCAGTGTTTTGGGCCTTGAGGCTCGCGCTCATCATCCGGGTGATCGGGTCTTGGCTCGGCGCGTCCCCCTTCGCTCGATGGATGCGGCCGGTGGTCGCGATGACGGACTGGATTCTGGAGCCATTGCGCCGCGTGCTCCCGCCGTTCGGGCCGCTGGATCTGAGCCCACTCGTCGCCTGGTTTCTCCTCTGGATCGCGGAACAAGGGGTGGTGCTCGCCCTGCAGTAGGCGGCGGCGCCTCACCCCCCGGTGCGGCCGGTGGCTTTCTCGAGAACAGCCCAGAGCGCTTCGAAATCCACCGGCTTGGGCAGGAAGGCCGTGGCCCCCAGGTCGTGCACCGTCTGGATTTCCTTGGGGTCGGTGGTAGCACTGATCACGACGATGGGCAGGAAGCTCGTCTTGGCCGAGGCCCGCAACTTCCTGAGCGCTTCCACCCCGGTACCGCCGGGCATGTGAATGTCCAGGATGATGGCGTCCGGCTGAGCTCGCACTCCGACCATGAGCGCCTGCATGGCATCGTAGGCAAGAAGGATCTCACAACCTTTGGCTCGGAGCTGGAGGGCGAGCACTTGCGTAATCGCCCGGTCATCGTCGGCAATCAGGATTTTCATGCAGCCCGGTGACGGGAGGGCAGGGAAACACCCAATGAGCCCGGGGAAAATATCCGCCCGGGATGCCCGCCGCCGCAACGGCCGGAGCTGGGAAGGATGCATCGGATGAGCGGGGGCGGGCCCGCGGCGGCGGTACCGGGAGGGGTTCGGCTGACCCTGCGGGTGCAGCCCAGGGCGTCACGGACGGAGCCCGCCGGGGTCCACGGACATGCGTTCAGGATTCGGATCGCGGCACCCCCGGTGGACGGAGTGGCCAACGAGGCACTGGTGCGGTTCCTCGCCGAGCAGTTCGGGGTACCCCGGTCGGACATTGTGCTGCACGCTGGAGCGGGCGGGCGACTCAAGGTCGTGGAGGTGCGAGGCCGCACGGTGGCCGACGCCTACGCCAGGCTTGGCTGAGGGGGCGGGAGCTTGTGGCGAGGGGGCAAGCGGTTAAGATTTGAGATCGGTACAACCGGCGTCGTGGCGATTTAGGCTACTTGCGGCCACGTTAAACAAACTGCTAAAGCGCCTCCCGGGGGACGTTTTGGCTCCCGGTTTTTTCGTATTCAGGAGACTCTAGTGACCCAGCTGCCCCCCACCGTCCGAGACCCGAACGGCCCGCCCGATCTCGGCGCGCGCACCGCACGGCTGGCGCGGCTCGAGCCGCTCCTGGCGGAGCGGATTGTCGTGCTCGATGGGGCGATGG
>JBGPLG010000182.1:0-4452 GCA_041486305.1 Gemmatimonadota bacterium
ATCTGGCTCGGGCTCACGTAGATGTCGTCGGGACCGTAGAGATAGTTCCAGTCCTGGCTGCGGAGGAATCCATATCCCTCCGGCAGGATTTCGAGGACCCCTTCGCCCCGAATGACCGTGTCCGATTCGAGCAGCGATTGCTCGATCCGGAAGATCAGATCCTGCTTGCGCAGGCCTGAGTAGTTGGTGATGTTCAGTTGCTGGGCGAGCGCGTGCAGCTCGGCAACAGACTTCTGTTTCAGTTCGGAGATATCCACGGAGGGGGCCTTGTTGCGTCGGGCGGGGGCTCGTACCCACCACCGGCGGCTACGTCAGTGAGGAAACGAATATCGAGTCAGTATCGGGATCTGAGATTCTGAAGGCGTGCCAGCCGGCGCCGGAATCGGGCCGCAACTGGTGGACCTGCCTATATGATCGTCAGGGATAGCCCAATCTTACCGATTCACAACTTGCCCGTCAAGAGGCGCCATGAATGAGCTGACCCCTCTCCTCGACGCCTGGCGAGTCATGCGCCTCGGCACCAGGGAGGTGGTGGACGGCCTGGTGGTGCCCGAGCATCGGGGCCCCTCCGAGCGGCTCAAGGGTGTCCTGGACCGCTGGCCGGGCCGGTGGTACTGGGCCGATGAGCGGCGGGATCGCCTGGTGCTGGTCCGGGCGCTTCCCGGGGCGCGGCGGCCCCGCTGGCCGCTGCACGCCCTGCTGTTGGCTCTCACCATCGTCTGCTCCCTCGGCGCGGGCGCCGCCCTGGCCGGTGTCTGGTATCCCTATTCGCCGTCTGGATTCCTGGGTGTGTTTCAAGGCGCGGGACAGTTCTTCGTGGGGGTGGCCAGGGGAGACTGGCGCGTCATCCTCGACGGCTGGACCTTCGCCGCGCCGCTGCTGGGTATCCTGCTGGTGCACGAATCCGGGCATTACTTCGCCGCCCGGCGCTACGAAATCGATACCTCACCTCCGTTCTTCCTCCCCATCCCTCCCACCCTCTCGCCGATCGGCAGCCTGGGGGCGTTCATCCGGCTCCGCAGTCCGCTGCTCGACCGCCGCCAGCTGCTCGATGTCGGCGCGGCGGGCCCGATCGCCGGGTTCCTGGTGGCCGTCGCGGTCCTCTTCTGGGGATACAATACGTCGGAGCCGCTCAACATCGCCCCCGCGGGCACCGCCGCCACGTGGGTATCGTTCGCCGGCCAGTCCATCGGGCTGGGCGACTCGCTCCTGACTCACTGGTTCCGGGAACACGCCTTTCACGGCGCGGCGAGCGTCCACCTGAGCCTGCCGGCATTCGCCGGGTGGGTGGGGATGTTCATCACCGGGCTCAACCTGCTGCCGCTCTCGCAGCTCGACGGGGGGCACGTGCTCTACGGGCTGCTCGGCAAGCACCAGCGCCTGGTGGCCCTGGCCACCGTGCTCGGGTTGCTGGTGCTGGCGCAGTACTCGCCCAACTGGTACGTCTGGGTGGGGATGACGTTTCTGATCGGCGGGGGCCGGTGGACCCACCCGTCGGTGCTGATTCCCGAGCGCCGAGTGCCCTCGAGCCGGCGCTGGGTGGGATTGCTGTGCGTGGTGATTTTCGTGCTGACCTTCGTGCCGGTGCCGTTTGGAACCTGAACCCAACGGGCCCATGAGCGATCAAGCGTATTCCCGGCTCAAGCACGACCTGGCCAACCCGCTGGCCGCCATCCTGGCGGAGACCCAGCTTCTCCTCCTGCGCACCGACGAACTTCCCGCCGACATGGTGGAATCGCTTCAGGCGATCGAATCGGGAGCCCTTCGAATGCGGGAAATCCTGCGAGCGCCGCCGCCGCGCTGAGGGCTATCCGTTCAGCCGGAACGCCCCCGCCTGGGTCGAGAGCTTTTCGGCGGTCGACGCCAGGGCCGACGCGGTGCCGGCGATTTCCTGGGTCGAGGCGCTCTGTTCCTGGGCCGACGCGGCCACTTCCTGCATGGCGGCCGCGAAGGCCTCGGTGCCCCGGGCGAGCGCGTCGAGCCGCTGGGTGGTGTGCTCCACGACGGAGTTCGAGGTGACGGCCGCATCCTGGATCGCCGCGGTCCAGGCCTCGGTCTCCGCGACCGCCGCCTCGACCTGGCCGAACGACTCGAGCCCGAGCTGGGTCGTTCGCCGGACGCTTTCCACCGCCGAGGCCGATCGGCCGCTCGACTCGCGCGACTCCTCGACCCGGAGCAGCAGCGCGGTGACGACCCGCTCGGTCCGCTCGGCCGCTTCCGAGGATGTGGTGGCGAGCCGCTCGACCTCCTTGGCCACCACCGCGAACCCGGCGCCTTCCTGCCCCGCGCGCGATGCCTCCATGGCGGCGCTGAAAGCCAGCAGCTTCGATTGCCGGGCCATGCGCTGCACCAGCTCCACGAACTCGCGGATCTCTTCCGAGGCGGCGGCCAGCGTCTGAGCTGCGGCGGCGCCGTTCTGGACCTCGTTGACCAGCGCCTCCAGCTCCCGCGCGCTGGCATCCAGACGCTCGCGGTTCTCCTGAGACAGCGAGCGCAGCCGCTGGTTGCGTTTCACCCCTTCGCCGGCACCCGAGGTCAGCGCGGCCGACAGCTCCACCATCCGGGTGGAGTCCGCCGCCATCTCCTGAATCGTCTGCGCCATCTCGGCCGATTGCTGGCTCAGCTCGGTGGAGGTCTGCGCCATCTGTTCCGAGGACGCGGTCATCTCTTCCGAGCTCGCCGTGAGGTCGAGGGCCATGTCGGCGGTTTCGGTGGCGGTGGTCTTGATCGCGACCGTGAGATTCCTGAGCCCGCCGATCATCGCGCTGGTGGCCCGCCCCAGGCGGCCGATCTCGTCGTCGGCCGTCGAGGGGGTCAGGCGAACCGACAGGTCGCCCGCGGCCACCGATTCCGCTGCGGCGGCGAGCTGGGCGGCCGGCAGGGCGATGCGCCGGGTCATGAAGGAGTTCACCGCGGCGAGGGCGCCGAGGAGGAGCAGGAAGACGGTGAGCCCCGCCATGCCGAGGGCGGTGTCCGACCGCCGCAGCTCCGCCTGGGACAGGGATTCTGGGGTATGCGCCACCACCCGCCAGGTGCTCCGGTTAGTGGTCCGCACCGCGGCGCGCTGCACCGCGCCGTCGTTGTATCGGACCACCAAACTGGTGGAGGCCCGCGGCACCCCCTCGCGCCCCGTCAGGGGCTTGAGGTCGCCCGGCCTGACCGAGCTGACGATCACCCGGCCCGCGCTGTCGATCACCTCGACCGCGACGATCCCGGCGGTGCCGGCCGCGCGGACCGCCTTTTGAAGCGCCGCCAGGCCGTACACGACTTTCATGACTCCAACCGCCGGGGCGCTGTCATGGTCCCGCACGGCGCTCGCGACCGAAATGGACACCCGACCGGCCGACTCGTCATAGGCCGCGGTGGCCGGGGTTCGCCCGGCCGACCGGGCCTCCCGCCACCAGGCCTCGTCGCTCTGGACGAAGTCGGAGGTCTTTTCGGTGGTGATCGCGT
This sequence comes from Gemmatimonadota bacterium, assembly GCA_041486305.1. Classification (GTDB taxonomy): domain Bacteria; phylum Gemmatimonadota; class Gemmatimonadetes; order Gemmatimonadales; family GWC2-71-9; genus JABFSM01. The sequence goes on from JBGPLG010000182.1 coordinate 3,454, forward strand.
TGTAGCCGTTGGTGTCGGTAACCAGCACCTCCGCCAGGTCGAGCGACGTCGCGCGGTCGAGCAGGAAACGGCGGGTCCGGAGGTCGACGTCCAGCGTCCGGGTCGAGTCGAGGCGCTTCTCGAGCACGTCGATCGGCAGCCCGACCAGACCGAGCCGGGCCGCCTGGACCGCGCCCAGCCGCGCCGCGTCGACGACCCCGGGAAGCGACGCGAGCAGCTGCACCTGGCGCTCCCGCTCGGACAGGGCGCCGTCGACCATGAGGGCCGCCTGCTCGGCGGCCTGGAGCACGCCCTCGTCGGTACGGCGCATGACGCGATCTTTGATGAGACGGCTGCCCGCCCACGCCATACCGGCGAGGAGGAGGAAGAGCGCCGCGCCGATCCAGATGACGATGCGGCGGCTCAGCGAGCTGGCGGAGCTCGAGGACTGGGGGTCTATCGCCACGCCCGAAGTATAGGGAGGGCCCGCCGGAGGCGGTATTGGCCGGCGGGATGGGGCGGGTGACGCGGTCGGAATGGGCTCGGCGCGATTCGAACGCGCGACCTCTTGCTCCGGAGGCAAGCGCTCTATCCAGCTGAGCTACGAGCCCTGATCAAAATCCTCACCAATCGGGGCGCCGGGATTTGAACCCGGGACCTCCTGCTCCCGAAGCAGGCGCGCTACCAGGCTGCGCTACGCCCCGTCAAGGACGGACGGGCGGACAGTGAGGACGGCTGGACGGTCCTTCCTTCTGCCACTGTCCTTCTCCCACTGTCCTCACCGTCCGTCCGTCCTCACTGTCCGGCCGACGATGCGCCCTGAGGGATTCGAACCCCCAGCCTTCTGATCCGTAGTCAGATGCTCTGATCCAATTGAGCTACAGGTCCAAAAATCATAACAAAATTAAGAAACAGAGTGAAAAGAATATTTATCCTTTAGGCTCGTCTTTCTTGCCTGATTGTCCGGGCTTGGAGAATGAATCGCGCATGTCGGTATCAGACTGTATATTTTTCATGCGG
>JBGPLG010000183.1:0-4354 GCA_041486305.1 Gemmatimonadota bacterium
ATACGCGGTGCTCTAGAGGCGCTGCCTAACCCGCGCTTGCTGCTGCCGGGGTCCTCAGCGCCTCAGCCGCCGCCGGTTACCTTTGAGCTGGTTGGCGGCGGCTTCGGCAGGCCCCCGCAGCAGAAGCGCAGGGCGTTAGGCAGCTTTCCAATTGGGGCCTTCGGTGCCGATGACGAACTACTCCCGTCGTTTCGCCCGGATCGTCCTCGCCGCAATGATGTTCCAGGTCGCATCTGCTGAGGCCCAAGGTCGTTCAGGTGTGCCGCCGCAGGCTAAGCTCGAGATCCGCCCCTTTGTCGGCCTTGGCTCCGGTCCCACGACCTCGGCCACATGGGGCCTGGCTGTCGGCCTCCCCCTTACGCGGCTGCTTTCGGTCCGGGCCGAATACTCCAGGTGGGGGAGTGGGGTCGGGGTAGGCTGCGACCAGATCTGGCCAGCCTCATACTCCTGCGATGTGGAGGGTGCCGCAGGACTCGTAGGTATCCTCCTAGGTCGAACGGCCAACTTGGCCCTAGCTCCAGACCTCGAAGCCTCGATTGGCCTCTTCGGCAGGGACTTCGGGACTGGATCCAACGGACGCTCGCTCGCACTGGCCATTGGCGCTGGCGTGACCATGCGAGTGGCAAAGCCCCTTGGCCTTCGGCTGGGCGTTCAGCATCTCCGGGCAACGGACGCCAACTATCGGGCACTCATGGGCTCCCGCCTGAATTACTCAGTGGGGACACTTGGCCTTGTCCTCTATATTCGTTAGACGTACAAGCGAGACACGTGCGGCGGCTGCATAACCCGCGCTTGCTGCTGGCGGGGGCCTCAGCGCCTCAGCAGCAGAAGCGCAGGGCGTTATGCCGCCTCCCTGCTGTTCCCGCTACACCGATCCTCACCGCTTGACAAACGTATATACGGCCGTAGATTATTCCCATGGAGTTCTCTTGGGATTCGGCCAAGAGTGGGGAGAACCTCCGGCTCCGCGGATTCGACTTTGAGTTGGCCAGCCGGATCTTTCACGGCCCGACCCTCGAACGGGAGGACCGTCGGCAGGACTATGGGGAGAGACGAGTGCTCGCCATTGGGTTGGCAGGGGGACTTGAGTTCACAGTTGTGTATACCGATCGGGACCGGTTGACCGGCGGGATCGAGCGCCGGATCATCTCGGCACGGAGGAGCAATCGCGATGAGCGCAAGGCGTACCAGGCCAGCATCAAAGCGCGGTGAGGTTCCCGCTCGGGGCCGAGCGGACGTGGCGCGCCTCCGGGTCATGACGGACGCTGAGATCGAACGCACCTCGCCGGCAGAACTCAGGGACCTGCCCCCCGGTTTTTGGGACGAGGCGGAACTTGTCCTGCCGACGTCGAAACAGGCCATTTCGCTGCGGGTCGACGAAGATGTCCTGGAATGGTTCCGCAGTTTGGGCCCTCGGTACCAGACCCGGATGAACGCGGTCTTGCGGTCGTACATGTCGCAGGTCACGAAGCCCGGCCATTCCCGGACTCGCCGATCTCGCAAGGGAGCGGCATAACCCGCGCTTGCTGCTGTCGGGGTCCTGAACGCGGCGGCCCGCCGCCGAAGTATGTTTGGGCTGGGCGGCGGGGGCCGCCGCAGGCCCCCGCAGCAGAAGCGCAGGCCGTTATGCAGCCCCGACGGCGGGGGGTAGATTTCTGACATGACCGCCGCATTGCCAGTAGATCGCCCCGCCCTGATCCGTCGCAGTCGGCGCCTGAACTACGCAACCATTGGTTACAACAGCCTCGAAGGAATCCTGTCGCTCGCGACGGGACTGCTCGCCAGTAGCATCGCCCTGGTGGGGTTCGGGGTCGATAGCCTCATCGAACTGACCGCCGGCGCCGCCGCCCTGTGGCGCCTCCGCGCGGATGTGAACCCGGCTCAACGCGAGCGGGCCGAGCACCTGACCTTACGACTGATCGGCGCGTGCTTCCTAGCGCTGGCGGCTTACGTCGGTGTCGATGCCGTCCGGGCCCTGGCGCTGGGCGCGGCACCCGACCGGAGTTGGCCGGGCATTGTCATCGCGGCGGCTTCCCTGGTTACCATGCCGTTCCTCGCCCGTGCCAAGAGCTCCATTGCCACCCAGCTCCGGAGCGGGGCCCTCGCCGCCGAAGCAAGGCAGACGATGATCTGCACCTACCTGTCGGCGATTCTGCTCGGCGGCCTTGTCCTCAATGCGCTGGCGGGGTGGTGGTGGGCCGATCCCGTCGCGGCCCTCGCGATGGTGCCGTTGATTGCCTGGGAGGGTGTCGAAGGCGTCCGGGGGCGCTCGGCCTGTGGTGATGAATGCGGCCCGATCTCCGGAGCTGCATAACCCGCGCTTGCTACTGCCGGGGGCCTGACCGCCTCAGCCGCCGCCGGGTATGTTTCAGCTGGTCGGCGGCGGCCTCAGCAGGGCCTCGCTGCTGAAGCGCAAGTCGTGAGGCCGAATGCGCCACGTTCGGTGAAAAGCTACTTTTCAGCACCAGCTTGCTGATTGAGGCAGCCCCATGTCCAAGCCCGCCACGTCCCTAACGGCTCTCCTCGCGCTCCTGGCCACCATGCCCGGCTGTGGTGCCCCGACCAGCCCGACCGACGTGCCAATTTCCATCGAGCTGGTGCGCCTCGCCTCGCCGGCTGAGTATTCGGCCTGGCCCTTCACGCCGTCCGTGCAGGGTGGCGCCACAGTCACGGTCCGAGGCTTCGGCCCGTTTGGGTGTGGGTCCGCCCTCGCAAACGCTGGACTTCGGGCGGGGATTGTCAACGTGCGCATCGTTCCAAGTACTGGGCCCCAGATATGCCTCGCCAACATTCCCCTCTGGCAACCGTTCAAAGCCGAGCTTACGCAATTGGCGCCCGGAGTCTATCGAGTCAGGATCTCCGTGACAGGACAGCCAGGCACGACAGATGCCACTATTTCAGTCGCGCCACAATGAGCGGCGCTTCGGCCTAACCCGCGCTTGCTGCTGACCAGGCCCTAAGCGCTTCGACCGCCGCCGGATATCTATCCTTCCGTTGGTTGGCGGCGGCTTCGGCAGGCCCCCGCAGCAGAAGCGCAGGCCGTTAGCCCGTCGGCATGAAGGCACGGCGGCAGATCCAACACTCAGAATCGATGCTCACGAGACCGCGGCAGGCGAACCGAGGACACCCATGGAGCGGCGCGACTTTCTAGTGGGGGCGGGCACCTTGGCTGCTACCACCACCGGGCTTCGTGGGTTGGCCCAGGACGACCCCGAAGCGGTCAAGGACACCATCCGGGCACTCTACTCATACTACGCCGCGCTCGACAAGGCGAAGTACCGGGCCGTACTCACCGAGGACTATGTCCTTCTTGAGAACGGCGAAGTCCTCGATATCAGCGGGGATCTCGCCCTGATGCCCGCCTCGGGCGCGGTCTACCGACGCACCGATGCGTTCGATTTTCGCTCCGTACGGGTCCGGGGCGAGATGGCCTATGCGGTCTACTTCCTGACGTCCGAGATCACAGATCCAACGGGGGCTCGCCACCGGAAGTGGCTCGAGAGCGTGATCCTCCGGCGCGCCGGGAATGGGTGGCGGGTGGCGCTTCTGCATTCCACGCGTATCCCAACGCCAGGCGGCTGAGAGCCCTAGACAGGACTCTGCCTCTCCACCGGCGTGAGTTAGGACAGCCGCGAGCTAACCCGCGCGTGCGACAGACGGGGCCGTGCTACTTCCGCAGCAGAAGCGCCGGGCGTCATACGGCCCCAATCAGCTGCCACCTTGCCGCACCGAGCGTCAGTGATTACATTGTAATCACCGGTTCGGAGCTCGACCATGAAGGCCCGCATTGTCAGGATTGGTAATTCCCGTGGCGTCCGCCTCCCCAAGGCCTTGATCGAGCAATCCGGTCTCGGCGAGGAGGTTGAGCTCCGGGTCCAACCCGGTGCCATCCTCATTCAGTCCGCCAGCCAGCCCAGGGCGGGGTGGGCCGACGCCGCCCGCCGATTGGCGGCGGACGAGCCCGGCGGACTGCTGGATGCGGCCACGCCCACGACCTTTGACGAGACGGAGTGGCGCTGGTGAGCCTCGCCACGGCGGTTTGTCGCGGCGAGGTCTACCTAGTCGAATTGAACCCCACCCGCGGGCGCGAGATTCGGAAAACGCGTCCCTGCGTGGTCGTGTCGCCGGACGAACTCAACGCCCACCTTGGCACCTTCATTGTGGCCCCCCTCACGACCGGAGGTCACCAGTACCCTTTTCGGCTTCCCTGCCGGTTTGCCGGCAAGAGTGGTCATGTGATCCTCGATCAGATCCGCACGGTGGATCGGGCGCGCCTGGTTCGCCGCTTGGGCAAGCTGTCATCGGACGCGCTCACTGGCACCTTGGCCGTGCTCCGGGCGATGTTCGAGGCGTA
>JBGPLG010000184.1:0-4217 GCA_041486305.1 Gemmatimonadota bacterium
GGCTGACGTTGGGCCCGCTGGTTGGCGCCGTTCTGGTGCAACACCAGCGCAACCACCTTGCCCGTTGCATCCCGCTCGAAGGTGATGCTGGCGTCTACGCCCAGCACGAAGAAGTCGGCCGGCGAGCTGGCATAGAGCCGGAATTTCGGCTGGCCGGTGGCCTGCAGGTCGAGTCCGGTGCTGTCGCGCGCCGTGATGGTGATGGCGAACGCCGGCGTCAGGACATAGCGGCCGGGGTACTCGGCCAGCGTCGCGACCGGGACCCGAACCGTAGCCCGCGCGGGCGGAAGCGGGGGTATCTTCACCGAGGCGTCGAGAAGAAAGAACCCCAGCAGGTCGGAATCGTTCGCCGAATTGGTCAGCAGCACGCCCGCCCGGTTGGCGCCCGGGTCCGCCACCAGCATGGTGCGGAAACCGCCGGTGCCCCCGTTGTGCCAGGCCATGGTGTGGCCCGCCACCGTCCTCCGATGCCATCCCATCCCGATCGACGTGACCGAATCCACCCGGAACAGCTCTCGCTGCGCCAGCGCCATCGCGCGCGCGAGGGGGCCATGCATGGTGTCCCGTGCCGCGCCGGCAAACCGCAGCATATCGTCCAGCGTCGAACGGATTGCCCCGGCGCCGGCCAGCGCGTCGAGATGCCACGCCGGGACGGGCTCGCCCATTTCGTTGTGCCCGCCCGCAAGATTCTTCCGCATGGTCTCGGTCTCCACCACCCCGGTTTCCTTCATGCCCAACGGCTCCAGGATGCGTTTCCGGAGCAGCTCACCGTAGGACATTCCGGCTTTGGTGGCGAGGGCGAAGCCCAGCAGGCCGGCGCCGAGATTGGAGTATTCGTACGCGGCGCCGGGGGCGCGGCGGAGCTGATGGGTGGCGAGGAAGGCCGTAAGCCGGGCCGCGTCGTAGTCGGCGTAGGGATCGGCCGGATCCTTGGGATCGAGATTGCCGGGAATCCTGGGCAGGCCTGAGGTGTGGGTGGTAAGGTGCCGCAGGGTGATGGCGGCGCCGTCCTTCTCGGGCACCCGCGTGCCGGGGGGCAGGTAGCGCGCCACCGGGTCGTCAAGGACGACCTCGCCTCGGAGGATCATGTCGGCCAGGAGCACGCCGGTGAATGCCTTGCTGATCGAGCCGATCTCGAACACGGTCGAGGCCCGGACCGGATCAGCCTGACCGGTGCGAGCCAACCCCTGAGTGATCCGAAGCTCGCTGGAACCTGCCAGCCGGCCGGCCGCGATGCCGGGGATCCGGGAATCGGCAACACGGCGCGCCACCGCGGCGCGAACCGAGTCTTCCGGCGGCATCGCGGGAGGGGGAGACCCCTGTGCCGCGACGGGTGGGGCAAGCAGGGCGGAGAGGATGAGCGGACCGGACATTCGCATGGGTAGGTCCAGGGGGGCAGAGGTGAGCAATATACGCGCAGGCAACGGTTTCATGGTTCGGGGAATCCAAGGGTAGGTTTCCCGCTCATTCTCTAACCCGACCCCCGATGTCCAATCTCAGGCTGGCGTTCCGGTCGCTGTTCCGCACCCCGTTCGTCACGGCGGTCGCCATCGGCTCCCTGGCGCTCGGCATCGGAGCCAACGCCGCGATCTTTTCCCTGTTCGACCAGATGCTGCTCCGCCCGCTCCCGGTCAAGGAACCGGCCCGGCTGGTGGATCTCGCCGCGCCCGGCCCCAACCCGGGCTCCCAGTCCTGCGGGCGGCCCGGCGATTGTACTACCGTGTTCAGCTATCCGATGTTCCGGGATCTGGAAACCGGCCAGACCGTATTCGACGGTATTGCCGCCCATCGACAATTCAGCGCCAATTTGGCGCCGAAGGGACAGACCCCGATCAACGCCGAGGGCCTCCTGGTATCCGGGTCCTACTTCCAGACCCTGGGGCTGGCTCCGGCGGCCGGGAGACTGATCCTGCCCTCCGACGATCACACCATCGGCGCCAGTTTCGTCGCGGTGCTCAGTTACGGCTACTGGGCCACCCATCTCGGGGCCGATCCGCGGGTCGTCGGGCAGGTTCTCATCGTCAACGGGCAGCAGTTCACCATCCTCGGGGTGACGCCCCGGGGCTTCGCGGGGACGGTCCTCGGCTCCCTGCCACAGGTGTTCGTGCCGATCTCCATGCGAGGCGTCGTCAACCCGGGCTTCGACGACTTTCAGAATCGGCGCAGCTACTGGATCTACCTCTTTGCCCGGCTCAAGCCCCATGTCTCCATCGAGCAGGCGCGCGCCGGAGTGAACCGGATCTACACCCCGATCATCAACACCGTCGAGGCCCCGCTGCAGGACGGGATGAGCGAGAAGACGATGGCGCTGTTCAAGGCCAAGGTCGTCACGCTGGAAGATGGTCGCCGGGGCCAGAGCTCCATGCACACCGAGACCCGTACCCCGCTGATCCTGCTCTTTTCGCTGACCGGCCTGGTGCTGCTCATCGCCTGCGCCAACATCGCCAATCTGCTCCTGGCGCGGGGAGCCAGCCGGACGATGGAGATGGCGGTCCGGCTTTCCCTGGGTGCGGGCCGCCGCCGGCTTCTGATCCAGCTGCTCACGGAATCCTGCCTGCTGGCCCTGCTCGGCGGAGCGGCGAGCCTGCTGGTGGCTCGCTGGACCCTGAGCGGCATCGCGGCAAGTCTTCCCGAGGACATGACCAACAGCATGTCGTTTGCCCTGCAGATGCCGGTGGTGCTCTTCACCGCCGCGCTCTCGATCGGCACCGGCCTCCTGTTCGGGATGTTCCCCGCCCTGCACAGCACGCGGTCGGATCTGGTCACCACCATTCGCGCCAACGCCGGGCAGCTGCACGGGGCCCGGAGCGCCTCACGCTTTCGCACCTCGCTGGTCACCGCCCAGATCGCGCTTTCGATGGCGCTGCTCACCTCAGCCGGCCTCTTCATCAGGAGCCTGATGAATGTGAGTCGGGTGGACCTGGGGGTCCGGATCGATCACCTGCTCACCTTCGCGATCTCGCCGGAGCTCAACGGCTACACGCCGGCCCGCTCGGCAGTGCTCTTCCGCCGGGCGGCGGAGGAGCTCGGGGCCATCCCCGGCGTCAGCGGGGTTGCGACGGCGCTGGTGCCGCTCATCGCAGGCGACAACTGGGGGAGCGACGTCGCGGTGGAGGGATTTCAGCGCGGACCCGACATCGACGCCAACTCCCGGTTCAACGAGGTAGGGCCCGGCTACTTCCGCACCCTCGGCGTGCCGCTCCTGGCGGGACGGGAGTTCACCACCGCGGACGGAGCGGGTTCGGCCAGGGTGGCCATCGTCAACGAGACGTTCGCCAAGAAGTTCCACCTCGGGCGCAATGCGGTAGGCAAACACATGTCCAACAGCGGGAGCAAGACGCTCGACATGGAAATCGTGGGGCTGGTGAAGGACTCCAAGTACAGCGAGGTCAAACAGGAAATCCCGCCGGTCTTCGTCATTCCCCAGGCCCAGGACACCACGGTCGGGCAGATGAACTTCTATGTGCGCACCTCGCTGCCCCCCGAGCAGCTCGTGCGCACGGTCACCGGGGTCATCGCCAGGCTGGATCCCACCCTTCCGGTGGAGAATCTCAAGACCATGGCGGTGCAGGTGCGCGAAAACGTCTTCCTCGACCGCCTGATCAGTACGCTTTCCGCGGCCTTCGCCGTGCTGGCAACCCTGCTGGCCACGGTCGGGCTGTACGGCGTCCTGGCCTACACCGTGGCGCAGCGGACCCGGGAAATCGGAGTACGGATGGCACTGGGGGCGGACGGAGGACGGGTGCGCGGCATGGTGCTCCGGCAGGTGGGCTGGATGACGCTCTCGGGAACGCTGCTCGGAATCGGGGCCGCGCTGGCCCTGGGCCGAGCCGCACGGTCGCTCCTGTACGGGCTCGACAGCACCGATCCGCTGGTGATCCTGGGAGCCACCGGTATCCTGGCGGTCGTGGCGTTCTCGGCGGGATACCTGCCAGCCCGCCGGGCGTCGAGGGTGCACCCCATGCAGGCGCTGCGATACGAATAGTGGCGCCGGGGAAGCGAGAGAGAAGGATGCTGCCGGGATGCAACTGGGCGGGGTAATCTGACGCCCGGACGCGGACCGCAGGCCCCGTCGGCACCACCGAAAATGAGGCACCCCCGCAACGATTTTGGAACCAGTCGGAGTTCCGGCTGGCCCGACCCGGACCGGGGGACCGGGGGAGACCTAACCCGGTGCCACAGTCCCATCGAATACGCCATCCGATTGTCTCATAGAC
>JBGPLG010000185.1:0-4191 GCA_041486305.1 Gemmatimonadota bacterium
GTCGAGATCGGCGGGTGACCAACCGGCGATTCCCAGCCAGTGGCGCTGCACATAGGGCCGGATCCGGTCGTTGAGCGCGAACAGGGCGAGCTGGTGGATCGGACTCGGGCTCGGCGTCACGAGCAGAGCGCCGTTGAGCAACTCGTAGCGGTTTCCGTCGTCCGGGAGGTCGAACACTTCCTGGCGGGTCCAGCGCCTGGCCACGTCCGGCATGAGCATAGACTACCCTCGGCGGCAGATCGGGGGCAAGGGCACATCGCCCCAACCTGAGCAACGGCTGACGGTCTGCACGAACCATCTTATGCTGGCCAGTGGTGAATTGCCGCGGCCTATCGGACCCTGCTCATGGACGGTGCTGAACGACGCGCCGAATCGCCGCGACGGTGGCCCCGTGCGCCCGGATCTGGTCGTGATTCGCGCCCGGCACCTCGACGTACTGCGCCTCGGGCCAGGCAGTCCCGAGCGTCTGCGATTGCGGCAGGAGGGGATCGGCCGTGCCGGCGACGATCACCAGATGCGTCGAGGGTCCCGGGTGCCGTCCCGCCGGGAGCATCAGGCCCCCCATCGAGCGCATGGTCGCCAGGAGCGAGCCCAGATCGTTGGCGGGCATGGCCTGGGCGTTGAAGGCGGCAGCCGTCGAGTCGGGAAGGCCGGGAAAGATCCACTTGAGGAATCCGACGAGCCCCTCGCCGCGCTCGAGCGAGTGGACGAACGGCTCGGTCAGTCGGCTGAACGCGGCCGAATCTGGCGCGAACGGCCCGGCCACGAGCGAGGCCGACGCCACCCGCTCCGGATGGCGGAGGGCGGTCTGGGCCGCCACCAGGGCGCCCATCGAATGCCCCACCAGATGCGCCCGGCGGATCTTCAGGTGGTCGAGGAGGCCGATCACGTCCTCGACCATCGCCTGGCCGTAGCGCGCGGGGTCGGAGAACTTGGTGCTCTCGCCGAAGCCCCGTTCGTCGAACACGATCACCCGGAACGCCCCGGAGAGCGAGTCCGCGAGGTCCTCCATCAGCTCGATCCGCTGGGTCCAGCCGTGCAGCAGCACGACCGGCTGCCCCCGTCCCGCCTCGCGATACCGGAGCCGCGCCCCGGCGCGGGTGAAGAACCGGTCGGGAGCCTGGGCGATGGTCCGCGCCGCGGCCGCCGCCGCCCGGTTGGTTTTCGGTGGGGCAGAGCTCTGCGCCTGGAGAGGGCCGCCGACGGTGGCCAGGGCCGCGACGAGGACAGTGCCGAGGAGCATGGATCGAGGCATGGGGTCGCCGTTTGTCGAGTGCACAGATAATAGCTCCGCCGAAGCTCCCGAGGTACACTCTTGCGCTAGATTCCTCCCCGGAGGCACCCCCCGTCATGGCCGATGTGCTGCGCATGCTTCAGGAAGGCCTGGCCGGCCGCTATACGGTCGAGCGCGAGCTCGGCCGGGGCGGCATGGCGGCTGTCTTCCTGGCCCGGGACCTCCGCCACGACCGGCTGGTCGCCCTCAAGGTGCTGCATCCCGAGCTGGCGATGAGCATCGGGACCGACCGGTTTGCCAGGGAAATCCGCTTTGCCGCGCGGCTCCAGCATCCCCACATCCTTTCAGTCCATGATTCGGGTGACGTGCCCGGGACGGGCGGCGAGCCGACGCTGCTCTGGTTCAGCATGCCGTACATCGACGGGGAGTCGCTCCGGGAACGGCTGACCCGCGACCGGCAGCTCCCGCTGGCCGAGGCGCTCCGGATTACCCGCGAGGTGGCCGAAGCCCTCGACTACGCCCATCGCCAAGGGCTGATCCACCGCGACATCAAGCCGGAGAACATCCTGCTCTCCGGCGGTCACGCCCTGGTGGCGGACTTCGGCGTGGCGCGGGCGCTGGCCCCCGGCTCCGGTGAGCATGCCGCGCTGACCGGAACCGGACTCGCCATCGGTACTCCGGCCTACATGAGTCCCGAACAGGCCACCGGCGACCAATCGCTCGACCACCGATCCGATCTTTACTCGCTGGGATGCGTGCTCTACGAGATGCTGGCGGGAGAGCCTCCCTTCGCCGGGCCCACCGCGCAGGTCATCCTGGCGCGGGTGCTGACCGAGCAGCCCCGGCCGCTACGCTCCATCCGCCCGGGCGTGCCGCCCGTCATCGAAACGATCGTGGCGGGGGCGATCGCGCGTTCGCCGGCCGACCGGTATCCCTCGGTGGCGGAATTCTCCCGGGAGCTCGAGGCCGCGTCCGCCCAGATCACCACGCCGGGATCGGGAACCATGGCACCGACGCCGGTGCGACGTCGGCGGGTACCGATGGTTGCCGTGCTCGGCATCGGCTTTGTCCTCGGAATCGGGGTGCTCTTTGCCTGGCGCCAGAGCCAGTCGGGCACACCCCCCGATGGGGCGGTGCTCCTCGCGGTGCTCCCCTTCGAGAACTTGGGAGATTCGGGAGACGCGTACTTTGCCGACGGGATCACCGACGAGGTACGCGGCAAGCTTTCGAGCCTTCCGGATTTTCAGGTGATCGCCCGGGCTTCCTCGGCGCAGTATCGCGGCACCACCAAGCCGCTCAAGGACGTTGCCAAGGAGCTCGGGGTCCGCTACCTCCTCACCGGCACGGTGCGGTGGGTGAAGACCGGCGCGCAGAGCCGAGTGCAGGTGCGGCCGGAGCTGGTCGAGGTGGTGCGGAGCGGCGCCACCGTCGGCCGGTGGGAGCGCCCCTTCGACGCGGCGCTCGACGACGTGTTCAAGGTCCAGGCCGACATCGCCGGTCAAGTGGCGGTGGCGCTCAAGGGAGAGCTGGCCGCGGCGGCCATGCCCACGACTGCCGCCGCCCCCACCGGCAACGTCGCGGCGTACGACGAGTTCCTCCGGGGAGAGCAGAGCTACTACGGATTGAGCGGGTCAGTATCGCTCCGCCAGGCCGCGGATCACTACGAAGCGGCGACCACGCTCGACACGGCGTTCGCCCGGGCCTGGAGCCGGCTCGCGATGGTGCGGGCCTCGATGTACATCAACAGCGACGCCTCGCTGGCCACTGCGGAAGCCGCCCGGACCGCGGCGGAGAAGGCGCTCCGGCTGGCTCCGAAGCTCCCCGAATCGTATCTGGCGCTGGGCAACTACTACAGCCTGGTGCGGGCCGACTTTCCGCACGCCGTCGAGCAATACAACAAGGGTCTGTTGATTGCGCCGGCGCATGCGGAGCTCCTTGGGGCACTCGGCCTGGCCGAGCAGGGTCTCGGAAAGGTGGACGACGCCCTGGCGCACATGCGGCGGGGTCTCGCGCTCGATCCGCGGTCGCTACTGTACGCGCGCCGGCTGGCCCGATTGTTGACTTATACCCGACGGTACGATGAGGCCTCGGAGCTGCTGGCCCGGGCGCGAGCGCAGTCACCCGCCGATCCGAGTGTGCTGCTGTACCAGGCCTGGCTCCAATTGTCCCGGGGAGACCTGGCCGGGGCAAAAGCGGTGGCGAGGAGCGTCCCGAAGGACGCCAACGAGCCGACGATGATCTCGTTCTTTTCGTTCGACTGGAGCAGCGCCCAGCTCCTCGACCAGGACCAGCGACAGCTTCTCCTCCGCCTCCAGCCGAGCCAGTTCGGCGTCAACCGCGGGGGATGGGGCCTGGCGCTGGCGTATGGCGAGTACATGATGGGCGACTCCCGCCTGGTGCGGGCCTACGCCGACTCGGCGCTGCCGAGCCTGGAGCGCGCCGTCCGGGAGAACCCCAGCGAGCCGAACAACCACAAAGACCTCGGCACGGCGCTGGCGTTCCTGGGACGGAAGGCCGCCGCGATTCGCGAAGGGGAGCAGGCGGTGGCGATCCGGGGGAATGATGGATTCCAGGGACCCGGGCTGCGGCTCCAGCTCTCGCACATTTATCAGTTCGTGGGCGAATCGGTCAAGGCGATCGAGCAGCTCGAGGCTCTGCTTCAGGTGCCGTATTACGTGTCGCCCGGATGGCTGCGCGCGGACCCTTCCATCGAGCCGTTGCGGAGCCATCCGCGGTTTCAGCGATTGCTTGCCGTAGCGGACTCGCTGGCGCGGTAGGAACCTCGAGCGCACGCTACTGTGGCGTGTCCATGGCGCACGGGCCGGACACCGGCCCCTGCTCCCAGGTGTGGTGGAAGAGGACCTTCTTCAGCGAATCTTTCACGTCCATTCCGAAGAGCGACGCGTTGGCGCCGACTTGCACGTTCATCTCCTCGGTGGTCCGTTGACAGGGGATCA
>JBGPLG010000186.1:0-4183 GCA_041486305.1 Gemmatimonadota bacterium
CTGGCGATGTCACCGGCGGCTCGGAGGAAGCGGCGCGATTCAAAAGATAAAGGGGGGAGCCGCCGTGCACTCTGCTTTGTCGGCACCGGGCTCTCTTAGTGACCTTCGTCCCTACCTGCTTTGATCCGGAGCTTAGCCGGCGGCGCGCTTCAGCGCTTCCTCGAATTCCTGCTTCCCACCGAAGCCGGTGTAGACCACCGTGCCTTTGGCGTCGATGATCACCACGTAGGAGGTCGCGGGGACCTTGTAGGCCTTGACGCTGGTCCCCTTCTCGTCCCAGAGTGGCCGGTACGGGGGCCTCTCGGTCTCCAAATACCGGCGCACCCGTGCAGGGGTCTGATTGATGGTGACATTCATCCCGAGGAACTCGACCTTGTCGCCGCAGCGCTCGGCCGCCGCCGTCGCCCGCACACGAGTATTCCTCACCTCGGGGGCCTCTCTGCTGGTCCCTTCGGCGCGCCGTCCTCCACTTCGTAGCGGAACCTCGTCGGCTGGCGCGAGGTCTCGGGGTCCTTCATCCATCCCCAGCTGATGGGCGCCCCGGGCTCGAGCCGATCCGGCTCGAAAGCCAACAACCGCCACGTCGTATCGTCCAGCCGCTCACTCTGATTGACTTCCACGTTGCCCACGAAGAGCGCGGGGCCGTAGGCGCGCGCGGGGACCCGGCCGTCGGTTTCAACGATAAACTCGATCGCCTCGCGGTAACGGGCAAGGGAGGACCGGAAGTGCTCGAGCTTCGGCGGCTCGAACCGGATGCGCCGAATCCGCAGCTTGCGCAGGCGAGGCAGATCCGGTCCGACCTGCCCACGGGGCCCGATAGGCGACCCGGCATCGGTAGACATGGCGACCCCCTCTCTCTAGCTCGCGACGATCTGCAGGTCGTCGAGTGCCAACGCGCGTTCATCGTTGCGGTTGAAGCGGAGCAGCACGACGGTGATGGACGACAAGTCGAGCCGGCCGTTGCCGGCGAAGCAGCCGGACTTGAAGCGCAGCGTCTTCAGCATGGTCTTCATCGTCGCTGGGTTGCGGGAGAACGGCCGCGGCACGCCGCCCACGTCGTCAGAATCCACCCAGGCCTCGGTGCCGTTCGCGTCGCGCAGGCCCAGCTGGAAGCCCGTCGGCGGGGCTTTGTCCGCCTGTCCACCGAAGACCTCCGCCACGCGGATCCACACATCCCCCCTGGTCAGATCGCGCTTGCCGGCAAGATCCTGCATGAAGATACGCCCATTGCCACCCGGGCGAGCCACCATGCCCACGCTGTCGCCGTAGAAGGAGCCGTTGAACGCGCCACCGCCCTGGTGAAATGGAAATTCGTCGGCGGTCAGGCCCCCTAGCTGCTGGGTCGGCGCGCCCAGCGAATTCATGCCGATCCCATTGCCATCCTCATGATTGTCCACGGTGAGCGCGTCTGTCTGCTGGAACGAGAGGTGCACGTTCGCGGTGGCGACCCCTGCCGGAAGCAGGCTGCCCGCCAGATACGCAAGGGTCGAATGACCGAATAGTGCGGCGCGGTAGAACGCGCATCCGTAGGCCGTCAGCACTCGCTCGTGGTCATAGCGGCTCAGGACCGGGGGCGTTGGCGCGGCTTTGGGCCACAGGCTGTCATCGTCGAGCCACTGCCGATTGTAGAACTGGTGGTTGGTGAAGTGCACGAAGAGCTGCGATTTGAACGGGGAGGGGATGGCTCGGTCGTAGTAGATAGCTCCGTCGTTCGGCCACACGTCTCCGTCCGCGGCCGGGAGGATCGTCATGAATGCGTGCCCCGTCGGCGTTCTCTGGGTCGCGCCGCCTTCGGTCGGGGCTAGGGCGATCACGGAGCGGATCGTCACCCCCGGCAGGCCGATGACCTCCGGCACCAGCACGACCGCCTCGCCGCCCTGCGAATGACCCATCAGTCCCACGCGCGAAAAATCGACGCGCCCGAAGAGCACCGATGTGGGATCGGCGTCGAGCTGCTGTGTGAGCGCGATCGCACCGATGATCAGGTCGGCGCGCCTCTGGATGATCGTGACGCTGTAGCCCATCCCGTTCTGGGCGTTGCAGTCCACCGACATCGCGACGAACCCCATCTTGGCGAGGTCGGCCTGGAAGTATTCGTAGCCGAGATAGTTCGGCACACCCGCATCGTGATTGCCGTGGGCCATTACCACAAGCGGAATCCGTCCGAGCGCCGCGAGCCGCTTACTGAAGGCCACACCGGTTCCGTCGTCCTCTGCGGGATAGTAGATGCGACCCTTGTTCGGTCCATTGGCGAAATCGATCACGCCGACCGGGAACAGGTCCAGCGCGGACGGATCGCCCGCGACCGGCGGGTCCACACAGGGGACGGTGATCCGCAAGGCCCGCTGTCCTCGACACCCCGGAAGGTCCTGGGTCACGATGACCGTGTCGCCGAACATGATCGTCGTGGTCAGGGTGACGACAGGGCCGCCGCCTTTCCCGACCGGGGCACCATTCACCCACACACTGAGCGTCGCGCCCGGTACGTACTGCGAGAAGAACACCGTAGTGTCGCCACCCTGGATCGGTCCGACCTGGGGGGCGGGCAGATTCGAACAGGGCTGGACCGTCATCGTCCCTGTGCCGCTGGGCGGGTCGCCAGGGCACATGGATTGGAACGCCTCGATGAGCTCGTTGTCGGCGAAGTTCGGTGCGAAGCCTCCCAGGCGGATGGATCCGCCCCAGCATCCCCAGGTGCCCTGCACGATACCGCCCCGCTTTACCGTGACCTTCGCGCCATTGGTGATGCTGGAGATCTCGAGTTGACTGCCGCCAGCGTACTGCGGCGCGATGACCGGCACGGCCAGCGGAGCCGGCGGTGCCCCCGTGGTGTGCTCGATCGACGGCGGGCTCGGATCTCCGCACAGCTCGAACCACGCCCGAACTTTCTGTGACATGCCGAATGGCGGAGCGATGTTGACGCCCTGGGGATTCCCGCAGCCGTTCGCTCGGCCCACCTCCGCTCCGTCGGCCGTGACCCATACATTGCCGCCGATCAGGAGGTTGGTCACACCGGTCCGGACGCCGCACTTGTACAAGGGTAAGGGAAAGACTTCGGGGCGCGGGGGTCCCGCTGGGTAGTCCTGCGTGTGGTCACGGACGCTCACGACAAGCGACCAGTCACTGACCGCGGCCGCGGTCTTCTGGCGTGCGCGCACCGTGTCGTTCGCGACCAGCGCGGGCACGGGGATCGTGATGCCGTAGGGGAGCACGGCTTGCACGACGCCATTGCCCGCTGTCGCGCCGTTGACTTGGACCTCGATCGTGGCATCCAATACACCGCCGGTGACGACGACCGCAGTGGCGCATTGGTACAGTGGCTGGACCACGACAGGCGGTGACAGCAGCTTCGGGTTGTCGTCGACACCGGCCTCGCGGCGGCTGATCTCCTGTTGGCTCATGGGGTGCCTCTCATGGACACTCGAGCTGGCGGCGTCCGACTGGACGCGCCTACTCGATACCCGGTGCGGACGCAGACGATCAAGACGAGTCGACGATGATGAAGACCTCGCTCAAAAACAAGGGCCGAATTGCGTCAGCAAGGGCCTCTTTTGCGACATTTTTGACCGGTGTTCTGAGATCTGAAACCCCCAGCGTACTGCGCATCCTCTTTGCGTGCGCAGATGTAGGGACCTCATGGGAGGGGTCTGTGTCGCGTGCGCATGCGGAGGCCTTGAGAATGCGACAGCGCATGGTATCACCGAGTTGCGGGTGCGCCGGCGTCGTGACGTCGATTCCACGTGAACCGCAAAAGACGCGACACACGGTACACTGATGGGCGCCGGCAGTCCGGATCGACCGATTCTGAGGGGGGAACAAGACAGCGCATGAGGAACTCGACGGAGTTACAGAGCGGGGGGCGGCGTTGGAGGGCACCTTGCACCGGCCCGCAAAATCCTGAAGGAAGCGTGTTTGAGCGAGCGAAAGGCGGCAAAGTCCGGCATGAAAGCCATCGAACTCCGGCAGCGGGTGACACGAACTCGCGCAAATGGTTACAAGTTGCTGGAATTTGGGTAGTTACAGCGGCCCTCTGGATCAGGAGAGTCCTGGTTCGAGCCCAGGAGGGGCAACTGAAAGCGCGACACCAGGTTTCCTCGGGTCGCGCTTTCCCTATTTGCGGCACTGTGTGCGTTACTGTGCGTGTTCTTTTTGTGATCTCACGCGCGTCCCTCCGCCCCCGAAC
>JBGPLG010000187.1:0-4117 GCA_041486305.1 Gemmatimonadota bacterium
TAGCCCTGGTTGCCGGAGCAGAGCGCCTGGAGCGCGGCCGGATTCAGGACCTCGGCGCGGCCCAGGCCGATGGCGTAGACCCGTCCGTTGAGCGAGTTGATCAGATCGGTCACGTCGGCGATGGAGCGCCGGGTGTAGGGACCGGGGTTCTCGTTGCCGTCGGTGAGCACCACCATCGCCTTCACGTCGTAGCCGGTGACCGGCGCGAGGAGGTCGTGGGCGAAGGCCACGCCCTCGCCGATGGAGGTCCAGCCGTTGGGGTTCGGGGCATAACCCGCGATGGCTGCGTTGATGGTGAACTTCCCGGCGCCGGCGGCGGGGGTGACGCCGAGGCTGGGATGGGCGTCGTGGTCGAAGGTGCAGACCCCCATGGCATGCTCGTCTTCCAGCACCACGACGGCGGTCGGGGCCGAGAATTTGAGCACGTCCTGGCGCTGGATCCCGGCGCCGAGGCCGGAATCGAAGGTCATGCTGTTGGACTGGTCGAGCACCATCACCACCGCGGCGGTGGGCCGCCGAATGGTATTGGCGGTGAGGTCGACCGGGAACTGGTCGCCGGTCTCGTCGCACTGGATGGTGACGGTACCGGTCGCGCTGTCGCCGTCGACGGTTCCCTTGTAGGTGAACCACATCCGCCCCTTGGCGTCGAGCCCGGGGTCGGCCATCACCGGGGCGGCCAGCACGCCGAACACGGTGGCCGGCGGGCCGGAGACCAGGGTGGGCCCGTTGACGATGCTCAGGTGCAGCGCCTCACAGGCGTCGAGGCTCAAGACCGCGGCGGAGAGCCGGGTCTCTCCCTCGGGCACGTCGAGGAAGTTCACCGCCGCCGTGTCGAGGGTGATGCGGGGCGGGTCCGGCAACATC
Organism: Gemmatimonadota bacterium; assembly: GCA_041486305.1. Classification (GTDB taxonomy): domain Bacteria; phylum Gemmatimonadota; class Gemmatimonadetes; order Gemmatimonadales; family GWC2-71-9; genus JABFSM01. Next base: position 865 of record JBGPLG010000187.1, read on the forward strand.
CCCGGCGGGTAGTGGTAGATGTTGATGGTGCGGTGGTCGAGCACGTCGGCCGGGGTCCGGGACGTGCCGTGCATGGGGTCGTTGAGGTCGAACCCGGCCCCGCTGGAGACGAAGGGGGCCCCGGGGTTGAGGAGCTGCCACTGGGCCCAGACCAGGTCGATCCAGCAGTGGTGCAGGAAGAACACCGGGTCGTGGGGCGAAGCCTTGCCGGCCATCTCGCCGCTGACCCAGTTGTGGGGGGCGTTGTGGAGCACGTTCTGGTCGGCCTGCCAGAAGGCGTCGTAGGTGCCGAGGCCGAGGGTGTTGGTCAGGTCCGCCGGGGTCGGCAGCGCGACGGAGCCGAGGGCGCGGTCGAGATTCCAGGCGGCGTCGAACTGGCCCAGGAACGCGTCGTCCCAGAGCGGGTCGGAGGGGCTGGTGTCGACGGTGGAATTCCAGTAGGGGACGCAGACGGCGGGGTGGTAGGTCCGCAGCTCGTCCTCGAACCGGCGCACGAAGTCGCGGTGCCAGGGCAGGAAGTGGGAGGTGAAGTGGATGCCGTGGTTGAAATGGGCCTCGTGCTCGTCGGCGTAGGCGTCGATGATGCCGGTGGCCTTGACGTGGTAGAGGGCCTGGACGAAGCGGTTCTTCTCGACGGTGGTGAGGTCGCGGTAGTTCTTGCGGCAGCGCATGGTCAGTCGCCTCCCTTCGCCCGCCGGCGCTCGGCCCTGTGCTCCTGGCGGATCTTGTCGGTCTTGTGCTGATAGTCGACGAAGCGCTGGGCCAGCTCGATGAGGCTGTCGGTCCAGTCGTAGGCGTACTGGTCGAGGTAGTATTTGCCGTTGGGCAGGCGGCCGTAGGGCACCGGGGTGCCGTCGATGAGCAGCTCGGCGCGGCCGTCGCGCTCATGGATTTCGATGCGGCGGCCGGCGTACTCCTTGCGTTCGGGTTTCATGCGGGGGTTCCCCCAGGAAGGGCGTGGGTCAGGATCGAGGCCGGAATGGGGACCAGGGTGAACGGGACGGCGGTACTGCGGAGCAGACGCGAGGACATGGTTCCGACCTCGATGACCGGGGTCGAGAGGATAGCGCCGGCGGGGGAGGGTCGGTAACTAGTAGATCTGCTAGTCCCGAACCCCGGCGGGGGACCTAGCAGATCTTATAGGGCGGGGTCGGCGCCGGGGCTCGGCACGCAGGGCGATTGGGTTTCGGGCGACGCTCGGGCCGTTCGGCCTCCTGGCCAACGAGGTCCTTCTCGGCGACCGCCCCAGGTCTCGGGGAGGGACCTTACGGCGGCGTCGGCCGCACGGCCATGCGCGTCGCCTGACGCGGGCATGGCTCGGGGGTCGGCGGGCGAGGTCGGGAACGCCCGAGGCCCGCGGAGCACCCGCGGAGTCGTCGCCTTCGGGCGAGCGCTACTTCTTACCCGTTCGCTTCGCGGTCTTGCGGCCCTTGGCCCGCGGCGGCTTCGGGTTGGGTGGAGCCGCGAGTGGCTCCGCGGTTCTTGCAAACATCGCCGGCCCCGCACTGATCGCCCCGAGCTTCTTGGCCCGGGCGAGCAGGCCAGGCGGTGGTAGTGGCACCGACGGCGTGGATGCCGCCGCCTCGCGCCGGACTCGCGCCGGACCGGCATCAAAACCTGCACGTTTCATGGTCGCTCTCCCAAGGTTCACGACAGGACGGCGAATCGAAGCTCGAAGGTCAGCGCCTTGGCGGTGAGATTCTTCACCGTGATCCAGTAGGTGCATTGGGTCTGGTTGGCTCGCTCCACGGCGACATCCCAGTCCAGGCTGGGTGCGCCGACCGCGGCGGTGCTGGGCATCAGATGCCACAACACATGTGAGTCGGCCGGCCAGCCCCAGGTGAAATAGAGCGTGGTCTGGCCGGCTCCGATGGTGGGTGATGCTTGAACGCCGGTCCACATGGTTCCCTCGCTACGGGAGAATGTTGTAACGCCCCGCAAAGCGGACGCGATCGCCCGTGAGATTCCTGACCGTGATCCAATAGGTGGCCTGGGTCGCATTGGCCCGTTCCACCGCCACGCCCCACGCCAGCTGGGCCGCACCGGGGCAGGGGGTGAGGGGCATGAGATGCCAGAGCACGTGGGTTCCCGCGGGCCAGCCCCAGGTGAACCAGCGCTGGGTCTGGTTGCCCTCGATGAGTCCGAACCACTGGGTCCCGGCCGGCTGGACCATGCAGTTGGTATAGGGCGGAGGGCCATCGGCGCCGGCGGAGCGCAGCTTCAGCACATTGCGGTAGTGGGCGAGATCGCTATTGGTGCCGGCGTAGGTGGGATCGGTGCCGCCGTCGGGCCAATACTGATCCGCACCGGTGGGCGTGAGCGAGGCGGACGGATCGCCCTGGATGCCCTTCCAGGTCGCGAGCGGCACCGGCTCGTTGAAGAGCGACGGATCGATGACGTAGGTCTGGGGCCACCCATTGATGAGCACCTGCAGGGTCGGTGCGACGTGCCAGGCCCAGTTGACCAGGCAGTCGGGCTTGTTGTGGGAGCTGACGGCGAGCCACCCCCGGATCCAAACCTTTTCCGGCTGGGCGCCGTCCGCGATCATCAGGCGGCACATCTCGTGGGCCCGGGCCCAGCAGCCATTGTCGGGATAGAGAAAGGGGATGCAGGGCGCCGGCGTGCTGCAGGGGCAGCAGATGCGTCCGTTGCAGAGCGCGAAGAACTGCTCGGCGCGGGCCAGAGTGATGCTGGGCGGCATACGGCGGGCCTACGTCTCGCCCTCGGCGGGGCGGAGGTCGACGATGGCTGAGCTGTCGAGTGCGTCGGTTACCAGCAGGCTCTTCTGCGAGCGCAGCGCCTCGGCCAGCAGGTCATGCAATTCGTCGAAGCGGGGATGCCGGCGCCGGAGGTAGTGGACCGCTTGCGAGTGATGCAGCTCGACCGCGAGGTCGCCATCCCGATCCGCGCCCCGGATCGCCAGGACCCGGTGGGCCCGGGGCAACAGCAATGAGGTGATGCGGTTGGATGCATTGAGCTCGACATAGGCCGGCTGGCGCGACTCGCGGAGGGACGCGAGGACTTCGGCCCAGACGCGCTCGCGCGGATCGGCGGGGTTGAGCCGCCCGACGGCACCGCCGGCAAACTGGATGCTGATCTGGGCCTTGGCTGATTTGGCGCGCTTGCGGTCCGGTGCGACGCTCCGCACCACATCCACCAGGACCGTGTCCCGCCTCACAGGAACCTTCGCATCGTCGCAGCGTGCATCGTGGCCTCGGTCCGAATATTCGCCATGGGCAGAGGAATTACAATA
>JBGPLG010000188.1:0-4059 GCA_041486305.1 Gemmatimonadota bacterium
ACCGCCTGGCGGAGTTGGACCAGCGGCAAGCCCGCATCGTGGAATTGCGCTACTTCGGCGGGCTCACCATCGAGGAGGTCGCCGAGGTGATGGCCATCGCGCCGAGCACCGTGAAGCGGGATTGGCAGTTCGCCAAGGCGTGGCTCAAGGCCCAGCTTACGTGACCCCTCCGCGCGATCGTTTCGCCCGGCTCAACGCCGTATTTGCCGAGGCGATGACCCGTGACCCCGCCACTCGTCCTGATTTTCTGGATGCCGCCTGCCAGGGGGATGTCGCGCTCCGCGCCGAAGTGGCCCGGCTGATCGCCGGGGCGGATGAGGCGGATGCGGTGTTCGAGCGCGAACGCGCCCCTCTCCCCACGGACCTGGCCGCTCTCGAGGAGGCCTTTCCCGCCGGGGGCCGGATCGGCGTGTACCAGGTCGCCCGGCTGATCGGGTACGGCGGCATGGGCGCGGTCTACGAAGCGGCTCGGGACGACGACCAATACCGCAAGCGGGTGGCCATCAAGGTCATCAAGCGCGGCATGGACACCGACCTGGCCATCCGCCGGTTCAAGGCGGAGCGGCAGATCCTCGCGGGGCTCGACCACCGCAACATCGCGGGGCTGCTGGACGGCGGCGTCATGGAGGACGGCCGGCCCTACTTCGTCCTCGAGTACGTGGACGGATTGCCGATCACCCGTTTCTGCGCCGAGAAGCGTCTGGACCTGGCGGCCCGGCTGGCGCTGTTCCGGCAGGTCTGCGGCGCGGTGCAGTACGCCCACCGGAACCTGGTGGTGCACCGGGACCTCAAGCCCGGCAACATCCTGGTCACCGACGACGGCACGGTCAAGCTGCTCGATTTCGGGATCGCGAAGCTGCTGAGCCCGGAGGAGGATGGCGGGGCGCCGCTCACGCGTGGGGGCGTGGGGGCGCTCACGCCGGAGTACGCCAGCCCCGAGATGGTGCGCGGGCTGCCGATCACCACGTCCGCCGATGTCTACTCCCTGGGCGTGGTGCTGTTCGAGCTGGTGGCCGGTCAGCGCCCGTTCCGCTTTCCCGATCTCTCCCTGGCTTCGATCGAGCGGATCATCTCCGGTCAGCCGGCGCCCCGCCCCAGTGAGGCGGCCACGGACGACGCGGCTCGGGCCGCGGGAGACCAGAACACGTCGCGCTACCGCCACCGGCTGAGCGGCGAGGTGGACAACATCATCCTCAAGGCGCTCCGGAAGGAGCCGGAGCGGCGCTACGCGTCGGCCGAGGATCTGTCCCGGGACCTGGAGCGGCACCAGAAGGGACTGCCGGTGAGCGCCGAAGGAGACTCGGCGGGATACCGGCTGCGCAAGTTCGTGGGGCGAAACAAGGCGGTCGTGGGCGCCGCTCTGCTGGGGGCGCTCTCGTTGATCGCCGGGACGATCGTGAGCACTCGCCAGGCGCATCGCGCCGACCGGGAGCGGGCCAAGGCGCAGGAGATCAACCGGTTCGTCACCGACATGCTGGCCGCGCCGGACCCCGCCGCTTCGGGAAAGGATGTCCTGGTGGCGGACGTGCTGCAGCGGGCCTCGGCGCGGGTCGACAGCCAGCTCCGCGATCAGCCGGAGGTCGAGCTGGCGGTCCGGTCCACCCTGGGCACCAGCTATTTCGGGCTGGGGAAGTATGCCGAGGCAAAGCAGGAGATGGGGAAGGCGCTGGGGTTGGCCGCGCGGCTCCACGGCGAGAAGAGCCCCGAGGTGGCGACGGTGCTCAGCGGTCTGGGCAACGTGGCGGCCGACGGCGGCGAGTGGGCGGCGGCGGACAGCATCTGGCGGGGCGCGCGCGACATGCTGCTGGGCTCCCGCGGACAAGACAGCCTCTATGCGAATGTCCTCGAGGACCTGGGGACCGCCGAGCGCAGGCTCAACCGGCTCGATTCGGCGGAGGTCTTTCTGCGGAGCGCGCTGGCCATCAAGCGCCGGCTGGTGGGTGAGCGGGATCCGTCGCTGATCAATGTGATGACCAACCTGGGTGTTGCCCTGGGCAGCAAGCGGCAGTTTGCGGAAGCCGAGTCGCTGCATCGCGCCGCCCTGGTCATCTCCGTCGCCGCCTACGGACACGATCACCCGCTGACCGGGAGCGCCTGGAATGCCCTGGCCGGGGTACTGGATTTTCAGGACAAGTTCCTGCCCGCGGACAGCGCCTACGAGGAGACCCTGGCGATCCGGAGGAAGGTCCTCGGGCCAGGGCATCCGGACTATCTGTTTACCCTGTTCAACTACGCGACTCTGCTCAGCATTCAGAACCGCTGCGACGAGGCGGTCAAGGCGACCCGGGAGATCCTGACGCACCGGGGCAAGGAGCTGCAGGAGTCTCACCCCGCGGTGGCGAGCAGCCTGCAGACCCAGGGCCGCTGCCTCGACAAGGCCGGCGACCATGGGGAGGCGGGCAAGGACCTGCTGGAGAGCCTCGAGATCCGGCGCCGGTCTCTGCCGGCGGGCCACTGGCTCATCTCGGTCTCCGAGAGTGTGTACGGAGAACATCTCGGGAAGGCGGGCAGGGCCGCCCAGGCGGAGCCGCTGCTGGTCAACTCCTACGCCGGCCTGGTCAAGAGCCTGGGCGAGAAACACCCGCGGAGCGTGGACGCCCTCCGCCGGGTCGTGGCCTTCTACGACGAGTCCCACCAAGCCGCCAAGGCGGCCCCCTACCGCGCCAAGCTTCCGCACTGACTTCGCACGACCCGAAACCGGCGGGAAATGCGCCTCTGGATTGGAAGCGCCCTGCGCTCACCCCCCGATCGGAGGCGCGACCGCGTGCAGCAGATCATCGTACGGCACCTGTCGGGCGCCAACGCGGGGCGGGTGGAGACCTTCGGGATGGAGCCGGGCGGGGTGCTGACCATCGGCCGGGACCCGGAGTCGAACATCCGCCTGGACTCCTACAAGGACGGCTCGGTCAGCCGGCACCACGCCCGCATCATCGCGCACGCGACCGGCGCCATCTGGCTCGAGCTGGTGGACCGGGAAAGCACCAACGGCACCTTCCTCAATGCCCGGTGGTTGCGGGGGCGGATCGCGCTGGTGCCGGGCGACCGGATCCGGCTCGGCGTGGCCGGCCCCGAGCTCGAGTTCGACGTCCAGACGCTTCCAATCGCCACACCTCAGAAATGAACTGATCCGGCCGGGTTTCGCGCCTTCAGGGTGATCCCGGACCCTGGAGGCCCTGTGCGCCGACTCACCGTTCCGTCCCTATTGCTTGCCCTGGCCGCCTGCGGCGGGGGCACCCCGACCGGAGCCACTCCGCCCCCCCCACCCCCGCCGCCCCCTGCACCCGCCCCGCCGGCGTCGCTCGCGATTCAGGCCGGCGACGGGCAGGTCGCCGAGCCGGGGGTCACGCTGGCGGTCAAGCCGGCGGTGGTGGTCAGGGACGCGTCGGGGCATCCGGTGGCCGGGGTCACGGTGACCTTCGCGGTGGACTCGGGCGGCGGCAGTCTCACGGCCACTTCGGCGTCCACTAGCGCCAACGGAGTCGCGACCGCGGGGGACTGGCACCTGGGCTTGGTGGAGGGCCGGAACACGATCCTGGCGAGCGCCGCCGCACTGGTGCCGGTCAAGATCGTCGCGACCGCCGCGATCAGCGGGGCGACCCTGCCGCCGGCCTCGATCCCGGCGACCGGTGGATCCTACCTGGTGACCCAGGCGGGGCCGCTCACCGGGTTCAAGCTGGATGTGCCGGCCGCGGCCCTCACCGCCCCGTTGCAGCTCAGCGTGAGCTACGGGTCCAGCTCCGGCATTCCGCGGGTGGGGCCGGTCAACCCGGTCTCGCCCATCATCTCGCTGGGGGGAATTCCGGCGGGATATGCGGCCGCGCCGTTCAGGATTCATGTGCCCGCGGAAATCCCGGCGGGCAGCTTTCCGGTCATCGCGATGTATGACCCGGTTAGCGGCGCGCTGGTGCCGTTCAGCACGATCGCCTACGACGCGCACGGCGTCACGGCGCTCACCGGGACGCTGAGTTCAAGCGAGCTATTTCCGCCCACCGGCCTGCGAAGGGTGATGGCGGCGTCCGGGCCGGCGGCGCCGGGCGTCGTAGTGATCGCGGTTCCGGC
>JBGPLG010000189.1:0-4036 GCA_041486305.1 Gemmatimonadota bacterium
AAGGAATCATCCCCGATCAGCGGACGCAAGGCCGGTCCTCCGGCCCGGTGCCGGCACCCCGGCCCTCATGCTGCCGGGCGATACCGCCGTTCGGTCCTTGGAGGCCTCCGACCCTGCCGCCACCAGGTATCGGATGAGCCGGGAGCGCGTCTTGACGTCCGTCTTCGTGCGACATCCCAAGTCAGCGAGTCGGAACGTGACCTCGAACGACCCACCCCGAAGGTCGCCACCGAGTGTCATTGCGGAAGAACCGTCCGCGGGTAATCCATGCGTTGAGGTTGCTTACTGTCCCGAACGCGGTCGCAATGAATGCCTTGGGGTCCTGTGCAGAGGCACGCCGTGAGTTAAACAACCACACCATTCCCAGAAGGAATGGAATGCGGATCGGAATAGTCATGGGGTGGACCTCCGTCGTGTGCGATCACGGCGAACTGGAGACCCGGCGAGACCGCCCAGCGCGCAACGACGGGGGGCCGAGTCGTATGCATGCCCTACCTTGGTACGAGAGTACCGGCCGGCCGTGCCGCGTGCAACCTAGCAGTTCTTATAGTGCCGATGTGACCGGGGACGGCTAGTAGATCTGATAGGTGCGGCGGAGTCTCCTTAGGCAGCGCGGCGATTGCGGCTCACACGGCAACAACAAGAGGTGGGCTGATCGCAACGGCGAGTCAAAGTCGGACGATAGGAAGGAGCCAGAAGGGAAGCCATAATCCTTGAAGGCGGGGGCAAGCCGGGGTTACACTTGCCCGATGTCCGTGTGTTGAGCGTCGGTCCTGCTCCCCAGGGCGGTGTGGACCGAGGCTCGCACCTTCGCTTGCCCCCGGCCTCTCCTGCTCCCCGGCACTCATGCCGCCGGGGCGATACCGCCCGGTGTCGAGGGGCTGCTTCGGTCGGTCTGCTCCCTCGCAGTGACACCATGAGTTGTCGGCGACGCCTTGCCCCGTACCGCGGGCACCACCTTCGCCGCCTTCCACTCCGCCATGACATCGGGGTTGCCTGTCCCCAACAGCTCACGCTGGGTCACCACCAGGGACAGGAGTCCTTTGACCGAGGAGAGGAAGGCGGCGTTCGTCCCATTGCCCGACGTGGCTAGTCCGGCCGTGACGGTACCGTGAACTTCACCGTTTCGCTGGTGATGACCTTGTGAGTCGGGTCGGCCAGCTCGATCAGCACCGTGTGCGGGCCTGGCGTCAGTCCGACCAGGATGATCGTCTCGCCGCTGGCGTCGACAAAATGCCATGGCGCGTCGTCAACGGTGATGTGAACATGGCCGATGCGAGGGGACACATCGAGCCCGCCATCGCCGAACACCGGGAGCACCCGCAAGTGCTCGGTCCGGTACTGGATGAACACGCGGCCCAGGGCCAGCGGCTCGGGAAGCGGCGGATCAACGATCAACCTGGCTGGCGCTTCGTTCTCGATGGCGACCAGCGGCGACGCGCCGCGAATCTCCCTGGCGCTTTGGGCGGAGGCACTGGTGGCGAGCAGGGCGCCCGCGGCAATGGCGGCCAGGTTCTTGAGAGGTGCGGTCATGCCGGCTCCTTCAATGGGAGTTGACCAGGGTCACCGCGTCCCCGATCCGAATGAGGCCGGGCCGCCGCACCTCGGCATTCAACGCGAGGCGCCCGCCGAAGCGGCGCCCGATATCGCGGAGGACCCCGGGGTCGCGCTCCAGGGTATCGGGATCGACCGTGGTCATGGGGCAGCGTCCGCGCAACGACACCAGGCCGATCACCGCGCCGCCAATATGCAGCTCGGCGCCCTCCCAGGTGACTTCCGCCATCCCTTCGACCCCGCCGATCAGGACATTGGGGCGGAGACGGCGAACATCCCGTCCGAACGCGGCCACGGCGCCGTCGGTGGCCACCAGGAGAGGCAGGACATCGAATCGCTCGAGTCCGTCGTACGCCTCCAGCCAGGCGTCAGCGCCGGCCGCCTCCTTCACCGATGCGAGGGCCGCCGCGCTCTGCCACGGAAAGCCGTTCACCAGGGGCTGGCCGTCCGGTCCAAGCGTTCCGTGGAGGCCGAGCAGCCGATGCTGGCGGCGCGAGGTCCGGACGCCCTCGGGCCCCCGGACATGCACGATGCGGTCGCCGGGGATGCCGTCGACCGTCAATTCCGCCGCGCCCAGCCGCTCTCCCGCGAGCGACTTGACCGGGTAGCGCCACAACCCATCGACCCGGAGTGTCATCTGTTCGTTACCATGAATCGGGAGCGGGTGGTCTGTCGCATGGAATATGGGGGAGTTAATGTACAGAATGCGATCAAGCCTGATCTTCCTGCTCCTCGGCATTCCCTCGGCTCTGGCGGCCCAGGTGAAGAGCATGCCGGAGCAGATTGCCGACGCGATGCTGGCATTGAGCGGAGGCGTGCACACCGGCTATCGGTTTACCCACGCCAAGGGCCTCGTGCTCACCGGCACCTTCACGGCGGCGCCGACCGCGCGTACCATCAGTCGCGCGGCGCACCTGGCGGGCGCCACGGTGCCGGTGACGGTGCGGCTCTCGGACGGCACCGGGGTCCCGCAAATCCCCGACACCGATCCCAATGCGGCACCACGCGGCATGGCCATCCGTTTCGGGCTGCCGAACGGCTCGTATACCGATATTGTCGCCAACTCCCACAACGGATTTTTCGTGGGGACCGCGGAAGATTTTCTGGCGATGCTCAAGGCGATCGGCGCCACCAGGCCCACCAGCCCGCACCCGAGTCCCGTGGAGCAGTTCTTCGGTAGCCATCCGAGGGCCCTGAAGGTGGTGCTCGACTCCAAGCCCCTCCCGGCCAGCTTTGCGAACCTGGCCTTCTACGGCAACAACGCGCTCACGTTCGTCGACAGCGCCGGCACCCGGCGGGCCGGCCGCTACCAGATCATTCCGGTTGCCGGAATGGCCACGCTCGACTCGGCGACCGGCGCCAAGGCATCGCCCAGCTACCTGTTTGATGAGCTGCCCCGGCGGCTGGCGAAGGGTCCTATCACGTACCGCGTGTTCGTGCAACTGGCGAACCCGGGAGACCCCACCAACGACGGCTCCCTGGTGTGGCCCGACGATCGCCGCCGCGTCGAGCTCGGGACCATGACGCTGACGAGCGTGGCGCCGGATAACAACGCGCTGCAGCGCACCCTTCAATACAGTCCGATCAATCTGACCGGCGGCATCCAGCTCTCGGACGACCCGTTTCTGACCCTTCGGGCCGCAGTCTACGCCTTGTCGATCCGGCACCGGAGGTGAGGCGGTGGGACGGCCAGTAGGCGGAAATAGAGGCCGGGGGACCTACTACCGCGCAGTAGGTTCGATCTCGAACTTGCTCCCGGCCTGGCCTTCGACCCAGGGTCCGGGGGGCCGGCTCGTTCTAGCCACGTAGGCCGCTGAGAGAGATGGGGCCAGATGAGAATCCGCTTGACTTCCTGCGCATTACTGGGCGTCGTTCTTTCTCTATCGAACTGCGACGGGTGCAAGCTGTACGTGCTCTTTGAGGACATCAGTCCCAACCTGGCCAATGGCTCGACCCGGTCAGCCTCCTCCGAGGCTGGCCTGACCTTCGAGCTCGCCGGCGATGAGCCCGCCCTGTACGCCGTGTCCCTGAACGCCAGCGTGTTCAAGTCGACCAATCACGGTCCCTGGCGCCAGCTCGACTCCGCACCGCGGTACGCTACCACGCTGGCTGTCGATCCAACCGATCCAAACCACCTGGTCGTGGGAGAGCGGAATGGCGACCCCGTGCCGAGCCGCTTGACCTTGAGCGGGCTCTGGGAATCCAAGGATGCCGGGGCGCACTGGGCGTTCGGCTTCTCACCGGAGACTCAGCCGGGTTGCCGGGGCCTCGGTACCCAAGCGATACCCGCCGTCTTCTTCAGCCCCCTTGCGGGGACGCTATTCATCGGAACGCCATGTGGGATCGGGCGTCGCGGAAAGCTGGCCACCACGTTCGACTTCACTCCCTCCCCCGCCGGTATCGGAGCCGTCAAGGCGTTCGCCGCAAGCTTTCGCGACAATGGCTCGGTAATCCTGTGGGCCCGCGCCGACAACGGCGCCAC
>JBGPLG010000190.1:0-4033 GCA_041486305.1 Gemmatimonadota bacterium
CGCATGTGTCGTCTTCGGTATCGGCATTTCGCAGCTGATCGAGTACCGCGTCCTCCGCTTCCGCGACCGCCGGTTTCCCTCCCGGAGTCAGGCCCTGGCCCCCGTTCGAGGCAGCAGCGATGCGACGCCCAGGGCGGCCGGCGCCGCCGAGATGCTTTCTACACCTTGAGCTCGGGGTGTGCCATCAGGGCAGCCGCAATCTCTTTGAGGACCGGGCGCGATTCCCACCACCCCCGGATCACACCGGAGTCCCCCCATCAATCCACGGAATTGGGAGCGCTACCGGCCTTCCGCCTTGAGCTTGGCACGCCGGTAGCGCCCCTGGAACTCCGGGTCGGCGTGACGCCAGGCCTGTTCGACGGCCCGATAGTGTACCGCGGCGCTGTCCCGACGCCCCGCCAGCTCGAAGGCTTGGGCGAGGGCTTCATGGAGCTCGGTTCGGCTGACGTAGCTGTTGCTCCCGTCCACCCCGCCGTGAATCGCCGGCCGCAGCACCGCGATTGCCTCGGGCCCGCGCCCCAGCACAATGAGGCTCCTCGCCATCACGAGATTGGTGCGGGTGTAACCGTCCGTCGGAGAGAACATCGAGCGGCGGAACGCATCCACCGCCTCGGCTTGCCGACCCTCTGCCTGCAGAAGAAGTCCGCGCAGGAAATGGTGTAATCGGAGATCCCTGCCGTAACTGCTGCTTCGGCCAATGATCTCGAGGGAATCGGCCAGCCGGCGCACCACCGCCGTATCCCCTGCGGCGGCGTGCGCGGTACCCGCCAGCGTCAGCATCCAGGTGACGACCCGCGACTTATATCCCAGTGGCAGGGCCGAAGCGTTGTCCCTCGCGGTGATTGCGCGAAATATTCGCGCTGAAGCATCTGGGCGACCCATCTCGAGATCCACGATGGCCAGGCTGAGCGAGTCGGGACCGAGCCCGGCGACCACTTGAGTCGATTTCGGGATCTTGTTCTCCCGCAGCAACGCAGCCGCCTCCCGCAGGCGCCCCTGATCGCGAAGACTGAGGACGAAGAGCCAGCGGGCCTCACCGCGGATGCCGGTGAAAGGCCGAAGGAGGTCCGCGGCGAACTCACGATCGGCCTCCTCCAACCGTCCCCAACGAATCAGGTCACGATGGAGCATCGGGCTGGCGGTCGGCGGCACGGGGCTGGTGCGGTTGCTCTGCTCGATCGCCTGCTCCGCCTCGGACCGCCGTCCCTCCCGAAGCAACGGCTCCACCAGGATGCCGGCAACGTGGGGGTCGTCCGGCCGGAGGGCCATTAGCCGGCGGGCCGAGCGCTCCGCCGCGGCGGTCGAATCCCCGAAGAGGTAGGCGTCTGCCATCAAACCCAGGGCGAGACAGACCCGGCAATGAGGACTGGAGGTGGCACCAGCGACCGAGTCCAGGGCCACGGCTCGCTCGAACGCTGCAACAGACCCGGCCCAATCTCCCTGGAAGGTTCGGACGTATCCAAGCTGTATCTGTCCGTCGGGGTCGGTGGGGTACCGAACGGTGAGGGTCTCGGCGATGGCGGCGGATTCTGAGAGCGGCGCATCGAGCCCTGCGACTGACGCCTGGATCAGCAGGCGCTCTCGCTCAATGGTATGGGGAGCCAGCCGCTTGGCCCGTTCAAGCGCCCGCGCCGAAGTCGCCTCGTCCGCAAGGCCCCGGCTGAGCTGCCAGGCGTAGTAGGCCGCCATGACGAAATTGGAGTCTTGCTCCAGAGCCGCCCTCATTAAGCGGTAGGCGGCCGGCGCGTCGTAACCGTAGTAGGCTCGCAATCCCTCATCATATAAAGCGTACGCCGCGGGGGAGGAGGTGCGAAGGTCGGTGACGGCGCGCGTCGGGGGGGTCACGCGGAGGTCTCGCGCGATGGCCGACGTGGCGCTGTCCACCAGAGCGTAACGGCCCGCGGCCCGAACCACGTATCCCCGTCGGACCACTCCCCGGTCGAGGCTTACCCGCCTCAGAGTCAGCACCAAACTGCCCGCTTCGGACGCCAGCTCCCCCTCAATGACCTCCGTCGCTCCGGCGCGGCGCGCGGCATCGGTGGTAGCGCCAGGCACGGTATCCGCTCCGCGCGGCATCAACTCCACCAACCTGGAATTGGCCACGACCTGGAGTCCGCCGACCCCACCAAGACTGGTGGCGAGCATATCCCGCAGGACGGAGCCAAGTGCGGTCGAATCGGGAGTTCCCGGGGCGCGAATCGCGCCGACCGCCAGGAAAGCTGAGGTGGGCAGGCCTGTGGACCGGAGTCGAGGAAGCGCGAGTGCGACCGACGCGGCAAGAACGCCGACCACCGGAATCCACCACCAGAGCTTCGAGTTCCGACGCGCGGCCGAACCCACCATCGGCCCCGCGCCCGTTTGAGGAGCGGCCCCGGGCTGGTCGGCTGTGCCGGACCGGGGCGGCCCGTGTCTGACAGAGTCGCCTGAGACCGCGGGGGGCGCAACAGTCGCCGGCGCCTTCATGGCGGACACCAGCTGGCGGATCGAAGGATCTATGTCGGCGTCGAGCTCGCGGCGGACCAGCTCCTCGTGCGCCTTCGCATGGGCGAGGGCGCTTTCCCGGTCTCCCGCAGCCGCGAGGGCCCGCATGCGCCCGGCCACATAGCGCGCGCTCAGCGGATCCAGTTCGGCGAGCCGATTCCACCATCGAACAGCTTCGAGGTGCTGCCCGCTGGCGTCCGCGCTGGTCGCCAGCCGTTCGGTCGCCCGCATTGCGGCTGCGCGGAGCCGCGCGCGTTCCTCCTCCAGCCAACGCTCGAACTCGGGCGCCCCCGGCAAGTAGAAGCCGTCGAGAAACTCGCCGTGGTAGAGCGTGGCGACGGTTAGATGATCTCCGGCGGCAAGGGCATCCTGGAGCTCGCCGACGTCGCTGGAGAGGGCCGGACTCAGCCGCAGGTCGGCTGCGGCCAGGATCCAGTCCTGGCCGGTCTCCCGCTTCAGGCTGTAGAGCGTCTGGGAGAGAGTGTGTCGCGCCTGGCCGGGGTCGGTCTCCGGCCAGAGAATGCCGAGCACTCGTTCGCGGGCAATCCCCCGTTTTCCCGCCGCCGCCACCAGCGCCAAGAGTCCCATCGGCCTTGGCCCGAGCGGAGGCAGCTGGAGGTCCCCTTCGATCTGGAATCCACCGATCGTGATGAGGCGCAAGGAGTTCCTAAGCTTGATGGCCGGGTGACGCGGATTTGATCGGAGTCTGACGAGCGCCCCTTAATCTGACTGCGATTCTACGGGGTGCGCCAGCCTTCGGCAAGCGGAGTGGCACGCCGTGCCTCGTGACCGACGTCCCTGGCCAGAAAGCGGGCCTTGATGCGACGCAGTCTGCCGGTCATACTGACTCTCGGTTTCGCGTCACATTCGGCGGTGGCGCAACAGCCCATCTGGCAGGCCGACCTGCAGATCCGTAGGCTCACGGTGTTGGAGGCGAAGGGCAATCTCACGGCCAGAGTGGTGGTGGCTTCGGAATTCGGCGAGGCGATGGGCGCGCGGGTCGAGCTCATGCTTCCGGTCGGCGTCGGGATAGTCCAGATGGGGTCGGGGTGCACGGCGGGGCCAAGTGCGCCGGGAATCCCTTCGTTGCGGGCCAGGGTCATCTGCACGATCGGCAATTTACCCGCACGCGGCCAGCGAGAGTTCTTCGTTACGACTACCACGCCCCCGATCGGCATGGCCCGCCGGTTTGGCGCGATGGCCACCAGCGACACACCCGATCCGAAACCCAGCAACAATTTCGCCGAGAGGGTTATCCCCTAAGTCACCGGTCCGTGGTGCGGGCGACATTGGTGGGAGTGGCGGTTGTCGGGGCGATCGCGTTGCCCCTCACCTCCGGCCAGAGCCCCAGTGTGGAGCGGACTTCGGAGTGTCTCCCTTGGCTTGGTGGCGCTGCCGAGGTAGCACCGGGCGCCTAGAGCTTCACCACCTCGACTCGGCGGTTCTGGGCCCGTCCCTCGGCCGTCGTGTTGAGCGCAGCCGGCTTGGTGTCGCCGAGCCCCTTCGTCGTTATCCGATCCCCCGCCATTCCGAACCCGCTCACCAGCGCCTC
>JBGPLG010000191.1:0-3957 GCA_041486305.1 Gemmatimonadota bacterium
GCGTGGTAGACGGTGCTCACGTCGTGGGGCGAGGTGGCCACCGGCACCACCCGCTGGAACCGGTCCCGCATGTCCTTGGGATTCCAGCCGTAGAGGTCCCGCGCGCCGATGCCGTAGGCCTGCTCCTGGCCGGTGCGGAGGTTGAGCCGGGTGAACTGCCCCTTGCAGTTGGCGAAGATGATGTTGGCGTCGCCGCGCTTGGGCACCGAGGGCCCGGTCTCGCAGCCGCCCACCTGGATCCACCACGACACCGGAGACTCGGAGGTCCACGAGGCGGGCGGCAGGCTGGGCACCGCGATGGCGGTGCCGTTGTCCTGCTGCCCGCCATAGAGCCAGTAGGGCGTCTGATCGTCGAGATTCACCTGGTAGATCTCGGCGGTGGGCTGATTGTACTGGGTGGACCAGGTCTTCATGTTGTCGAGGCTGACGTTGGCGCCGCCGTCGTTGGACTCCACCGAGACCTGGGGCCGCTTGGGGTTGATCCAGAGGTCGTGATGGTCTCCATGCGGGGCCCGGGCGCCGCCGAAGGTCTTCCCGCCGTCGGTGGACTTCCAGAACCCGGTGGCCATCACGTAGACCACGTCGGCGTTGTCGGGCGCGGCGTCCACGTTGTCGTAGTAGAACGGTCGGTCCAGCAACGGGCCGAAGCTGCTGGTGAGCCGCCAGGTGGCGCCCCGGTCGTCGGAGCGGTAGAGGCCGCCGCCCGGCAGCGCCTCGATCAGCGCGTAGACCCGGTTCGGATCCGCGGGAGACACCGCCAGGTCGGCCTTGCCCACCAGGTCGGCGGGCAGTCCGCTGGTGAGCTTGTTCCAGGTGCTGCCGCCGTCGGTGGACTTGTACACCCCGCCTTCGCGGGCGCCCGAGATGATGGTCCAGGGCCGCCGCTCGCCCCGCCACATGGTGGCGTAGACGGTGGCGGGATCGTCGGGCGCGAATTCGAGATCCGCGGCGCCGGTGCTGTCGGAGACGAACAGCACCTGGCTCCAGCTCTTCCCGCCATCGGTGGTGCGGTAGACCCCGCGGTCGTGGTTGGGCCGGAAGGGATTGCCCGCCGCCGCCACCAGCACCACGTCGGGATTCCTGGGGTGGATGATGACGGCGCCGATCTGTCCGGCATTTGGCAGACCGGTCCAGGCCCAGGTCTTTCCCGCGTCCACCGACTTGTACACGCCCTTGCCGAGGATCACGTTGCTCCGGATGCCGTCGGAGCCGGTGCCCACATAGACGATGTTGGGATCGGAGCCCGCTACCCGGATCGAGCCGATCGACGGGGTCGAGAAGAAGCCATCCGAGACATTGAGCCAGGTGATGCCGGCGTTCTCGGTTTTCCAGACCCCGCCGCCCGACGCGCCCATGTAGAAGGTGAGCGGCTGGTCCGGCACACCCGCGACGGCGGTGGCGCGGCCGCCGCGGTTGGGACCCAGCGAACGGAACCGGAATTCGCCGAACAGCGAGGACGGCACGGTGTCGCCGGGCGAGCCCAGCAGCCCGGCCGCGAGGAGCAGATGGCTGATCATGGCGCGCCTACTTGAGACGTGGTGAGGTGACTCGGGAGGCCTTCTCGCAGGCCGGCCAGCCGGCCCCGCCGCCACGATTCCGGCCGGCAAAGGGGTTGAGCGTGGCGGCCAGCGAGTCGGCAGCCTTGGGATTGGTGGGGCGAAGCGAGTCGATCCGCCGCTGCAACGCCGCTGCCTGGGCGGCCGCCTGGGCGGCCTGACCGGCCAGGTCGACCCGAACCAGCGGAATCCGTTCGGGATCCTCGGACGCGAGGTACACCAGCATCGCGGTCAGGGTCGCGTTGTACTTGAGATCGTCGAAGACCACCTTGTCGTAGGTGTCGCGCTCGGTGTGCCAGGTGACGTTGCCGTAGTCCCATCCGGTGGAGCCCAGCCCGAAGGCCGGCAGGCCCAGGCAGCCGAACGGGAAGTCGTCGCTCCCGCCGCCGGCGGGGCGGCCGGCCCCCCCGAACCGGAGTGCGCTCTTGAATTCGGCCGGCAGCTTGTCGAGCCAGGGATTGATGTGCTCGGGCGAATGCACCAGGCCGCCGCCGCCGATCTGGGCGACTCGGCCGGTGCCGTTGTCCTGGTTGAAGAGGGCCTGGAGCCCCTTCAGCACCTCGGGATGGTCCTCGGTAAACGCCTTCGACCCGACCTCTCCCTCTTCCTCGCCGCTCCAGTGGCCCACCATGATGGTCCGGCGCGGATGAGGATAGGCGAGCTTGAGGATCCGCATCGCCTCCAGCATGGTGAGCGTGCCGGTGCCGTTGTCGGTGGCGCCGCTGGACCCGTCCCACGAATCGAAGTGGGCCGAGAGCATCACGTATTCGTCGGGGTGCTGCTCGCCCTTGATGCTGGCCACCACGTTGAAGACCGGTTGCTCGCCCAGCAGCTCGCCGTCGAGGTTCATGCGAACGCGGGGGTGATTGCCCGCGTCGGCCAGCCGCGCCACCAGTCCGTAGTCCTCGCAGGAGAGCCCGATGGTCGGGACCCTGGTGGTGTAGGTCTCGAACACCTCCATGGTGCCCCAGCCGGTATTGGGCGCCCCGCCCAGGCCGCCGAATCCACCGCCGCTCCCGGGCGCCGGACGGGCCGCTCCGAAGTTGAGCATCCGCCAGGACAGCTTGGGCCGGGAGCTGATCACGCCGGCGACGCCGCCCTGCTCCAGGCGGACCGCCAGCTCGCCGCCGCCCAGTGCGAGTGAGTACCCGGTGCCGCGCACGCTCCGGCCGGCCCACTCCCGCTGCACCGCGACCATCTGCGAGTCCATCTTCGCGAAGGAGGCGGGGGTCGCGTTGAAGTCCCAGTCGTCCTGGGGACGGCAGGTGGGCAATGGGGCCGAGACCATGACCAGCTTGCCCCGGGCCTGGGGCAGCCATTTCACGAACTCGGTGCTGTCCGCGAAATGGGGCAGCAGCACCGCCTCCGCGGTCACGTCCTTTTTGTTGGTGCCGGGGCTGTAGCCCAGCATGGTTCCCTCGAGGGTCCGGATCCGGGGCTGGACCAGGTCGATGTGCGAATAGCCGCGTCGCCAGCCCCGCCAGGTTCCGTACTGCTCTTCCTTCGCGGAGATGCCCCAGGCGGTGTAGGTCTTCACCAGCCAGTCCTGCGCCGCCTTGATGTTGGGCGAGCCCATCAGGCGCGGTCCCAGCGAGTCGAACAGCACGTGAGCCTCGGTGAAGAGGTGGGTGCTGTCCATCCCGAGGGCGAAGAGCCGCTTGATGATGGGGTCGTCGGTCGGAAAGGTCTGGGCGGCGAGAGACCGGGAGCCGGCCGTCAGGGCCAGCGCCGCGAGGGCCATTCGAATGAGCCGCTTCATGAGACGAATCCTGGTTAGCGAATCCGGGGCTTCCAGCCGAACTGCTCGAGGGAGATGCGTCCGCCCGGTCCGAACCGCACTCCTTCCCGCTCCAGCAGCAGTCGCTGGGACAGCTCCGCGCCGGGGACCCGCCGGCGGCTGATGGCCCCCGCTGCGTTAACTACGCGGTGCCAGGGGACATCGCTGCCGTTGGGCAGGGCGTACATCGCGTACCCCACCTGGCGGGCCCGGCCGGGCAGCCCGGCCAGCCGGGCCACCTGCCCGTAGGACGCGATCCGGCCGCGGGGAACCCGCCGCACCACCGCGTAGATGCGGCGATAGGTCGCGCCGGGCCCGCCCTTCACCGGATCAGTCTTCTCCCGGCGCCTCGCCGAAGGCACGGCCCTTCTGTTCCCGGCCCAGGCTCACCACGACCGCGCCGAGGCTGAACACCGTCACCGCGGTCAGCGCCATGGCGGTGGCATAGCCGGTGCGCTTGGCGAAGATCGCTTCGATCTGGGCGACCGTGCCCGCCAGGGCGACGCCGCACTGGTAGGCGAATCCCGGCAGAAACCCCCGGACCGAGTCGGGCGAGAGCTCGGTGATGTGGGCCGGGATCACGCCCCAGGCCCCCTGCACCATGAACTGCATGGCGAAGGCGCC
>JBGPLG010000192.1:0-3687 GCA_041486305.1 Gemmatimonadota bacterium
GAGCCCGGTCCAGCCGATCGTGATCAGCATCCATGACGGCTTCAGCGTGGCGCCGAGGACCCGAGGCGTGACCCGGTATTTCTCGAACCAGGAGTTTTCCCACTGGCGCACCGACCAGCGGTGGGTCCAGGCGCCGAGGTCCTCGCCGAAGGCATCCTGAAACGCCTGCTCGAACGGGGCCGGTGATTTCCAGAACTTCGCGAACTTGTCGCGGCCCTGGTCCCGGATCAGATCGGAGAGCCACCATTCTCCCGGCGGCCGAGGCGTGCCGAGGGTCCAGTGCATCGGCCGGTCGAGCAGCGCGCCGGAATACGAGAGCTCGGGCGGGAGGCCTCGGGTACTCAGCGCGATAACGGTCGAGTCGAGTATACCGGTACGGCAGGCGGACCAGTCTCCATCGGTGCAGCGGAGCCCGTATGCGCCGAGCGCGTAGGGAGGGGTCAGCACCTCGGCGATGGAGATCGCGAGACTGCTCGATGACAGGATGCCCCGGTAGGACTGCCGGTCCTGTTGGTACGCATAGAGCGCCATCCACGGCATCGCGCCGCTGCCACCGTCGATGAAGCTCCGGCTGCGATTGAGCCAGGCGGTCGAACCGGCGGCGGCGTATCGTGTGCTGCCCAGCCAGCGCGCGACCGCGGGACCCGGCCGCCCGAACCCCGCCAGCATGACGCAGGGCGCGAGCACGCCCTCCAAAACGTCCCTCCTCCCGACGCCGATAGTACCATCCTTCTGCCGGTTGCCGGGGAGGAACGCCAGGCACCTGGTGCCGCCGCTCTCCACTTCGATGGACGCGCCGGCATAGCTCCACCACTGCTCCGGGCGAAACCCGAACTCGTCATGGTTGTAGATCACGAGGGCAACCCGAATCGTGGAATCCACCCGACCGAGCCGGGTCCAGATGTCGTCGACGATCGTCATCGCGGCCGGCGCCCTTGCGGCGGCGCCGAACCCTCGGATCTGGACCTCGGGGCGCCCCGGATGCGCCAGGTGCGAGGCCGGCTTCGCGACGGAATCGAGCGTGATCAGCGCCTCGAACCGTGTGAGGGCGACATTGAGCCGCTGACGGAGCAGATACATGCGCTCCAATCGGCCCTCCCCCTCCGTCGGCGCCGGCGGGTTGGCGGACCGGAGCACGGGGATCATCACCGCGACCACGACCAGTACCACGAGGGTGAGCCGCCGCAGCATCAGCGCCATCGTGAGGCCCCCAGGGCACCGAGCAGGAGCGCACCGACCCAGCCGGCAACCAGGAATGCCGCGCCCGATTCGAGAGGCCCATGATTCGGTCTCAAGGCCATCATGCCGTCCCTCCAGCGGGTCAGGAGCGAGTCCGCGGGCAGCCCCGAGGCGGCCAGCAGGGCCTCCTCGGCGCGGGCCGGGTGCGCGGCGAGGATGCGGGACCAGCCGCCGGGACCGCCGATCTCGAGCGCGGTGAGAAACAGGTCGGCCCGGACCAGGAGCGGGTATGCGCCGGTCAGGTCGCTCGAGGGCGCCGCCCGAAGGCCGAGTGCGTAGGCGCAGAAATCGAGGTTTCCATCAACGCAGCCTCGCTCCGCTTTGCCCGTGGAAGTCATGACCATGTACATCGCCGTGCTGCGCCGGTCCCGGTCGGTCATGTGGAGGGGCGGTGGATCGGAAAGCCACTGCATCGTCGGCTCGCCAAGGCTGGGGAACATCAGCTCGGAGAAGCCGGTGACCAGCTGATTGCCGAGGTCCTTCTCCGTTGCGGCGCGCTGGGCCCGCGCGGCATCCACCGTATCGGGAAGGCCGGTCAGGACCACGCTTCCATTCCACAGCTCCGCCCCGCCGAAACGCGCCAGGATGTCACGGCGGGCGCTGGTCTGGACCACCAGCCTGAATCCGCCGGGCGACGGGAGCGCCGGCCCGAACCACCGCGCCCGC
This sequence comes from Gemmatimonadota bacterium, assembly GCA_041486305.1. Taxonomy (GTDB): domain Bacteria; phylum Gemmatimonadota; class Gemmatimonadetes; order Gemmatimonadales; family GWC2-71-9; genus JABFSM01. Next base: position 1,906 of record JBGPLG010000192.1, read on the forward strand.
TGTTCCGCGAAGTACCGGAAGCCGCGAACGGCCGCGTCCCTCGTTTGCGGGGTGGCGCTCAGGACTACGCCATTGCTCCGCTCCAACTCCACGACGGTGGAATCGCGGGACACCAGCGAATCCCGGATGGCTCGCACCTCGGCGGTGAGCCGGGTTACCGAGTCGCGCCAGGCGCTCGCGTCCTGGGCCGCGGCCGGGCCGGCCGCCGCGGTCGTCAGGAGCGACAGGAGCAGGAGATTGCTTCGGCCACTGCGTGGCCTCGCAATGCTTATGGTGTCGCTGACGATCGGTCTAGACATCGATCAGCATCCAGCGCCCGCCCAACGGCGCGAAGGGCCCCGGCGACGTGACCAGCGCGGTGACCACGGTCCAGATCAGGTTGGTGCCGGGTCGGAGCATGATCACCGCGATGTGGGCCGCGATGAACAGACCCAGCAGCCGAACCGAGATCCCCAGGGCGCGGCTCGACGAGGCCGCGACCGCGAAGGCGACTCCGAACAGCAGCAGCAGCGACAGCGCGAACTTGGCCGCCAGCGCGTGCGGGAAGGTGCGGAGCCCCGGCGGCAGGTCCAGCGACGCCGCGGCGATGATCGCCCCGGCCCAGAGCGCCAGTACGATCGGCAGCAGCAGCATGAGCCCGCCGAGGTAGCGGAGCAGCACGTAGCGCCAGCGGGGGATCGGCAGCAGCAGGGCGTAGATGTGGTGGCCCCGCCGGTCGGAGATCCAGATGGACACCGCCACCACGATCGCGGCCACCGCGGCGAGCGCGGGGTAGAACAGCCCCCAGAGCTCGAGCTCGGTGAGGAACCCGGGAAGGTTGGCCGGAGTGCCGGACCAGCCGGTCCGCACCGACACGATCGGCAGGGCAAACGCCGCCACCGCCAGCGCCACTACCAGGTGCCAGCTGCCCTTCCACTGGATTCGCATGATCGCCTTGAGCATCGGTTGCCCCTACGCTTCCCGCGCGCGGAAGGCGCGCAACAGCTCGACGAAGCCGTCCTCGAGGTCGAGGTCGGTCACTTCCCGGACCGCCAGCCCGGGCCGGTCGAACCAGGCCGACATCTCCGGCCGCCAGCCGCGCACCACCCAGGTCTCGGCGCTGCCGGCGTCGCGGTTGCGGTTGAGCAGGGTGAAGGGCGCGTCGGTCGCCTCGACCGGCTGGACCGCGGTGAACCGGATCCGTTTGTTGCCGTTCCGGAATTCGGTCATCGGCAGCTCGACCACCAGGCGGCCCCGGTCCATCACCCCGATCCAGTCGCAGAACCGCTCCAGCTCGTGCACCAGGTGGCTGGAGACGAAGACGGTGGCGCCGCGCCGAGAGACGTAGTCGAGCAGCGCGCTCAGGACGTCCCGGCGCACCACCGGATCGAGGCCGTCCATCGGCTCGTCGAGTACCAGGAGGTCGGGCGTCTGGCAGAGCGCCAGCAGGATGGTGAGCTTGGCGGATTCCCCCTTGGAAAGGCGGGAGATCTTCTGCCCCGGCAGCAGCCGGAACTCATTCAGCTGCTCGGCGGCCCATTTGCCATCCCAGGTGGAGTAGAAGGCGCGGTGAAAGGCGATCGCCTCGCCGACACTGAGGTAGCGGTGCAGGTGGGGCCGGTCGGGCACGACGCCGGTCTTCGACAGGGCCTCGGGAAGTTCGGAGGGCACCGGGTGGCCCAGCAGGCGCACCGTGCCGGCGTCGGGTCGGAGCAACCCGAGCAGCAGGCGAATGGTCGTGGTCTTGCCGCAGCCGTTGGGTCCGAGAAAGCCGTAGAGCGCGCCGACCGGGACCTTGAGGGA
>JBGPLG010000193.1:0-3644 GCA_041486305.1 Gemmatimonadota bacterium
CCCCAATCTCTTCCTCATCACGGGCCCCGGCAGCCCGTCCGTGCTGAGCAACATGATCGTCTCCATCGAGCAGCACGTGGACTGGATCGCCGACTGCATCACGCACCTGCGCGAGCAAGGCAAGGCGAGCATCGAGGCGACCGTGGAGGCGGAGAACGCCTGGGTCGAGCACGTCAACGAGGTCGCCCACATGACGCTCTACCCGCTGGCCGACTCCTGGTACATGGGAGCGAACATCCCCGGCAAGCCGCGCATCTTCATGCCCTATATCGGCGGCGTCGGGGCCTATCGCCAGAAGTGCGACGAGGTCGCCGCAAAGGGCTACGAAGGGTTCGTCCTGGCGGCATGACGATCATACGCGGTGCGCTCACAGCCGTCCTCGCTCTCGGCCTCCTCGCCTCGCCGCTCACTGCCGCTGCGCAGCGTGCGGGGAAGGTTCCGGTCATCGGGGTCATGGAGGGCCCGGCGCCTTCGCTAAACCAACCGGTTCGGGAGGCGTTTCGCCAAGGGCTCGAGCAGCACGGCTGGGTGGAAGGCCGGAACGTCGTCATCGAGTATCGGTCGGCGGACGGAAGGACGGAGCGCTTCCCGGAATTGGCCGCCGAGTTGGTGCGGCTGAATGTGAGCGTCATCCTCGTCGCGGGGGAGCCGATGATCATCGCCGCGCGGCAGGCAACGGCAACCATCCCGATCGTGATGGCGGCCGTCGGCGATCCCGTCGGGCGGGGATTTGTTGCGAGCCTCGCACGGCCTGGAGGCAACATCACCGGCGTGTCCAATTTGGCCGTCGAGATGACGGGCAAGTGGGTGGAGCTTATCAAGGAGGCTGTCCCAAAGGCGATGAAGGTGGCCGCGCTGAGGAATCCCGCCAATCCGACGCATGCGGTCTTCTGGCGCCAGACGCAGGAGGCAGCTCGGGCGCTCGGCGTGCAAGCCCAGCCTGCGGAGGCGAAGGCCGTCGAGGAGATCGATCTCGCATTCGCTGCCATGGCCAAGGAGCGGTCCGGGGCGCTCATCGTGTTCCCCGACCCGCTGTTCAACGGCAACCTGGTGAGGGTAGCGGGCCTGGCCGAACGGTACCGGCTTCCATGGCTTGGAATGTTCAGGGAGAGCGCCGATGCCGGGGCGCTCATTTCCTATGGACCGAGTCTTCGGGACAACTACCGCCGGGCCGCAGGTTTCGTGGACAGGATCCTCAAGGGAGCCAAGCCTGCCGATATTCCGGTGGAGCAGGCGCGCCAGTTCGAGCTGGTGATCAATCTTAAGACGGCGAAGGCCCTCGGGCTGACGATCCCGCCGTCGCTGCTGGCGCGGGCGGATCAGGTCATCGAATGACTGCGCGCTAATGATGCCGGAGGCTACGCCTCAGCCGCGGCTGACGTTGGCCGCGACGCAAACCCAGCGCTCACCGCGGCGCGCCCAGACATCCGTGTAGCGGCCGGCACCGGCTTGGCCGTCCGGCTTCACGTAGGTGGTCCGCGCTCGAATGATGGCGACCTCGCCCAGCATTTGGATCAGCACGTCCTCGGCCGTGAGGCTCGTGACCGGACACGGCGGCGCGATCTGGGCCAGGAACCCGGCGCGGTCGACGAAGGAGCAGTCCGGGTTGCTGTTCACGAAGTCCTCCGCCAGATTCTCGCCGAACCAGCGGACGTCGGACGTCTGCACCGACCGGATGTAACCCCGATTCCGCTCCTGCAGGGTATCCAGATCGCTGGCTTGCGTGGCGGTATTCGGCATGGCGGCCTCTATCAGGTTCAGCAGCGAGTGAAGTGCGCGGACACGCACAGCCAGCGCCCGTCCCGGAGCGCCCAGATATCGGTATAGCGGCCCTTTCCCGTCCGGCCGTCGGCCTTCGTATCCTCAAAGCTCGCGTGTATCAATGCGATGTCGCCATGGAGCTGGATCTGCACTTCTGGGGCCCGGTAGTTCAAGTTGGAATGGGGCTTCGCGATCCGGGCCAGGAACCCTGCGCGGTCCACGAGCGAGCCGTCCGGGTTTGTGGCCATGTAGTCTTCGGCCAGGTGCTCTGCGTACCAGCCGACGTCGGACCTCTCCGCGGCGAGAAGGTAGCCCCGGTTGAGGGTTTCGAGCGTTGCGACAACGTTCCGGTCGTGCGCCATGGCAGATCCTCCTTCCTTGGCTGTGCTCCAACGGTATCCTAAACCGTCCTCTCCGGTCACGACTTCACGCGGCCCCGCCCTGCCGCACCGCGAAGATCGCCTGCGGATTGCGCACGAGCATCTGCTGGATCTGATCCTCCGTGACGCCCGCCGCCCGCAGCGCGGGGAGGATGTCGTCGCTGATGTGGTTGTAGTGCCAGAGCGGCCGGGTCCGGCGCTTGTCGTCCTCGGAGAGCATGTCGGTCCAGCAGTTGGCGTCGTGCGAGAGGACCATCTTGCCGGCGTAGCCCTCGGCGCAGAGCCGCGCGAGCACCTCGACCCGTTTCGCGGTGGGCAGGAAGTGGTCGAGTCCGAAGCGGTCCATCCCAATCGTGCTCCCCCGCTCCATCAGCCCGCGCAGATAGCCCAGGTCCTCGCTGTCGCCGCTGTGGCCGATGATGACGCGGCGGAGGTCGACGCCTTCCTGGGCGAAGATCGCCTGCTGCGCCTCGCCGGATCGGCCCGCGGCCCAGGTGTGCGTCGAGATCGGCACGCCGGTCGCCTTCTGGGCCCGGGCGGACGCTCTCAGGACGTTCTCGATCACCGGGGTGACGCCGGCGGTATCCGTGGCGCACTTGATGATCGCCGCCTTGACCCCGCTCGTACCGATACCCGCCGTGATGTCGCGGATGAACAGCTCGGCTACCTCGTCGATGCCGTGGGCGCCGAAGTACCGCTGGGGCATCCACCAGACACCGGTGGCGACGATCACCTGCACGCGCGAGCGGCGGGCCACAGCTAAGATCAGGTCGATGTCCCGTCCAAGGTCGACGGTCGTCAGGTCGACGATCGTGCGGATGCCCCGGTCGTAGAGGTCGGCCATCTTCCGATCGGCGATCGAGAGGATCGCGTCCCGGTCGAAGAGGTGGGGCCAGTTCTCGTGCACCCCGGGCGAGCGCGTGACGATGTGCTCGTGCATCAGCGTGGGGCCGAGCCCGGCAGTGGCCACCGGGCCGAGCGCGGTCTCGACCGTCGCCGCGCCCATCAGCCCCGTGCGCCCTTCGCCGCGCGCTCCATCAGGTCCTTCGCGCCGGCCTGGATCCAGGGGAAGAAGCTGGTCATCACCGCCCGGACTCCAAGGCGCGTGTAGCGCTCGACGTTGCCGGAGTTCACGAGGGTGCCGGCCACGTGGCCGGACTGGACGATCTTCGTGATCGCCTTGTCCACCGTCTGCTGGACTTCCGGGTGGCCCATGTTGCCGATGTGGCCCATGGAGGTCGCCAGGTCGTTCGGCGCCACGAAGAAGACGTCGATGTGGTCGACGGCGAGGATCTCGTCGAGGTTGTTGACGGCGACGATGTCCTCGATCAGGACGATCAGCAGGCTCTGGTCGTTGGCGGTCTTGAGATAGTCGTCCACGGCGAAGCCCTGCCGGCTCGTGAACATGCCGCGCTTGCCGAGCGGCGCGAACTTCGCGGCCTCGACGGCCGCCTTGGCCTCGGCGCGGGTGTTGACGTGCGGCACCACGATGCCCTGGGCGCC
>JBGPLG010000194.1:0-3644 GCA_041486305.1 Gemmatimonadota bacterium
CAGCCACACCAGCGCGAAGGCCTGATCCTGGCGGGAGAAATCCGCCGGCATCGCCCGCAGGCTGACCGCGGCGCCGAGCAGGCACACCGAGCCCACGCTGATCAACCCCAGCCGTAGCCGCCGGCTGCCGGACGAGGCCGCAGCGATGATCCGATGGGCGCCGAGTATGGCGAAGACCCAGAGGAAGGGCAGGATGGGAACCAGAAAGCGGGTGCCTTCGTCGTAGGGCCAGAACAGCAGAATGGCCCCGTAGCCCAGGAAATACCACGCGCCAAGGCGCGACCGGCGGCGCAGCTCGCCCCGGAGTCCGGCCAGTGTCAGCGCCAGTACCGCGGCAGTAGTCGGGGAGAACCAGCGGGGCTTGATCCAGGGAAGCTGGGTCAGGAGCTCCGCCGCGTGGTTCAGCTGGATGGCCAGATTCTGGAGGACCCTGGAGAGCAATCCCACCGGCGTCACCGGGCCCAGCCCGGGACGGTGAGGGTCCATGAGGAGCATGTTGCGCAGGTAGGTGCCGCCGTTGCCCGGTCCGGCCTCGGCATCGGGCGCCGTCCGGGTCCACGCGAACCAGAGGACCAGGAACACCACGCTGGCCACCAGCGGGATCAGGAGCTCGAGCGGGAGCCGCCGAGCGCCCCGGTCGGGACGGACCATCCGTTCCAGGACGACCATGGCGACGGCCCCCACGGCGGCGAGACCGATGGACCGCGTCGCGACCGACACCAGGAGCAGCGCCGTGCCGGCGGCGATGAAGGCCCCTGATCGGCCGGTGGGCTCCGGGCGCGATGCGCCGTAGTGCGCCCAGGCGAGCAGGCCGAGCGAGCAGACCATGTAAATCGGCTCGGATCGCGGATTCCCGATGATGAGGTCCAGAAATCCCGCTGACGAAATCGTCAGCACCGCGATCGGCAGCGCGGCGGTGCGGGTGCGGGCAAAGGCGTAGACGGCCGGAAAGACCAGGGCGCCGAGGATCGCCGCCCAGCGCGCCACCGTAACGAAGGACCCGCCCAGCAGCAGCACCACGGGCGCCAGCAGCAGCGGAAATCCCGGCGGGAAGGACCGTTCCGCCTGGCCGAAGTAGACATACCCTTGTCCGTGGGCGAGCGACCGGGCGAGCTCGACGTACCGGGCCGGGTCGTTGCCGAAGAGATAGTACGGCGCGGTAATGCACCCGAACACGAGAGCGAGCGCCACCGTGATCCCCACGATGACACGGCGCGGCGGGCGGGAGACCGCTGGATCGGTCTCGGCGAGGCTCACTGCCTGAGTCTCCGGATCGCGCGCAAATGCTCGGCGTAGCTCCGGGTGAAGATGTGCGCCCCGCCCGGCCCGGCCACGAAATAGAGGAAGGGGACCGTCGGCGCGGCGAGGACCGCCTCGAGGCTGCGGCGTCCCGGCGCGCCGACCGGTCCGGGAGGGAGCCCTGATTTCAAGTAGGTGTTATAGGGCGATGCCACCCCGTAGTCCTTCTCGTAGAGTCGCGGCTTTCGCCGGCCGGTCTTGAGTTCGATGGCGTATTGCACCGTGGGATCGGCCTGCAGCGGCATGCCCAGCCGGAGCCGGTTGCGATAGACCGCCGCCACCAGCGGTCGATCGGTCTCGACCTTCGCTTCGCCCTCCACCAGGCTGGCCAGAATGGTCGCAGTCAGCCGGTCGAGCTCCTGTGACGCCGCACTCGCGGCGAACAGGGAATCCCAGTCGGCCCGGGCCGCCTGGGCCAGGGTTCGCACCACCGTTTCGGCGCCGACGCCGGAGGCGAAGAGATAGGTGTCGGGCTTGAGGTAACCCTCGAAGGAGGGTCCCGGCACGGAGTATTCCCGGAGCAGCGTCGTGTCATGCGCCGCCGCGAGTATCCGGTCCCGCGGAATCCCGAGAGTGGACTCCGCATCCTCCGCGATGTCCAGCAGGGTGAATCCCTCCGGCACGGTGAACCGGGTGAGCAGGGCCCGACCGCTGGTGAGCGACCGAAGTGCGGCGCGCGCCCCCTGTCCCCGGATCAGCTCGTAGGGACCGCTCCGGAGGCGGCGATCATACCCGCCCACCCGGGCCAGGATCCGGAACCAGCGTTGCGAGGAGATCACGCCGTGGGACGCGAGGGAATCGGCGATCGAGTGGATCGATGCGCCGGGAGGAATGATGATCCGCTCCCGCGGCGCGCCCGGCGCCGGGCCGCAGGCGGAGATGAGCAGCGTCACCGCGCAGGCGAGATTGCCTCGGCGGCTCCGCCGCCTCGCAATGACCAGCCGGGTGTCGTCGCGAGGGCCCGAAGGGCCTGTGGCGATCTCGTTCATGCGCGCGCGTTCCGGCGGGTTTCCAGAAAGTGCTGCAGCAGGATGGTCGCGGCGAGGGCGTCGACATCTTCCTTCCGCCCGCGGGCCGAGCCGCCTTGCTCGGCGATGGCCGCGTGGGCTCTCGCGGTGGTCATCCGCTCATCCACCAGCTCCACCGGAAGGTAGGTCCGGGCGCCGAGCAGGACGGATAGCGCCCGGGCCTGGGCGGCGGCGGGACCCTCGTTGCCGTCCGGGGTGAGCGGGAGCCCCACCACCAGGCCGACCGGCCGGTGGGTGGTCACCAGCTCGAGAAAGGCCGGCATCGGGAAGCGCTTGCCCATCCGGCGGGAGAGGGTGGTGAGCGGGGAGGCGATGGTCTGGGTCTCGTCCGCGAGGGCGAGGCCGATCCGCACCTCGCCCCAGTCAACGGCAAGGATGCGGCCGGTGCCGGGAATCGCCACGGCCTTACTGATTCATCGTGGCGAAGAATTCCTTGTTGGTCTTGGTACGTTTCATCCGCTCGATCAGGAACTCCAGCGCCTCCACCGGCGGCATGTCGGCCAGGAAGTTCCGGAGCAGGTAGACCCGGTTGAGCTCGTCCTTGTCCATGAGCAGCTCCTCCTTACGGGTGCTGCTGCGCTGGATGTCGATGGCGGGGTAGATACGGCGATCGGCCAGGCGGCGGTCGAGCACCAACTCCATGTTGCCGGTGCCCTTGAACTCCTCGAAGATCACCTCGTCCATCCGGCTGCCGGTATCGATCAGTGCCGTGGCGATGATCGTGAGGCTGCCGCCCTTGTCGATGTTGCGCGCCGCGCCGAAGAATCGCTTCGGTTTCTGGAGCGCGTTCGCGTCCACGCCGCCGGAGAGGATCTTGCCCGAGTGCGGCACCACCACGTTGTGGGCCCGGGCCAGACGGGTGATCGAGTCGAGCAGAATGACCACGTCGCGGCCGTGCTCCACCAGGCGTTTGGACTTCTCGATGACCATGTCGGCCACCTGGACGTGCCTTTGCGGCGGTTCGTCAAAGGTAGAGCTGATGATCTCAGCCTTGACCTGGCGAGCCCAGTCGGTCACTTCCTCCGGCCGTTCATCGATCAGGAGCACGATCAGTTTGATCTCCGGGTGGTTCTTGATGATCGCCTTGGCAATGGACTGAAGCAGCATGGTCTTGCCGGTGCGCGGAGGCGCCACGATCATGCCGCGCTGGCCCATGCCGATCGGGGTAACGAGCTCCATGGCGCGCGTGGTATACTCCGTCGGGGTCGTTTCCAGTTTGATCTTTTTTTCGGGATAGTACGGGGTAAGGTTGTCGAAGAGGATCTTGCTCCGGGAAATCTCCGGGTCCTCGTAGTTTATCGCATCGACCTTCAGGAG
>JBGPLG010000195.1:0-3535 GCA_041486305.1 Gemmatimonadota bacterium
GAAGGTCTCGTCTGCCTCGACCTGGCCGGACAGCTTGAGGAACGTGCCCGACTTCATCGCCAACCGGATTCGGTGGAGCAATGAACCAGGCGGTCTTCTGAGTGACGCCCAGCGCCCGACCGACCTCGTGCGAGCTGACGCCGTTTTTGGCGTTGGCGATCAGCCACACCGCCGGGGACCACGTCTCCAGTGGGAGCGGCGAATCCTCGAAGGTGGTCCCGACCTTGGCCGGAAACTGGCGCCGGCGATGCTCCCCGGAGATACGAACGGCGCGACCCCCGCGGGTCGCGCCGTCGCATATGACGAATTGCGGGAGTTGGGCTAGCGGATCGCCGGGCTGCCCGGGGCGGACGGGGCCGTGCGGTCACTCGAGATGCCACCGACGAACGGAATCGGCCCCACCGTCGCCACCTTGATCTGGTCGTACCACTGCTGGCCCCTGGCCGGCCCATCCGGCGGGGGGGGCGACTGGTTCTCGACCCAGATCGACTTGATGGTGTCGGAGCCCGGGGTCCACCGTACATTGGTGAACCGCGACCGCAGCGTGGGGGTGCCGGTACAGCCGAGACCGTTCACGCCACAGTCGTCGAGGTACAGCTCATAGACCCCGTTCTGGCCGCCGCCAGTGTTCATCGTCACCCGCAACTGCATGGCCAGCCAGTGCCCGGTCAGGCTGCTGAAGTCGAGATTGCGGTTCTGGTTCTGGCAGAGGTAGTAGTTCGACCCGAACGCGCAGCCCGTGTTCTGGGGGTTCATGAAGCCGAGCGAGTTGCAATCCTGCACCGGGCACATGGACCACGGCCCGCCGCCGTTACCGAACCCGCCGATGGAGATGCCGCCGTTGCCGGCGCCCCATTTGTTGAACGTCAGGGTCTTGAGCGGACCGGTCGAGTGGCCGACGGAGTACTTGATCATCAAGCGGAAGTAGAGCGTCTGATAGCCGCCGCTCGCGGGCCCGGCATCGTGATCACCCATGTTGCCGGTGTTGTCTGGATTCGGGCCGGGCAGGAGCCCGCTCGTTGCCGCGCACGAGCTGCCGGCCGCGCCTTGACCGCCGCACACGACCGAATTGGGGATGTAGCTGTTCGCGTAGATCGTCCCGCACCAGCCCTTGGTCTGGGCCAGGCCCCCCGCTTGGGCCTGATCACAGTTGAGCCCGTACCATTTGTTGCCGGACGTCCCTCCGGTGGCGTCGTGCTCGAAGTCGTCGCACCAGACGACCGTGGGATCGGAGCCGTCGCAGCCGGGCTCGCTGGAGTTGAGGTACAGCCCGGCGGCGGTGGCGGTCGATGCCATCAGGACCAGGGCCAACAGGAGAGCAAGCTTCACTGAGCGCATGTGTGTTCCATCCTTCCGATCAGCGGTCTGATGCAGGTCCGGGCCCGCTGCAAGGATCGAGCAAGTTCGTAACGTGGCGCCCGGTAAGGCCCCAAAATCGCCGCGCCGTCCGATACTCACGTGACGGTGTCGGGAATACGAACACCCGCCGACGCCGCCGGCGAAGCGCTGCGCGGGCGGACATCCCTTCCGAGCGACCCGGCAACCTCGACAGCTCGACGGGCGAGATGGAGGTCTCGCGCATGAGCTTGAGCCGGGGCCAGCAGGTCCCGCAGCGCGGGAGCCATTCATCGGGGCACCGGATCTCATCGGGGCACCGGATCGCGATGATCTTGGCCGAGCGCGTGAGATGGCGGCACTCACGGCGTCGGTGGACGCTCGGCCGACCCGTACTGCGCGAGATGAAGTGCCGAGGGATCCGGAGCGGCGCCGCCATCCCCCGCATTCTACCGAAGATAGGCTCCCAGCGCGGCCATCACCGCGCCACGGCCCGCGCGCGTCACCAGGCTAGTGGGTCAGTTTGAATCAAACTGACCCACGTCATCAGACTGACGGCGGCCGGCGAAACCTGACAAGAGAGGAAACCCTGGAACCCCACCGTCTGTTGACGCTTCTCAGCCCAGACTACACCCGGATGGCTGCGAGGGACGCGTCGGCCGAGGATTCTCAGCGCCCTGCTCTGCTCCAGTGTCCGATACGGGGCGCTCGGCAGCGCCGTCCTGGCTCTTGCCCCTTCGGCTCTTGTGGCGGCGCTGCCCCACGCGCTTCGAGATTTCACGATCCCGGCTGCCACCGCGGTGGCGTGCTGGCTGTACTGGTATCTCCTGCCGGGGCTCTACCATGCGCCTCCAGACCGGCGGCGGAAGTACTTCCTCGCCGTCAGCATGATCGCGAACCTCGTCTGCATATGTCCGAGGCCGGCTCCATTGTCACGGGCTCGTCGCGTCAGTGGGCCGTTCGAGGTGGATATCGACCGATACGGGCGCTGGTTGAGGGTAGACTTGCGCTGGCCGTTGGCCAGCTGACGAGGATGAGGAGGCAAAAACGTGACGTTTCGAACGATTCGGAACGGAATGGCTGGGCTCAATCTCTGTGCTCTCCGGATCATGGTCCGAAGCACCGAGGACGGCCGAGCGTATCTGTCTCACTGCCTCAGGCGGTACGACGAGTTGTCCGGCCGGGGCCTTCGGCACAAGGACGCCGTGGCGTACATCCGTGAGACTTGCCAATCCAAGGCTGCCGAGCGGGCAACCCTTCCGACCCACCTCGAGGGAGGGGGCGGGATCGCTCCGGCCGAGCTCGCCATCCTTGCGGTGGCTACGGCGCTTCTGCAGCCCCGCAAAGTCTTCGAGATCGGTACGTTCACAGGGCTCACGACCAGCACGTTTGCGCTGAACCTGCCTCCCCAAGGCTCGGTCTATACGATGGATCTCCCGCTTGACGCAGCCTCCGGGAGCGCCGAGCTCACGAACTACATCCCGAGCGATGTGGCGCTCGTGAGGAATCGTCGGGTCGGATACTTTGTGCACGTCTTGGGCCTGCAGGAGCGTTGCCACCAAATTCTCTGCGATTCGAAGACGTTCGACCCGACGCCGCATGCGGGTTCGGTCGATCTCGGCTTCGTCGACGGAGCGCACACGTATGAGTACGTGAAGAACGACACTGAAAAGATGGCCGCGATGATGACCGAGGACGGGGTGGTGTTCTGGCACGACTACGGTGGCCAGGGTTCGTTCCGGGGAGTCGCGGAGTACCTGGAGAGCTTGGCTCGCCGCATTCCGGTCTACCGGATCGAGGGCACCACGTTGGCCTGGGCACCGGCAAAGCCCCTGATCAAACACTGCGCCTAACCTCTAGGTTCGAGGCTCAGGATTTGGCCATGAGATGGGCGCCGCCGCCAGCGGCGAACCACCCTCTGATCGCGACCAAGGCATGCATGGCCCGAACGAGATCCGGTGGCAGCTCCGGGCGCTTGGCTACAACGCGTGGTCCTTCTGGCTGCTGTTCGGCTGTGTCATCGCTCTCTACTGGCGCCTGGGCCACCGGCAGCAGAATTGCTGGCTCCTCGCGGCCAGCTACGTCTTCTACGGGTTCTGGGACTACCGGTTCCTCTTCCTCATCCTGATCTCCACGCTCATCGACTTCATCGGCGGTCTGGGCGTCGCCGGCATCGAGCTTCCCGCCCGCCGCCTGCGGC
>JBGPLG010000196.1:0-3451 GCA_041486305.1 Gemmatimonadota bacterium
ACCGTCGCGGCGAGCGTGGTACCCGGCGCCTACAACCTGGTGGTGCGAGCCAGCGGACCGGGGGTAACCCCGGTGACCCAGCCCGTCACACTCACGGTTCCGGTTCCTCCCACGCCGGTCATCTCGCTCGCGCTCTCCCTCGGGGCCCAAGGCCTGGATCAGGGGGCAAGCGGCGCGGCGATCACCGTCACCATCACCCGGACCAATGCCCCGGGACCGGTCACCCTGGCCCTCGAGGGTGCGCCGCCCGGCCTGACCGCGGCATTCAATCCGGCCGCGGTCACCGGCGCGACCTCCGTGTTGACGCTCACCGCGAGCGGAGCGGTGCCCGAAGGCGCGTACAATCTCACCGTGAGGGCCACCGCGGCCGGAGCCAGCGACGCCACCGCGCCGCTCCAGGTGCTGGTGAGCATCCCCGCGGCGTACACCATCTCGGTGCCCGCCGTCACCATCAGCCAGCAGGGCCGGGCCGATGTCACGGTGACCCTCACGCGGATCAATTACGCGGCGCCGGTCACCCTCTCGCTCGAAGACGCGCCGGCCGGCGTGACGGGGTCGTTCAATCCGGCCGCGCCGTTCGGCTCCAAGACCTCGACCCTCACGATCGCCGTGGCCGCGTCCACACCACCCGGCCCGCATGTGGTAACCGTCCGAGGGACCACGCCGGAGCTGACCGACCGGATCACGACCTTCGTGCTCACGGTCACCCCGCTGGCCCAGGGCAGCTACAACCTCGGCACCCAGCCGTCCGGCAGCGTGCCGGTGTCCCGGGGCGGCGGGGGCATGGCCCTGGTGGTGGACATGCAGCGCAGCTTGGATTTCCTCCAGCAGGTGACCCTATCAGTCAGCGGGGCGCCTCCAGGACTGACCGTTTCGCTCCCCCCGGGCGGCACGACGTCCGCCAGGGTGCCGCTCTCGATCAAGGCGGCGGCCGGCCTCGCGCTGGGCCCCTACCCGCTCACCATCACTGGGACGACGCCCAATCTCCCCGATCGGCAGGTCAGCCTCACGGTAGTGGTCAACGCCGGGAATCTCACGCTCGATTACTCCGGCTGCCTCGGTATCCCGCCCCTGTTCGTCGCGGTGCAGGACGGCAAGAGCGGTCCCTGGCTCCAGCTGCTGTCACAGAACGGCGTCTTCCTCGGCCGGCTCGGCTCCGCCGCGGGCGGATTCGCCGCGGTGCTTCCCGGATCCGGCGGCAACCCGACGTTGCAGGTCCAGCTCGGGACCACCGCCGAGCTTCAGGCCCTGACGGTCTCCCAGCTCTGCGGCGCCCCGCTGGCCCCGGGCAACAAGACCGTCACCGCCACGGTGTTGGGCCTGGACCAGTCCGAGCGGGCCCTGGTGTCGCTCGGCGGCGTAACCCGCCAGGCCACCCCTGCCGCGCCGAATCCGGTGCTGGCGGGCATCCTGGACGGCCCGCAGGATCTCGTGGCCATTTCGTCGCCCCAATCGGGGGGCTTCTCCGGCAACAAGTACATCTTCCGGGGATCGCTCGACGTGCCGCCCGGCGGCCCGATTGGCACGATCGATTTCGCATCCCTGGAGGCGGTGGATCCGCTCGCCGCGACCACCACCATCACCGGCCTTTCGGGAGGCGAAACGCTCGGCGGCGTGGCGACGGCGTTCTTCTCCGGCCCGAGCTGCACGATGGCGCCGCTCTGGTCCATCGGGCCCGGAGCCGGCTCGAGCGCGCCGATGTACGGGCTGCAGGCGGCCGCCGGCGGGGTCCATCGTATCAGCGTGTCGACCGTCGGCATCGGGAGGACGCGGTCGGTGGACGAGTATGTCTCGGGCTTCGCCGACCGGACCATTGTGCTCGGCAGCGATATGTCGGCGCCGCTGGTGACCCGACTCGCCGGCAACTATATGCGGCTGCGGTTCCAGGTCACCCTCCCGTCCGATCTCGCGAGCCAGGTCGCCGTGATGTACGGCAACGCATCGTTGACCGTTTCCGCCGGGTGGCTCGGCGGATCGGCGGCGACCATAGCGCTACCGGATTTCGTCCTCACGGCGGGGTGGGAGGACGGCTTCGGCCCGGTGCTCTCGGGGCAGCCGGTGAACTGGATCATCGGCGCATCGGGCCCGCCGATCGGGAATCCCTGCGCCGGAGGCAGGGCCGTCGCGGCGAGCCTGGCCGGGGTGTTTGTTCCCTAGAGAGTGACGGTGGAAGCCGAACGCGTGTAGACTAGGTGATGCCGGAGCGCGTCCCTCACCTGGAGAAGCTCGTGAATCACTTCCATTCGGCGCTGGCCCTGCTCGTCGTGGCCACTCCCCTTTCCGCCCAACCCGCGAAGCCGGTCAAGGACACTACCGATCCCAAGATCTGGGTCAACTATGACTTCGTGCCCGGCAGCCGGGTGCTCTACTTCAACGACTACTCCGAAGACGTGGTCGGGAATTTCCCCAAGCGGCTGGGATTCAAGTCGGGGAACATGGAGGTGGCCGAAGTGGCGGGTCGGCGCTGGCTCCGGGCCACCGCACCCAGCGTCTTCAGCATCCCCCTCCCCGAGGTGCTGCCGGCGAAATTCACGATCGAAATCGAGATCATCAACCGCCCGTCGCTCGACGGCGTCGCCTTCCAGCTGCAGGGTACCCTATTGCAAATGAGGGACGCCAAGAACTCCAGTATCGTCTGGGGATCCGGCGGCGCGGGACTCACCGGAGGCGGTGGGGGCGAGACCCAGTATGGCTACACCGCCACCGTGAGCGCCCGCTATCGCGGCAAGCCGGCCCAGGTGCGTGTTATGGGAGACGGTGAGTACATCAAGGTGTACGTGGACGAGAAGCGCTTCGTCAACATTCCCAACGCGAACCTTGCCCATACCAACGCGCTCAACCTCTGGCTGGATGGGCGAAGCGACGAGAATCCGGTATTCGTCGGCGCGATCCGGATCGCGGAAGGCAGCAAGAGCATCTACGATGAGCTGGCCGCCAAGGGCCGGGTGACCACGCAGGGCATCCTCTTCGATACCGGCAGCGACAAGATCAAGCCGGAGTCCACCCCGACCCTCAAGGACATCGGTGCGATGCTCGCGGCGCATCCCGAGCTCAAGCTCTCGGTCGAAGGCCATACCGACAATGTCGGGGATGCCGTCGCCAATCTGAAGCTGAGCGAGGCGCGCGCCGCCGCGGTGAAGGCGGCGCTGGTGAAGGACTACGGCGTCGACGCGGCGAGACTCACCTCGAAGGGACTGGGCAGCACCAAGCCACTGTCACCCAATACCACCGCCGAGGGGCGCCAGAACAACCGCCGGGTGGAGCTGGTGAAGGTATGACGCCAGGACGCTACGACGCTAGGGAGAATCATGGCTGACGTTGGGCCCGCTGGTTGGCGCCGTTCTGGTGCAACACCAGCGCAACCACCTTGCCCGTTGCATCCCGCTCGAAGGTGATGCTGGCGTCTACGCCCAGCACGAAGAAGTCGGCCGGCGAGCTGGCATAGAGCCGG
>JBGPLG010000197.1:0-3448 GCA_041486305.1 Gemmatimonadota bacterium
CCGTCGTACACCCCCACCAGGTACAATCCCAGCGGCTTCGCGACCAGCAGCACGCAGAGGCTGAAGAAGAGAATCTGCAGCCAGCCGTTGACGGTCATCTCAGAACTTCTCCGGCCGGAGCATCGCGTACACCAGGTACCCGAGCACGGCGAGCGAGAGGACCACGGCGACCAGGCTCCCGAAGCTCATGGCGTACGCTCCCTGTCGCCTTCGACCGTGCCCCGGCCCAACGCCTGGCAGCCGCGGACGTAGGCGAGCATCACGGCAAAGAAGGCCACGGAGCCCGCCACATAGAGGACATCCAGCATCGGTCCAACCTCCAATACGCCACGCAGCCCGTGGCGACGGCGAGCACGATACCACCTTCCGCGTTAATTGCGTGCAAGAAATCGGGAGAACGGCGTGAAATTCTTGTTAAAACGCGGGTTCGAAGGCGGGAAGATCCTCGGCGGGGAGGGTCAAAGTGAAGACGCTGCCGCCATTTGGGCGGGGTGTGTAAAGGAGGTCCCCGCCCTGGGCCCGGGCCAGCTGACGGGAAATGGCGAGGCCGAGGCCAGCGCCCCCGACGTCGGGAGGCGTCCCGGGGGGGCGGTAGAACGGCTCGAAGATGCGCGAGCTTTCCTCCGGCGGAACACCGGGTCCGCGATCGGCGAGAGCGAGCTCGATCTGCCCGCCGGTTCGGCGCACCGTCAGATCGAGGCCGTTGTCCGACGAAGCATATTTGTGGGCATTCTCGACCAGATTGACCAGAATCCGGAGCGCCTGCCCGAAGTCGAATCGGCCCACCAGAAGAGTGCCGCCATCCTCGAGGCGGACGCGCAGCTCGCGTCCGCCCAGCGCGCCCGAAACCCGCTGGATCAGTGCGGCCACCAGATCGTCCACCGCGTTGATCTCGAGCCGGAGGGCGAGGGTCCCTCCCTTGAGGAGGGTGAGGTCGAGCAGGCTTGCCACCATGCGATTGAGCCGGTCCGCCTCCTCCTCGATGACCGTGGCGCGATCGTCGGTCGCCGCGATGTCGTGGGCCAGCGCCTTGATCGTGGTGAGCGGGGTGCGGAGATCGTGGGAGACCGACGCGAGGAGGGCGTCCTTCAACCGGTCCGCCTCGCGCAAGGCCTCGACATGACCGGCCTCCGCTTCCAGCCGGGCACGCTCGACAGCCAGCGCCGCGTAGTGGGCGAGGGCCGAGAGGAAACGCGATTGGGCCGGTGCCAGCGCGACCGCCGGATGGCGCTCGAGCTCCAGCACCCCGACGGTGCGCCCGCGCACCTGCAGCGGAAGAAACACCCCGCAGGCGGCCTCCAGCCGGTCGACCGGCGGCTCGGCCGAATCGGTGATCCGGATGGTCCCATCCGACTGACGAATCGCCACCGCCCCATTCTGGGCGGCCCAGGCCACCAGGGAGTCCGCCGGAGCGGCCAGGCCGACGCCGGCAGGTGTCGTATGAATGCGGCAGACTTCGAGCTCCAACGTGGCCCGGATCACTTCGGCGATCGCGGCAAGTGCCTGGTCGGCCCGCGCGACGTTGAGGGTCTCGGCACCGAGGGCGGCGAAGCGGTCCACCTCCGCCGCTCGCTGCCGTGCCGCCGTCGCTTCGACTTGCCGCGAGTGCAGCATTTGCGCTACCACCGCGCTCACCACAAAGAAAGCGATCAGCACCAGCCAGTCGAGCGGATTGGTGAGGGAAAGGGTGTAGTAGGGCAACAGGAAAAACCAATCGAAGAGCAGGAACGCCGTACCGGCCAGCGCCAGGCCCAGTCGCCGACCGCCACTCGCAGTCCCCGCCAGAACCACCAGCAGATAGACCAGCGTGACGTGCGCCTTGTCCAGATGGTCACGGAAGCCCAGCATCAGGAGCGTTACCAGAGCCAGCACCGCGCCCCAGATGACCCAGCGCCACCAGGAGTTTTGCACCGGGCCTATCCGGGAGCTCCCAGCTCGGTGGACGTGATGAACCGATATCCCACACCGGGCTCGGTGGCGATGTATCTGGGATGGAGGGAATCGGCTTCGATCTTACGGCGGAGGTGAGCGACGTATACCCGGAGGTACTGCTGGGCGTCGCCGAATTGCCGGCCCTTCCACACCTGCTGGAAAAGATATCGATGAGTGAGGGTGCGCCCGGCATTGGTCATCATGGTCCGAAGCAGATCCCACTCGATCGGGGTGAGATGGACCAGTTGCCCCGCCCGGGTAAAGCTTCGCGCGGTGAGATCCAGCGTCAGCTCGCCGATCTCGATCCGGGTCTCTCCCGCTCCAGCGATTCCCTGCGTCCGCCGAAGCAACGCGCGCGCTCGCGCCAGGAGCTCGGGTGTGCTGAAGGGCTTGACGACGTAATCGTCGGCGCCCGCGTCCAGCAACCGCACCTTTTCCTCGTCGGAATGCCGCGCCGAGAGAACCAGAATGGGGGAGGCGAGCCACCGGCGAATCTCCCGGCAGACCTCCTCGCCCCCCACGTCGGGGAGCCCGAGATCGAGGACGATGAGATCCGGCCGCTGCGCGGCGGCCAGGTCAATGCCTTCAGCGCCGGTCGCCGCCTCCAGCACCCGGGTGTCGCTGTCCTTGAACGCGTTTCGCACCACTCGGCGGATCTGCGGCTCATCGTCGATCACCAGCAGCGTCGGCGACACCATCGTGCGCTCTAGACTCGCTGCTCGGCGAGCAGTGCGAGGAACTCCGTCGGGGTCCGGCAATGCGGAAGGGCTACCGCTTCCTTCAGGAAACCCTGCAGCGTGGGCAAGGAGCTCTCTCCGTCCTCAGCTGGTGATGCCGGCGGCAAGCTATCCCCTGGCGGATCGGGGTGTCAAACCTTAAGAATCGGACTTCACCGGGCGCCCGACCCGTGCGCCGGTGCCCCCCGCCACCAGCGCCGCACCGCCACGAACGCCCAGATGATCTCCACCACGCCGAAGGGCCACGCCCCCTGGAGGAATCCGTACAGCGCGCCGAGCAGGCAAGCTCCGGCAAAGCCCAGGATGAACCAGCGGCTGCGGTGCTCCAGGGCGTAGCAGACCAGCATCGCGGTGACCGCCACCAGGCCGAATACCGTCAGCCGATTCATTCCTGTTCCTCCCGAGAAGACCCCTCGTGGCTTGGCGCGGTTTCCGGTAGATTCCCGCAGCTTCTCCACCTCCGAGACTTTTCATGCGCTGTGCCACCCTGTGGGCGGTGTTGCTTTCGCTCACTGCCCACCTCGCACCGCTTGCCGCCCAACCCGGCCGCGGCGCGCAGAATAGACTTCCCGAACCGGCGCGGTTCCGCTTCATGGGTCCGGCGGCAGGCGGGCGGATTTCCGCGGTCGCCGGCATTTCCGGGGATTCGCTGACGATTTACTTCGGCTCCGCCTCGGGGGGAGTCTGGAAATCTACCGACGGCGGCCAGACCAACACCCCGCTGTTCGATGCCCAACCGGTCCAGGCCATCGGCGCGCTGGCGGTGACGCCTTCCAATC
>JBGPLG010000198.1:0-3303 GCA_041486305.1 Gemmatimonadota bacterium
GCCGGAGGGTCAACCCAGTGATCGTAGACTTCCCAGCTCGGCCCGGCCAGGCGAACTCCATGTTGGGCACACCATTCGTGGATCGCGGCATGGGCCTCGCCCAACTGATCGTACCCACCAATGTGTGTTGTCGTGGCGGCCAGCCCGGCAGGGGTGCGTGAGCAGATGACGCGGTCTGTACCGATGAACGGTGCCGCGACCTCCACCCCACACTCCAGGGTAATCGCGCCGTCGAGATATACCGCGACATGGCGTCCCGGATGGTCGAGGTTCGCGGCACGCGCAAAGGCCCAGGCCTCGCCGCAATACGCGGGTACCGCGCGGGCGAGGTCGCGCTGTGCGACCCGCGCCCGAATGACGGCCGTGGGCTGGGCAATGGTAGTGTGTAGTTGAACCTCGTGCATCACTGCTCCTCCACGCTACCTAACGGCCTGCGCTTCTGCTGCGGGGGCCTGCCGCAGCCGCCGCCATCCAAATCCAACCAAAGATACCCGGCGGCGGCTGAGGCGCTTAGGACCCCGGCAGCAGCAAGCGCGGGTTAGAGCGCGTGGGTCCGCTCTACCTGGCCATCGATACTAACAGTCCCGCGCCCCACGAATGGTGGGTGTCGTTGCGCTGAACTGGGCCCATCCAGAAGAAGTCGGGGCCGAGGCGAACCCCGTGACGCACGCTCCACTGAAGGCCGGCGCTGACCGTCGCCCCGAACTGAGCAACCGAGCCACAGGAACCTTGGATGGTCACGTCCGACTGGCCGTCAGGCAGGAAGAGGGCAGGATCTTCGCGGCGAGCCGAGACTGCCAGGGCCAGAGGACAAGAGCGGGGCTCGAACACGACCCCGGTGCCAGCTCGAATCCACAAAGGGGAGGTGCCTTGGGGTCCGATAACCCCGGCAGTGATAAAGGCGCCCTTGTGGGTGAGCGCGTCGGTATACGTGAGGCGGCCGTGAAGGCCCACCGCAAACAGCTGATGGACGGCCCACTCGACCCCGGCAACAATGCCCAGCCCGGTGGCCTGTGAGCCGCTGCAGGAGGGGCACCCTGGGGCTCTGGTGAGGCGGGTGATACCAGCACCAAACAGAAATGTCGAATGCCTCGTAGGGCCAGAATTCTGTTGGGCTATAAGTACAGCGGGGAGCAGGAGCCCCACTAGCCCGCCGAGGTATTTCATCCGGTGCTCCGTGCCACAGCAGACTTCATCAACGCGGTAACCACGCGCCCTAACGAACACGCATAAGCAGCGGGGCCGCGGCCGACGACGGTCGCAGCCGCCTGCCCAGATCTTACCTTGGCCGCGCCGGCGGAGCTAGCGCGGCCCCGTCTGCTTCATGCGAGGGTTAGACCGCTTGGCCTTCGGCGGCGTTCAGCGAAGCGTCAACGCCACACCCACCGACACGGCGCGCTGTTCGAGGCGCTGGAAGAACACATCAGACGCCCCGAACTCGCTGAGGTCCAGCCGCAAGAAGGGTCCGACCGCGACGACTCGGGAGATCGGGAACTCTGCCCCAAGCGCCGCGGAGGCCGTCCAGCCGACGCGACGCTGGATAAAGGTGTGGCCATTGTTCAGTTCTCGAAGCCGAAGCCCGCTGGCGCCGAGGCCGACGTGGAGGTAGCCGGGCACCCGGGAGAGGGGGAAAACCGTGGCGACCACGCTGGCGGCGAGGGAGCTGAGGGTGCTCGCGTTCCCAGGATTCAACGCACGGTGATGCCGGTCCGGGGATACCTCGAGCCCTACGGCAAGCTGTGGGCTGAGGGCGCGGCCCACCGCCAAGTCCACTCTGCCGAGGGCGCTTGAGCCGTGAGTACCACAGATCAAACTGGCGGCGTTGACATCGCATAAGGCGCTGGACGCGCTGGCCCCAGTCCCGAGCCGCACCCACCAACCTGTCCGCGGCGATTGGGCGGTCGCGCTGGTCGCGACCAGGAATGTCAGGACGACGAGCGAAATCGAGTGGTTCATAAAGAGCTCTGTGAGAACGACACCTCCAGTGCCAAGCGGTCTAACGCCCTGCGCTTCTGCTGCCAGGCCCTGCGGAGGCCGCCGGCGCCCAGGCTCCCCAATGATGCCCGCCGGCGGCCGACGCGGTTAGGGTCTGGTCAGCAGCAAGCGCGGGTTAGGCCGCGCCGGTCAGGAACGTCACTAGTGGTTCAGTGCGCTTGTCTTCTACCGTTGAACTAGTGGTGGAGTCACCCTTCATTGCTATTACCAGCCCCACAAATGGAGGAATATTTGCCCAAGGTGGCGGCTTCGGTCGTGGTTGGTCCGGTGCTCTGAATCCCTTCGTTTCATATGTTAGCTCTCCTTCGACGAACCGGATCAGGGCAATCCTCCGGGAGGAGGCATACTCGATGGCTCCTCTCTGAAAGCCGTTCGTCGAGAAGAGCATTCCCTTTTGCGCGCTGGCGGCTCGGAGCTTGTCTGCAAGGACCAGGACATCCTCGCGCTCGACCGGTCGGACGTGATCTTTGCACTCGATAAGAACAAGGAAGTCGGCGCCAAGTTGAGTGAATCGCGCAGTCACGTCAATTCTAAAAGTACCCTCCGTGGTTTCGATCGCCTCGAGGTGCTCGACGCGGAAGCCGGGAAGATCGCGCCCAACGGCAGTCAATAGCCTCGCGACTTCTCGCTCGTACTCCTTTGGGCTCATCTTGGCCCTATGGTTTTCCTCCGGCATCAACATCTTGAAACCAACTCCCGTCCATGGGACCGATGTGGAAACTTCTGGGCTTGTGTGTCGCGGCCTAACGCCCTGCGCTTCTGCTGCGGGGGCCTGCGGCGGCCCCCGCCGTCCAAGCAAACATACCCGGCGGCGGGCCGCCGCGTTCAGGACCCCGGCAGCAGCAAGCGCGGGTTATGCCGCCCGTTTCCTAGGCTAGGGACGCGGGCCCACGCTCCGAAGCCGGCCACGGGCTTCCGCATTGGACGAATCCCGACGCACTGCCTCACGAAAGGCGGCGACGGCAGCCGTGGTATCGCCGCGCATCAGTTCGATATTGCCCCGGAACACGTACATCCCAGATGACGAGGGGAATAGCTGCTCGTTTGCGCGCAAGAGCGCGAGCGCGTCGTCGAAGCGGCTGGCTCGGCCGAGGCGAAAGGCCGCCACGTTCAGGGAGGATTCGCCGAAGTCGTAGGCATCCTGGCCGTAGTACCGTTGCCGGAGTACTTGATAGGCCCGGATAGCGGAATCAGCCCCTCCCGCCTGCGCGGTCTCTAGCATGAGCGCGGAGAGCGGCATCGGCCGGCTGATACCGTGGTGGCAGGTCCGGCAGGTCACTTGCAGGCCCGGGGCGGTACGGCCAGGGA
>JBGPLG010000199.1:0-3289 GCA_041486305.1 Gemmatimonadota bacterium
GAGATGCATGTGCGCCATCCGGATGGCCACGTATTCCGGATCAGCCGGGGCCTTGAGGAGGGCCACTAGTGGTGGCTCTGGGTGGCGCCTAACCCGCGCTTGCTACTGACCAGGCCCTAACCGCTTCGGCCGCCGGCGGATATCTTTGGCGAGCCAGGACGCCGGCGGCCTCCGCAGGGCCTGGCAGCAGAAGCGCAGGGCGTTAGGTGGCATCGGACAAGTCCACAAGGACACTTATGACGACGACCAAGACACAGCCGCGCCTGACCTCCTTTGCCCCCCAATTCCTCGTCGATGACCTAGCCCGCTCGATCGCCTTCTACCGGCAGCTCGGGTTTGCCTTCGGCGAGCCTTGGGAAGGGTTTTATGCCATCGGGCTACTCGATGGCCTGGAACTCCACCTGAAAGAGGCCCCCAAGAATGCCTCCGAACGGCAGCACCGGAAAGCGAACGAGCACTTAGACGCGGCAGCGGGAGTCGATGGGATCGAGGCCTACTACGAGCAGTGTCGCAGTCAGGGCGTGACAATACTGAAGACGCTCACGGCCACAGAATGGGGGACCAAGGACTTCTATGTTGAAGACCCCGATGGCTACGTGGTCTGCTTCGGGGGCCGTCCCGCAATCGAGTGAGTGCACCAGGCCTAACGACTCTGCGCCTCAGTCGCCGTTGCCGATGCCACCTAACCAGCGCTTGCTGCTGCCGGCGCGGAGGAGTTCAGGAATTGGAGATTGGTTTCGAGCAGCGCGCCGCAGCAGAAGCGCGCTCCGTTAGGCCGCAGGAGAGCTCATGTGAGGCGACCGCTCTCGTACCGCCCATTGATTTCATTCTTCGCATTTTGGGGCATCGGCTGCCTTTGGTTCACCGCGACGTATCTCGCCAACCCCCCACGCCCGCATTCGACGGGTCCCTCGGCTTATGGAACAACCTGGGCCGGCGAACTCAAGTCGATCTTGCTGTTCACGCTCTGCGAGGTCGTCGTAGCAGCGCTGATCCTTCAACCTTGGACCTATGACCGTTCGTGGGGCCGAGCGGGTCTCACTTTGCTGGTCCTGACGCCTTGGCTTCTCTTGCAGGGAGCTATCGGTCTTCATTCGGGTCCAACCACTGCCGCACACACAACATGGCTAGTCTTGCTATGGGTGGCCTTGCTGGCCCTCATGGTTCTGGGCTTCGTCCGAGGGATGAGGCTGAAAGGCAGCACGCCATCTTCGACTAGGCAGTGACGCTAACTCGTCGCTCGAACTCTGCGGCCTAACCAGCGCTTGCTGCCGACGGCGCGGTCAGGTTCTGGCCGTCGGTTGGAATCCAGTGGCGCGCCGCAGCAGAAGCGCGATTCGTTAGGTAGCGTCGACGGAACAGCAACAGCTTGGGGTCTGTGATTCCGAGTGTGGCCCGGGTCGTCACCTCCGAGCGGCCGGGGGCACCCCAAGAACTGGCATCCCGCCTCCGAGCAACCCGCGGCCACCGCTCGCCTCGCTCCCTGCTGCCGCCCGGCATCTGTAAGTCGGGATTCGGTTGGCGGCCGTCCGTGTGCGGGCGGCTACGGACCTCCGCACTGAGTTGGGCAGGCCACCAGCACTCGTGTTCCGGGCCGCGGTCGTACGCGGGGCCTGCCCCCGGAGTTCCCGGGCCGCTGGATGGGGCAGCCAGCGGTGTTCCGCGCGGCGCCCTGCCCGCAGGCGGCAGTCCTGGCACTTCGGTGGGTGGCCGCCCTTCGTGGTCCGGATCCGCTACCTAACACGCGCTTGCTACTGCCGGGGCGCGGCGGCCGGCCGCCGGGATGATTAGCTTATTTGGCGGGGCCGCCGCCGCCCCGCAGCAGAAGCGCAGGCCGTTAGACGGCATTCCCCAGAGTTGTCATTGACCCACGACCGGCTCGTAACAATCCTGGCCAAGGCCCGAAACGATAGCGTGCGGCATGATCCGCGTGCGCTAGAGAGCCTGGCCTCATCTTCTGACCCAGATCAGCGACTTCTTGCGCTCGCTCACATCCGGAAGCAAATCGGCCAGGGAGAGCCTCCTGAGCCCTACTTCGCGACGGCCCGCCGGCTCGTCGATGATTCCGACAACGACTGTCGCTGGCAGGCACTCATCGTTGTTGGGGAAGCAATCGGCACCAGTCCAGAGATGGTTTGGGAGGTAGTCACCGGCTATGGCTCATCGTCAGACGAGGACATGCGAACTGGGGTAGCGACTGTGCTTCTAGAACATCTTCTCGAGGAACACTTCGAGTCGTATTTCCCCAAAGTCCGCGATCGCGTTCTCTCTCACGACCGGCTGTTCCAA
This sequence comes from Gemmatimonadota bacterium, assembly GCA_041486305.1. Classification (GTDB taxonomy): domain Bacteria; phylum Gemmatimonadota; class Gemmatimonadetes; order Gemmatimonadales; family GWC2-71-9; genus JABFSM01. The sequence goes on from JBGPLG010000199.1 coordinate 2,290, forward strand.
GACACGCTTAGCCGTTGCTGGGTCAGCACTTCCGGGAGTCATCACCGGGCTCGAGTTCAGCACTTGCTGGACGTCGGAGCGCACGGAGGATTGTCTACTGACTCGGGTGCCAAGGATGCCGTCTAACCAGCGCTTGCTGCCGACGGCGCGGTCGAGTTCTGGCCGTCGGTATTAGAATCCAGTGGCGCGCCGCAGCAGAAGCGCGATCCGTTAGGCGCTGCGCTCCCAGGCAGGCATCGCAGGACTTCTACAATGATGGAACGCTCCCGCCGGTCGGAGGGTCTGGCCTGGTTCATCGGCTCAGGGGCCCTCGCGGGCGCCTTGGCTGCCTTCGGCTTCACCGCCCTTCACCAGCTGCTGATCAACCCAATCTGGTTTGCCCTTCCGGCCATGCTCGTTGCCGGGGCCATCTGCGGAATCTGCCTTTCATGGAGCTACACCCTCGTGGTGTCCACGTTTGCAGTCCGCACTTGGTTGCAGTACAACCTCTTCTACTTGGTCATGTTCATCGCGCTCGGGCTTACCTCGTTGGTCGCCTTCGAACCGGTGACGACGATCGCAGCGCTCCTCCAGACAAATGAGCCGCCGCGTGCACTGATGGGACGCGCCCTCCCGGTTACCGGCCTCTTCATTCTGGGCACTGCCGTGCTGCTGAGTCTTGTATACCGCCCCGGTTGGAGGGGTGCGGGTGGCCTTCTCGTCACGTCGACCGTGTTGGTTGTCATGCTCGGCCTCAACATCTCGATTCTCGGGTTGGTCGAGGTGCCCCGCGCTGCTCTGGGCGTGCTCGGAGAGGTCCTCTTGCTGCTCTTGGCGCTTGGCGCGATCTATTCGGGCGTAGTGGTTCTGCTCTACCGCGTTCGCTTTGGCAGCGGCGGCAGCGCCTAACCAGCGCTTGCTGCTGCCGGGGCCCTGAACGCGACGGCCCGCCGCCGAAAGTATGTTTGGGCTGGGCGGCGGGGGCCGCCGCAGGCCCCCGCAGCAGAAGCGCAGGGCGTTA
>JBGPLG010000200.1:0-3282 GCA_041486305.1 Gemmatimonadota bacterium
GCTGCCGAGCATCGTGGCCGGGGCGCTGGCGGGAGATTATCTGCCCTTCGTGGAGACGGTGGTCCCGGGGCGGGTGATCCAGCCGCCGAGCGGGATTTCGATGGGCCATTTTCTGGCGGTGACGTGTACGGAGGACGTGGCGCGGATCGGCGAGAGCGAGATCGCGGCGGCGGTGGCGGGGACGTTCCTGGGCGACTACCGGATCCGGCAGCAGCAGCGGGGCTGCGAGGGGTGGCCCCGGACGGCGGTGCCGAAGGATCACTTCACGGCGGCGCGCCAGGAGGTGCCGGTGCTGATGATCTCGGGGGATGCCGATCCGGTGACGCCGCCGCGGTGGGCGGAGTCGGCGCGGAAATACTTACCCAACAGTGTCTCGCTGGTGTGGCGGGGGGCGGGGCACGTGCCGGTGGGGACGCCGTGCGCGATGCGGATCGCGGCGCAGTTCATCGCGGCGGGCTCGGTGCAGGGGCTGGATGCGGGGTGCGTGGGGGAATGGCGGCGGCCGCCGTTCGTGATCCGGTAGACGGACACTCTCTCCGGCGACGCTAGGGCCGTCCGGCCCGTCGCTTCGCCCGAGCACCACGTAGAGACCACGAACGCATCATTCAGCTCCGCCGGCTCCGCAAAGGCGGGGCGGGTGACGGGGGACATCAAGACTTCCGATTAGGCCCGGAACAGCTCCGGCACCGAGAGCCGAAGCGGCTCGGCGCGCTCGGGAGGCTGCCAGGTGAGCTGCACGGCGTGGCGTTTCTCAGCCTCTTCCGGGCGGGAGACGAAGACGCAGGCCTCCTTCAGGTCCACTCGCCAGACCTCGCGGACGCCCAGCGCGAGATACGCCGGGGTCTTGTGATCACGGTCGTACACCGCGGAGCCCGTTCCCGACACCTCGACCGCGAGCCACCAGCTGCGGATGCGGGTCCAGCGGGGTCCGGGATCGATTGGGGGGGCAAGCTCCGACACGGGCACCACCAGAAGGTCGGGCTCCAAGTGCACATTGGGCTCGAGCTCCACCGACCCGTGGGTGAACACCACGGCGAGCTCCGGCGGCAGGTAGCCGATCAGTGCCCGCGTCATTCGAGCCACGACAAGATCATGGGACATTGCCGGTGCCGGAGTCACCAGCAATTCGCCGTCAAGGAGCTCGTAGCGGTTGCCGTCGTCCGGGAAGGACTCGAGATCGTTGAGGGTGTAGCGCGGCACGACCAGAGGCATGGCCATAAGCTATCGACTCGGCGGGAGGAACCGCAATTCGGCATCTCCCACGATATAGAAGTCGGGGTGAGGTACCCTAACCATTCTCACGCGCCGCCGCCCCTATATTCCCGTTTCATGCCGGACCCCCGCACCGCACTCGAGCTGGCCCTCTCCCCCTCCTACCGCATCGAGCGCGAGCTCGGCCAGGGCGGGATGGCGGTGGTCTACCTCGCCCATGACAGCAAGCACGACCGCAGGGTCGCGCTCAAGGTGATCCGCTCCGACCTGACGATTCCCGGCGCGGCAGAGCGGTTCTCCAGAGAAATCAGGCTGGCGGCGGGGCTGCAGCACCCGCACATCCTGTCGGTGCACGATTCAGGGCGGACGGGCGGGCATGACGGGCAAGGCGGGCAAGGCGGGCAGGGCGGGCAAGGCGGGCAGGAGATTCTCTGGTATGTCATGCCGTACGTGGAGGGGGAATCGCTGCGGGAGCGGCTCAACCGCGAGGGCCGGCTCTCGGTCGCCGAGTCGATACGAATCACCCGGGAAGCAGCCCAGGCGCTGGAGTACGCCCACTCCCAGGGCGTGATCCACCGCGACATCAAGCCCGAAAACCTGCTGCTGACCCGGGACGGCTCGGTGCTGGTGGCCGACTTCGGGATCGCGCGGGCGCTGGCGGCCGCGCCGGCCTCCGGCAGCCTCACCGAGGCGGGGATGTCGCTGGGCACGCCGGCCTACATGGCGCCGGAGCAGGCGATGGGGGACCGTCCCATCGACGGCCGCGCCGACGTCTATGCCCTGGGCGTGGTGCTCTACGAGATGCTGAGCGGCGGGCCGCCCTTCACCGGGCCCAGCGGTCTCGCCATCGTCGCTCGCAGCATGACCGAGACGCCGGCGTCGCTCAGCCAATCGCGGGGCGAGGTGAGTGCCGCGCTCGACGCCACCGTGACCAAGGCCCTGGCGCGGAACCCGGACGACCGGTTTCCCTCGGCGCAGGCGTTCGCGGCGGCGTTGGAGGCGGGGCCCGGGGCGGCGGCGCCTCGCACGCCGTGGCGATGGGTGGCAGCCGTCGCCATCGCGTTGGCGCTGGTGGCAGGGTTCCTCCTGCTCCGGCCGAGCGGTACCGTCACCCAGTCCGGGATCCAGCTCGCGGTGCTGCCGTTCGAGAACCGGGGCGCGGCGGACGACGCCTATTTCGCCGACGGCATCGCCGACGAGCTGCGGGGCAAACTGGCCGGCCTGGCCGGCTTCCGGGTGACGGCGCGGGCCAGCTCCGATCCGTATCGCGGGTCGCCCAAGTCGCCCAAACAGATCGGCCGCGAGCTCGGCGTGAAGTATCTGCTGAGTGCGACGGTGCGCTGGGCCAAGGCGGCGGACGGCACCAGCCGGGTGCAGGTGATGCCGTCGCTGGTCAACGCCGAGTCGGGGGCGATCACCTGGCAGGCGCCGTTCGAGGCGAACCTGACCGACATTTTCCAGGTCCAGGCGAGCATCGCGGGGCAGGTGGCCGGCGCGCTGGGCGCGGCGCTTGAGGGCGGGGACCAGCGGCGGCTCGAGGCGCGGCCCACCGCGAATCTGGCGGCGTACGACCTGTATCTGCGGGTCGGGGCGGAGAAATCCACCGGCCTGGCCCGGTTGCGCAAGCAGGTCGCCCTGCTGGAGCAGGCGGTGGCGCTGGATTCGACCTTCGGCCGGGCCTGGGCGCTGCTGAGCAACGATCTGAGCAGCCTGTACGAGAACGGGGCGCCGGATGCCGGCGTCGGCGCGCGCGCGCTCGATGCGGCGGAGCGGGCGATCCGGTTCCTGCCGACCAGTGCCGCGGGTTACAACGCGCTGGCGGAATATCACTATGGGATCACCCGGGACGCGGCGCGGGCGGAAGCGGCGATCCGGGAGGCCTTGAAGTACGCGCCCTACGATTCGTACGCACTGGGGATCGCCGCGAAGATCCAGCGGCAGAACGGCCGGTTCGAAGACGCCCTGACGAGCCTCGCGCGCTCCCACCAGCTCAATCCCCGTTCCTCCGGGGTGCTGAACGTGCTGCAGACCACGCTGCTCTGGCTGCGGCGGTACCCCGAGGCGCTGGCC
>JBGPLG010000201.1:0-3115 GCA_041486305.1 Gemmatimonadota bacterium
CGAATCGATCTTCGCCACCAGGGCCTTCCCCACCCGCGCGATGGTGTCCGCGGCGGGGAGCTGCTTGGTGAGGGTCATCAATGACCGGGCCTGCTCCCGGGCCGCCCGGAGCCGGCGCGCCGCGCCCTGCACCTCGTCGGTGCGGGCATACACCTTTTCCAGCATCTCCTGCTGGCCCCGGAACGCCTCGGCGCTGGTGATCTCGCGCGGATCGGGCAGCACCTCGAGCGCGCGCAGCACGGACTGGCCGCCCAGCGCAAGACGGACCTTGTAGCTGCCCGGCACTACCCGGTACCCCGGCCCCTGATTGGTCATGGTCCCCGGCACACCGGCGATGCCTTCCCGCCGCAGATCCCACACGAAACGATTGAGGCCAGCCGCGGCCGGCAGCTTGGGCGAGCGGAGCGCGCCCGCCGGCGCGTCCTTGGGCGGCGCCGCGCTGGTGAAGCGCCGGATCACCGCGTCCTTCGCGTCCAGGATCTCGAGCGTCAGCACCGCGACGCTGTCCGGCGCCCTGGCCAGGCTGTACTGGAGGATCACGCCGCTGGGCGGATTGGTGCCCTGCCCCGGCTGCTCGCCGCCCCCGCCCAGACTGGTCCGGTAGGCCGGGCGCGGCGACACCAGGTACACCGCCGCCTTCTCCATCGAGTCAGCCATCTCGTACAGCGGTGAGACGTCGTCCATGATCCAGAAGGCCCGCCCCTCGGTCGAGATCACCAGGTCCTTCCGGGTTATGCGGAGGTCGGTGACCGGCACCGCCGGCAGGTTCCGCTGGAACGGCTGCCAGTGCTGCCCTCCGTCGAACGAGAGATACAAGCCGGTCTCGGTGCCGGCGTAGAGCAGGTCTTTTCTGGTGGGATCTTCCCGCACCACCCGGACCGGCTCGCCCTCGCGAAGGCCGTTCACGATCCTGGTCCAGCTCTTCCCGTAGTCGGTGGTCTTGTAGACCATTGGCGCGTTGTCGTTCCACTTGTGCCGATCCACCGCAACGTAGGCCGTCGCCTTATCGTGGGGAGATACCTCCACCATGTTGATCAGCGACTCGGACAGATCCTTGGGCGTGACGTTGCTCCACGAAGCACCCCCATCGCGGGACAGCTGCACCAGGCCGTCATCGGTACCCACCCACAGCACCCCCTTCTCCGTCGGGCTCTCGGCGATGTAGTAGATGGTGTTGTACACCTCGCCGCCGGCGCCCTCGTTGGTGATCGGCTCGCCGCCCCATCCCTGGCGGCTCTTGTCGTTCCGGGTCAGGTCGGGGCTCACCACGGTCCAGCTCTGGCCCCGGTCGGTGGAGCGGAACAGCACGTTGGCGCCGTAATACAGCGTCTGCCGGTCGTGCGGCGAGGTGATGATCGGCGTGCTCCAGTTGAAGCGGTACTTCATCTTGTCCGACGGCTCGGCCAGCCCGACGGTGGGATAGGGCCGCACGTCCCGGATGAAGCGGTTGCCGGCGTCGTACTCGTCGAGCTGGCCGTGGTACCCGGTGCCGTAGACGTAGCGCGGGTTGACCGGATCCAGCGCGATGTGGGCGCTCTCGCCTCCGCCCACGATCACCATGTCCTCGAGCGGGATCCCGCCGCCGTCGGTGGCGCTGGGGATCGACACGGTGGAGTTGTCCTGCTGGCCGGCGTAGAGCCAGTAGGGGAACCGCTCGTCGGTCATGACCCGGTAGAACTGCGCCGTGGCCTGGTTGGTGATGGGGGACCAGGTGGTGCCGGTGGTGAACGACACCGCGGCGCCGCCGTCGTCCGCCTTGATGAGGTTGGCCGGATTGTCGGGGTTGATCCAGAGATCGTGGTTGTCGCCGTGGGGATCGGGGAGCTGGATGAAGCTCTTGCCGGCATCCACCGATTTCAGGATCGGCGAATTCATCACGTACACCACGTCGGCGTTCTTGGTGTCGGCCGTCACCCGCATGTAGTACCAGGAGCGGGCCTGGAGAATCCGGTCGCCGTTCACCAGGCTCCAGGTCTTGCCCTGGTCCTCGGAGCGGTAGAGCCCGCCCTCGTCGGCTTCGACGATGGCCCAGATCCGGTCGGGGTTCGCGCGGGACACCGCGACACCGATCTTGCCCATCAGCTTGGGCAGCCCGGTCTCGAGCCGAGTCCAGGTGTCCCCACCGTCCATGGTCTTCCAGATCCCGCCGGTGGGGCCGCCGCTGCGGACCTTCCAGGGAGTGCGTTGCGCGCTCCACATCGCCGCGTAGAGGATCCGGGGATTGGAAGGATCCATGGCGAGATCGCTGGGGCCGGTGAGCGAATCTGGCGACACGAGCAGCAGCTTCCAGCTCCGTCCCCCATCCGTGCTCCGATAGACGCCCCGCTCGGCGCTGCGGCCCCAGCGGCTCCCCTGGGCCGCGACGTAGACGATGTCGTTGTTGCGGGGATGCACGATGACCCGGGAGATGGTACGCGACTCGCTGAGCCCGATCCGGCTCCAGGTGCGGCCGGCATCGGTGGACTTGTACATGCCGTCTCCGAACGAAGACGACACGCCCCGCACCGGCGCCTCGCCGGTACCGACGTAGATCACGTTGTCGTCGTCGGGCGCCACCGCGATCGATCCGATCGAGCCCATCTTGAGCTGCCCGTCGGAGATCGGTTTCCAGGAGATGCCGGCGTCCTCGGTCTTCCAGACCCCGCCGCCGGTGGCTCCCATGTAGTAGACCAACGGCTTGCCCGGCACGCCGGCCACCGTGGTCACCCTCCCGCCGCGCCAGGGCCCCACGCTCCGCCAGGAGAGGCCGTTGAACCGCACCGAGTCCGGCGCGGTCACCGACTTTGATTGGGACGAGGCGGGGGACGCCACACCGACGAGGGCAAGAGCGGTCAGCACCATCGAGGGTGCCGTGGGGCGGCGCATGCGCGACCTCCGGAAGGGAAACAAAACGAGCCGCCTCATCAGAAGCGGCTCCGTAGTGTATCTCCATCCGCGCCGAAAGTCCCCTACTTCCTGCTCCCTGCGCCCCACTCCCTAGAGGACCCCGATCAGCTGCTCCAGGCCGGCGTTGACTTCATCCTCCCGGGCTTCCCCGCCGCGACGCGCCTCCATCAGCGAATGCCGGGTGAGGAACAGGCTGTGCCACGACCCCCGCGAGGTGCGCCGCAGGGTC
>JBGPLG010000202.1:0-3107 GCA_041486305.1 Gemmatimonadota bacterium
ATGGGCACGTAGGTGTTGGTGTAGTTCGCGCCGTAGAGGCCGTTGTAGGCCGCCTCGGGCACGATGGGCTTCAGCTGCGAGGCCACGAACCGCTGGTTCATCGCCGTGGTCAGCGCCGCGACGTTGACGGGCGTGACCGCCCCGGTGGCGCTAGCGGCGACGTTGATCTGCATGATGGTGCGGGTGTTCGGGCCGTAGCCGGCATGGACGGTGGGCGAGCCGCCGTTCAGGGTGAAGTCCGGCATGCCGGTGTAGTAGTCCTGCCGGGCGTCGCCGGCCGGGACCGGAGCCGGAGCGTCGTTGTAGAGGATCAGGGTCTTCCCGGCGAAGGCCGAGAAGTCCACGATGACGTCGGCGCGCTCCGCCGGGCCCACGAAGAGACCCTTGGTGGAGACGTTGCCGATCACGATGTTGCGGGGGTTGGCCTCGTAGCCCACCGGCATGGGCGGGATGAGCGCCGGGGCCGGGAGGAGACCCGCCTCGCTGCCGATCTGGATCCACATCGGTCCGGCGGTGGCCGGGTCGGGCACGCCGCCTTGGCGGCCGTTGGTGGGCCAGTCAGCCGGCCAGCACCCGACCGGAAGGCCCGTGACCGCGCTCTTCGGTGCGGTCGGGGTGCAGAGCGGGACCGGCGACGTCGGCAGGTGGAGCGACGCGTCCACCAGCGTCACCTCGGTGCCGCCCAGGGCGCTGGCCAGGAACATGCTGAGGTTGACGTTGCGCTCGTTGGACGCGTTCAGGAACTGGAAGCGGTAGGGCCTCGGCTCGACATTCACCTTGGGATAGGCGACGCCGTTGAGCGTCGGTGTGTCGAAGAAGGATTCGGGCACCAGCGACGGATTGTTGATGGTGGGGCAATCCGTGGCGCCAGTGAGATTGAGCGGGGTGATGGCGGCGATGCTGTTGCAGCGCTGGGTGAGCGGGTGGTCGATGACCGCTCCGTCCCAGCTCACCTCGGTCAGCGTGGTCTGGGCGGGGTGGAACCAGGGGCCGTAGTCCCAGCGGCCGAACGGGTTGGTGTTGCTGAGGTCGGGGTTACCCGGCCACTGGTTCGTCATGTAGACGTGCGGGAACCAGAGCTGGTCCTCGCCGCCCCACTTGGCGACGTCCCAGGTCGGGTCCTGCTGCGCCAGCTGGGCCGCGGGCGGGACGAAGGTGCGGTCCTGGAAGACGAGCGGGATGACGTGCCCGAGGTCGAACGCGGCGCCCAGCGTCCCGGGGGCGCCCGCGGCGGCGAGCGCGTCCTCGTCGGGCGGGTTCACGAGCAGGTAGCCCGCGGCCTCGCCGGCAATGACGTTGAGCCGGGTGATGCCGTACGCATGGTCGTGGTAGAACATGAGCCGGCCGCTCTGCTGGTTGGTGTAGTAGAAGGTCTGCTTGCCGTCGCCCGGGTTGGTCGAGGCGCCCGTCACCAGGCAGGACTGCTGGCCCTGACAGCTGGAGGTCGGTGGGAGCAGGTTGCCCGACCCGTCGAACCACATGTCGGGCACGTACTCGACGCTGAGGCCCTTCTTGTACGGGCTGGGCTCACCCTTGGGGGTGATCCACTGGTGCTGCGTGCCGTCGCTGATCCACGGGGTGTTGCCGCCGTGGAGGTGGATGGTGGCGCGGTTCTCGCTGTAGCTTCCGCCGTTCGGCCCGAGGGGGCCGAGGCCGACGCCGGAGATGTGCTTGTCGACCGGGATGAAGAGGTTGCCCTCGGCGCCGGGAGGACACGAGGTGGGGGTGCAGCTACCGTCGCCCTTGAAGCCGAGCTCGTTCACGAGCGTCATGCGGACCGGGCGGTCGGTGTAGGCGAGGATGAGGGGCCCGAGGTAGTGGTTCGTCGCCGCGTTCGGGTCGTATGGCGTGAAGCCAGAGTTCGGGTTCTTCTGGTAGTAACCGCGGGTCAGCGCGGCGGTCGGAAGGTCCGTGTGCCAGCGGTGGGTGTAGTCCTTGAGGCCGAGCTCGTAGTAGTCGGCCCCGGGGAAGGTGGTGGTGTCGGGAGAGGCGAGCGGGATGCAGTCCAGGGTGTTCGTGCCGAGAGCGCACAGGCCGGGCAGCGTGTCCACGAACTTGCGGATGCCGCCGGAGACCACGGCGCCGGTACAGGTCTCGCCGCCGGGGAACTGGTTGATCCCGACCATGAACGGCGGGGCGTAGCCCGGACAGTCACTGTCCTTCTGGCACGTGCCCGCGCTAGCCGAGCAGGTGGCGACCGGGAGCTTGCTGTTGGCGTAGTTGGGGCCGCCGTACATGTCGGGCGTACCGACCTGCGCAATCGCCATTTGGAGCACCGAGATCGCTGCGCCCTTGACGCCGTTCATACTGGCCCCGCCGGCCGGCGTCGCCTTCGGAGCTGGCTTCAGGGCCGGCTTTCCGTCCGGAGTGATCCTTCCGGCGGCCTCGTTCGCCTTGCGGCGCTCCAGCGCCTTGAGCGCGGCCTTGAAGCGGTCCTCGTGCCTCATCCGCCGCATCGGGTTCATCACCGAGCCGTCGCCCCTGGGCGAGGGCACGGGTCCGTCCGGATACTTCGGCTGCGATTGCGCACTGGCCTGCTCGGTTCCCCAGGACATGACGGCCAGCGCCAACGCCAGCCGTATCACCGTCATGAATCGTCGGTCACGCATGCGTCGCTCCTGCTGAAATGTGTCGCGGCTCCGGTCTTCAGGACGCGAGAGCTCCCTCGAGCCCAGGACGCCCGCTGCCGGCTGACTCGTCCTGCTCCCGCCGACTACCCTCGTTCGATTCGTCGATTCCTTCCGGGCGTCACTGCCCTCGACGACGCGCTCCGGCATTCGCCTACCCGGCGACTAGGCCCCGCAGGCCCCTCCGCCAACTCGTGGCTGGACGGGAAGGTGAGTCGCCAGGGGTGGGGGTGGAATTGGACGGATGGCGCAAAGAGCGCGAACACAATCGTCGATAACCCGCGTCGCACAAATCACGCAGACCTGACGTGCGTCAATTTGGAACGTCTGCGGCCACCGCCAGCCTGCAACGACACGCCATGGCCCGGCGCCCACGTCGGCTGGCGCCCGGGTGCCCCGGCAGCGGACACGCGCCAGCACGATCAGTGATGCCGGCTTGCAGCCCCAGCTGTCGCATGGAGCAACGAGCCTGCCCGCAGG
>JBGPLG010000203.1:0-3101 GCA_041486305.1 Gemmatimonadota bacterium
ATCAGGAACCCGGATGCCCGCCGGCCCGAGCGACCTGATCATCTCGCCGAGGGAGGCGTTCTTTCCACCGACTTGGGCCACATCGCTCAGCGAGAGGTCTCGGAACCAGCGAAGATACGTCGGTGCTACGGCGCTCATGGGAAATTTCCTCTTGATGGATGGTACCCTCCGAGGGGTGGAGCCTCCATGAAGCCGGCGTGAACCCCGCTTCACGGGCGCCGCGTCGTTCGGTGGTGGTCCTTGCTTGCCCCTGGCTCGGGCCACAGGCTACCAAGGAGGCTGACGCGCTCCGGCGGCCTCCCGCTTCTGCACGGGCTGCCCTTCTGACAATACGTCCTGGTTGTCGATCACGGCCCGTACCGCCTGCCGACAGCCGCTGAAAAGCGCTATGAGGCCATGCAAGTGCTCGCGTTCGGGGGAAAGGGTGTTCTCTGGTTCACCTACGCCCACCCTCCCTATCCTGAATTCCGCCAGGCCATGCTGAACGATGACGGTACTCCCACGCCACAATACGAGGAAGTGAAGCAGATCAATGCCGACCTGCGCAGACTGGGAGCCTATTTGCTTGATGCGCAGAGCACGCTGGTCTTCGAGAACGGCGCGCTCCCGGTGGGCGGTACCCCGCCGCCGGCCTCGGCGTCGGTGACACTGCAGGGAACCGCGAATATTACGGTTGGTGAGTTCTGGAAGGCCCCGTACACCTACGTGCTGCTTGCCAGCCGCGACTACCGCGCCGCGATCTCCACCAATGCCACCTTCAAGGCGACGACGCTCCAGCGGCTCGACAAGACCACGAGCACATGGACCGACATTGATCCTGCAGTCGAGACCAACGTTACGCTATTGGCGGGAGATGCGGAGCTCTTTCGTCTGCTGAAGTGACAACGCCTCCCTGGGGTGCTCGAGCCCACCGACTGGGGGTCCTCCGGGTCATGGCGGAGTGGAAGGCGGCGAAGGCGGTGCCCACGGTACGGGGCAAGGCACAGCCGCCGGAGGGGGGGGCCGGGAGTGAGCGAAGGATGGGAGCCCCCGGTCTCTATTGCGCCCGGGTGTCGATTGGGCGCGTGAATATGGTACCAAGGGTCGAGTGTCCGCCCTCCATAGTTGGAAATGCCGAGTTGCGTCCCCTCTCGCCGAGCCCCCAGATTATGGCCATGCCCGCGCTGCGTCAGTTCACGGTCGAGGAGCTGGCGGCCTTCCCGGCGGACGGGAACCGCTACGAGCTGCTCTACGGCGTGCTGCTGGTGACGCCCCAGGCCGGCCTGCCCCACCAGATCATCGCCACCCGCCTGGCCCTGTTGCTCGGCGCGCTCATCCAGGACGAGCCCCAGGTTCAGATCTGTGCGCCCGGGGCCGTCGAGATCCGCCCCCACATCCACCTCGAGCCCGATATCCTGATTGGCAGCATGCCCATCGTGCCGCGCTGGGACGCGGTGCAGGACCACTGGCTCGCGGTGGAGGTCTCCGGCACCGGTTCGCGGGTCTACGATCGCGACTACAAGCGGGACGGATACCTCAGCGTCGGGGTCAAGGAGGTGTGGATCCTGGACCTGGACCTCGAGGCCGTGCTGGTGTCCCGGGCGGGGGAAGCGACGGACGTGGCGCACGATCGCACGGTGACCTGGCGCACGCCCGGGGGACGGGAGGCGGCCATCGACGTCAAGGCACTCTTCAGGGGGGTGCCGAGGTAGCATCCGCTGCGCCCCGGCATAGCGGAGATCGGACTAAGGACAGCGGGACCCAGCAAAGATCGCCACGGTGGGATACGGCGACCCCTGATAGCAGACCACTCGTCTCCCGTCCATTCCAATCTCCGCCCAGTGGGTAACCGCCGGGTTGGGGCGCACTCCCGTGGCGGTCACGACGAATTCGCGGTAGTACGCATACTCTCCCAGCCCGCGATGCTCCCGGTTCGCGCGACCGGCGATGATGCGGAAGCCATCCGCGTCGGGCCGGATGCCGGCGACCAGATCGCTCTCTCCCCCTGGAGGAAACCCCATCGTCAGACTGGTCGCCGTGGCGGAGTAGTTGAGAGGGATGAACCCGGGCGGCTGGACCGTGCGCTGCGGCTCCGACCCCAGGCTGACCACCTGGATTGTGCCCGCACCCCTCGAGGCTGCCACAATCCGGTTCCCCGCCTCGTCGCAAAGCATGGGTCCTTGCGCCAGAGTCCCCTGGAACATCTCGTGCGCGGCGAGTGGATGGCTCGAGCGCGGGGCGCCCAGTGAGCGCGTGATGCTCAGCTCGGCACCCCGTCCCGCCAGCTCGTGGATGATCCGGCCCTCGATGAGCTCAAGTGCGTACAACTTGCCGCCCAGGAAACAGGCGTCCAATGGGTTTACCGTCGTCCGGCGGGAGGTCTCGTACCTCAGGGTGTCGTCCAGGATGAAGTAGTCGGCCCGGCCGTTGGGGGGATCGAACACCACCAGGCGACGGGTGACCGGGTCGAAGGCCATCGCATGCGGCTCGCGGAACTCCCCGGGTCCCGACCCAGCCCGCACCGTCTGTTGGCGGAGCCGGCCGTCGGTGCCGAACAGCTTGAGGAACGGGGCGCCCCGCTCGAGGACCACGATCAGGCCGGGGAGCACCGTCAGGGCCCAGGGGTGCTCCAACGGACCGCCCTGGTCGGCTTCCCCGCCGATGAGGACGACCGGCGCCGGAGCCTGGGCGTGGGCAGAGGCCGAGGCGGCCAGGAGGGAGAGGAGAAGGACGAGGCCCCAAGACCGAAGCATATGAGGAGAATACCTCCCTGGCAGATTTGATGAGCCCCGGCGCGGCGACCGCGCGCTCGACGTCATCATGGCCCCGAAGCACGCTGTGATGTTCCCAGACGGGACCTCTATGGGCCCGAACCAGAGGTTCGTGGGCTCGGACCAGACCTCCATGAGCCCGGATCAGAGCGTCATGAACCCGAACCAGACCTTCATGAGCCCGGACCACGTCATCACCGCGGGTCGATGGACTCTCCCAAAGCCGGATCACACCGTCATCAACCGCCGGCATCGCGTCATAGACCGGTATCTGTCCTTCCGAGAGGACACATTTTCACGATCAGGACACGATTTCCCCGTCATGAGGACACATCGCGTCATCGCGGTCCC
>JBGPLG010000204.1:0-3073 GCA_041486305.1 Gemmatimonadota bacterium
GTTACATCCACTCGAACCAGGCGCCGCGTGGCGGTCAGCGACCAGTCCTTCACGGTCTGGGAAAGGTTGGCCCGGGCCACACCGGTCCGCTGCCGGACGAAGAGGGTCCAGGTCCACCAGCCTCCGATCAGGAGGGCGGCCAGCTTGATGAGCTCGGAGATGTTGGCGATCGTGACCCACGCCGGGAGGCTTGCCATGGTTCCTTCTCCTGGAACCGTCAGGACGCCGGCGACGGGTGGGCGCCGCCGGCGCACTTGGCCGGTACCGCCAGGAGCGACGCCCTGGGCTTCTCGAGGCGAAGCTCCCGGATCTCCATCCGCACCTGCGGCGGACCGGCCTTGGCGATTCCCAACCACTTCACGAGGTAGCCTCCCTTGGTCGCCATCCAGATCCGGACCGTGACCTGCCCGGTCGAATCGGAGACTTCGAGGCTGGTCGCGGGAATGCCGTTCACCACCTCGGCGCCGACCGTCTTGGGGTGCAGCTTCGCGACCTCCGCGGCGTTCTCGGCCGCGCCGGAGATCACGTCGTACATGGCCGGGGCCTCCGGTTTGTCGTAGGTGGCGACATTGCAGGGGAGCGCGGGATTGATCAGGTCCCAGGTGTAGCTGGTGTGGGTCTGGAAATCGTAGAGCGTGGCGGCGTGCATTCCCTTGGGGGACCCCTCGCTGACCGCAAGGCTCTGGTCGATCAGCTCCCGGTGCCCGTCCCGGAAGACCTTCACCGCGAGGTTCGGCACCGTCATGGAGTTCTGTGCGGTGAAGGAGTAGGCCCGGGGAGTCTGGGCGCGGAGCGCGGCGCCCGTGGCGCTCGCCGCGATGGTCGAGGCGAGCAGGATCGCGGATTCAGTTCGGATGGTCATTCACGCAACCGGGTGAGGGTGTGCCGGGGCATGGGCCGGACCGGGCCGTGGCCCGGATAGACCTGCTTTGCCCCGTGCTCGCGCAGCAACTGCCAGCTCACGGCCACGAGATCCGCCGACTCCGCCACGGCCAGTCCCGGTGGAGTGAGGTCGCCGGTAAACGCCGAGCCGTCGTCCAGGACCAGCGACACGCTGTCGTCCGAGTGCCCCGGAGTCGGCAGGATCTCTCCCGCCAGCCCGAGGCTCGCCAGCAGCTTCCGGCTCTCCGCGAAGGAGATCGTCACGTTGTCGTGCAAGGTAATCTCCACGAACCGGTCGGAGGGTTTGACCTGTGCCATCATCGACGGGATGGATGCCACCTGGCTCTCCAGGACCAGCAACGGGACCCCCGCCTGCTTGAATTCCTGGGCGAGGCCGGCATGATCGTAGTGGTAGTGGGTCGCGAGCCCGTACCGGATCTCCCGCACCGGCACGTCCATGCGGTCGAGGTTGGCCCGCATCGCGCCCATCGTGCCGGGATAGCCAAGATCGACCAGCAGCCGTGAAGTCCCGGCGCTGACCACCCAGAAGTTGGTGGAGCGATACCCGACATTGACGATCGTGACGGGCCCCTTCGGGATCCCGCTCATGAGACGCTAGCCGGCCCTGGCCCGCTCGCCGGGATCGCGCCCGAACCGCTTGGCCGATCGGGCCCGGGCCTTCACGGCCTCCTCGGCGCGGTCCCGCGGAGGCGCATTGGTCACCAGCGACCGCATCAGGGTCCGGGCCACCTCGGTGGTCTGGTCCACCGCGAGATGGAACGCCGCTTCGTTGGCCTTCGAGGGCTTGGTGAACCCGCTCAGCTTGCGGACAAACTGGAGCGAGGACGCGCGCAGCTCCTCGTCGGTGACCGGGGGAGCGAAGTTGAACAGGGTCTTGATGTTTCGGCACATGGGACTGCTCCTTGCGGTCGTTCGGGCGGCTCACCGTTCGAGGAAGCGATAGCTCCCATGACTGTCGTAGTCGATCCCGTGCTGCTGCTTCAGCTTCTCGATATGCCGCAGGTCGCTCTTCGAATGGGGGCCGACCCCGTCGAGGGTGTGCAGCAGGGTCTCCTCCAGGCAGCTGCTCAGGCTCATCCGCTTGTATTCGGCCAGATCGTGGAGCAGCGCGGCGAGGCGTTTTTCCAGGCGCACCGGCACAGCGACCCGCTCGATTTCGATCGGCGGTCCGGCGTTGAACAGGTGCTGTCCGAATCCGAGCGCGTATCCGTTGAGGTCCTTGATCCGGTAGTCGCGCAGGCCATACTCGCGGTCTCCCGGGGGCACCACGACATCCACCCCGTTCGCCCGGTGGAATTCGAACAGCTCGTCCACATTACTCACCACGAAATACACCGAGCACCCCTCGGGATTGGGGACGCCCTGCTCCAGGAAGAGCTGGACATTGCCCAGGTTCACGCCGGAGATCTCGGGCGGCTTGCCCCAGGTAAAGCCCAGCGAGAACCCCAGCTTGGTCGTATAGAAATCCACGGCGGCCAGGACGTCCCCCACCGGCAGGCCGGTGTGGGTCTGATCGCATTCGATGTCGGGTCTGGCTTGCGAGCTCATGAGCATCCTCCGCGGCGGAGCTCCGTAGTCATCCTGGCGCGCCGCTGACCGCTCTCGCGCCCAGCACCACGGCCAGCATCATAATGGTTCCCGCGGCCACTCCGGCCGCAATCGCCTTGTAGGGGACGCCGTCCCGGGCGGCCCCGACCAGGGCCCAGGAGGAGAATGGCAGGTAGAGCAGGACGGCGCTATAGACGCCGGGTGATGCGCGGCCTTGCACCATGGTGGGAAGGATGTGAAAGACGAGCGCGTTGACCAGTGTCGCGGAGGGAATGACGAGGGCGAGGGCGGGGCGGCGCCAGCCCAGCGCGGCGAGCCGGAGCGCCGCCAGCACCAGCACCGCGTTGATGGCGAGGAAGGCTCCCGACGCCATCGCGATGCCCAGGGTGTCCCTGGCCCAGACTTCCCAGCCGGTCAAGTATTCCTCCGCGGCATGGAGGACGGTGGCCCCGGCGACGACCCAGAGGGTCCATTCGTGACCGCGCCGAGGCGGGTCCACTAGGGCGCGGCGCTCCGGTGCGCGGCGAGAAAGCCGGTCAGCCGCGCATTGAAGAGCTGGGCCTGCTCGATCTGGGGCAGGTGTCCCGACGAATCCACCGGGACGAACTCCACGCCCGGAATA
>JBGPLG010000205.1:0-3072 GCA_041486305.1 Gemmatimonadota bacterium
ATCCGTCAAGCAGGAAATCGACCAGGCCACCCGGAAGGGCGACCTCCAGAAGGCCGCCGAGCTGCGCTATGGAAAGACCCCCCAGCTCGAGAAGTCGATCGCGGAGGAGGAATCCAACCTCGCGACGGTGCAGAAGCAGGCCAAGTATCTCAAGGAGGAGGTCGACGCCGAGGACATCGCCGAAATCGTGGCCAAGTGGACCGGCATTCCGGTGTCCAAGATGCTGGAGTCGGACCGGGAGCGGCTGACCCGGCTCGAGGCGGAGCTGGCCCGCCGCGTGGTGGGCCAGGAGGAAGCCGCGGCGGCCGTGGCCAACGCGGTGCGGCGGAGCCGCGCCGGCCTTCAGGATCCCAACCGGCCCACCGGCTCGTTCATCTTCCTGGGGCCGACCGGGGTCGGCAAGACGGAAACCGCCCGGGCCCTGGCCGAGTTCCTCTTCGACGACGAGCGCGCCATGGTGCGGCTCGACATGTCGGAGTACATGGAAAAGCACTCGGTGTCCCGGATGATCGGGGCCCCGCCCGGCTACATCGGCTACGAAGAGGGCGGCCAGCTGACCGAAGCGGTGCGGCGGCGGCCGTACAGCGTGGTGCTGTTCGACGAAATCGAGAAGGCCCACCCCGACGTCTTCAACGTCCTGCTCCAGATCCTGGACGACGGCCGTCTCACCGACAGCCAGGGCCGCATGGTGGACTTCCGGAACACCGTGCTCATCATGACCTCGAACCTCGGCAGCCACATCATCGTCGAGGCCGGCGACGTCAAGCCCGGCCCCGGGTGGGATCTGGTCGAGGAGCGGGTCCGCGGGGAGCTCCGGAACCACTTCCGGCCCGAGTTCCTCAATCGGGTCGACGATGTCGTGGTATTCCGGCCGCTCTCCCGGGAGGACATCGACCGGATCGTGGATCTCCAGATCGTGAAGCTCGACAAGCTCCTGGCGGACAAGCAGCTGGTGCTGACCCTCACGCCGGCGGCGCGGGAGTTCATCGCGGAGCGGGGCTATGACCCGGTCTACGGCGCCCGGCCCCTCAAGCGGGTCATCCAGCGGCTGGTACAGAATCCGGTGGCGCTGACGCTCCTGGAGGGCGGCTACCTCCCCGGCGACACCATCCTCGCGGATCGCGCCGGCGACCACCTGGTCTTCCGGCGCCAGCCGGCCGCCGGCGCCAAGAGTGCATAGTCCCCCGGTTTCGGAGCAGGACCTCGCGGGGATGCGCGCCGCGCTGGCGCAGGCGGAGGAGGGCGCGCGGCGGGGCGAGGTGCCGGTCGGAGCGGTGGTAATCCAGGCTGGACGGACGATCGGCTCGGCTCACAACGAGACCGTGGCCCGCCGGGACCCGACGGCGCACGCCGAGGTCCTGGCCGTGCGCCAGGCGCTGGAATCCGCCGGCGCCGATCGGCTGACCAATGCGACGCTTTATGTCACGCTGGAGCCCTGCGCCCAGTGCGCCGGGGCGATCGTGCTGGCCAAGGTAGGGCGGGTGGTGTTTGGGGCCTGGGATCCGAAGGCGGGGATGGCCGGCTCGGTGGGGGATCTGCTCCGCCATCCGGCGCTCAATCATCGCGCCGAGGTGTGGGGCGGGGTGCTGGAGGAGGAGTGCGGAGGGTTGCTCCGGAAGCTGTTCGAGCCGCGGCGCGGCTGACCGCCCGAACGGTCGCCCCCGCCGCGGCTGACCGGCATACTCCCGGGCTAGTCGTCGTGCTCTCGGTTCGCGGGTGTGGCCGCGGCGGCGCCGCCGTACGCCGCGGCGGCGCCGTGGGTGTACACCAGGGCGCCGCCGGTGTGTCCCACCCGATAGCCAGCCACCGTGAGCGCCAGCGCGGCGGTCGCGGCGATCGTCCGCGCCGCGCCTCCGAGCCGACCCCGCAGTAGGCCGGTGCCCATGAGGCCGAGCACTCCCAACGACAGGAGCAGGAATCGCTCAGCCGACTCCGCATGCCGGTCGAGGACCGGTTCCGGGACTACCGATTCCACTCGCTCCGCTTCGTTTTCGCCAGTCTCCACGGCCACCCACGCGCTCGCGGAAAGCGCGGCGGCGAGAACCAGCGGGAAGGCCCAAGCTCGAACCGGTGCCGTGCCCCGCCGGATCGCATAGAGCGCCCCGAGGGCCGCCAGCGGCAGCAGCAGCATCAGCACGACGGGAAAGTGGACCACAGCGGGGTGAAGCGGATTCGGCAGCATGTATCCTCCGGGAATGGTGGTTGCAAACGCCGAGGACACGATGCCGCACCCTCGCCGGCGCCACAATCCGACAACTGACGCAGGCCCGGTTCCCAGTACACATTACCGGTGCTATCCGACACTTGCCGGAGACCGTATGACCCCTTCCGCCCCCGAATCGCGCACCCGGCTCCCCCTCGCCGCCCTGCTCCTGGTGATCGCGTTGGGCGGTGGAGTGGATCTCGCCTTCGATGCGCCGGACCGGTGGCTTTCCTTCCACGTCGTCTATGAAGTTCTGCTTATCGTAGCGGCCCTCACCACCTCGGCCTGGCTCTGGCGGGGATGGCGGCGGGCAGACCAGGACAATGCCGCCCTGGCGCGCCTGGTGACGGAACGGCAATTGGAGCGCGATGCGTGGCGGGCCAGCACGCGCAAGATCCTGGAGGGCCTCGCGGTCGCGATCAGCGAGCAACTCGATCGGTGGGGGCTCACACCGTCGGAGCGCGAGGTGGCTGTGTACGTACTCAAGGGCCACAGTCACAAGGAAATAGCGGCGGCAACCGGGCGGAGCGAGCGCACCGTGCGCCAGCACGCCGCTTCGGCCTATGCGAAGGCGGGGCTCGGCGGGCGCGCCGAGCTCGCGGCGTATTTTCTGGAGGATCTTCCCCTGCCGGGACGCGAGAGCGGCTCGTTCTAGGGCCGCGGGGCCGTTTCGTGGCACCGGCGTCCGGGCGGCACTGGCCGGTTTCTGCCGGAAAGCTCGGTGCCGGCGCGGGTCATCGGCGCACCGCGTCGTTGAACACGATCGCCTGAATCCGGCGGGGCGGCATCCCCACAAGGACGATCGTGTACGCCCTGCCCGCGGCCAGGCTCATGGTCGTGAGCCGGAGCGGAACTGTCACGTGCGGCGG
>JBGPLG010000206.1:0-3000 GCA_041486305.1 Gemmatimonadota bacterium
GAGGGCGCGGCGAGGGTGATCATGCTGAGCGAATCGGCGGCGCGGCACTTCTGGCCCAAGGGGGACCCGATCGGGAAGCGGATGTTCATGATGGCCAACGACACTGCCACGGTTATCGGCATCGTGCGGGACACGCGGTACCGGGAGCTCCGGACCGCGCGGGCCACGATCTACTATCCGTTCGCGCAGTCGATCTTCCCGTTTGCCCCGACCACGCTGGCCATCCGCACGTCGCTGCCGGCCGCCGGGCTGATTCCGCAGCTCACGCGGGCGCTCGACGCGGTGGATCCGGCGGTGGCGGTGGTGCGGCTGGCGCCGTTCGGCAGCTACCTGGAGGCGCCGTTGGCGCAGCCGCGGTTCAACGCGCTGCTGCTCGGCGTATTCGCGGCGGGGGCGGTGGTCCTGGCGGCGGTGGGGTTGTTCGGCGTGATGGCGCAGATGGTGAAGCAGCGGAGCCGGGAGCTGGGGGTGCGGATGGCCCTGGGGGCGACGGCGGCCAATGTGCGGGCGATGGTGCTGTCGCGCGGGCTCGGGATCGCGGGGGTGGGAGTCGGCCTGGGGATAGCGGTGGCGCTGCTGGCGAACCGGATGCTGTCTGCCCTGTTATATGGAGTGAGCCCGAGCGACGGCGTGACCCTGGTGGTAGTGGGCGGGCTGATTCTGGGAGTGGCGGCAGTGGCGACGGGGATACCCGCGAGGGCTGGGACCCGGATCGATCCGGCTCAGGCGTTGAGGGCGGAGGAGTAGGGGGGCCCGTTCCGGGGACGATGGGCTCCGCCGAGTGATGGCGGGTCAAGCCTGCCGCGTGAGGGCGGGGTCCAGAGGCACCTTCCCGTTCGGAGTCGGGGCTGGGAAGTGCCGACGGGGTAGGGGAAGCCGGGGGGGTTCGCGCGGTTGGCGGGCCCCCGGTTTAGGGGGGGACTAGGACTAGTAGATCTGATAGTTACGGAGTTGGGGGATGAGGGCGATGTTTGAGTCGCTGGGATGCCCCTTGGCTACAATCCGTTGGGCAGCAGCACCGCCTGTTCGTCGGAGAAACCGCCTCACCATCCACAATGAGGAGGCCGAATGCTTCGCCGCCTGCTTGTGTCCGGCATCATCTGCGTTTCGCCAACCGTGGCTCACCCCCCTCTCGCAGCCGCTCAGGGAGAGATTATCTCCGCTATCGCCGGTACTCTCATCCCGGCCCTCAGTAAGGAGGTTGAGAAGTTCTGGAAGCCAAAGCAGAGCGACAACGAGGTCAAGGCCAAACAGGCGGAGTTCGACAAAGCAGCTCAAGAGGTTCGGAAACAAACTCTGGCCCCATTCGCGGTAGAGGCAGAGAACATCGCCCGAGTCCGCGAGGCTTTCGACGTCGCCCAACTGATGGAAGGGGCCGCAGCTGGGTTGGCCGTCCTGTCAGCCCCGAGGCTGCTCAACTCCCTAAAGGCTTCTCAAGACGTTTCCGTCAAGAACGCTTTTGCAGCTGAGTTCTACCAGCATTGGCTAAGCCTCAAACCGTTGTTTAGTCGTGCTCAGGCTCTTAGCGCAGCGGGAATCGAGCCCGGTCTACGTGCAGACCTACAGAGAGATGTTAACAAGATCCAGCTAGCGATCATCAACATAGAGGCACGCCTCAACATTCCGGTACCTCTACAGGATACGATTGTCGTAAGAATGTTGGTGTACAACCCAACAGGCGGCGATGCGGAACGCCTGATGAACGCAATGTCCCAGATGGCCCTCGATATTAAGAGCCTGAACGACGGCATTGCCGACTTGGCGCTCCTTCTCAGCGTTCGGGCAGCAGCCTACGAGGATGCTATCCGGAAGGCGACTATGGACTAGTAGGAGCGCACAGCGGCATCGTACCGTTTCGGCAATGTCCTGAGGCTGAGACCGCCCGGACCGCCGCGAAGTACTTGGCCCCGGTGTTAGCCGTCCAAAAGGGCTAGAGTGTGTCTCATAAATGGCGAAGCAGGATCATAATGCACGCGAGCTGGACGAACCCGAAGAAGTTGGCGGCGCGGCGTTCGTAGCGGGTCACCAGGCGGCGGCATTGCTGGAGCCAGGCGAACAGCCGCTCAACCTTCCAGCGGCGCCGGTAGCGACGCATGGCCCGGCCTCTTGGGTCGGCACCAGCCGCCCCCGCCGGTGCGGGGCGATGAGGATGATGTGTTGCCGAGCGAGGCGCGCATCCAGGGGGTCGCTATCATAGGCGGCATCGCCGATCAGTCGCTGCGGACGGCCGCGCGTGAGCCGCGCCGCAAGCGTCGCCTCGACCAGGGTGACTTCATGCGGCGAAGCACTTGTGATGGATACGGCGACAGGAAGACCAGCGCGGTCTGCAACGGCCATGATCTTGGTCCCCTTCCCGCGCCGGGTGGGGCCGATGAGGGCGCCCCCCCTTTGGCCCCTGCGAAGGTGCCGTCGATGAAGCATTCGGAGAGATCGAGCCGGCCGCGGGTTTCCAGATCCCGGGCCAGGGCGCGGAGCACCTTGGCCAGCGTGCCACTCTCGACCCAGTACTGAAAGCGCCGATGGCAGGTTTGATAGGAGGGATAGCGCGTCGGCAGATCGTGCCACGGCGCGCCCGTGCGCAGAACCCAGAGGATGCCGTCCAACACGTCGCGCGGGTCGCGCCACGGCCGACCCCGCCCGTCCGCTCGGCGCCGCGGCCGAGGCAGGAGCGGGGCCACCACGGCCCATTGTTCGTCGGTGAGATCCATGCGCAGCCTCCGAGGCTCGGGTCCGCAGCAGTCCTCGGATATGAAGCATAGACGATCACACCTTTATGAGATAGGCTCTAGTACGTCGAGTATCGAATCAAGAGGGCGGGCCTGACTCGTGTCTACTCTAAGCGCCAGCGTGGCAAGTGACGGCGTCCGACACTGGTGAGATAGCGCCCTCCCCCAGGATGGTGTGAGTTCTGTTGTGAGTTTCTCGCCATTGCCAGGCCCGTTTTGAGGGTCGAACCTCCACACCGATGCCCAGAACAGCGCGTAGGTTCAACAACTTGTA
>JBGPLG010000207.1:0-2944 GCA_041486305.1 Gemmatimonadota bacterium
CGTTCGGCTTCGCGCTGCGCCATAGGTCGGGTTGTTGCGCACCTGAGGCCTAACCAGCGCTTGCTGCTGGCGGTCTGCGGCGGCCGGCTGGCCGACGATTAGCTTACCTGACGGGGCCGCCGCACCCCGCAGCAGAAGCGCGATTCGTTAGGCCGCCCTGCTGAAGTCCTTGGTAACGACCTGATTGGAGTGTTCGGGTCCCGACGGTTACGTGCTTGGTTGCAGTCCACACCGGGGTGTCAAATGACATATGCGTTTCGAGCCGCTATCGCAATGAGCCTGGTGCTTCCAGCAGGTGCTGCGGGCCAATCCAGGCCTCTGACCGGCCTGAACTTCCTTACCCCGTTTTCGACTCGTCCGCCATTGCAACTCGGCCACCCCTTCGCAACTCAGCTGGATCCCGTTGGGATCCACTTTGAGCCGCGGGCTGCCTCTCCCTCGGCGACGCAGCTGTGCCCAATGCCGATATTCTCTTCCGATTCGTCTGCCACTCGGTCCATGCCCGTCATCAGGTCAGATACGACGCTCGTGGCTAGGATACCAACTGTTCGTTTCGGATGCCGCAATCCCTTGCGGGAAGGGTCCAAGAAGCCCTAGCAGGAAGGGCCGCTGGCTCGACGCTGCTCCGGGCAGCCTAACCAGCGCTTGCTGCTGGCGGTCCGCGGCGGCCGGCCGCCAAATGACTAGGTTGGGTGGCGGGGCCGCCGCGCCCCGCAGCAGAAGCGCGATTCGTTAGACCGCCCACCACATCGACCCGGCTTGGAGGTTCTATGCGGGAGGCTGCGCTCCTAGCCGTTCTGACAATGATCGGGGTCAGCGCGAACGCTCAGACCGGCTTCTTGGACCGTGCCGTCAACACCGACGGTCACCTATACCGGTACCAAGTCTACGTTCCGGTGGACTACACCCCCAAAACGGCTTGGCCGGTTATTGTCTCCCTCCACGGCAATGGGCGACAGGGAACGGATGGCATCAGGCAGACGGGTACTGACTTCGCGATCCGCATTCGGGAGAATGGCGCCCCGTTCCCCGCTCTCGTGGTCTTTCCCCAAGCCCAGCCAGGCACGCGATGGTTCTACCCCGAGATGGAAGCGTTGATCATGGCCGAGCTACGCCAGACCATCAACGACTTCCGGGTCGATATGACGCGGCTCTACCTCCAGGGATACTCAATGGGGGGAACCGGCAGCTACCGCCTTGCACTGCACCAACCGAACACCTTCGCGGCCATGGTCGTGGTCGCCGGCCGTGTCGAAGACGGGCCGAACTATACCGCAGGTGAGATCGAGATCGACCGGCGAGCCAACTCTTTTCTCGCCGCAGCCGATCCCTTCTCGGCTCTGGCGGACAGGATCAAGCATCTCCCCATCTGGGTCTTTCACGGGGATGCGGACACGACAGTCAACGTGGCGCAGTCTCGGCAGTTGGTGGCCGCCCTCAAGCGGGCCGGCGTTCAGGTCCGCTACACGGAGTATGCCGGCGTGGACCACCTCCTTGTTACCTCGAAGGCTTACGCCGACACGGCGCTATTCAAGTGGCTCTTCGCACAGCATCGGTAAGCAACGGTAAGGGGCGGTTTAGAGTCAACTTTGAAGTGCAACGTTCTCCGCGATAGCGCGTCTTCCGGCGGGGTTCATCGAGCATAATATTCCTCCGGGGTGCGGTAGCCGAGCCGCTTCCGCGGCCGTTGGTTGAGCTGGAGGGCAATGGCGTCGCAGTCTTGTTGGGTGACGTGGGCCATGCTCACCCGTTTGGGGAGGTACTGCCGCACTAACCCGTTGGTGTTCTCGTTGGTGCCTCGCTCCCAGGTGTGGTGCGGGGTGGCGAAGTAGAAGGCGGCCTCGGTGGCGGCCTCGAGGGCGGCATGGCCGTGGAACTCGGTGCCGTTGTCACTGGTGATGGTGTGGACCGGGTGCGGCTGCCGACGGATCAACGGGATGGCCCGGCGATTCACCTCGGCGGTGGTGCGGGCACGGAGCTTCCCGAGCTCTACGTAGCCGGTCTTGCGCTCGACCAGACTCAAGAGGCAGTGGGTGTCGCGCAGGGCCCCGAGCATGGTGTCGGCCTCCCAGTCGCCGATGCGGCGGCGTTCCTCCACGATGGCGGGGCGGTCGGTGATCGGACGCTTCCCCGCGAGCCGCCCGCGCCAGTCGTAGTAGCCGTAGCGTTTCCGGCACTTCTTGCGGGCGCCGCGGAGGTGGGTGTGCAGGGTGCCCCCGGCCCGCTTGTCGGCCCAAATGTGTCGGTAAATCGTTTCGTGGCTGATTCGGAGCTGGTGCTCGGTCCGCAGCCGCCCGCTGACCTGCTCCGGGCTCCACTTCTCGCGCAACCGCGCGTGGACCTGGAGCCAGTCGGCGGCGGTGAAGCGCTGATTTCGTCGCGAGAGCGAGCGCCGGCTGCACGCGTACCAGTGCGCCAATTGGGGCCGATAGCTCCCGTCGAAGCGGGTGGCATTGCGCCGCACCTCGCGCCCGATCGTACTGCGGTGGCGGCCCAACACGCGGGCGATGGCCGCGGCAGTGTAGCCGAGCTGGCGGAGCGTGCCGAGGGTGTATCTTTCGTGGGCGGTGATCTGGGGATACATGGGCGTCTTCATTCTCTTGGAGGAGAACTGAAGTCTACCGGGTCCACAGGTCACCGTGTTCGTTGGGCGGCGAACTGTTGCACTTAGTTTATGAATGCACGCGGTCTAACCAGCGCTTGCTGCCGACGGCGCGGTCGAGTTTAGGCTGTCGGTGTTAAGATCCAGTGGCGCGCCGCAGCAGAAGCGCGCTCCGTTAGCCCGCGGCTGAAGGCACGGCAGCACATCCAACACCTGGCACAAAACCTCCAGACGACGCGCCCAAGAAACAGGGGATACCTATGGAGCGCCGCGATTTCCTAGTGGGGACAGGCGCCCTGCTTGTCACCACAAACGGGCTTCGTGGATTGGCCCAGGACGATC
>JBGPLG010000208.1:0-2800 GCA_041486305.1 Gemmatimonadota bacterium
ATAGTCAGCAGCTCATCGCGAACCCGAGCCGCCGCGCGCCTCACCGGAAGTACTCCGCCGTCACTGGCATCATTCCAAAGCTACCGACCCGCCGTGATCGCGCTAGGGCTTCTTGACCTTCTTCGCTAATTCGTCGAGCAGCTCCTTGGCGGATTTCACCGTGGCGGCGGCGCTGGGGCGGGAGATCAGGTCACGGACCTCCACGGCATAATCGCGCACTTCGCGAATTTGCCGGCTCGGCAGAATCTCCAGCCCGGTCAGGATGAGGTCGTACGAGAACGTGCTGCCGATCTCCGAGCGCCCCGAGTTGAACCGAATCTGGTCGAAGGTGGCGTCGCGGCTTCCCGGAGGCCCCGCGATAGGCCAGGATGATCGGCTGGCTGGACCCGTCGAGGGTCGGTGGGCCAACCCAGGCGCGATGGGCGAGAATCCGGCCGATGACGGTGGGATCGGTGATCCCGGCGATCATCCGCATCAGCCCCGGGCACCGGTGGCACCGGAGCGGGTCGAATTTCACCCCAATGACGGTTTTCGGCCGTTCCTGCGCAAGGTGAAGGAGACGCCCCTCTCACATCGCGCCGGAGCGGCCCATGAGTCCTCACCGAACCCCTGTCTCCCTGATGGTCCTCCTGGCCGCGTGGGCACAGGCCTGTGGCGGCGCTTCCGGCAACGCAGGCGGCCCCACCCGCGCGCCGGCCAAAGCCGGTGATGTCTGGATAATTGCCAACCCCGACGACCCCGCGTCGGCTCCCGCCGCCGTCCTGGCGTACGTCAACGGCCTCCACAGCTTCGTCCTCGACGGCAATGCCGCCTACCTCGGCATGACCCGCCTGGCCGCTCGCAAGGGAGAGAACGGGGCCCGGGTCATCGCCGTCCCCGGCGCCGGCGAGGTCCAGATCCGGGCCGCAGGGGACAGCCTCGAACTCCGATTCCCCGGAGGCGAAACGGTCCCCCTGCAGAAACAGCGGAGCTTCAACAAGTGAACGGAGAGCCGGCCATGCTGACCTGGAAACGCCTGATGGCGGGAGTGGTGCTGGCGCTCGGCGCGACCGGCGCCACCGGAGCGGTGCGACAGGCCGACTTCGATCCGATGCACGTCGCGCTGGTCTGGCACAAGCTCACTGGGGAACCGCTCGACCTCGCCGCCCTGGCGGAGCGGAGCGACGCGGTGAGGCGGGCGTCGAACTTCGACCGCCCCGACGCCGTGAAGGCCGAGCGGGCCCGGCTGGAGGCCCTGCTCGCCGGCGCCGACCCCGCGCGGGAATTCACCCTCCGAGTCAGCGACAACATTTCGCAGTACGACCACGACAAGGGGGAGTTCCCCATCGCGCTGTTCCAGCCCGGGTATTACGTCCCTTTGCAGGCCTTCGGGAAGGAATACCAGGTGGTCTTTGCCAACGCCGCCAGCGCACAGGCCATCCCGATGGCCAAGGAGCCGGCGCGAGAGTTCGATGCCCGGCTCAACGCCATGCGGCGCAACGTCACCAACGAGATCCGTTTCCGGGTGATCGGCAAAGGCGATCCGACCGGCGCCGTCACCGGCGCGTTGGTGGTCCGCGCCGAAATCCTGGGGGCACGGTTGCTGGACCGGGACGGCACGGTATTGTTCACCCCGACGGTGTCTCCCTACACCGGCGCCGTGGCCGGCGGACGGGCAGCCCCCATGGCAGAAACCGCCGGCAGCTTCGACCTCGCCGCGGCCGACGTCGCCGGCTTCCGGATCGGCGTCAAGCTGGGAGATCTCGACGCCACACTACAACGCCTGTTCGGGAAGACCGGACGGGCGCCGGGACAGAGCGGCTTTGCCGGATACGCCGGAATCTTGACCGCCAATCAGATGGGCTGTATGTCCATCGTCGGCAAGCCGAAGCCCAGGATGGGCACCGTCTGCGTCGTCGCCTTCTTCGACAAGGACGAAGTGGTGCGGGCCATCAAGATCCAGCGGCTCTTCCCCGCGGTCAACGATGAGGCCTATCGCACGGCGCTGGTGGCCAAGTACGGACCGGTGGCCGACGCAAAGGGCGGCGCTGTGTTCCTGCTCGGCTGGGGCCCCAGGGTGGACATTGGCGGCGGCCCCCAACACGCCATGACCGCCACCTTCCAATACGACAACGACTTTATGGGTCGCTCCGGCAATTCCATCGGCTGGGTCTCCATTACGCTTCACTTGGTGGACGCCGCCTGGGCGTCCACGTACTCGAAATGAACGGAGTCGCCACCATGAAAATCCCTCGGTCCCTCTTCGCCGCAGCGGCCGCCGTGCTCGTCGCAACCGGCATCTCGCCAGCGATTGCGCAGGCCCCAAGCCCGTGCGCTGGCTACGCCGCCTGTAGCGAAGTCGGCACATTCGTTGCCACCGTCACCGACTTCCGCACGAGCAAGGTGAGCTACTACACCATCGTGTCGGCCACGGTGCGGTTCAAGAACAAAACCAACCACCCCCTGATCCTCGGCTACGTCGGCGGTTCAGGGATTTCCACCGACGACCAGGGTCACCGCTACGCGGTCACCAGCGCCAACGGCGTCCGCGGCATCGGGTGGATCACTGGCAACACCTTCGATTCGAAGTTCACCCTGCAGCCGGGCGAGTTCGCCGATGCACGGATCGAGATGTCGTGGCGCCCTGCCTCGCGGGGCGACATCTTCGGAACCAGTTGGGTCATGGAGTTTGCAATCCGGGAAATCGACCCCGTCGCCGCCAATCAGTTCCGGCTCGGCCGGGAGCACGCCCTGCAGTTCCGCGGCTTCAAGGATGGTTGGGTGCCAACCGTTGCCATAGCGGCCGCCGCACCGCCTCCCC
>JBGPLG010000209.1:0-2665 GCA_041486305.1 Gemmatimonadota bacterium
AGCAGAAGGTGACGGCACCACTCACGCGGAATACTCCGAGGTACGGCGCGCCCAGTCCGCGCGTGCGGCCCGTGATGTATGCGGCGAGCACGGCGATGAAGAGCGAATAGACGAACCATTGGCCGAACAGCTTGCCCATGTTGATTTCGCCGCTCGGCAGGATCGACATGTTGCCCACCGGACCCTGCTTCATCTTCTCGGCGAACTCCGGCGTCTTCATCTCATCCACGCTGTCGGAGTAGGGGAAGCGATAGTCCCCCGGCTGGAGGTTCAGGCCGCGCAGCGTTTCCATGACCTTCGCCTCGCCGGGGAGGGCGGTCATGTCGCCCTTGTGCCAGCCCAGCATCCCATGAATGATCACAAGCGCGATGAACACGAACACCGCCGACACGACGATCGGCATCCACAGGGCGGAAAGGCCAACCATGATTACTGCCTCCAGGAATGGTGGGAGGAACGGCGCTTAGACGTCCAGCAGTGGGTCCCGTCCTTGGTCGGCCGGTGTGTATGGTTTGCGGGGCGGTCGCCCTTTCGACTCATTGCCCTTCTGGAGGCTGCCAGAGTTCAACCTTGTTCCCCTCCGGGTCCATTACCCAGCCGAACTTCCCGTACTCCGAATCGTCGGTCTTATCGAGCACCGTACAGCCCTCGCTCCGCAGGGCACGCAAGAGACTTTGCAGGTCCGCGACTCGATAGTTGACCATGAAGGACGCCGTGCTCGGGGCGAACTGGTTGCCATCACTGCTGCCCACGGACCATGCGGTTGTGCCCCCAATGGGGTTGCCGCTTTCGTCGGTCCAGGGAAACGCGGCGCCTCCCCACGCCTGCACGTCAATGCCTAGGTGCTTTTTGTACCAAGCACCCAGGGCGGCAGGGTCCCTGGCCTTGAAGAAGATGCCGCCGATTCCCGTGACTCTCTTCATCTGCGCCTCCGGAATGTGACTGTGGGGTAGCGGGTTGTGCAGCGGGCCTAACGCGCCGCTTCTGCTGCGGGGCGCGGCGGCCCGGCCAAGTAAGCTACTCGTTCGGCGGCCAGCCGCCGACCAAGGAGGGGTTAGCCGCTCCCGACCGGCGGTTCTGAAGCCGCTCGCCGCGGTGCTAGGGTGCCCAGAGCCGCGGCAGCGATGAACAATGCGGGAACATCGGCGAGGAGGTGTCCTCGATGCGGTGAACCCGCGAGCGCTTGAACCGCCATGATACTGCCGTGCACGATGCTCAACCAGACGGCAAACCAGATGAGGCTGACATGACGGAGGGGTTCTCGCGCAGCGAGGAGGAGGAAGACACCTAGCGTGAAGTAGATGCCGACCATCATCTGCTCGTAATGGACGTGGTGAGGTTCCCACCGCCACCCTGCCGGCCAAAGGAGCATCAAGGGGCCGAGCGCTATGGACACGCTCCCGAGCGCGACGAGTGCGACTCGTAGAGCTTGCAATCGGCGAGGGTCCATGACAATAGACTCCTAGCGGGGGCCCGGTGAACGCGTCCGGTGGTGGTGACCCTGCTTGGGCTGGCTAACGAAGCGCGCTTCTGCTGCGGGGCGCGGCGGCCCCGCCAGGTAAACTAATCATCGGGCGGCCGGCCGCCGCGGACCGACAGCAGCAAGCGCTGGTTAGGTGGAGCCGCGACGAGCAGGAGCCGCGTCATCGGCGGGGAGTCGTGCAGCCCGCTTGCTGTCGGTGCGCCGCCGTCGGCTGCTCATCTTCTTTGCGACCGCCTTTGGGCCGTAGAAGGCACCACGACCCTTCTTGGCGCCGCTATGCTCGGTTTTCTTCGCCTTGAAGCCCATCCGCATCACCATGCTCGACGGAACGTGGCACCACCTAACGAATCGCGCTTCTGCTGCGGCGCGCCACTGGATTCTAACACCGACGGCCAGAACCTGGCCGCGCCGTCGGCAGCAAGCGCTGGTTAGGCAGCTGAGGCTATCCCGGCATATCGGAAAGATAGCGCTCACCCGCTAGGTAGCTTTCTATCCAGACGACTGTTAGGCGAAGCAGCTCCTTCAAATCTGAAATACCCTTGTCTTGCCAGATCCGGACGTAATGCGTCTCGTCATTCCCGAGCCAGGCCGCTCGGCTCGCAACCGCACGTGCATGAGGGTCTGCGATGTGG
This sequence comes from Gemmatimonadota bacterium, assembly GCA_041486305.1. Lineage (GTDB taxonomy): Bacteria > Gemmatimonadota > Gemmatimonadetes > Gemmatimonadales > GWC2-71-9 > JABFSM01. The sequence goes on from JBGPLG010000209.1 coordinate 2,116, forward strand.
GTAGCAATGACCTTTGCGAGCCCTGCCTCCCGAACAGCTTTCTTTTCGTCATCAGTACTAACAACGTGGCAGGCAAAGTCTTTGACCAAGAACTCCAAAGCTTTCCGGAATCCTACACCCGCGATGGCAAGCAAGCCGAGCGACTCAGCTGCTGTCGACTCGATGTAGATGTTTGCGAATTCGGGGGAGAGCTTGCGAATTTGATCGCCAATCGGGACTTCACGGTGTCGATGAGGGAAGGCTACCAAAAGTGTGCATTGGCGCGAAAAATAGTCCTGTACTTTGTAGTATCCGACAAAGATGGAACGGCACTCGGGCCGGGGACAAACGAAGGCGACATCGGCTCGTTCGCGCTCAGCCTTCCCAGCAAAGCGTCCAAGGAGCGTTATTGGCTTGATGGCCTGAAGGCAGACCGGACACTCACTAGGTAGCCGGTCCAATCGCCCGAATTCGGACGGACCAAGCGCGACTCTCTCCTGAGCGTCCGCCACATACACCTCGTAAGAGAGCTGCCTAACGAATCGCGCTTCTGCTGCGGGGCGCGGCGGCC
>JBGPLG010000210.1:0-2577 GCA_041486305.1 Gemmatimonadota bacterium
CTGACGATCCCCGCGAAGTGGAGGTGGGCAGCTTCAACCTGACGCTTGTCCGGCTCGACCCGGTGCCGCTCTCGACCCAGCGGCCGAGTCCGAGCGACTACCACCTGACGCTGCGGGCCACTCCGCTATAGCTCACCCCGTCTTTCTCGTTGCACACTCAGCGACAAACCCACCGCAACCCTCGCGCCCAGTATCCGTGGACGCGATCTTCAATTGGGTTGGGCGGATCGGCGGATGGACCGATGGGCCAGCAGACCGGTCAGACAGCCCGGCAGAACAATGACACCCAAGCTCAACACCTAGCCCTCAGCACCCACCACTCAGCACACGAATTTGCCCGCGGGGCCGCGGCCCTAGCCGCTGGGGGAGGCGGGCTGCACATTGACCTAACCCCCTCCCTTTCCCTTAAGTAAGGAAGGGGGAATCCCGGAATCGAAACTCCATCAGCGAGTATGACTGACGTCCTTGCCCGCCTTTCGGCGGCGCTATCTGACCGCTACCGCCCCGAGCGGGAGCTCGGCGCGGGCGGGATGGCCACGGTCACGCGGTTGAAATCGCTGCTCGGCACTGCCCGGCTTCGCCCGCCTCGCGGCCCAAGAGCTCGGCTTCAGCTTAGGCTTCAGCTGGGGTGGCCCGCCCGCAATGGCCGGCGTGAATCTGGTCGGTGTATTTCGTCGTCGGCGACGCCGACGAGCTCTACGGGTTCCAGCGCGCCACCGGCGTCACAATCGTGAGGCCGCCGGGGTGCGTGGGCGTTAGGCTCCAGCCCGACGAGGTCTGCGGAGAGGCTATGAACGACTCCGAACGGCGCCCAGCATGATGGCATGCCGGCTGATGTGGGGTGAGAACCGACAGTACCCAGGCGCGCGCTTGCTTCCTCTGGCACTGGCCATCGTTTGCGGCCATCGTGCTCCTTGGTACCCGTCCCGAACTAACTGCTGCACAAGCGTGTCCCGGCGACACGATCACACGGCAAGCGCTCGGCGAGGCCATGCGTGAGGCGCTACTCGCGCCTGGCGGTCCCTACTCGCTTCTCGCCACGACCAATTCAGTGCGGTTCCAATCCACGGTATTCCAGCGCCTGATCGAGCGCGCTCTGGAGCAGCGGCCCAAGGGCGGCACGCTGTTCATCCCGTATGACGCCCTCTGGTGGGAGTTCCTGAATGCCGCCGGCCTCGGCGCGGGGGAAGGAGACAAGGCCCCCATCGGCCGGCGTCTGGCGTTCGAGTACCATCAGAGTATTGAAGTGACGTATGGGCCCCCGAACGGCATTGTCAAGAGGATCAAGCAGGGGCCGGCACCGTTGATCGCCGCGAATGTGAGACTCGAGTGGCCCGATCGGCCTGTTGGGCTCCGCAAGTTCTCCTTCGAGGATACCCTTTCGGTCCCGAAGCTAAAGGCCACCAATCATCAGGTGATGACATTTCGGTTCCTGGTGTTCAGCGATATGATGGTGCTCGATGATATTGAAGGAATCTCCGGCCGGCCTCTCTCCGGCTTGCTCGGCACCATTTTCAAGATCATCGGCGAGGGGAATGCCGTCTTCGCTCGTTTCAGCATCTCGACCGACGGACGGCAAGTCTTGCGGACAAAGGCGAAGAAGCTCATTACCAAGACGGTGACAGCCACGATCAATCCCGACGGAACTGGGCAAAACGGCGTGCCCGATGGTCGAGCGGATCTGATCGCATTGGAGGCCGGTCTTAAACAGCCACTGGAGTTCGACTATTACCCCTACCGCTGCTGGCCACCGCCTGAATGAGTCACGCGGCACCTCCGCGCGGGGCACGTTCGTCAGATGGCAGCCGTCGGTATCGAACCAGAGTCAGCTGCAACCGCAGACAGCCGCGGCCGGCCAAGGACCCATCTCCCGGGCTCAGCCTGCGTGCCGGGAGGTACCATGATTAACGGCGCCCATGTGATTATCTACACCACGGATGCCGAGGCTGATCGCGCCTTCTTCCGGGATGTGCTCCAATTCCCGGCCATCGACGCTGGCCAGGGTTGGCTCATTTTCGCCTTGCCCCCGGCCGAGGCCGCGTTCCATCCGGCGGAGGACGAACGGCATCACGAGCTCTTTCTCATGTGCTCGGACCTGACGGCCGTTCTGGCCTCCCTCAATGCGAGGAAGGTACCATTCGAGCCGCCGCTAGAAGCCAGGTGGGGTACGATTACCCGGGTTGCGCTGCCAAGCGGTGGCCAGATCGGGCTTTACCAACCCAAGCACCCAACGGCCCTGAACCTTCGACCACACTAGGTGTGGTTGGTCGCCCTAACTCAGCGGTCAGGCGGCGGAGCCGGCGGTTTAACTTTGCATTAGGCCGCCTCCCACTGGAGGACATGTGACCACTATCCCGCAATGGCACGCCCGGAGCAACGGGACGCGCTGCAGATCATCTTCGGGGGCCAACCCGGGGGTTGGCCGGGCGACTTCGCGAAAGTACTCGGCGAGCTCCGCGGCATCGAGTACGCACCCATCGAATTTACCGTGGCCAAGGACTTAGCCTCCAGGCGGGCCGAGATTCCCGGCAAGGTGCTGGCGGTTGCGGAGGCCCTCACCGGGCCGACGACCCGGCC
>JBGPLG010000211.1:0-2536 GCA_041486305.1 Gemmatimonadota bacterium
CGCAGCTCTGGTCGATCGAGACGCCATACCGGTACTCGCTCCGCTCGGAGGTGCTGGAGGGTGCGCGCGCCGCCGATGTGGTCGGCACGACATTCGGCATCCGCACGATTTCGTACGACAAGGACCGCGGCTTCCTGCTGAACGGCCGGCGGGTCAAGATGCGCGGCGTCAACCTGCACCACGACGCGGGCGGACTCGGCGCGGCGGTGCCGGAACGGGTCTGGCAACGCCGCCTCGAGCTGCTCAAGGCGATGGGCGTGAACGCCATCCGCACCTCCCATAACCCGCCCGCGACGGAGTTCCTCGATCTGTGCGACCGCCTGGGCTTCCTGGTGATGGCGGAGGCGTTCGATGAGTGGACCCAGGGCAAGGTACCCGAGGGATACCACAAGTATTTCACCGAGTGGTCCGAGCGGGACGTCGTAGACTTCGTGCACCGGGACCGCAACCACCCCTCGATCGTGCTGTGGAGCGCGGGCAACGAGATCGGCGAGCAGAGCATGGCGGATGGGGCCCAGGTGCTGCGCCGCCTGATCGACATCTTTCACCGAGAAGACCCGACCCGGCCGGTGACCACCGGGAACGACAACATCGTCGCCGACGGCCACCCCGCCACGCTCGCGTTCCTGAACGCGCTGGACATCGTGGGCTACAACTACGTGGACCGCTGGCACGAGCGCAGGGAGACCTTCGCGGACCAGGACCGGCACGACCATCCCGAGTGGAAGATGATCGGCACCGAGAGCGGCACCCTGTTCCAGAGCTTCGACGAACGCTACTCCCTGGGCCCCGACCCGACGGTGGCCCGCGCCAACTACATCAGCGGGATGACGGCGGCGGAGCGGCTGTGGAAGTGGGTCGAGATGCACGACTACTTCGCGGGCAATTTCATGTGGACCGGCGTGGACTACCTGGGAGAGAGCACCTGGCCCTTCAAGGGCTTCGGGTCCGGCACGCTGGACATCACCGGCCGTCCCAAGGACTCCTACTACCTGTACCAGAGCCTCTGGACCAACCGGCCGGTGCTCCACCTGCTGCCCCACTGGAACTGGCCTGGCCGGGAAGGACAGGTGATCCCGGTGCTGGCGTACACCAACTGCAACAGAGTGGAGCTGTTCCTGAACGGGCGTTCCCTGGGCGAGAAACGGCTGGAGTTCCCGGCCCAGGGAACCTCCGGGGGCTGGAACAGCTACGCGCTCCCGGTGGTCAACGCCACGACCAACGACCTGCATCTCAGCTGGGATGTACCCTACGAGCCGGGCGAGCTGCGCGCCCTTGGGAGGCGCCGGAACGGGGAGGGGGCCTGTGTGGCGAGCGTCCGCACCGCCGGCGCGCCCGCCGCCTTTCGCCTCACGACCGACCGCGACTCCGTCACCGCCGATCCCGGGGACGTGGCCCAGGTGGCCATCGAGATCGTGGACTCGGCCGGAACCGTGGTGCCCACGGCCGGCAACCTGGTGCACGTCACGGTGACCGGCGGCACCATCCTGGTCCTCGACAACGCCGACCTCCAGGACCGCGACCCGTACCAATCCGACCGACGGCACGCATTCAACGGCCGCGCGCTCGCCATTCTGCGCGCCGGCCAGCCGGGCGTGCTGCACCTCACCGCCGAGGCGGAGGGCCTGCGCCCGGGGACGATCGACGTGCGGGTGGTGCGGGGCAAGGCGCCGGCGGCGATCCCGCCGGCGCGATAAGGAGTCCCCATGCGCGCAATGCTTCGAATCGCCGCCCTGCTGTCGGGCACTCTTGGCGCTCTGGTGGCCGCGACCCAGGCCCAGCGCCCCGCGTCGCCGTCCATGGCCAGCCGGGCCGTCTACCTCGACAGCACCGGCGTGGTGCGCTGGCGGGACAACCGCACGGAGGTGACGCTGTTCGGCGCGAACTACGTGCTGCCTACCGCCTCCGATTACCGGGCGGCCGGGTACCTCCATGCCGATCGCAAGAAGATGATAGATGAGGACATGGCGCAATTCGCCCGGATGGGCTGGGACGCCTTGCGACTCACGTTCTGGGGCGACTGGGAGGCCTCGGACAGCGCCGGCAACCTGATCGCGAACGACCACCTGGACCTGCAGGACTATCTGATCGCCCGCGCCCGCGAGCGCGGGATCTACATGCTGTTCAGCCCGATCCAGCTCTACGGCTCCAACTGGCCCGACGCGCTGTCGGACACCACCGCGCCGGGTTTCGGCCGGCATTTCGGCAAGGGCAAGATGGGCACCGACCCGGGCGCGCGGGCGGCCCAGGTGAACTACCTGCGCCAGATTCTCAACCATGTGAATCCGTATACCGGCACGGCGCTCAAGGACGAGCCGGCGATTCTCTTCATCGAGCTGGTGAACGAGCCGTGGCACCATCCCGACGATTTGCCCGGCTCGATCGCGTACATCAACGCGCTCACCGACGCGGTGCGAGGCACCGGCTGCACCAAGCTGATCTTCTACAATGTCAGCCAGGACTTCCGGATTGGCGAGGCGATCCGCCGCTCAAAGGCGCAGGGCCTTACGTTCGGCTGGTACCCCACCGGCCTCAA